>JBJEOI010000016.1:0-64740 GCA_051880635.1 Acutalibacteraceae bacterium | reverse complement strand
AATAGCCCCTTGAAGGGGCTGATCAAACCACCGGTTGAACCGGTGGTTTTGATTAATTATTTGTAATTAAAAAGCTACACTACTCCCCTACACCGTCAGCGAAGAAATGATATTTGAATAAAACTTACTCGGGTCGCTAAGAAAATTCTGCTTCACCACTTCGACCTGACATTCGTCCGAAACATAAATTGTCAGTTTCATAAATTCCGTATTCACATCAAAAAGAGTGAAAGTAACATTATAGCCTCTGTCAAGCTTTTCAACGGTGATTTCGTTTTCGCGTTCTCGCCTTGAGCGTGTCAGAAGCTTGACGGCGCAGTTAATAGCTTTTTCTCTGATGCTTCTCGGAAGCGAATTTTTGAGAAACATAGTCGGCTCAACAGCGTCTTTATTGAGAATGAGTATCTCTTCCCCGTCTCTTGTTTCGGTTCTGAGCGTGCCCGCCCTGAGAAGCTCGCTCAAAGCCTGATTAACCTCAAAATAATTTGCAAGCGAATAATCATCCTGTAAAATGTCATTTATAAGCGCTTTTGTCAGCGGTTCATCAACACTGCTGATAATATAGCAAATCATATATTTTATGTCAGCAATATCTTTAAGTCCGTCGGGATCAACGCCTTCGATAAAAGTGTTTCCCATAATCACACCCCCAAACTTTTTTGTATTCTATCATATTTAAGGCTAAAAATCAATAACCGCATACCTCTTGTTGACAACACTTAAAAAATATATTAAAATTTTTTCGAGGTGACAAAATATAATGAAATACAAATATTTATTGCTTGATGCCGATGATACGCTTCTTGACTTTCAGAGCGCCGAAAAGAATGCGTTTTATAAGCTTCTGGAAGCTAAAGGGATTGAGCCGACTTTGAGTCTCTATGAGAAATATTCCGATATAAACCGCAGTGTATGGGAACGGTTTGAAAAGGGTCAGGTTAAAAAAGATGATATCGGTTTTATCCGTTATTATGAGTTTATAAAAGCGACCGGTATTGACGGCGATGCCGCTGATTTTAACCTCACCTATCATGATTTGCTGGGCTTACAGGGTGAAATTATAGACGGCGCCGATAAGGTATGCGCCCGGCTGTGTTCTTCGGGCTACAGCGTGAATATTGTGACAAACGGTTTCGCTGACACACAGCATTTGCGTTTTTCACTTTCGGGTCTTCTAAAATATATAGACAAGGTGTTTATATCAGAAGTTTTAGGCGTTCAGAAGCCCGAAAAAGCATTTTTTGATAAGGTATTCAAAGAGATAGGATGCTTCGATAAAGAAAAATATCTTATTATCGGCGACTCGCTCACTTCGGATATCTTAGGCGGAATAAACGCCGGTATAGACACCTGTTGGTTCAATTCAAGAAAATGTGAAAAACGCAGTGATATTGTTCCTGTTTATACAATAAATAGCCTGTCAGAGCTGATTAACATTCTTTGAACCATATATCTTCAGCGTATTCCTTTATCGTTCTGTCGGAGGAAAATCCGGCAGAATTTGCTGTATTTAAAAGGCACTTTTTCATAAAAGTATATTTATCCTGTGTGTCTTTTATCGCTTTAATTTTTGTCTTAATATAATCGGGCAAATCCTTTAATACAAAATATCTGTCTTCATTAAGAAGTGAATTATAGATTTCTTCAAATCTGCTTTCTTCGCAAAAACTATCGTCTTTCAGAGTGTCAATTATTCTTTTTATTTCATCATTTGATTCATATTCATCAAGCGGGTCATAACGGTTTTCGTATTCTCTGACTTCCTCTTCATTAAGTCCGAAAATATAGTTGTTTTCCTTTCCGGCTTTTTCTGTTATTTCGATATTTGCGCCGTCAAGAGTTCCGAGAGTGACAGCACCGTTCATCATAAATTTCATGTTGCTTGTGCCTGATGCTTCTTTGCCGGCGAGCGATATCTGCTCCGAAATATCCGCCGCAGGAATTATTTTTTCGGCATAGCTGACATCATAGTTCGAAACATATATTATTTTTATAATTTCATTTGTCTCTTCATCATCATTGATTTTACCGGCGACAACATTTATAAACTCAATTATTTTTTTAGCCATGTGATATCCGGGGGCTGATTTTGCGCCGAAAAGAAATACCGTTTTCGGGAAAGAAACTATACTCCCCTCTTTTATCCTCAGATAAATGCCGATAATAGCAAGAATATTCATAAGCTGTCTCTTGTATTCATGCAGGCGTTTTATCTGAACATCAAACACCGAATTGCAGTCAAGATTAATGTGTTCTTTTTCGCTGATGTATTCGCACAGCTTTCTCTTATTCTCTTTTCTTATTGAAAACAGCTTGTCAAGAACAGTCTTATCGTCAGAGTACTTTTCAATTTCTTTTATGCTGTAAAAATCAGTGTTAATTTTGCCGTGCGTCAGCTCTTCGAGAAGCCGATATAACTCGGGGTTTGCCAGAAACAGCCATCTTCGTTGAGTTACGCCGTTAGTTTTGTTGTTGAATTTATCGGGGTATATCTCATACCATGAATTAAGCGTGATTTCTTTTATTATTTCGGAATGAATGGCTGCTACGCCGTTTATGCTCTTAGAAACATAGCAGGCAAGATTTGCCATGTGAACAGCCTTGCCGTCGATTATTCTGATTTTTTCCGCCTGATCAGTAGAAAATTCATTTTCAAGCCGCTTTTCAATAAGTTCAATTATATTATATATGTCGGGCAAAACCTCTTTGAAAAGAGAAATATCCCACTTTTCGAGAGCCTCCGCAAGAACGGTATGATTAGTGTAAGCGAAAATCTTTTTTGCTTTTTCAAATGCAAAATCAAAGTCTTTCCCAAGCTGCATCATAAGACGGATAAACTCGGGGATTGATATAACAGGGTGCGTGTCATTAAGCTGAACGGATATATATTTTTCAATTTCGTCAATATTTTTTGAGCTGTCAATAAGCTCCTTAATTATATATTGAAGCGAAGCCGAGGAAAAGAAATACTGCTGTTTAAGTCTGAGCTTTTTGCCCTCAGCGCCGTTGTCGTTAGGGTAAAGAGAGGCTGAAATTACATTTGCTTCAATAAGCTCCGAATAGGCTTTCATATATTCGCCCTTGTCGAATAAAGAATAGTCAAAGCCGTTTAAAGGCTGAGCGTCAAAGAGCACAAGCTTATTAAGCCTTTCATTTCTGAAGCCGGGTATAAAATAGATATAAGGAACAGCCTTGACCTTAAAGTCGTTAAAGCATACCTCAACGGCTTTTTCTTCACGCTTCATGCCGAAAGCGTCATAAAATGCGAGCCAGTTGTCCGCTTCTTCCTTTTGCTTGTTATCATCAATATTCTGTCGGAAATATCCGTATTTATAGCGTATGCCGTAGCCGTCAAGGGGTATGTCACAACTTGCGGCGCTGTCAAGAAAACATGCGGCAAGTCTCCCGAGACCGCCGTTACCGAGCGCAGGATCATCAAAGTTTTCAAACTCATCAAGACTTCTGCCCTTAGATTTCAGAAATTTTTCGGTTTCGTCGAGAAGCCCCGAGTTAAAAAGATTGGATTTTGTCAGCTTCCCTATAAGAAACTCAGCCGAGAAATAACAGGCCCGCTTTTCGTCACGCTCAGGCGCATACCTCATAGTGCAGTATGAATTATAAGCCTTGCCGATTGCGCTATAAAGCTCCTTTGCGCTTGCGTTTTCGATATTTTTTGAAAAGTCAAGCATTAAAGCGTTTTCAATATTTTTTCTAAAATCATTATTCATAAAATCACCCGGTTATATTATCGGCAAAGTTTATAACAATAATGTTGACAAGATTTGCCATAAATGAGATAATATCAAAAAAATAAAGGAATGATATAAATGCACAGAATAGCTAAGTTTTATAAGGTCAGCTTTGAACAGTTTAAAAAAGACTATGTCGGTCTTTTCCCCGACGCCGAGGAAGATGTTATTTTTTCAATATATGACGCAATAAAATTGCCTCAAAGAGCGACTTCGGGCTCGGCGGGCTATGATTTTTACTCCCCCGTTACTTTCACTTTAGAGCCTGAGAAAACCATAAACATTCCGACAGGGATAAGAGCTGAAATGGAAACAGGATGGGTTCTTGCGCTTTTCCCGAGAAGCGGACTGGGCTTTAAATACAGATTACAGCTTAATAATACGGTGGGTATTATTGACAGCGACTATTTCGGGGCAAAAAACGAAGGTCATATTTTTATCAAAATAACAAATGCTTCAAATGAGAATAAAACTGTTTCGGTTTCTGCCGGAGACGGCTTTGCTCAGGGCATTTTTCTGCCTTTCGGAATAACTCAGGACGACGCCTGTGAAGAAATACGAAACGGCGGATTCGGCAGTACGGATAAATAAAAATCAGTCCTCATCGTGTTTTCACTCTGAGGACTTTTCATTTATAATGCTTTTTATCTCACTTAATGCCGAAAAGTATTTTTTAATAGGCACACTAGTGCACGAAAGTATTATCGAGTATTCTTTTTCACTCTTTATCGGCGGCATAAGTATGCCCTTTTTGCCTGCAAGAAACGAAAGGTCTTTGCATAATGCACCGTTAAAAGTCAGCTTTACTAAATAACCTGCGGGGAGAATTTTCGCTTTTGCGCTGTCACCGAATACTTTTTTTATTTCATCACATAACGCTTTTGATTTCTGAGAGAAAAGTTTTCTTTGCTTTCTTATCTGAACATTCAGATGACCGTCTCTTATAAACTGGCAAAGTGCTATCTGCTCAAGTTTTGAAGCGGTCTGATTATAAAGCCTCCCCTTTTCTTTATATTTTGAAAGAAGAGAAAAAGGCAAAACCATAAATGAAATACGAATTGACGGAATAAGCAGTTTTGAGAATGTCGAAAGATAAATAACTTCATTTCCTCCGGCAATACCCTGAAGTGACGGTATGGGCTTTGAATAATAACGAAATTCACTGTCATAATCGTCCTCAATGACAAGGCAGTCGTTTTTCTTGGCGTAGTTAAGAAGGTCAATGCGCTGATTAATAGGGAGAATATCGCCCTCCTCAGTGAAATGAGACGGTGAAATATAAATGAGTTTTATATTTTTTTCACTCAGTTCATCAAGACTTTCGGGAAAACTTCTGAATCTGAAGCATTCGTGACCGTAATCTTCAAACACCGCCTCGCCCCTCTCAAACGAAGAGCCGATAAAGGCAATACTGCATTTTTCGGGAATGAGTGAACACAAAATGCTTAGAAGTATCTGAGTACCGGCGCCTATGACAATTTGTTCACTGCTGCAAACAACGCTTCGGTTCTTGCTTATATATGCGCTGACGGCGTTTCTCAAATCGGATTCACCCTGAACATCGCCGTAGCTTATGAGTCTTTCACTCTGTCTCAGGGCGCTTTTAATATATCTTTGCCAAAGAGAAAAGTCGAAACTTTCAGAGTCAACCGACGAGGAAGTGAAATCATATTCTGTCTTTATCTTTTCATTTTTTACTTCGCTGAAAGAGTATTCTTTATCTATTGATTTTTCTGTGAAATTAAGCTGACAGACATAATATCCGCTCTGGGGCTTTGATATGATATAGCCTTCAGCCGCAAGCTGAAGATAAGCGTTTTCCACTGTTGTTTTTGAAAGACCGAATTCCTCACAGCAGCGGCGAATAGACATCATTTTTGAATTGTTTTCAAGCTGACCGCATTCGATAAGCCTTCTGAAATAATAATATAGCTGAACATATAGCGGGTCGTTCCCCTTTTTTTCAAACACAAGTTCTTTCATAAACTGTCCTCTTAAAAATACTTAAAATTGTGCATTTTAATAATGTCACTTCTGTTATATTATACATATGTTAAATTATAAAATCAAGGAGTGATTTTAACTAATGAAAAAGAAAAATTTAATTTTGATTGTTGTTTCGGCGCTGTTTGCGGCTCTGAGCGCAGTTTTTGTCGGCTTCATTCATATTCCTAACGGAATAGGCGGCTACACGCATATAGGCGACGCAATCGTTTATCTTTGCGCCTCACTTCTCCCTCTTCCGTATGCGGCGGCGTCTTCTGCTATAGGCTTTGCGCTTGCGGACCTTATTGCGGGCTATCCGTATTATATGCTCCCGTCTGCGATAATCAGAGTTCTTGTTGTTCTTATGTTCTCTTCAAAAGCAAAGAAACTTCTGACAAAGAAGAACATAATTGCACTTCCTCTGTCACTTTTAATCACTGTCGGCGGCTATGCGGTTACTAAATTTATACTCAAATATTTTGTTGAGTCATACACATCCGAAGCTGCCGTAGCGGCAATGATTTCGAGTATTCCCGGTAACATTATTCAGTGCGTTCTGAGCAGTATTGTATTTGTCCTTGTTGCACTTGCACTTGACAAACTTAATTTCAAGGAAAAATTTGACTTAGGTGATAAAAATGTTTGAAAATGAAATTAATCAGGCAAAACAAATTATAACGGAGTTTATTGAAAAAGCGAAGCTTAAAAAGAATGACGTTCTTGTAATAGGCTGTTCTTCAAGCGAAATAATCGGTGAAGATATAGGCAAAGGCTCTTCGCTTGAAGCCGCACAGGCTGTTTTCGGCGCAATATATCCCATTCTTAAAGAACACGGCATATTTTTAGCCTGTCAGTGCTGTGAGCATCTGAACAGAGCCATAATCACGGAAAGAGAAGTTGCCGAAAGAAAGAACCTTGAAGTTGTGAATGTTGTCCCTCAGCCAAAGGCAGGCGGCTCATTTGCAACTACCGCATACAAAACATTTTCTGAGCCTGTTGCTCTTGAGCACATCAAGGCTGACGCAGGCATTGACATCGGCGATACGCTCATAGGTATGCATCTTAAAGATGTCGCTGTACCCGTCAGATTATCCGTGCGAAAGATAGGTCAGGCTAACGTTGTCTGCGCAAGGACAAGAGCTAAATTCATCGGCGGTGAGCGGGCTCACTATGACAATGAAATAATGTAAAAACTTTGGGACTGCCGCATTTAGCGCAGAGCAAAAAGCAAAATATCAAATTGATAATATAATCAGAACAATTTTGCTTTTTTAATCGTTTTTTCACCCACTCGCAGTATCTTTATACGGCTTCGGGGTGAAGAAAACGCTTTCTGCATCTAAATGCGACAGCCCACTTTTTTTGTGGTATAACTCTCCCCTTCCGATAAATATAATTTAAGCGGGAGGCGGTTAAAATAAAGAAATTATATGCTTTTTTACTGATTATCTCAATTGTTATGATGACGTCGTGCGCAAGAAGTCATATTCTGAACATTGATACATTCTGTAGTAAATTCAATGAAAGCTGTCAGGAGCAAATATCAAGAACCGACTTTGTGACAGCCGACACGGGCGAAGATATTACTTCGTATTATGCTTTCACGGATAATATTCTGTTAAGTATTACATCTGACAAAAGCACGATGAACATTAAAAATGTATCGGTTACGTCTGTGTCATATTCTGATAGCTTTAAAAATATTTGTGAAGCCGCTGCGGCAGTTGTTTCCGAATACGACAAAGAGGACGCTTTGAACTTTGTGAATGAATTATTTTCAGACAACAAAAAAGAGTATGCAAACGAAATGCATACTCTGAAATATATAACGATAATTTATACAAAAACCTCGTCTGGGTGCAGACTGAATGTATCGTATAATGAAGAAATACCGACAGAAACAACAACCGTTCCCGAGACGGCAGAGGAATACACCTTTGAAGCTGTCACCTCTTCGACTTCTTCTCCACTTTGCGTTTATTCCCCTTTTCGTCAACAATATATGTGTTGTCGAGCTGAGAAACAAGACTTCTTTTAAAAGAGTCGATATATTCACGCCTTAAAAAAGCCTGTTCCGCTTTTTCGTGGTCAGTCAGTCCCTCGGGTGTTCTTGACTTTCTCGCAAGCTCGTTTATTCTGTCAATTTTTTCCTGTGTCATAGTTTACTCCCATGTTTTCCAGATTTCGGGCTTATAACCGACAGTTACGTTTTTGCCGTTTCTGACTATAGGCGTTCTGAACATTCCTTGATTTTCAAGCAGTTTTTCTTCTTTTGCTTCATCTGAAGCAAGATATTTTACAAAGCACTTTTCATATTCTTTTGAGTTTTCATCAATAAGCTCGTCAAGCGAGCTCACAGCGCGCTTGATATTGTTATATTCGCCGTTACTCATACCGAATTTAACTAAATCAATGAACTGATATTTTATATTGCGCTCTTTAAAATAACGCTCGGCTTTTTTTGTGTCAAAGCATTTTGTTTTTCCGAAAATCTGAATATTCATGTTTTCACCTGTTATTTATCTGAGAACCTCAATCATTCTGTCAGGGTAATTGCCTATAAGAATATCAACGCCCATTTCACTGAGTCTCTTTATGTCTTCGTATTCATTGACGGTCCATGTGTTGACCTCAACGCCCGCTTTTCTGATTTTAGCGAAGTTTTCAGCGGTAAGAAAAGCATAATGAGGGTGGATACACTCAACGCAGTTCTGCTTAGCGTAATCCCACATATCAATAATCCATGACTCTGAAAGGAAGCCCGTCTTGATACTCGGGTCAATTTTACGGCAGCGAAGAATTGTATAGTGATTGAAGGAGGAAAGAATAGTTCTGTCCTTTACGCCGAATTCATAAAGCATATCAATAACGGCTTTTTCGATGCCGATATATTCGAACACACCCGTCTTGAGCTCGATATTTGTCATGAAGCCCTCAACAGGAGCGACAAGTTCAAGATATTCTCTGAGAGTCGGTATTTTCTGAAACTCAAACTGACCCTCAAAATTTCCGTAAAAGTCAAACTGACAAAGCTCTTCATAGGTGTAATCCTTTATATATCCCGTACCGTTTGAAGTTCTGTCAATCTTTTCATCGTGACAAATGACGATTTCCTTATCCTTGGTAAAATGAACATCAAGCTCAATGCCGTCAGCGCCGATTTCTACGGCTTTTCTGAAAGCGAGCATAGTATTTTCAGGGTAGTTCCCGCTGAAGCCTCTGTGGGCGAAAATTTTTGACATTAAAAAGACCTCTTTTCTGTTTATAAAACCTGTGCAAGTTTTTTAAGCTCATCGACCTTGTCCGTCTTTTCCCACTGAACGCCGAGCTCTTCTCTGCCGACGTGACCGTAGGCGGAAAGCTCCTTATAGATGGGCTGTCTGAGCTTGAGTGTGTCGATAATTGCGGCGGGGCGAAGATCAAACACCTTGTTCACGATTTCAGAAAGCTTTTCATCTGAAATCTTACCTGTTGAGAATGTGTCTATCATAACCGAGACAGGTTTTGCAACACCTATAGCGTATGCAAGCTGAATTTCGCATTTATCGGCAAGACCTGCGGCAACTATATTCTTAGCGACATATCTTGCTGCGTATGCGGCTGAACGGTCAACCTTTGTGGGGTCTTTTCCGCTGAAAGCGCCGCCGCCGTGGCGTGAATAGCCGCCGTAGGTGTCAACGATAATCTTTCTGCCTGTGAGACCGCTGTCGCCGTTAGGACCGCCGGTGACAAATCTGCCTGTCGGATTGACAAATATCTTTGTGTTCTCTCTCATAAGCTCTTTAGGCACTACGGGGAGAATGACATTTTCAGTAATGTCTTTTCTAATCTGTTCAAGAGTAACATCTGCGCTGTGCTGAGAAGAAACAACGATTGTTTCCACATCGACAGGCTTATCGTCTTCATATTCGATTGTGACCTGAGTTTTTCCGTCGGCGCGAAGATAAGGCAGTGTGCCGTTCTTTCTGACCTCGGTCAGTTTTTTTGCGAGCTTGTGAGCCAGCGAAATCGGCAGCGGCATAAGCTCAGGTGTTTCGTTACAAGCGTAGCCGAACATCATTCCCTGATCGCCGGCGCCGTTGAGATTATAAGCGTCCTGCTGACCTTCCTTGAGCTCAAATGATTTGTCAACACCCATGGCAATATCGCCCGACTGTTTGTCAAGAGCAACTATAACATTACAGGTGTTGGCGTCAAAGCCTTTATCTGAGCTGTCATAACCGATATCGAGAACTGCCTTTCTTGCGATAGAAGCGATGTCGGGCTTATAGTCTGAGCTTATTTCACCCATAACAAGAATCATACCCGTTGTAGCGCATGTTTCGCAGGCAACTCTTGCATTAGGGTCGTGAGCGAGAATATCGTCAAGAACCGAATCTGAAATTCTGTCACAAATTTTGTCGGGATGCCCCTCTGTTACTGATTCTGATGTAAAAAGCCTTTTAGCCATAATAAGAACTCCTTGTCTTTTGATTTCCCCTCGTAGCCAAAAGAAATCTGCGGTCATAGTCTGACCGCAGAATAAGTCTTGAATACCGCCTTATCTTTCGGTCATACCGCAGGAATTAGCACCTTGCTCTAAAGCAGGTTGCCGAGCTTCAAAGGGCCTGTTCCCTCAGCTACTCTTAATAAGGATATTAAGTTATATTTTTAACGCAATCTATTATATATCAGGCTTTGCCTACAGTCAATACTTTTATTGCATTTTTATTGAGTTTTTTTATGAAGAATCGGTGAAAGCGGTTTATATATAAGAAAACAGATAATCGCGTCAATAACGCCTTTCATCAATGTAAACGGAACATTGAAGATTATCAGACAGGCAAGAAGACCGTCAACACTCGGCATAATCTCCTGATACATTGAAATAATTACATCCATTGGCATGAAATTCGAATAGAAAGGATATGTAATAAAATAGTTTATCGGCAGGCTGAGAACCGCCATAAGAACAGCACCGACAACAGCGCCTATAACCGCGCCTTTTCTTGTTTTCATTTTCTTATATATTATTGATGAGGGGAGAATAAACGCAACGCCGAGCATAAAATTAGACAGCTCCCCTACTCCGCTTGTTGTTGTTCTGAGAAGATTTATAAGATTCTTTATCAGACACACGCATACGCCGCTTAAAGGTCCGTATGCAAAACCCGCTAGAAGAGCCGGCAGCTCGGAAATATCCATTTTAATAAAGCTCGGCATAAACGGCACGCTGAAATCGACAAACATAAGCACTGTGGCGACTGCTCCGAGCATAGCGGTAAATGTCATCTTTCTGATTTTTTCGTTCATGAAAATCACTCCTAAAAAAATTACCCGTATGTAAATATACATACGGGCGTAATAACAGAATAAAACTATTATAATTCTTTCATCCGGACTATAACCGTCGGCTTCGGAATTTCACCGAATCAGCTTTCGCTCGTGGGCTTTACCACCGGTGGAGACTTTCACTCCGCCCTGAATTTTTCTACATTATATCTCTGAAGCTATAGTTTGTCAAGGGATTTTTGTTTCAAAAACAGTTATTTTTCCGGAAATTTTATATTCGCCTGTTCCGGCGGGAATAAAATAGCTGTCACCCTTTTTTATCGCATATGTTTCGCTATTAACAGTGAGCGTTCCCTCACCCTCAGCGCATACTAGTGAAACAAAGCTGCCGCTGTCGGCTTTTCGGATAACCGCATCCTTAACATTAATCTTGTTGAAAATAAAAATATCGCATGTGACAAGGTTTATAATATCTGCCGTTTCATCGGCACTGCTTCTGTTCTCATAAGGTCTGAAATCAAGAACATCAATCGCCTTTTCAATGTGAAGAGGTCTCTTTTTGCCGTTCTGAAGTCTGCCGTAGTCATATAAACGATATGTTACATTTGAATTTTGCTGAATTTCACAGATAAGTATCCCCTTGCCGATAGCGTGAAGCGTCCCCGACGGGATATAATATATCTCGCCTTTTTTTACCTTAACACGGTTGACGCTCTCTAAAATCGTGTCATTTTCAACAGCCTCTCTGAGCTGTTCTTTTGATATTGTTTTTTTGAAGCCTAAAATAAGCTCGGCATTTTCTTCTGCGTCGAGAATATACCATGCTTCTGTTTTGCCATGATCGTTTTCATTTTCTAAGGCGTATTCTTCGCCCGGGTGAACCTGTATCGAGAGGTTATCCTTAGCGTCGATAAACTTTATCAAAACGGGCAAATCGCCTTTATAGCCTTTTTTGATAAAATCGGGGTGCTCAGTGAGTAATTCTCTCAGAGTTTTACCCTTAAACTCACCGTTTTCAATAACATTATCCCCGTCAGCGTGAGAAGAAAGAATCCAAGCTTCGGCTGTTTTGTCAAAGCCGCTTTTAAACCCGAATTCGCTTTCAAGACGGTTTCCGCCCCATATGTAGTCCTTGAATGAAGGTAAAATTTTCATTGCATACATAATATATCACCACCGCTTATAATGTATCAGAAAAATGCATAAACTTCAAGATAGCAGAATAAATTTATTATTGTAAACCAAGAATATCCTCAAGAGGTGAAACTAATGAAGCTGAAAAGTATGCATAAAAAGAGACCATATCTGAATACCGACGAGGAAAATCAGATAATTTCCGAAATTCAGAAATTAAACTCCGACCTTGAAAAAGCCTATGAGAGCTTTCAGAATCAGACTGACGACGACCTTCTTGAAGCAAGCATATACAAAATTAAGGAGCTCAGAGCAAGGCATAATTATCTCATTAAACTCGCAAGAAAAAATAAAATTGAGGCTTCATATATGAAGTTTCGGGAAAGAGTCAGCAATGCCTGAAAGCGGAAAACTTCTTATCGCTCTCGGAGCTATGATTGTTATTTTATGCCTTATTAAAATGATTCGTTCAGGTCATTTTTTTAAGACCTTTGCCGTGTCTTCGGCGTCGGGCATAGGCTCTCTGTTTGCTTTAAATTTAATTTCTTTTATTACAGGACTCAAGCTGAGTATAAACTGGTTTACTTTAATTTTTTGCTCTTTCACAGGCATCAGCGGAAGTATATGTCTTCTGCTCATTAACACAATTAAAAACTTAGCATAAAGCAACTTGAATATATATAAATGTACCCGGAAAGAAATATTGCCTTCCGGGTACTGAGTTTTTTTACGGGTTATATTTAACGCTGAGGATATCTGAAGCTTCTGAGTATTTTTTATCAGAATGCAATTTTAATTCCGAGCTTTATAAGAAGTTTTGCCAAAACCTGCTTTAATCTGTTAATTAACTCTGTGAACCAATCCTGTTCTTCCTGAGTCTGTTCAGTTTCTTCATATAAATTCATAGTATTCCCCCCTTTTTTATTATTTATTCATAAACAGAATTTGTCGCTTCTTTTTCAAGTTTTTCAAGTAAAATCCTGCGATTTTCTTCGTCCAACAGTCGAAAATAAGAAACGAGCATTTTTTCTTCCTTAGTCATGTTTTTGCCCGCGTCATAAAGAGTGAGCTTAGAGCGGTTATCAATATCACATAAAAAGTCAAGACTGACGCCGTATATTTTTGCAAATATACGTAAATTCGCCAAAGAAGGCGCAGCCTTGCCGCTTTCATTCTTTGAATATGTTGTTCTGTTAATACCGGTGAGTTTCTGAATATCCTCCTGCGTAAATCCGTTTTCTTCACGAAGCGCATAGAGTCTTCTGCCGATTATTTCTGCTACAGTATGCAAAAAATATCGCCTCCTCTGATATTTTGACGATATTTTACCACAAAATTCGACAAAAGTCAACAAATTATTACAACGGAAAAATAACTAAATTTCCCAACGAGAACATTTTTCCATTGCAGGCAGTGTTACCTGAGCCGCTTCTTCAGGGGCGTATTCCATCATCATATGACCGCCTTTTTCAAATTCATATAAGGAGGTTCCCTCGGGAGCGGACTGAATTGTTTTTTCTAAATTTCCCGCATTTGCTACTTTATCATTTGCAGATGTGACGATAATTGTCGGAATGCTGAGAGCCGAAAGCTTTTCGTAATCCGTACCCCTTGCGTGTGAAGCCATAATAGCCATGCCTGCGCCTGTGCCGGGAATTTTCAGAGGGTCTGAAATCTTGCTCAAATCATAATTCTCGGCAAAATCGCCGTCGGAAAAGCTCATTTCAACCATCATTTTCATGACTAAATCAATTCTTGCGCCGAGACGGATAATAATATCAAAAGCGCCTCTCACGGGTGCACTGCGCAGGATTTTATCCATCGGAGCTTTAATTTCCGTAGAAGTCTGAGGAGCAAAAAGAACGAGACCGCTGACAGCTTCGGGGTGATCGGTCGCTATATTCATGGCGATACCGCCGCCCATAGAATGACCGCCGACAATCCATGAGGAATTATTTATGCTCTTCATGAGCATATATGTAAGTGTCTCTCTGTCAATGAGATTTGTTTTAGCGGTTTCTCTTGAAGAATAGCCGAAATTCGGCATATCGGCGAGAACAACCCTGTAGCCGTTTCTGACATATTCCGAGCATAAGCCTTCAAAAGAAACGCCCGAAAGACCGAAGCCGTGAATAAGAATAATCTGATTTTTCGCTTCTGTCTGAGGCTCAAAAACTCTGTAGTGAAGCGTGTAATCGCCGTATGTAAAGAATTCGCTGTTTTCAAAAGGCTTCAGTTCTTCGGCGGCGAAAGACATCATACAGCAGCTAAGAGCAATTATCAGAGCGAGCGAAATTGACAATGCTTTTTTCATGTTGTGACCTCCTTTTTGATTGCGATTTTTTTATAGTTATTATTAACTCCGTCGTCCATGAGAAGACAAACGATTTCATGAATTTCCGAAGTAATATTTTTTATATTTTCAGGCACGAAGCCGAAATGACTGAGAAGTCGTGAGGGGATTGACACAAAGTCGGAGACGACATTATAAACGGCACTGCCCTTTTCGTATCTGTTCAAGCCGCCGTCAAAGAGGTTAAGAAAGATATTATAGATTAACTCAATAACAGCCGTTTCACTGATTTCCTCGGCTGAGGCTTTTCTTATACCTTTGCCGAAAGTCAGTCTGTTGACGGTTTTTGTGAGGCTACCGACTTTTACGTTTGATATGTATGCGCATAGTCTTTTTATCGCAAAGAAGAGCTTCTCGGGAGCTTTGGAATGAACGCCGAGTGCGCCGAGCCGTTCGGTGAACTCCTTTAAATTGCCCTCGGAAGCGGGCTTGAGTACATTTCTGACGAGCCCTTTGGAGTGCTCTCTTATGTAGTCGTGAGTTAATGTCTTTCCGTTAAATTCAAACTCGGTGACATATTCTGTGTGCATTTCTATTTCATCATCAGAGATATCGACTTTAAAAATCGGTGCGGGGTGACCGCTGAGAGAGCCGACATTAACCTGAGTCATCAGATTTCCGTTTTCGGCGTGATATTCGGTGATATTCTGCCAATGGGAATGACCGACGAAAAGTATATCCGTGCCGCGCTTTGCAAATTCCTCGGCAACCTTTTCTTTATTGCCGCAGCATATTCCTGCGCCGGTGAGCAGCTTTGTAAAATGCGGCACACAGACATGGTGCTGCATCGCGACAATTCTGTCGCCCGCTTTTTTGGCTTCTTCCATCTGCTGAAGAATCCATGAAAAATGTTCGTCACTGTAGCCCGAGCTTCCGTTTCCGTCCTGATCGTCATTGAGTCCGAAAAGTCTGACGCCTTCAGAGAGCTTGACAACATATGAACAGAGTCCGTTAAAGTTCTCATAAACCGAAAGCGCCTCATCTGGTCCGAAAGGAGCATAAGTTTTTCTCAGATAAGGAATATCGGCTGTCTCACTCAGAGGCGCCTTTTCTTCGCCGAAATAAACATTAGCGTTATTATCACAGCAAAAATCATGAGTGGCTGTTGTGACAAAGACTTTCTTATGCTTTTTCAGTTCGTGAAGAAGAGCCGAAAACTCTTCGTGTGAAGCAATTTCGCCGTCGTTTGATAAATCTCCCGGGATAAGAACGGCGTCAATACTGTCATCTTCGGCAAGCTTTTTAAAAGCGGCTTTAACTATAGCAGAGCTCTCAAGAATACATTTCTGATCAGAGCCGCTTCTTAGCTCATAGGCTCTTTTGCCGTCTGTGAGTGTCGGCGAAAAATAATGAGGGTCTGAAACAACTGCAAAACTACATTTCGTCATATTTATTTCTCCTGTTAAAATATTCATATACCTTTTCGGCGTTGCCCTTTGTGAGACCCTCGACTTTTCTGAGGTCCTCAACGCTTGCCGAAGAAATTGCCTTGATTGTTTTATAATGCTTCATCAGAACAGCGGCTTTTTTATCGCCAATACCTTCAATTTCAGTCAGTTTTGTCATCAACGCATTTTTCGTGTGCTTCTTCTTATGATAAGTCACCGAAAATCTGTGAACCTCCTCCTGAATTGAAGAAACAAGTGTAAATGCCTGTCTTTTTGACGTGATTGAAATTTCTCCGCCGTCAGAGGTAATCGCCCTTGTTTTATGCTTATCGTCTTTAACCATACCGAAAAGCGGTATGAAGCCTAAACCGAGCTTTTCGAGAACAGGTCTGACCGCATTAACCTGACCGACGCCGCCGTCAAGAAGAATAAGGTCGGGTAAGGTCTTAAAGCCCTCATCTTCTTCGTTTTCGTCAAGATAATGCGAAAACCGTCTTTCTATCACCTCAGCCATTGAGCCGTAGTCGTCCTGACCGGTGAAACCCTTTATTGTGAATTTTTTATACGCTTTCTTATACGGCAGACCGTTTCTGAAAACAACCATACCTGCGACATTGTCACTGCCTGCGGTGTGGGAAATATCATATGACTCTATAAATTCGGGCACTTTATCAAGACCGAGAAGCGTTTTAAGTTCATCAAGAGCGTTTGCCTGACTGCCCTTTCTGCCATAGTACTGAGCAAGACGTTCTGCGGCATTTTTTCGGCACATCGCCATAATTGAAACCTGTTCCCCTCGCTGAACGGTGCCGAAAGTGACCTTTCTGCCTGCCTTTTCGCTCAGCCAGCTTTGAAGAATATCTGCGCTGTCTGTTTCGCCGTCTATTGTTATTCTCGGAGGTATTTCTCTGCCCAGAGTGTTATAATAGTTCATTATAAGCTCATAACGGGCTTTCTTCAAATCCTCTTCAAAATCTATTATAAAGTATTCACTGTCATAAAGAACGCCTTTGCTGAACCTTAAAACATTTATACAGGATTTCTCATCGCCCTGCACTATAGCGAATACATCCTGATCTTTTATACCCTGTGAGACGACTTTCTGATTTGTCAGGAGCTTTTCCATTGCATTTATTCTGTCACGCAATAAAGCGGCTTTTTCAAATTCAAGATTATCGCTGTATTCCTGCATCTGTTTTTTAAGTACCCTGAGCTGCTGACCGTGACCGCCCTTGAGAAACTCAACAGCGTCAGCGAGTATTTCTTCATATTGTTTTTCCGTTACTTTTTTTATACACGGAGCACAGCACTGCCCGATATAAAAGTTAAGGCAAGCCCTGCCCTTCCCGATATCACGGGGAAATTTTCTTGAGCATGTGGGGAGCTTATATATTTTATTAGCCTCTTCAACAAGGTTACGCATACTGTAACCGGAGGTAAAAGGTCCTAAGTAATCGCAGTTTTCTTCGTCCTTTCTGAAACAGGAGGAAATTCTGCCCCAGGGACCGCGCGTGATTTTTATATAGCTGTAGCCTTTGGCATCCTTGAGAAGAATATTATATTTAGGGGTATGCTGTTTGATAAGACTACATTCCAAAACAAGGGCTTCAAGCTCGGTGTCGGTCAGAATATAATCAAAATCATCAACATTTTCGACCATTTTTCTGACCTTTAAAGTGTGATTGTTCTGCGAACCGAAATACTGACTGACACGGTTTTTCAGAAGTTTTGCTTTGCCTATATAAATTATCTGCCGGGACTTGTCCTTCATTATATAAACGCCGGGGCTCAGCGGAAGATTCATCGCCTTTTTTCTCAGATAAGGTATCTTATCATTCATATTTTTCACCTAAAGCATATTTATCGCAAAGCTCGTCAATAAAACCGCTTTCTTTTATCTTTGTCAGAGCACTGTTGAATTTTTGAAGAAGAGCATCATTCTCCCCTTTCCTTACAGCCAGCGCATACCCGTTAAAATATTCATCGGAAAAGTCATATTTTTCCATAAACTCCTCTGTCGGAGTTAATGCGGCTATAATCGCGTCGGCGTCATTGTTGTCAAGAGCTTCAAAAGCGTCCGTCAGAGAAACGGGGAAAACTTTGATTTTTATATTCGCAGTCTCAGCAATTTCGCTTATAAGGTCAACATCAAACCCGACAGCATTGCCGCCCCCGTCTGTGTAACAGTAGGGCTCAAATCCGCTGTCGGTTACAATCACATATTCTTTCCCCGCCGAGCAGGAAGTCAGAACGCTTAGCGAAATCACGGATAATATTATTATCGAAATTAGTTTTTTCATCAGACGACCTCCAAAATACATTAATAATTTTATCATCAATGCCTCGGTCAGTCAAGAAAATAAAGAGAAACTTTATACAATATGAAGAAAGGACTGCCTCATTCAGCACAAAAACTAAATGTGACAGTCCTGATTATTTATATTTATTTGAGTTTAACCGCTTCTCTTGCCTTAGCGGCGATATGCTCGGCGTCAAGACCGAAAATGTGGAGAAGTTCAACAGCGGGACCCGATTTTCCGAAAGAATCGTTGACACCGACTCTGAGAACAGGCACGGGGCACTTTTCACAGACAACCTCAGCTACGGCTGAGCCGAGACCGCCGATAATATTATGCTCTTCAGCGGTGACGATAACGCCCGTCTCTTTAGCCGCTTTAACGATGATTTCTTCATCAATCGGCTTTATAGTGTGAATGTTTATGACTCTTGCGTCAATGCCTTCAGCCTTGAGCGCCTGAGCCGCCTCTGTAGCTTCATAAACCATAAGACCTGTAGCAATAATTGTTACATCCTTACCGTCTTTAAGCTGAACGCCCTTGCCAAGCTCAAACTTATATGTAGCTTCGTCATTGACTCTGGGAACTGCAAGTCTGCCAAAGCGCATATACATCGGACCTTCATATTCAGCCGCCGCAAGGACTGCCTGAAACGCTTCAACATCGTCGGCAGGGTTGACAATAACCATACCGGGGATAGTTCTCATAAGACCGATATCTTCACAGCACTGGTGGCTTGCGCCGTCTTCGCCGACTGAAATGCCGGCATGTGTTGCTCCGATTTTAACATTTAAGTGAGGGTATGCTATTGTGTTTCTGACCTGTTCAAAGGAACGACCGGCGGCGAACATGGCAAAAGATGAGGCAAAAACAGTGTAGCCTGTTGTTGCAAGACCTGCCGCCATACCCATCATATTAGCTTCAGCGATACCGCAGTCGATAAATCTGTCAGGGTGAGCCTTTTTGAACATTCCTGTCTTTGTCGCCGCCGCAAGGTCAGCGTCAAGAACAAGAACCTTATCGTTTATTTCACCGAGATGACAAAGAGCTTTGCCGTATGCATCTCTTGTTGCACATTTAATTACATCTGCCATAATTATGCCTCCAGTTCTCTGAGCGCATCGCTAAGCTCAGCCATTGCGATATCATACTGTTCCTTGTTGGGCGCACTTCCGTGCCATGAGCAAACATCTTCCATATATGAAACGCCCTTGCCCTTGATTGTCTTTGCGACAATACATGTGGGCTTGCCCTTGCAGGCTCTTGCGGCATTAAAGGCTTCTTCAATCTGTCTGAAGCAGTGACCGTTGATTTCTATAACATTCCAGTTAAAGGCTTCAAATTTTTCCTTAATCGGATACGGAGCGTTGACCTCTTCGCATGTGCCGTCAATCTGAAGATTGTTGTTATCAACTATTGCAACGAGATTATCAAGACCGTGATTGCCGGCGAACATCGCCGCCTCCCAGACCTGACCTTCTTCAATTTCGCCGTCACCCAGCGGAGTATAAACTCTGAAATCCTTATTCTGAAGCTTTGCGCCCAGAGCCATACCGACAGCGGCGGAAATGCCCTGACCGAGCGAGCCTGTGCACATATCAATACCGGGCAGATACTTCATGCTCGGGTGACCCTGAAGGCGTGAATCGCTTTTTCTGAGCGTCTTGAGCTCTTCAACGGGGAAATAGCCCTTATTAGCCATAGCCGCATAAAGTGCGGGAGCAGTGTGACCTTTTGAGAGAACAAGTCTGTCTCTGTTTTCATCTTTGGGATTCTCAGGGTCAACATTCATCTCAGCAAAATAGAGATAAGTCATTATATCAGCGATTGAAAGCGAACCGCCCGGATGACCGCTCTTAGCGTTGAAGACACCTTCGATAATTCCCATTCGGACTTTGCACGCCATAATTTTCAGCTCTTTCTTTTTTGCATCATCCATAAAAAATTCCTCCTTTTATTCGTTTGAAATGTTTTCTATATGCTCTAAAAGATCTGCAACGGCGCCCTTATTGCAGTGGCAGGCATGAAACGCAGCAATTTCCTGCATTCCCTTGGGAGCCTGACCGCAACAAGCGGGTAAGCCGACCGATCTCAGCATTTCGTAATCATTGAAATAGTCGCCGATTGCCGCCGTATGCTCTTTGTTAACGCCGAGCATCTGAGCAACCTTCATAACCGCACTGCCCTTATGCGTGTTCTCACCGAGCATTTCATATGAAACTATTGATGAGGACATAAAGGTCAGCTTGTCATTTTCGAGTGTGGAAATATATTTTATTATCGCTTTTAGACGAACGGGTGTGGCAATGAAAATAACCTTACCCCAACGCCCGAAAGGCACCTGATTGATATTTCTGTAAAACTTATGCTCAAGTGGGTCGCCTATAAGCATAAATTTAGCTTTAAAGTATGCGTTGACAAAATAGTTTATTTCGGGTGTGACTATTTCAACTTCACAGTCGGGAAACTTTTTCAAAACCTTTTTAACAACCTCAAGCCCCTGCTTTCCGACAGGGTTAAAGTATAAAAGCTTCTCATTTTTGAAGTCATATATTCCCGCTCCGTTGATAATAACGGCGGGAGTGTTTTTTATCGGGAGCTTCTCATAGTGAGGTCTCATGGACTCTATGCCTCTGCCCGAGGCAAGAGTGAAATGACCGTGAAGTGTATTGACGAATCTGTCTATGGCTTCATAATTTCTTTTCGGCAGTTCTCTCATTTTATTATTGAGAGTACCGTCTATATCTGACGCCACAAGCCAGTTCGATAAATCTTTTAACATATAACTACTCCTTGAGCTTTCTGAGAAATCTTTCAAAATACTCAGGCAGCTCGCTTTTTATTTCAATATATTCACCGCTTCTCGGGTGGACAAAACCGATAAGTCCCGCATGTAAACACTGACCCTGAAGCTCCGTGATACATTTTTTCGGCCCGTAAACGCTGTCGCCTGCAATCGGGTGCCCGATATATGACAAGTGGACTCTTATCTGATGAGTTCTGCCTGTTTCGAGGCGGACACGCAGGTGTGTAAAATCCCTGTATTCTTTAACGGTATAATAATGCGTAACGGCGTTTCGTGAGTTTTTATCTGTGACCGCCATTTTCTTTCGCTCAACGGGGTGCCGCCCTATGGGAGCGTCAACTGTTCCGTCAGGCTCTTTGAAATGACCGTAAGCAACACACTGATATTCTCTTGTGAACGAATGAGCTTTTATCTGCCCGGCAAGACTGAGATGCGAAAAATCATTTTTTGCGACAATTAAAAGTCCGCTTGTATCCTTATCTATCCTATGGACAATACCCGGTCTTATAACTCCGTTTATACCCGAAAGGCTGTCTTTACAATGATACATCAGCGCATTGACAAGCGTGCCGCAATAATTCCCCGCTCCGGGGTGAACGACCATTCCTTTCGGCTTATTCACAACCAAAAGATCATCGTCTTCATATCTTATGTCAAGCGGTATATTTTCGGGCGTGATTTCAAGCTCCTTAGGCTCGGGCACACTGACGCATACCTTGTCAAGGCACTTGATTTTATAATTTTTTGCAACTGTTTTTTCGTTGACCGTGACAAGCCCGTCATCAATAAGTTTCTGAGCCGCCGACCGTGTAAAATCGGGGGAATTCTGTGAAATAAACAGGTCAATACGCATACCCACGCTGTTTTCGTCGGCTGTAAAAAACAGTTTTTCAGGCATCGCTTTCCACCTTTTTCTTTGAGTCTTTTATCAATGAATAAATCTCATAAAAAATCAGAAGAAACGCTCCGACGGTAACAAGACAGTCTGCAAAATTAAACACATAAAAATCGACAAATAATACGTTAATAAAGTCGATGACATAGCCCAGTCTAATCCGGTCTATCAGATTTCCTATTCCGCCGGCGATAATCATTGTTATGCAGACATAAGGCACACCTAATCTGATTTTTTTCAGAATGATAAGAATAATTCCCGCCGCAAGAATAAGTATTGTCGCCGCACCTAAAATTCTGCCCATTCCCTCAAATGTGCCCATCATTCCGCCGTAATTTCGGACATAGCGAACCTCTATAAAATGAGGGATTGCCATACAGCTTTCACCGATTTCAAGATTAGTGACAACAAGATATTTTGTGAGCTGATCAATCACTGTAAGGGCGGCGATAATTATAAGCGTAACAGCCTGAACCATTTAGATATACCCCTTATTTTTTCTTAAATCTGCCGAAAAACGAGCCTTGATATTCGTCGTCATCTTCACCGAAAATATCATAGTCTTTGCCGAACTTCAGGTTTTTATCGGCTTCTTCTCTTTTATAAACCTGACTTTCCGAATCAATAATCGGCGTGAAAACATTTTTTGCGGGTTTCTTTTCTTCTTCGGCTGATAATGACTCCATCAGAGTATCAAAATAATCCTTGCCGTCAGCGGTTTCACCGCCTGAAGGCGACGGATCGTTTTCTTTCACTTCATATTCATCGTCAAGACTGATTTCTTCAATTTCTTCGAAATCTTCTTCATCTTCTTTCGTTTCAATCTCTTCGAATGATGTCTCCTCGGTTTCAGCCTCCTGCGGTGCTTCGACTTCTTCTGCTATTTCGATAATTTCCTCGCTTTCATCGGCTTCGGATGAAGCGTCACCGCCGGTTTCTTCCTCCTCAATTATTTCCTCTTCTTCAGTTATAACTTCTTCAGCCGTGTCTTCCTCAGCTTCTGTCTCTGAGTCTGAATTATACTCCTCAGATGTGTACTCGGGGTGATAAACTTCATCCTGTGTTTCATCATAAGCAATTTCATCATCTATCTCGATAGATTCAAGAAGTCTTATCTGCTGAGTCATAACATCAATTACACTTGACTTGAACTCTGACGTAATCTTCATAATTGAAGAAAGCTTGCTCTGTGCGGCGGCGACTGTCTTTTCGGCGTTGTCTTTTATCTTAGCCGCCTCCGATTTAGCGTTAATGAGAATATCGTCAGCCTCTTTATTGGCTTTTGAAAGAATTTCTGAGGCGTCGGCTTTAGCCTTAGAGACAGTTTCGTCATATTCTTTTTCGGCTTTTTCAAGATATTCGTCAACCTGAGCTTTCTTTTCGCTGACATAGCTGTCGGTTTCGCCCTTTATCGAGTCTATTTTTGCCTGAGCTTCTTCGTTTGCGGCGCCGACAATTTTTTCGGCTTCTTCCTTAGCTTCTTTCATAACCGAGTCAGCGGCGCGCTGAGCGATAAGAAGCGCACTGCGAATGTTATCCTCATCGCTTCTGTATTCCTCAATCTTATTGCTGAGAACCTTGATTTTGTTTATAAGCTCTTCGTTGTCTCTTTTAGCTTTTTCGTATGCACCTGTAACTGCGTCAAGAGTCTGGGTCACATCGGAAAAGAAAGAATCAACTTCGGAGCAGTCATAGAACTTGCCGCCCTTCTGAGGGGTGAATGAGTGTCTTTTTATGTCGCCAATGCTTAACATTTCTTTTTCCTCCACACAAAATAATTATGATAAACTGCCTGTGTCAATCTGACTGAAAAGATCACCTGAAAGCTCAACATCTCTCGGCACAACAACATAGGTGTAATCAGCGACGATTTCCATTTTCGCTTCACAGGTATATCTTACGCCGTCAAGAAAGTCGATAATTCTTCTGACCGTGTCTTTCTGAACACAGCGAAGATCGACAAGGGTGATTGTGTTGCCCGACATTATTTCGTCGGCAACCTTAACGGCGTCATCGAGTTTTTCGAGTCTGAGAATTGAAAGTCTGAACTTTGACTTTCCGTCCATTTTGTAGATTGTGCCGGAAGAAGCAGTGTCACCGTATGATGAAGAGTACCCGCCGTAAGATGACGACGAAGATGCACTGCCTGAGCCTGATGAATAAGATGATTTATAAGAAGACTGTGAAGAATATGATGAAAATGATGAAGAGGGAGCGTCATTATATTCCGACTCACTCTTTGAACCCGCTTTATCATAGGAGTCCTCATCATCACGATAATATTCATCTTCACGGTAATCGTAATCCTGATTTGCAAAAGCGTCCTTTGCAAATGCCCTGAGCTTAGAAAATCTCTTTCCTGTTTCGTCTTTCATTTTTATATCCTCCGTATCAATAAATTCTGGGTCCGAAAATTGAAGAACCGATTCTCACAAGGTTTGAGCCGTTCAAAACAGCGTTTTCATAATCGCCCGACATTCCCATTGAAAGAATCTCCATAGAGATATTATCTATGTTTTTCGCCTTAATGTCAATAAACATTTCATGCATTTTTGAAAAATATGAGTTTAGAACGTCTTCACTGTCGCAAATAGGCGGTATTGCCATAAGTCCCTTGACTCTGATATTGCTCATAACGCTTATTTCGTTTAAAAGCTCATAAACGGCAGAGCTGTCAAGACCTGTCTTACTGCTCTCTTCACCGATATTTATTTCAATAAGACAGTCGGTGATTACACCGTGAGATAAAGACTGTTTGTCAATTTCTTTGGCAAGCTTCAGACTGTCAACCGACTCTATCATCTGAACCTTGCCGACAATCTGTCTGACCTTGTTTGTCTGAAGATGACCGATAAGATGAGCCTTGCATTTATCAAGTTTGAGGTATTCTTCCTTTGAAAGAAACTCCTGAACCTTGTTTTCGCCGATAAGCTCAATGCCGCACTCAATAGCATGATTAATAAAAATCGGCTCGACGGTTTTTGTGACAGCCATAAGGGTGATATCCTCAGGCTTTCTGCCCGATCTGACTGCGGCGTCGGCTATTTTATATCTTATAACATCAAGGTTATGTTCAATACACTCAAATCTCTCCTCAGCCGATAATTTTTCCGTCATATAGATTTCTTCCTTTCGTAATAATCATATCGTAAAGTTTTAATGAATCTGAACTTTCGGTGTTACGGCTGACTATAGCGTAATCGTCGCCGAAATAGATAACATCAATTTTTCTGAATCTGACAACCTGACCGTAAAGGATATAAACGCCTAAATTCTGAGGCTGAGAAATATCGCTTGCGTCGGCGGTGTCTGAAGTTTCGGCGTTTCTTATTGCTTCACGGGGAACCTTGAGACCCTCAAATTCATCAATAACAATCTTGATTTTAGCTTTTCTTAAAAGGGCTATATCGGGGCTCATCATATTTGAAACAAGAACAACGCTTGAATACCCGTCGGTAACGGGAGAAATAGAATAAACCTCCATATTAGTCAGGCTGACGTTCGTGTTTTCGAAAGTCACAAGAACCTTTTTGCCGATATACAGCTTTTCAAGCGAATCTTTGGGAATGTTACAGACCGCATACCAGTTATATTCGTCGATAATCTTGCCTATGGCGGAGGAGCTGACTTTCGACGGCTCGCTCTGGAGAAGCGAATTTACGCCGTCCACCGTGAGCGAAGAAACCTCCGTATAATCCGCCGCGGATTCATAGCCGTCAACCGTGCTTATATAACAGCCGGGAAACTGAGCCCTTATCGCCGTATAGTTATCGCTCGATTTGGAAAGCTCCGAAATCTGTGACTCAAGGGAGCTTATCTGCTCGGAAAAATCAATTTTTTCGCCCGTAGCAATCTTTTTAGATGAAATATCATATTTCAGAGTGTCAAGAATTTCGGAAACAGACGAATAATTATTGTTTTCACAAGCCGATATATATGAAATGATATTATCGTTTATCGTCTTTTCGAGCTTATCAATATCGAGAGTTGAGAGCGTGGTCTGATTCTGAAGCTTTTTATAATAGTCAAGCGTCCTGCTCAGAATTTGCTTTTCTCTGTATGCCTTAGCGCTTTTTTCAGAGCTGAAAAACAGTGCGATTATGTCGCCCGAAGCAACTCTTGAGCCGTCTTCAACATAAGGAATATAAACTCCCTTGCCCGAATTTTTGATAATAGCGGTGTTTTTGCTTTCGCCGTGATTTTCGTCTCTTATAACGAAACATTCGGTGTCAACAGTGCTGTAGGTTTCTGCGAGAACCGCATACTGTGTGTCAATGTCGCTTATGCTTCTCAGGTAGAGATTATATGCGGCGTATGCGGCAATAAAAACGAACACAGCGACATATAATAAAGCCCATTTGTTTTTCATTTTTTCACCCCTCAATTATTTCAACAGCTTTTTCAATAAGTTCTCCGTCTTTGTAATCATCAATATAAAGCCAGTTAATATTTTCGTTTCTGCGAAACCATGTGAGCTGTCTTTTTGCGTAACGTCTTGTCTGCATTTTAAGGTTTTCGGCACATTCCTCAAGGGAAAGCCTGTTTTCAAAAAACGGTAACAGCTCTTTGTACCCGATAGCCTGAGCCGCAGTCGCAGTGTTATATTTCTCAAAAAATTCCCTTGCTTCTTCAAGAAGACCGTCTTTGAGCATAATATCAACTCTGCGGTTTATTCTGTCATAGAGAAAGTCTCTGTTTCTTGCGCTGAGCCCGATTATTTTATAATCAAGAACTTCGCCCGAAAGCCTTGATAATTTCGTCTGCTGTGAAATGGTCTTACCTGTCTGATAATAAACCTCAAGCGCACGAATTATCTTTTTTCTGTTATTTTTATGTATGCTTTCGGCTGAAACGGGGTCAACGGCTTTAAGCTCCTCCCACATTTTATCACAGCCGAGCTTTTCACATTTATCATAAAGACTTTTTCTGAGATTTTCGTCAGTTTCTGTGTCAAAAAACTCAGTGTTATGCAAAAGCGTATCAACATAAAGCCCTGTTCCGCCGACTATGACGGGGATTTTCCCTCTTGAAGCTATTTCTTCAATGCATTTCATAGCGTCTTCTTTATATTTTGCGACGCTGTAAGGTTCTTTAGGCAAAAGAAAATCTATCATATGGTGCGGTATGCCCTGCATTTCGGCAACGGTCGGTTTTGCGGTGGCAATATCCATATATTTATAAATCTGCATCGAATCGGCAGAAACGACTTCTCCGCCGAAACGCTTCGCAAGCTCGACGCCGAGCGAGGTTTTGCCCGAAGCAGTCGGACCGACAACGGCTATAGTCTTTATCTTATCCATACTGCTCCTCCCATATATTTCACTGTATTCTGCCGAACTGTTTTTCAAGCTCGTTTTTTGTCATTTCAATAAGCACGGGTCTGCCGTGAGGGCAATATCTGACGCTATCATCTGATAGGAGCATTTCGACAAATTTCTGCTGTTCATAGGGGTGCATTGAAGACCCCGCCTTTACAGCAGCACGGCACGCGGCACTGTGATAAATCCAGTCGATTTTCTCTGTTTCGATATCGGTATTCTTTTCAACAAGATAGCTTGCAATTTCGGTTATCTGCGAGGGAATATCACTGAGCGATATTTCACACGGACATTCACGCACTATAACCGTGCCTATGCCGAAATCTTCAACCGCATACCCCGCTTTTGACAGAAGCTCAATATTTTCAAGCAAGGCCGAATATTCAGTCTTATTCAGCGTCACCGTCACGGGTGTAAATAAATACTGCGATGACATTTCTCTTTGCTTGAGCTTATTGAAAATTATCCTTTCATGGGCGGCGTGTTTATCGACTATAACGAGCCTGTCGCCGACCTGTGCAATTATATAAGTTTTAAAGGCTTCACCGAGTATTTTCACCTCGGGTAAGTCCCTGATTTCTTCTGCGGTGAGTTTAACTGTTTCTTGCGGTTCTTCAGGCGGTGATATCTGCTCCGGATCATCTTTCTTAACAGTTTTCTGCTCCGTTTCAGGCTGAGTAACAGCCTGAGTATCGGTTTTTTCCGTCTGCGCTTTTTTCTGATAAAATTCGCTCAGATATGATTTTTCTTCGTTTATTATATCCGACACGACAGGCTTCTGAACGCTGTCATGCAAAGTGACCTTTACATTCCCGTCAGATGTCTTAGATGTGATTTTTTCGGAAACGCCTTTAAAATCCTCACCCGTGAGATTTTGCCAGAAATCTTTTTTCGGTCTTTGCTCCATTCTTACCTGAGAATACTGAGGCATTGCCCTCTGCGGTGCTTTTTGCGCCGCCTTTCTGACCGAAGAGGTAAGGTCAGCCTGTACCCTTGTGTCATAAAGTTCAAGTGAGTTCACACAGGCATAATACACGACGTTGAATATCTTTCTTTCGTCGCTGAAACGAACCTCAGTTTTAGTCGGATGAACATTGACATCAACAAATGAAGCGTCGATTTTTATATTGAGAATACATGACGGAAACTTTCCGACCATGACTGAATTTTTATATGAAGCCTCAAGAGCCGCAATTATATTTTTTGACTTTATATATCTGCCGTTGAGATAGAAAAACTGCATACTTCGGCTCGCTCTGCATGAAGAAGGCTTTGATATAAAGCCGTCAATTTCCACTCCCTCGAGCTTATATGAAACAGGGATAAGCGCTTTCGCAAAGTCGTTGCCGAAAACAGAATAAGCCGCTGAGGAAAGATCGCCGTTTCCGCTTGTGACTAAAACCTGTTTTCCGTCACGGATAAATCTCACGGCAATTTCAGGGTGAGAAAGTGCAATTCTGTCAACGACATCCGAAACCGCATTTGCTTCGGAAACATCTTTTTTAAGGAAATTCATTCTCGCCGGAGTGTTATAGAATAAGTCGGAGACGACTATTGTCGTGCCTTCGGGGCAGCCCGCTTCGGCAAGCTCAATCTCTTCGCCGCCCTCAATACAATAGTGCGTTCCGCTTTCACTGTCATGCGTTCTTGTCAGAACATCGACCTTAGCTACAGCCGCAACGGAAGCAAGAGCCTCGCCTCTGAAACCGAGTGTATAAATGTTAAATAAATCGTCTTCGGTTGCGATTTTACTTGTGGCGTGACTTATAAAAGCCGCTCTGATATCTTCTGCGTCAATTCCGCAACCGTCATCGGTTATCCTTATATATTTTATACCTCCGCCGAAAATTTCAACGGTAATATTCTTACTGCCTGCGTCAACAGAGTTTTCAAGAAGCTCTTTGACAACGCTTGCAGGTCTTTCGACGACCTCGCCGGCGGCAATAAGGTCAGCCAGACTTTTCGGCAGAATATTGATTTTTGACAAGATCGTCACTTCCTTTCATCAGTTATTTTTCACTTTGTTAATCAGCTTATAAAGAACATTCATCGCCTCGATAGGCGTCAAAGTGTTGGGGTCCATATTTTTCAGTTCATCATATATTTCATCGGCGACATTTGAAGAAAGCGAAATCTGAAGATCTCTTTCTTCATATTCTTTAGCCGAAGAAACCTTTGACATATCAATCGTCACGCCTGTGTTTTCAAGCTCTGATAAAATGACTCTTGCACGGGCGACAACACTGCCCGGAATACCCGCAAGTTTTGCAACCTCTATACCGTAGCTGCCGTCAGCCTTGCCTTTTATAATACGGCGCAGGAAAGTGATATTCTCTCCCCTTTTCTTGACGGATATATTATAGTTTTTCACACCGTCAACCGTGTTTTCAAGCTCGGTAAGCTCATGATAATGTGTCGCAAAAAGCGTTTTTGCGCCGAGCTTTTTCTTGTCGGCGACATATTCAAGAACCGCTCTTGCAATACTCATTCCGTCAAAGGTTGAAGTGCCCCTGCCTATTTCATCGAGTATAATAAGACTGTTTTTTGTCGCATTTTTGAGAATAGACGCTACCTCGCTCATTTCGACCATAAAGGTTGAACTGCCCGCAGATAAATCGTCGGAAGCTCCCACACGGGTGAATATTGCGTCCGTCACACATAGCTTTGCTCTTCTTGCCGGAACAAACGAGCCTATCTGAGCCATCAGCGTTATAAGCGCAACCTGTCTCATATAGGTTGACTTACCCGCCATATTGGGACCTGTGATAATAGCGCATCTGTTTTCACCCGAGTCGAGGAGAGTATCGTTTGGAACAAACGGAGAGTCCTTGAGCATTTTTTCGACAACGGGGTGTCTCCCGTCAACGATATCAATAACGCTGTCCATCGTTATTTCAGGGCAGGTATAGTTATTTTCTGTCGCAACAACAGCAAGTGAACAAAATACGTCAAGCGTGGCAAGAGCCTGCGCCGTTCTCTCAATTCTTCGGTATTCATCAGCAACAGTCTGTCTGACCTGTGAAAAAATCTCGTATTCCAGCTTTTCCATACGGTCACGAGCTGTCAGAATTTTACCCTCAAACTGTTTAAGCTCTTCCGTGATAAACCTCTCGCCGTTAGTCAAGGTTTGTTTTCTTATGTAATAATCGGGCACATCGTTTTTAAAGGCGTTCGGCACTTCAATATAATAGCCGAAAACCTTGTTAAACCCAATCTTGAGTTTCTTTATGCCTGTCTTTTCCTGCTCTTCAAGCTGTAGCTTAGTCAGATAATCCTTACCGTTATTGACGATATCGTGAAGCTCGTCAAGCTCAGAGTTAAAGCCGTCTCTTATCATTCCGCCCTCTCTGACGGAAAAAGGCGGATCGTCCACAATAGACGCAGAGATAAGGTCATATATATCTTCAAGCGTATCAATATCACTGTGTAAGCTCTTCAAAGCTCCGCCGCTGAATTCTTCGGTCATGCGCTTTATATCGGGCAGACAAGCCGCTGTCGCTTTAAGCGTATTAAGCTCTTTTGCGTTTGCGGTGGAATAAAGAATTCTCGTCATTAAACGCTCAATATCATAAACGCCGCTGAGCGCTTTCACAAGCTCGCCGCACTGCATGGGCTTATCATAAAGCTCGGCGACAGCGTTCTGACGGCTGATTATTTTAGCCGCATTTATAAGAGGTTTATCGAGCCACTCTCTGAGAAGTCTCTTGCCCATAGGCGTTTTTGTTTTATCGAGAACCCACAGAAGCGAGCCTCTTTTTTCTCTGCCTCTGAGCGTTTCTGTCACTTCAAGATTTTTTCTTGACCAGTAGTCAAGTCTCATGAACTGACTGTCTGAATAAAACTCTATTTCGGTTATATTCTCAAGGTCGTTTTTCTGCATCGTCTTGAGATAATCAAGACAGCAGCCCAAGGCGCATACGGCGTATGTATTTTCAAGAACAGACTGCTCTGAAAGCTTTTCTTCACCGAAATGCTCTATAACAGTCGTTCTGCATTTTTCAAGGTTAAACTTGCTTTCATCAAAGACGTCACAGGTGGCAAATGACAAGCCCGAAATAAAATTTGACAGCTTTTTGCTCAGTGTGACCTCTTTGTTTATAATAATTTCACTGGGAGAAAATCTTGTAACTTCGTTAATAATCTCATTTTCGCTGTGTTTCTTTTCAAATGATGTCAGGCTCAGCTTACCCGTAGAAACATCGGCAAAGCAAAGTCCGACATTATCGCCTTTGACATAAATTACGGCGAGATAATTATTCTTGCTTTCATCAAGCATGAGGTTCTCAATTACAGTGCCCGGGGTAATGATTCTTATTACATCACGCTTGACGATGCCCTTACAGAGAGCCGGGTCTTCCATCTGCTCGCAAATTGCGACCTTATGACCGTTATTGACGAGCTTTGCAATATAAGAATCGGCTGAATGAAACGGAACGCCGCACATGGGCGCTCTTTCGCCGTTTCCGCACGCTCTGCCGGTTAAAACAAGCTCAAGAACCCTTGAAGCGATTTTAGCGTCGTCATAAAACATTTCATAGAAGTCGCCGAGTCTGTACATGAGAATAGTGTCGGGGTAATCCTTCTTTATCTCCATATACTGCTTCATCATCGGTGTGATTGGATCGGGCATTTTTTTGAACCTCTCTTCTGAAAATTCCTTCTTTTTCTCTTCATTTCTCTCTGCGGCGATTAAATCACCGCAGAGATGATTTTAATAATCAGTGACAGCCTGAGCAGCTTGAACATTCGCCGCCGCAGTCATGATCATGATGTTCTTCCGGCTCGCATGTCATGGGGTCTGCGCCGTTGACGCAAAGAGCAAGAATAGCCATGATATAGTTCATCATATCGTCAACATCTTTTCTTGCCTCTTCAAAAGCCAGAACATTTTCGTTCTGCATAAACTGACCATAAAGACCTTCGAACTCTTTGTTGTATGCTTCGAGTTTTTCGGGGTCGGCGTCTTCCTTGCCCGATTCCTGCTGGAAGTTCATCTGTAAAAGCTGAATTCTTCCGAGAAGGTCCATAAGCTCTTTGTCGTTCTCGTTTGTTTCTCTTGCCTTTGTGAAAGCAAGATAACGCTCGTCCTGCTGAATAGCTGCGCCGAGTTCTCTTGTAAGTTTGATGATGTCCATTGAGTTAAACTCCTTTAAAAAATATTGAAGCTGATTTAACAGCAAATTAACTAAGCCTTCAAGACCGAAAAGCACGAAAAATTCTTGCTTTAAGGCTGGTTCGGATTATACTTTTCACCCTAGTCGCAGAGCTCACCGTCAACAACCCATGTTTTACATTCGGTTGCCCTGACGTTTCTGAATGTGCCGATTACACTTTCGGGTGCCTTGAACTCTATAATAATATTGCCTGATGTTCTGCCTGATATATACCCGTCGCGTTTTGCCTTTTCTTCACAGAGCACACGGTAAACCTTGTCTTTCATTTTGGCGGTGCGCTGAGCCGCAATTTCCTCCTGAACGGCTAAAAGCTCTCTGAACCAGACGCCCTTTTCTTCTTTTGACACAGGGTCGGGCATATCGTATGCCTTGGTGTTTTTTCTCGCAGAAAAAATGAAAGTATAAAGCGAACTGTATTTTACTTCCTTTATAAGACTTATTGTGTCGAGAAACTCTTCATATGTCTCGCCGGGGAAACCGACAATAATATCGCTTGTGATACAAAGCTCCGGCATAAGCTCATAAGCGTACTTGATAAGTGATAGATATTTTTCACGGTTATAAACTCTGTTCATCTCTTTGAGCACTCTGTCGTTGCCGCTCTGAACAGGCAGATGAAGATGCTTTGCAACCTTATCGCACTGCGCCATAGTTTCGAGCAGCTCTTTTGTGCAGTCCTTCGGGTGAGAAGTCATAAACCTGATAATGAAGTCGCCCTCGATATCATTTATCCGTCTCAGAAGCGCAGGAAAACCGTATTCACTGCCTTTGTCACGGTTATATGAATTGACGTTCTGACCGAGTAGAGTAATTTCTTTATATCCCTGTTTTACGAGGTCTTCGGCTTCTTTGACAACACAGTCAAAGTCACGGCTTCTCTCCCTACCCCTTACATAAGGCACGACACAATAGCTGCAAAAATTATTGCACCCATACATAATCGGGAGCCACGCTTTGAAAGAGCCGTCACGGTGAACGGGAAGACCCTCGGCGATATTACCGTCTGAATTTTCAGTGTCAAACACCCTCTTCTTATTGCACAGAACACGGTATAAAAGCTCGGGGAGCTTATGGATAACATGTGTGCCGAAAAGAAGATTGACATAAGGAAAGCTCTTATATATTCTGTCGGATACATGACCTTGCTGCATCATACAGCCGCAAAGCGCAATAATCATATCGGGATTTTTCTTTTTAAGCGGTTTAAGTGCGCCGATATTGCCGAAGACTCTGTCCTCAGCGTGTTCTCTTATAGCGCATGTATTATAAAGAACAAGGTCGGCTTCTTCGACATTTTCAGTGAAGACATAGCCCATTTTTTCAAGCATTCCTTTGAGCTTTTCACCGTCGGCAACATTACCCTGACAGCCGTATGTGTGGACAAAGGCTTTAGGCGATGAAACGGGAAAGCGTGAAGATAAAACCGTTTTGACAAGTTCGGTGTATTCTGCCTGCTTCTGAAGCTCTTCTTCGGGTATGAGGAATTTATTTTCTGATGTTTTCAACTGCTTTTCCTCCAAATGAACATAGTTACACACAATATCAAGTAATTATATCATTAAATCAGAACTACTTCAATAGTTTATAATAAAAAAAGTCAGGAAACAAAAAGCAAAATCGGATTTTGATAATAAGACGAAAATTTATACGCGAAAAATTTAAGAGCAGTGCTTCAGTTGCACTGCTCTTAAAAAAATTATTTTCTCGTTGCCGAATAATTAACGGGAACGCATTTCAGGAAGCTGTATTCGGAGACCCACTGATCGCCGATTTCTTTTTCACTAAAAGAGGCTTCATCGAGAGCGACATTAACCTCTGTCAACCCTTTCCAGCCGCCGTCGTCATAAATACAGCCGAAAAAGGCGTGATGACCGATATGTTCAACACTTGACGGTATAAACATATATGTGAGCGACTGATTTGTGCCGAAAGCGTCTGAGCCTATGTATTTAAGTCCTTCGGGGAGCGAATTATAAACCGTCGTGAAAATATCCTGAGAAGAAAAAGCTGTTTCGGTTACCTCACCGTCAGCGGTATAGCTGAATATCTCAGCCATATTGCCCGCTTTGAAAAAGCTCATAGTGCCTATCGTTTCAAGCCCCTCGGGCATATAAACAACGGCAAGATTAGTGTAGTTAAAGCAAAGGTCGTCTATTTTCGTGACGCTTGACGGGAGAACATATGTCTGAACGTCTCTTCTGTAGTCGGCAATCTTTGCTTCGTCACCCTCGGGCCAGCCGTCAAACCCATATTTTTCTTCAAGGTATGCGCCGTGGTTCATCGGGTAACAGATAACTTCTGACAAATCCTTGGTGTAGAGAACGCCGTCAATGTCGCAGTAATAAGGGTTAGCTTCATCGACATATATACACTTTAGCTGACGGCAGGTGTAAAACGATTTTGAGCTAAGCTTTTCCACATCTGCGCCTATATTGATATATTCAAGTTTTTCGTCACAGTTGAACGCATACTCACGAATTTCTTTGACGGGTCTGCTCTTATCGGGGACAAACGAAAAATTAGAATTAATGTCGAGGTTTTCTCTGTCATAGATAATCTCGCTGGCATAGTCAATTTTAAGCTCGGTTATGTAACCCGTGTTTTTGAAAGAGCTGAGCTGACAGCCGTTTTCGGTCTCTTTATAAACGAGAGTATCGCTCCAGAGAGCCTGAACACTGAAAAATATCGAAAGACCCGCCGCCAGCACGACGCCGACAACAAAAAGCACTTTTTTAAGCGTGAAATTTGTGAAAGGCTGATTTATATGAGGCGCTTTCAAGCCTTCAATCTGATAAGTCCATATTTCGTCTTCAGGAATAAAAAGCTCTACGGGCTCGTCGGTATTGCCGTTATATTTCTTTTCTTTTTTTCTGCTCATATCTGCGCCCCCTTTATCCTATAAAATTGCCGTCAACCGCAGTGCCTTCAGCTTCAGCCTTCTTTTCCGTGACTTCGGCCCGGCGCTTGAGAACAGCCATAACCTTCTTGTGCTTCTTGTCGTCGAAATCCCAGAACATATAAGGAATAGTCATGAGGAAGTAGCCTATACAGTCAATTATGATAGGCACGACAACAATATTTCTTCTTGCGGCGTCAAGGAAGAGAATATCCCAGTTACTGTTGAAGCCGTATCTGAACAAATAGAGCGGTATGATAAGACCGACAAGCGATGTGATAGGACCTATAAACCAGTTGAAAATACCGTTATATGAATAAACGCCCGAGATATTTTCAAGTCTTTCACCCGAAAGATACATCTGATAGTCTGTTATACGCACGTTCATATCGTGACCTGCCGACGTCGGGACGGTCTTTGTCATTTCAAGGAAGAACATAACAAGAACGCATATCGTGCCGCAAAGCATCAGGTTTTCACCGCAGAACAAAATAGCAAGAACAATAGCGCCGTTGCCTATAGCTCTTGAAAGCTGATAGAAAATCATAATCTGCTTATAAGAAAATCTCTTCAGGAAATACGGTGTGAAGAAATCGGGCGGAGTGCCCGCAAACGAAATGAGCATGACAAGAAGCGAATAAGGAAGTCCGCTCAGACGGAATGTATAAAGATAAAGTATAGTCGTAAGTGTAAGCATACCGTTGCCCAGCGAGTCGATAAGCATAACAAGATTGTTAATTAGAAGATACTTGTTTCGCATAACGCCGAGCATACCGTCCCAGAAGCTTATCTGAACCTTCTTTTCAAGAGGCGGCTGAGGTATGCGCTCTTTTATTCTGCCAGCAAAAATCATTGTCAGCGCGGCAAAAGTAATAAATATACCGGGGATAATATATCTGAAAAGATTAATATCCTCCCAGCGGTAACGGAGCTTACCGACAAAAACGGGAATAAGAAGAGCAACTATAGAATGAATAAAGTGTGAAAGTTTTATGGGATATGTACGCACAAGTATTCTTTCTTTTGCGTTGGGGCTGATATTCTGCGTGCACTGCTCCAGACTGTTCGGGAAGCCGAACATATTGTAACAGGCAAACAGCAGGTTTGCAACCCACACCCTTGTGACAACATCGGGAATATTATAAACCGGAAGCCAGCCCATCAGAACGACCATTATGCACTTAGGCACAACGTCGCAATAAAGGGAATATTTATATCTGCCGTACTTCGGAATAAGCTTTTTGCGCCAGAAAATATTTCGTGCACCGTTCCAGCCGTTCCACAGAATATGAGTGCCGAAAATCTTAAAAGCCGAAGCCGCAGTGATACCCTCAAGACCGTTTAGATAAGTGATAAACGCCGATGAGGGATTAAACAGTTTTGTTATCGGCAGAGCGATAAGCGCTATACCCGCAACGGTAAGACACAAATACAGCGTATATAGCTTTCGCTCCGTTTTCTTCGGGAGAAAGCCTAAGTTATCGCCTATGAACCACGCTATAAGCATCCAGACATAATTGAGCGGCATATTAATGATATTAATAACCGAGAATGTAAGATAAGGGAGCTTATAGTGATACATAACAAGATAGCATGTAGCGGCAAATGTTATGTATTCGAGCATTTTTGAGCCTGTGTAGTTACTGCCGACAGAAATAAATATATCCTTATATTCTTTATAAGGAACATATTTGCCTTCGGCGGGCTCTTTCCAGTGTGTTTTGATTTCGCCGACTAAATCTTTGACCTTTCCGACGATGTTGTCTCCTTTTGACAAATATATCATCTCCTTTTGTCAAAAGTATAGCGTTGAATTGATTAAATGTCAATAAAACATTTATTAAAAATTACTTATAATATGTATAAATTGCCAAATTCATTTTAACAATACACTAAATCCCCTCGATATGCGTAAGCGTTATCGGGGGGATTTGCCATTTTTGAATATTAGCACAGCATTATACTGGGCATTTTTATTATATTATCTTTTAATAAACAGCCGAAAAGTCATACATTGACCTTGTGTTGTCGGCAGAGGTGTGAACGGTTATAAGGGTTGAGCCTACACTTGCCTTCGGCGTAATGTGATAATAGGTCGAGTTATAAAAACTGCACTGAACCGTTGTGGGGTGCTTATGACCCATTGAAACAAGCCCTACACATCCGCTCCGGGCAAAGACATCGTCAAGCGGCTGATTTTTAGGAATATTATATTTTTCATCTTCCTTCGTTATTTTGGGATAGCTTTTATTATAAGCCTCTCCCCTTTCGGCGGCTTCAAAGAAAGCGGGTGTGTTTTCATGGATAAATACACTTATGAAAACTTCTTCACTTTCAGCCTTTTTTGACTCAATCTCGTTTTTACACCACTGAACCTGATCCTCATGAACATAACCGTAAATGTAAGCGTGGTCTTCACTGTCATAATCCATAGTGTCAAGAAAAACAAGTGAATGAACGAGATTCTGCTCGTTATAAATATCAAGGCTGTATTGCGCCGCACCCGAAACAGCTTTATCATCGCCGACAAGGCAGTATTCATATTGCGAAAGATATGAAACAATATCATCGCATGTTCCGTAGTTCATGCCGTCATTATTTCCCGGGATATAAGCCCAATATTGCTCTAATGAGTCAAACATTTCTGCGACGCTTCTTAGAACATTAGCTTTGTTAAAAAGACCGCTGTCGCCGTCGTCAATCATATCTCCCGAAACTACAACAAGGTCAGGTTTAAGCTCTGTAACCTTGCTCTTCATTTTGTTGAGAACCTTTAAGTCGCCGAAAGAAATCCCTGTTTTAAAATGTGTGTCGGAAAACTGTAAAACCGTAAAATCTCCGTTTTCATCGGTTGTGAAGCACGGCAGTTCTTTTTCGGCGGTCACAGTTTGGCTGAACCCCTCTATTGTACCTTTATTCTTTAGTTCATTCACAGCCTGAGGATTTGTGATAAGCCCTGAAACAGCCGTAAAAAATGCAATTAATGTTATAAAAAAGGCTTTCATGTTGTTCCTCCGTAGAATTTGTCGTTAGCTCTGTTGTGATATAGTATAATCTATTTTTTCCGTTATTGTCGACGGTAATCAAAGAAGATAAATACAGTCAGAAGCTTGAATTCAATTCATTAAGTCAGTCAATAATTTCGAATTTTCTCAAAGAAGCCAAAAAGGTCTCAACATCCTTTTGCGCCCTGTTCATATCAATATCGTATTCATCGAGTACCCTTTGAACAATCTCATTTTCATCTGAAACTTCAGGCAAAATTTGCCAGATAAAAGCTCCGACATCGTTAAGCATGAAAAGCCCGTTATCGGAAAACACAGTATTTCCGCACGGAACAAGCACTTTTTCCCCCATTATATCTCTGAACACAAGTTCTTTTTTAATAATCACAAAAATTCTCCTCCGATTTATCTGCAAAAATATCAGTGTCAGCCTGAATATCTCCGATTTTTAAAAGCTGCTTTTCTGTCAAATCGCAAGTATGCTTAAACATTGAACAAATATATTCGGGCTTTTTGTTAAACGAGCCTGTTTCAGCCAAACACATTGCGGCGCAGACAGGGCAGGAAACCCTGTTTTCACAAACAGAACATTCGTGAGCAAGAGTAATACCTCTCACCTGCTCCCTGAGTTCTTCCCATGCCCTTTCAAAGCCCGCTTGAAGAGGCTCTGTTTCAGGCTTTGTCATCATTCCGCACGGTCTCATTTTTCCGTCACAGGTTATCCAATATGAGCATCGCCCAGCCCTGCACCTGATATGAGTATAAGCGTCTGTGCCGGTGTTTTCGTCAGCTTTTTCAAGAAGCTGTCTACCTCTTCTGACAAAGGTTTCGGTGTCAAATCTGAGTATATCGCTCTCAACAGAACACTGCGCCGCCTCATAGGCACTGAGCCTTGCCGCATTTGTTCCGGGCATACCGCTGACACGAAGCTGTGGAAAACTGTACGCCGTCGGTTTTAGCTGTAATTCATGCTCTTTCGCAAATCTTATTATGTCGCCCGCCTTGTCATAATTTTCAGCGGTGAAAACAGAATTGAGCCTGACGCAAATCTGTTCTTTTTTCAGCATTTCGATTGCACTGACAACCTTTTCAAATTTATCAGCTTTGCAAAAACTTTTATATGTTTCTCTGTCCGCGGCATAGAGAGATATATTAATTCTGCCCGGAGGGTATTTTTTGAAAACAGACATATAGTCCTCAACTAATGAGCCGTTTGAATTTATCGAAATAATAAAGCCCATTTTGGAAAGAGTCACATATATTTCTTCAAAATCTTTTCTCAAAAGAGGTTCGCCGCCCGTGAGCAGAAGAAAAAGCGTTCCTGCTTTTTTAACCTCGTCGGCAAGAGAAAGCCATTCTTTCGCACTCAGCTCTTCTTGTTTTTTACAGGAGCCGTGAACATAACACATCGGGCAGTTGAAATTACAGTTTGATGTCAGCTCAAAAGTTCCTGAAACGGGAACGCCTTTTTCAAGAGCGCGGTGATGAAGATAACCCGACATAACAGGCTCAGAGGTGTTAATCATAAGCTTTTCTCCTTTTCCATAATGCTTTCAAGCGTTTCAACCGCAGAAATATCAGGCAAGCACGAAAGACGGCATATTTTGCAGTTCTGAGCAATTAAAGCGGCTGTTTCACTTATTTGTAAGCCGTAGCCGGGCGGAACATAACACGAGTCCAATATTGTCATAAAAGCCTCTTTACATGAAAGCTTTTCGACTTTATTTTCAGCCGCTTTTTCAAGCCTGACAATAAAATCAAGCGGCATAGCTTTATTTTTACAAATTCCGGAAGAGCCGGAAAAAGGAAGACCGGAGGCATAAACAATACCGTCATCAATATAAATATAAGTCTTGTCGCCGTTTATAATCGGCGTTTTTCTGCTTATATTCCAAAGATCTGCCTGTGTCGATTTCCCCGCTGAACACGGTCCTGTGAACAAAACAGCTCTGCCATCCTTTTCAATGAACGAAGAATGAAAAACAAAGCCGCCTTTTTTTGCCGCAAGCTCTTCAATCCCGATTGTATCAAGGACTATTCTTGTCCAGAGTTTATTGTGAACTGAATTGTCAAGATAAACATTAATCTGAGACGAGCCCTCTGATTGTTCTCTAACGGCGATATATCCGCCTTCAGCCATGTTTTTATAATAAACACGGCACATTATTTCATCCTTTTCAATCGCATACTCAAGTGTATGAAAGCAAAAATCATCTTTTTTCGGCTGAGGCAGACTGTCACAGAATTTAAAATTATAAACAAAATCAGGCTTTTTCATATCACAGAAAAAGGCTTCATATAAATTCTTTCCTGCTGTTTTCTCAGGCAGATTAAACTGAAGCGTCAGGTTTCCGAAGCTTATATATTCACTTATCATAGCTAATGTAAATTACCTTGCTGTTATCAGAATTAAAATATTTCGGGAAAAGCTGTTTTGTTTCTCCTCTTTCAAGCCCGTCAACGCTTAAAAGAAATGCATTGCTGCTGTATAGCTCCTGACTTTGAAGGTGCTTATAGCAAATTTTGATTTTCCCTTTAATATCATTTTGAGATATATTTTTTATTTCGATCGAATTTCCTTCGCCCGTAATTTCAAAAACATCATCATGGAGGCTGATATCATTTTCAAAATCAACTCTGTCTTCAACTCTCCATGCAGTCAGTACCATATCTTCTGCGAATTTAAGTTTGTTTCTCTCAACAGCAACCGCAGTCTGATTTTTGGGTAACACCGAAAACGAGAATGATGCATCTTCGTTTCCTGCTTTACATTTTAAAACACAGTATTCTATGTCTTTATCAGATACATTTTTAACAGATATACATAAAACCCCGTCAGACTCGCCGATATTTTCTATTTTCAGGCATTGATCGGCAACAAAGTTTTTCAAAGTAACACTTACTTTTTCATCCGATTTATAATCAGATAATTCATCATCTTCTGTTTTTTCTGTTTCCTGCGGAGAAGTTGACGAAGATGTAATCGGTTTTTCTAACGCAGTACTGTTTTCCTCACTGCTTTCACTGTTTTTTTCACTGATTTCACTGATTTCGCTGTTTTCTTCACTGTTACTTTCACTGTTTACACTGTTGCTTTCACTGTTTTCGCTTTCTCTCTCGGACGAAAAAGAAGATACTGTATTATCGTTAAAAGCACCGCTATTTTTGCTTTTGTCGCAAGAAGATAAAGTTAAAACAGCGAAAACTGTCAGTACAAGAACTAAAGTTATACTTTTAAAAAAACGGAAATAATTCATAAGCATACCCTTTCTGAAATAAAGCTTTTATATCCCGGCTGACAATAGTATAGTTCAAAAAAGAACTATGAAATAGACTTTCTGAATTTTAAACACAGCCGTATTATTAATTGATAAGCTCAGAAAATGTTCATGCTCTGCCCGCCCGAAATCAGGCAGGCAGAGCGATAAGCATTTATTATTGCAGCTGTGTCATGAAATTATGATGTAAAGACACTGTTATTCTCAAGAGGAATATTGTAGCATACTCTATCATATAAGTCGGGTGATGTACGATCACAAACACTCTTATCTGAAAAAATCGTAAAGCCTAATTCAGGGTCTTCAACTGGGCACACATAAGCCGCACTTGGTTTTGAAATGACGCCGCAGCCCGCTGCTACACTTGAAGAAAGAGTGAAAGATTCAAAAAGTATCTGTGGACTTTCATATAATTTTTTCATAGAACATCTTTCTCCTTCCGATTATTTAAAAATTTGCAGAAGCTTTTTAAAGAATTCTACTATCCTCTCAAAGAAGCCTTTCAGCTTATCTAAGAACGACTTAGTTTCTTCTTCAGCATCGGGAATCGGGCTCACTGTCACCGTAAACTCAACAGGGTCACTACCCTCAAGACCGTATTCATTAACACCTGTTACGGTATAAACATAGGTTCCTGCCTCGGTTTCATTAAGAGTAACCTTCCACTGCTTCGTGCCTTCGTTTTCAAGCTCTGACGCTACCTCTTCAATACTTACGGGTTCAACAATGTTGCCGTCAGAATCCTTTATCAGAAGCGTCTTGACATCGTCTGAAGTTTCGACAGTGATTACAACGTCTTCTCCCGCAACGGGGCTGGTGTTTTCAATTCTTACGTCTTCGTCGGAAATCGAAAGATCAGAATACATAGCCGATACTGCGGTGTATGCGCTGTCGAGAGTGCGTCTTGTTGACATAAGTGAGAATGTTTCAGTAACGGGTTCGGGCGATACTTTATAATGACCTCTGCCGTCCGTTGTTGAGAATGTCCACTTGATATTGCCGATTGAAAGAATCGAACTCTGTTCATCTGAATTTGCAAGAACAATTGTTCCTGTTGTGTAATATGTCTCACCATCAACAGTTGCCTGTGTCCATGTAAGTCGGTTGTCACTTGAAAGAACCGAATCAAACGAATAATACATCTCAGTTGCAGTAGAAATCGTTTTTTCGGTGTTTTTGCCGTTATAGCTGAGCGAAACAACAGCGTTTTCGTTTTTCTTAGCTGACTTAGCCGAGAACTGAACATCTGTCGGAATCTCAGTGGCCCAGATTTCAAAGGCAACAGCCTGACCTCCGCCGAGATACAGCTCGTTATTCGGTCCGGCGTTCTTATACTTCTCAAGGTCGTTGCTGAGAGCGGGAATACCGTCTATGAAGATAACACCTTTCTGAGGGTCACTATCATCAGCACCAAATGATTCAGCACCTAAGAGCATATCACGAAGTTCAATATAATCAACATTTGACTCTCCGTCAATATTATAAGAATCCGCAACCGTGCTGTCGCTTATATTGCCGGAGCTTCCCGCAGGATCATAAATTCGAATTCCGTCAACATAAAGATTATAGTTCTTATTACCGGCACTGTCTTCATTATAATGACCGTAGAAGGTTGAGAACATCGGAGTGATAACGACCGTGTACTGCTTATATTCAAGCTCGGTAACTCTTATTACAGGTATCTGATAAAGCGAATCGGTGCTTGAATTATCGTCCTTTATCCAGCCGTATGCATAAGCATATGAATAAGCCGGATTATCGGTTTCATCAGTTGTGAGATTATTATTGCTGTCATAATATGTCGGGGTCTTTGTATAGCCGCTGCCTGAGACATCATAATAATAGACATCGGTTGTGATAACGCCGTTTTCATCGTAATAGTTTTTGGTTGTTGTGCAGGTATTATTCTTTGTCCAATAAAGCGGTGTGCCTGTGTCGGTACTTGTAGGTTCTCCTTTTGCATCGGCATAAAGCTTAGCGTAAGAGTAGCCGTAGTAGGTATCAACAATATGGCTTCTAACACATGTGCCTGTTGCCGATGTTGTGTCGGTGCCCTCATAAACATCAACGGCGAAAACACCGGTTGTGCAGTCGGTAACACTGATTAAGTCAAAGCCTGTACCCTTGAAAGTAAACTTAACTTCTGGCCAGCTTGCGCCGCTGCCGCCGCTGTATTTTGGGTTCGGGTTATTCCTTGTGCTTACCGTTACTTTCTTGGCTGAAGCATTTGAGAAAGTGTCAAAGTTCTCATAAGCCTTGTCGAAGCCGTAAACATTTGCATTAACATCTCCGACAAGATCCGCGGCCTGATTTGCGGCTTTTTCACCTAAGGTAGCAGTCTGCCATTTGCCGTAATTATAGGTCGAATTGTCAAAGTCGGACCAGACAGTACCGTCGGTGTAGGAAATACCGCCGTCAAGACCTTCACGGAAGTCGTCTTCATAATAAACAGTCGTAGCGGGAATGAAGGAAACCTTTTCGTAGTAATAATAAACAGTTCCGCCTGTATAAGTCGGGTCGCCCGTGACTTCGGCGCACAGATAGAATGTATCGCTTGCGCTGAACTCGGTTGTCGTTATGTCATAAGTAACCACACCGTCTTTTGTCACGGTGTAATCACCGAAGCTTCCGCTTCTACTGATTATTCCGCTGCTCGGGAAAGAAGTAAGATCAGTCGGCTTATCAAACACGATTAAAGAATCAACGTTATCAGTGATACCGAGATATCTCACAGTTGCGCCGTTGGCTTTTGCTGCTTCTGAAATTGTATTGTTCTTTGTAACATCATAGCTAATCGGTAAGCCAAAGTCAGCGACAAGTGTCTGTTCAGTGAATATAACATCATCTGAAGTCGGCTGAATGTTAAATGAAATAACGCAGTTGGATTCATTTGAACCACGCTCCAGATAATAGAACGTGAACTTATGCATTTTACCGTCGGTTGCAACCTGATTAAGCTTTTCAAGAGCGGCAACATTCTGAGTCAGTCCTGAATCTCTATATGCGTCGATATCGCTGTAGTTCAACGTGATACCCTCAGTCGAATTACGAACAGCGTTCGTAGATAAGTCAGCGATATACTGATACGATATCGACTCATGAGTGAAGTTGATAGATGAAGAACGGGCACCGTGAATACCGCCGTTATCGAGAACGAGAACATCATCAATATAAACAAGAACGTCATCGTCACCGGCGAAGTTGAACACGATTTCACTGCCGTCTGAATAGTAGCCTGATTTCGGAATGGTGAAGTTCGTTGAGAACGTCATACCGAAATGATAAATTGCATTTTCTTTTGTTGTGAAATCCGTTGTGCTTGTTCCGTCTGCATTAAGCTGATGGTTGAACGGGAAGAAGCCCTTGCCGAAAGAACTATCGCCGTTCGATTTTTTAACCGCCCAATCCGATGTTGAATGGTTAAGGCTGGCTGTTGCCGTTTGTGCATTATCATCGAAATACGCCTGGAAAACATAACTTTCGGAATTGGAATCATAAACATATGAGTTGACGCCGAATTCGTTTGTTGACTGACGGAACGGGAACTGAAGATCCCAATAATATTTATCGTAGCGGCTCGTATTCGAAGAATACGGAGTTGAAGCAAGATTGTTTCTCGAGAAGAGATCGCCGACATATACGCTTATATTATTAAGCGGCTGAAGCGTAACCCCGTCAACTGTAAGCAAGTTAGTTGCACCTGACCAGGCTTCACCATCGCCCTTGTCTTCAGCGGTGTTAATATACTTTAAAGCCTCCGCATACGGGTCATTGCTTGTCGGTAGGTTGGTATTGCGATCAAGATAAGTGCTGAAAATGCCCTGAACCGACGCACCTTCAATCTGCGAATCGTTAGCGCCCTGTGTATTCGGTTTCCACCAGTTATTCCAGAAAGAAGATCTCGCATTGCCGTATGCATCATTAATATCTGCCATTTGCCCTGTCGTCTGCGACATAGCACGACCGATAAAACGAAGAGTATAAAGCTGAGCGTAGGCTGTAACGACCGCATCACGATTGCTGTCCGTAACACCGGTGAGAGCGTTAATCTGATTCATTAACTCAGTCGAATCCAGTATTTTCGCTTTCATTGCGGCAATCATGCGCTGTGTCATACCTGCACCACCTGAATTTGCGGCATCACCGCTATACAAATACTTCGTTGTAGCACTTGTTCCGCTCTTATCAAAACCGTATTTATAGAGTGTGGAAGCGAATGTAGCCGTCTCAAAAGTAAGTGCGGCAATAGCTTCATAAATGGCATCGGCTGCAGCCTGTCTTTCATCTGAGTCAGATGAAGTAGTATTATTGTAAACTTCCAAGCCGTCTTCAAGAGCATGAAGAAGTTCGTTATAGGATTTTGTAGTGTAGTCACTACCGCTGATAGCGTTACCGGCTTTTAGCGCTTCATAAAGAGGATCGGTGTCAACTCTTTGCTGGAGACTGTAAAGACGGAAAATGTTATTGCTATTCGCACTTGACGGATTCCATGTGCTGAAAATACCATTATTGCTGTAATAATCCAGATAAGTAGCATCACTTGCACCGTTAGTTATATAAACATCGCCGTTCGACGCATACAGAACAGTAAGAGGAGAAGCATCATTTTGGGTATCGACCAAGGTCAGATTCTTGCCGCTTGCGCCTTCGTTATTAGAACCAATCTGAAGATACTTGCCGTCAGTTGTAACAGCGTAATACTTATTGACCTCGCCGAGCACATGGGTAAATCTGATCTCATAGGACGAGGAGGTTCTGAGAACATTGTCAGTGACCGAAACACGCGTAACATTGTAGCTGCCGTCGTTTTTGTTTGTTGACATAACGTCAGCATTACTACTGCCTGAAGTATAATGGCTGGCGATAATATAAGCGTTGTTATCAATTGATGAATTCCAGTCGATTACACCGCCGTTACTGACTTCATAAAGTCTCAGTGCAGTGCCGCCGCCGCCGTAGGAAGTAATATAAAGCGGGAAACCTGAAGAAATGTTGCTTGAATTATAGGTATCGGTATCAAGATAGGTAATTGCCGTTGAACCTTGCTTTTCTGTAAAGATAACGGAGCCGTCACTTTGAATTGCGGCAGTGAAAAGCGTTGTTTGATCAGAAGAATTTGTCGTTAATTCAAGATAACAGTTATTATTAATTGTTCCTTGTTTAACTCTCAGATAACGGGCAACATTAGTGCCGTCAACATAATAGATACGGTAGTATGTGCCGCTTGTTACATCTGTTGCACGGTCGATGTGCCATGTCGGGCTACTTGCCGTCGGTGCACCTGAGGACGGCTGTAAGCCGGTACCTGTCCAAGTGAAACCGGAATCAGTGACAGTATTATGCGTCATAACACCCCAAGCGCCTGAGGTTCCTGTCGCCGACACACCGTAGATTATGTATTCACCTGTATCAGGAAGCGTCGAAGAAGACGAATGTGCGTTATAACGGACGTAATCGGATAAACCGGTCTCAACGCTAATACCGTCAATATCGCTCTTAAGTTGTTCCTTTGCCTCCTGAGTATAAACGAGTGCATCTTTCGCATTCTGAATTGCCTGCGTCGCTGCTGCGTATGCATCCGAGTCTGAAGCCTCGTCGTTATAAATCTCTACTCCGTTAGCTATTGCATCAAGGAACTTGTTGTATGAAGCTTCGGTGTAGTTATCGGGTAAAATCTCAACAGCAGCTTTCAAAGCGTTATACAGAGCAAGCTTATCAGGGTCTGTTCCGCCCACCGGAGCATAGAGAGTCAATTTCTTGTTAGGATCAGTACTTGCAGAGTTGGAGTTGTATGTACTGAAAACAGGGGTAGTCTCACCTGCGAAATGATCAATATAGGTAGTGCCGCTACCAACAAGAATCGTTCCGTCAGAATTCGTGGTAACAGTAAGAGCTTGCTGTGTTGAAGTAAACTGAAGCCTGTTATTCGTACCGCTTGTAATATTCAAATACTGACCTGCGGCATTCTGAATATAGTAGGTATTAGAAGAACCGGCATAAGTAAATGTCAGCTCAGTAGCCGTTCCGTCAGTCGGAGTAAGGGTATTGCCGGAAACTGTTGCCGCTTCACGGGCAATACCAGCAACCGCTGTACCTGCCCAGTTTGTGGTGGAAGTTGCCGTATCGGTCATTGCATAACCTTGGTTATAAATAACATAATTGCCGTCCAAAATGGCAGGTGTTGTCGCTGACCAACGATAAACCGATGAGCCATTAGCTTTATAGAGATAAAGCGCAGTGCCTGCTGACCATACATGAACCTTATTGGTTCCGCCGCCGCCGTAATAGTTCAGATATCCGCCGCTTCCGCTTCCGATCGTTATGCTGCCATTTGATGTATTGAGCGCAAGCGTTAAAGCCTGAGGCGTAGTTGTGGTAGTAAGCGTGCCGCTGTCATTGGTTCCTGAAATGTTCAGATATTGTCTTGCATTTGAAGAATCAAGATAATAAATATAGTATGTTCCGTTCGACTGACGCTCAAACGTCCACTTATCGGACGAAGCGGCAGGCACAGTAGTTGAACTGTTATTCGGTGCATAATATGTACCGTCCGCTGTCAGTCCGCCTGACGAAAATGCAGTATGAGTAAGAACACCTTTTGAATTACTGTTTGTCGCAGCGCCGGTAATAATATATTCACCTGACGGGAGATAACTCAGCGTTGTGCTCGACGGAGTATATAATTCATAAGTTTTAGCCGTTTCTCCGGGTGACTGAAGATTATCAACCGCCTGAACAAGTTCATCATATTTAAGCTGTGACTCCGGCGTGTCAACACGATTGGACTGATTGACTACTTCTTCAAATTCGTCGGTCAGCTCTTCGCCTGTTTCAGCCTGAGAATTAAGTGAAACCGTCTTAGTAGCAAAACCGGTGTCCTGAGGATCAACAGTAACAGTAACATTACCTGTTTCTTCTGTTGATTTCACAAGTACAAGCGCCTTGCCGTTGAACATCTGAATTGTTGCAGTTGTATCGGAAGTAAGCGCAGACTTCTGCTGGAATTTCTGAGTTGTTGCAGCATTACCGTTATCAACACCTGCTATCTCACCGACGCCGGTAAGATTGATGTTCAGTGTGCCGTTATAATCGTTTGCGAAATTTCCGTTCTCGTCAAGAGCAGTTATTTCAACATAGCTATAGCTGTCAGCGTCCGCCGTCATAGTTGTGTTGTTATTCCAGACAGAAACAGCTATCTGAGAAGCAGAGGTGTTTTTCTTAACGCTCTTGGTACCGACAGTGTCAGTAATCTCTGTTGTTCCGTCATCCTCAAAAGCCTTAACGCTTAATGTATCAACAGAAGCATACTTGACCTGGAATTTAGCGTATAAATTGTGGTCATTTGTACCGGTTAAAGAGGTGCCGGCTTTACAAACGGAGGTATCATTCGCTGTATTGGTATAAGTGTAATAATGTTTGTCAAGAGAAGTCTGCAGTGCACCTGTTGAAGTGCCTATAAGCGTGTTACCGCTGTAAAGCTTGACAACGGGAGCGTTGCTGTAAATGACAACATTTACATAGCCATTACTGTCAACATACAGGTTCGAGCTGTTCCATGTGCCGGGAACAAGATGAAGCGTTGTCTTTGAATCATCAGCGTTCCAGATACTGCGATAAAGATAGTAAGAATCCTTTCCGAAACCGGCGGTATCAATAATACCGAAATAGGAAGAGTTCGGGTAAGCGTTAGGATTCGATGACTGATGCCCGACATTAGTCCACCACGGAGTCGGCTCACCGATGTAATCAAAGCCTGTCCAGACAAACTGACCGGAATACCAGTCGTTGTTCAGCACATACCAAAGTGAATCAGCCGCAGTATTACCCCAGTTAACAAAGGAGGCGTCATACGCATTGATCTGATGTGTTGAGGTGTTTGCATAATGAGTTGATGAATAGGATGCATCTTCTGAAGGTGATGACGGAGAATCAGAATATACATTAGAATAAATGCCTCGGCTTCCGACGGCCGAAACCGTTTCCGTGCCGACAAAAGGCTTATTCAAACGCTTTGATGAATTCGTCCAGGCAGAGGGGAAATAGTTTCCGCCGACAACGTCGGTTATTCCGTCAATCATTGTTACGGTGCTGTCATTCCCCTGCTTATTATCACCGTGCGTTGTCGGACGGTAATCAAGCTCATCAATCCAGCTCTGCATATTCCGAGCCGCAGTCTGATATGAAGAATATGTACCGCTCGTGGGATTCAGCTCGTTGCCAAGTGACCAGATCACGATTGAGGGATTGTTCCTGTCTCTCTTAATCGTCTGTCTGACAACAAATTCAGCCCATGTCTCTGTTGAAGATGTTTTTCCCTCAACTTTATTGGTGCTGCCGACGGGTACGTTAAAGTATTCACTAAAGTCGTGAGTGTTGTTTTCACCCTTAGTTTCAAACCAACCGTCGAACAGCTCTTCCATTACGAGCATACCGAGCTCATTACAAACCTTAAGCAGATTACTTGAACAAACGTTGTGGCTTGTACGGATTGCATTACAGCCCATACTCTTTAATATGGAAACCTGACGGTAAATTGCGTCATATTCCTGATTAGCGCCGAGTGCACCCTGATCGTGGTGCATTGAAACACCGTTGAGTTTCATTTTCTGACCGTTCAGAGAGAAACCGTTCGTTGCGTCCCAATTTATGTAGCGATAGCCGAATTCGGTATCATACTGATCAAGAACGGTCGCACCGTCTTTGACAACAACACGCAGGGTATAAAGCGTAGGGTTATCAACACTCCAAAGAGTCGGATTAGTAATGTTAATCGAAAAATCAACGTTTTGAGAAGCACCTGCATCAAGTGTGACGGTTGATTCACTCGAAGAAGCCACCAAAGCTCCACTGTTGTTCAAAACAGAAGCTATAACCTGAACAGTTTTGGAAGCGTCGGAATCGTTTTCAAGCGTAACGGCAGCCGCAGTTGTTGCGTTTCCTGAAGAAAGATTAGGTGTTGTTACCTGCGTGCCATAAAGCGAAACATGCACCTTATCGGTAATTGTCATGGTAACATCGCTGATAATACCGCTGCCTGAATACCAACGGCTTGAAGGAATTTCGTTGACGACCTTAACGGCAATAACATTAGCCGTGGTGCCGTCATATATCAGAGAAGATGAAATATCAACGGAGAAGGAATTATATCCGTAGTGATTTTCAGCGACAAGCTTTCCGTTAACATATACATATGTATTGTTATACGACTGATCGAAATTGATCAGCACCGACTTGTCGGAGTACTCCGACGGCATAGAAAACTTCTTGCGGTACCAGCCGGTTCCGCCGGGTAAGAATCCGCTTTCTGTTTCAGTGTTGTTCAAGGAATAGTCCTGAATAATACTGAAATCATACGGCAGATCGACCGTTGCCCATGAGCTGTCGTCAAATCCCGTACGCTGAGCACCGGAGACATCGCCGAGATGAAACTTCCAGTTCTTGTTGAAGTTCAATTCAAGACGAGGCCCAGAAGCGGCAGCCGACGCAGAATCTGAGGTTGTTGTGGCGAGCGCATACAGACCCGACGGCACAACTGACATAATCATCAGTATGCACAGAAACAGCGCCGTCAGCTTGCTAAGCGCACCTTTTTTGTGAAATGATGTTTTTTTCATAGTCCACACCTTCCATAATAAATTTGTATGTAATAAATTAAAAAACAAAATATGGGATTATAATGATTTTTAATCACATAAAATATAAACCTTTTGGCGAAAAAAGTCAAGTGCTGAGAATTATTTTTTTAAAAATTATAAAGAAATTTTAAGATATTAAATTGTTCTTTACTCAGTGCATTTTAATATTATTTCATTTTACCACTTGAAACTTTTCAAAAAGTGTGTTATTATCTTTGCCGTAAACGCATTGATCGGGAGAGTAGGTATTCTCACCTTTTCAAAGAGAGGCTTTGTCACAGGCTGAAAGCAAGGCTGAAAAAGGCAATACCGAAGTTCACCTGTGAGCGGTGCGGCTGAAACAAAGTAGGCTGTGACGGGTTTCTTCCGTTAAAGAGACAAAGAGTGTTTGCTCAGGCAAAAATAAGGGTGGTACCACGGAGATTATACGCTTCGTCCCTTGGCGTAAAAGCCAGCGGACGGAGCTTTTGTTTTGTATCCCCTATCTATATAAAGAAAGAAATATTCCGATATAAAACTGATTTCGGATTATACATAGCAATAAAGAAAGGAACGCAAACAATGAAAGAGCAATTAAACAGCATAAGAGAAACTGCGCTGAAAGAGCTCAGCGAGGTCATGGCTGTCGCCGACCTTGACGCTCTCAAGGTTAAATTTCTCGGCAAAAAGGGCGAGCTGACTGCTATTTTGAAGCAAATGGGCAAGCTCTCGGCAGAAGAGAGACCTGTCATGGGTCAGATAGCTAATGAAGTCAGAGCAAGAATTGAAGAAAAAATCGAAGAAAGAAAGGCAGAGCTTAAAAAGAAGGAGCTTGACGCACTTTTAAACGCAACGCCCGATTTTGATATTTCTATGCCCGCCGAGCTTGACAGAGGTTCATATCACCCGATAACCCTCGTTCAGCGTCAGTGCGAGAACATATTCAAATCAATGGGCTTCACCGTTGAGGATTACAGCGAAATTGTAAGCGACTATGAGTGCTTTGAGTCGCTCAACATTCCCAAGCACCACCCCGCAAGAGATATGCAGGACACTTATTATCTCGATAACGGTCAGCTTCTTAAAACGCAGACCTCGGCGGCGCAGAACGCTATCTACAGAAAATACAAAGACGCTCTTATTAATGACGGAGTGCCCATTAAAGCGATATTCCCGGGCAGATGCTTCCGTAATGAAGCGACTGACGCGTGCCACGAAAACACCTTCTTCCAGATGGAAGGCATTATGGTTGACAAGAACATTTCAATCTCAAACCTTATCTTCTTTATGAAGCAGATGCTTTCGGAGGTTTTCAGAAAGGATATCAAGGTAAGACTTCGCCCGGGCTTTTTCCCGTTTGTTGAACCCGGTTTTGAGCTTGATATAAGCTGTCTTATCTGCGGGGGCGACGGTTGCCCGTCATGTAAGCACAGCGGCTGGCTTGAGCTTTGCCCCTGTGGAATGATTCACCCCGAGGTATTAAAGGCGGGCGGAATTGACCCTGACGAATACACAGGCTTTGCATTCGGTCTTGGTCTGACAAGACTTGCAATGATGAAATACGGCGTAAAGGATATCCGTGACCTTAACAGCGGCTTGCTCAAATCACTTTCGCAGTTCACAGACGACGAATAAGGAGGGAATGAGAATATGTTTTTATCAATGAACTGGATTCAGGATTTTGTTGACCTCAAGGGTCTTAATCTTGTTGACTTAATACACCGTTTCTCCCTCTCCACAGCCGAGGTTGAGAACGAAATCTTCTTCAAAGGCAGCGATATAAGCGGCATTGTTGCGGCTGAAATCAAGTCTGTTGAAAATCACCCCGAATCGTCAAAGCTTCACCTTTTAAAGGTTGATATCGGTGAAAACGAGCTTGTCGATGTCGTATGCGGCGCACCGAATGTCCGTGTCGGTATGAAAACGGCGTTTGCAAAAGTCGGCGCACAGATAGGCGACATAACCATATCACCCAGAAAGCTCGCAGGCTATACCTCAAACGGTATGTGCTGCAGTGAAAAAGAAATCGGTATTTCCGACGACAACTCAGGCATTATGGAGCTTGACGCCGATATTATAAACGGCACTGACCTTAAAGAAATCTTTGAAATAGAAGACATTGTTTTTGAGGTTGACAACAAGTCGCTGACAAACCGCCCCGACCTTTGGGGTCACTACGGTATCGCAAGAGAGTTTGCCGCTCTCGCCGGCAGGGAGCTTAAACCCATACCTCAGGCAGACCTCAGCGCATACAAAGCATTGCCTCAGGTCGATATGAAAATCCTCGATCCCCTTTGCCAGAGATACTCCTGCCTTCAGATTGAGAATATCACAAAAAATGTCAGCCCCGTGAATATGAGAATACGTTTATTCTATTGCGGTATGCGCGCGATAAATCTTCTCGCCGACCTGACAAACTACCTTATGCTTGAAATGGGTCAGCCAATGCACGCTTTCGACTCACGCAAGGTTGAAAAAATACGTGTGCGCCGCTTTGACAAGCCGTTTATATTCAAGACGCTTGACGGAGTGGAGAGAAACTGCGACGAAAACACGCTCATGATATGTAACGACGAAACTCCCGTCGCAATAGCAGGTATCATGGGCGGCTATGACAGCGAAATCGTTGACGACACCACAACTCTCACGCTTGAATCAGCCACATTTGACGCTGTTTCGGTCAGAAAGACAACTGTTCGCCTCTCACACAGAACAGACGCTTCAATGCGCTACGAAAAGTGCCTTGACCCCGAAATGACAGTGCCCGCTATCGCAAGATTTCTTAAACTTCTTCAGGATATTGACGGCGGCGTCAGAGTCGTTTCAAGTCTCACTGACGAATATCCGTTTAGCTATGAACCTGTTGAGCTGAAATTTGATAAAGCCTTCGTTGATAAATACACAGGCATTGAAATTTCAAATGACACTATTATAAAGACTCTCACCTCTCTCGGCTTTGACGCAAAGGTTGAAAATGACAATTTCGACGTTAAGGTTCCGTCATGGAGAATAACAAAAGACGTCACAATGAAAGCCGATATCATAGAAGAAATCACAAGAATATACGGCTATGATAACTTTGAAATTCACACAGCCTCCACTCCCCTTTACCCCATCAGAGCTTTTGAAGAAAAAACCGCCGAAGAAAAGATAAAGGATATTCTTGTCAAGCGTTACTCGCTCCATGAGGTTCACTCATACATCTGGGCTTATCACGATGAATATAAAGCTCTCGGCATTGATATTGAAGATAATGTCGGACTTATTAATGCGACAAACCCAAACATTGAAATTCTGAGAAAGTCAATCGTTCCCACTCAGCTTTGTCAGGTCAATGTGAACACATCATATGCGCCCGAATTCGGCCTTTTCGAAATCGGCAGAGTTGTTGACGGTAAAAAAGAAAACGGCGACTGCAACGAAAAGAAGAAGCTCTGCATAACCCTTTTCTCAAAGACAAAATCTGTTCAGGAGCTTTATTTCAGGCTCAGAGACATTCTCGCCGTCTGCGCTGACGATATAAAGCACGAAGAGCTCACCTTCGCTTCAAAAGAAGCAACGCACAGCTATCAGCACCCGAAAAATCTCAACACCGTTTATTGCTCAGGTGTTGAAATCGGTGAAATAGGTATTGTTCACCCGCTTGTTTCAATGAAGATTGACAAAAAGGCGGCTATCGTCTATGCCGAGATTGATGTCAAGGTCTTTTCCGAAATAAAGAACAAGAGCATTTCATACAGCGAAGTCAGCCGCTTCCCCGAAATGACCATAGACCTTTCTTTCATTTCGGATAAGTTTGAACCTGTCAGAAAGGCTGTTGCCGACGCAAAGTGCTCTCTTATAAAGAAGATAAGCGTTATTGACACCTTTGAGAGCGAGGGCAAAAAGTCTATTACGGTCAGACTTCTCTTCTCTCACCCCGAGAGAACTCTCACGGGCGAAGAGGTCAAGGCTGTCACGGATAAAATTATTGCTTCTCTTGAAAAAGACGGCATTACGCTGAAAAACTGATAAACCTTAAAAAAGAGATAAGCTGTATCGGGCACAAACCTGATACAGCTTATGTTTTTATTCAGATTATATTCAGCATGAAGCTCCGAGCTTTCCGAAGAATATCCTTACGGTTTTAACAAAGGTATGAAGCTCTGCTAAAAGGAAGTCAAGAAAGCCGACATCGAAATATATGCCGTTTGTGACAGGGCTTTTTTCCGTCTTTTCGGCGGCATTTATAAGAAACGCTTCCGTATAGACTATTCCGCCTTCGCCGAAGACCTCGGCTCTGACATAGTCGCCGACCTTATCGGCATAGTCGGAAAGTGAGATTTCGGCTTCACCGGCTTTTTTCGTGCATATAGTCTTTCCGTTTGAAATGAAACGGACTATTTCTGCGTTTTCGGTGTCAACGGTTATTGTGTCGCCGCTTGTTTTTATATTTGTTATCATCGGCTGAGTTTCTGCCGTGCAGAAGCCGTTATCATCGAGAACCGAATAAACTATACCGATATCTTCATCAGCCTTTTCACTGCCCTTTTCGATAGAATTAATTCTTTCTTCCATTGCAAGAACAGTGTTGTTCACTTTTTTATAAAGCTCTGTGTCACCGTAGAACTCATAAAGAGAAGAAGCTATTTCAGAAAGCTCTTCGGGGTTACCGATACAGTGGCTCGCAGGGAAAATCGCTCCGTTTTTCAGGGCGTTTTCAGCTTCGGCGCTTGTCTTCTCATTCATAAGAAGATAGACAAAGCCCGTGTCGATAATCCCAAGCTGATGAGCGTCGCTTGACGCTATGGCATAGACATTTTCACCGTTTCGTGAAAAACGGGTCAGAAGCTCGTCCCAGAGAACACGGTCAAAACGGGTTCTGTTATCCTTTTTCGAGTTAATGTCTATTCCGATGCATGCGTCATAGGTGTCAATAAGCGAAGCAAACTTATTAACATAATAGTTATAGCTCGGGGTGCTGACATTATATGCGTCTTCGCTGTGAAGCTCATAGCGCGCCTTTGTGTATTCGCCCGGGTGATTTATAACGCATACGCCGCCTGATTTATCAACGCCGCTGACAGCGTCCTCATAAGTGGTGACTGAGTTATCGTGATAATCAACAAACCAACTATTGACATGGGCATTGACCGAAACAGCGTTATTCTCAATGCCATAGGGTATGCGCAGAATTTCTCTGCCGCCCGAAAGCATAAGGTAATCGTCGCCGTTTTCTTTTGTCAGCATTTCATATTGCGTGCCGTCGGAAAAAGTTCCGCTCTGACCCAGATATTTAAGCTCGCCCTCGCTCCTGCCGACAGCGCTCAGAAGCCCGTGAATAAACTCATTAGGATTTTCTTCGCTGAAGCTGTAATTGACTGTGCCGTGGTCGGTGACAGCGACTATGTCAAAGCCCGTCTGAACATGCCTTTCGATTGATTCAAACAGTGTGCTGTCCCCGTCTGAAGCATTGGTGTGAGTGTGGAGTGCAGTTTTATACTGACTGACTGAGCCAAAATCAATATCATCATAGGGGCTTGTGATAACGAATGTTCTGCCCTCCCCCGCAAAAACAGGGAATATGAACGAAAACACGAGCGCAAGCGTCATCAGAACCGCCGTTAGCTTTTTAAAGTTTTTCATATATACTACCTCATTTTTTAAATAAGAGTATCTCTTATTCGTAAAGAGGTCCGTACTGTGCGCATGCCTTGTAGTCGGCTGACTGAAGGTCATCCGTGCCGTAAGCTGACCATGTGTGAGGACGGAATATTCTTTCCTCTTCTACATTGTGCATAGCAACGGGAATACGGAGCATTGAAGCCAGTGTAATGAGATCTGCGCCGACATGACCGTAAACCGTTACACCGTGATTTGCGCCCCAGTTAGCCATAACGCTGTAAACATCCTTAAACGCACCCTTGCCTGTGAGCTTCGGCACAAACCATGTTGTCGGCCATGAGGGGTCTGTTCTCTTGTCGATAGTTGTGTGAATATTATCGGAAAGGTCGGCGGTGTAGCCCTCGGCTATCTGAAGAACAGGGCCTATTCCGTCAATGATATTAAGTCTTAAAAGTGTGACAGGCATTTCTGCGCGGCAACGGAAGTGACTTGAGAATCCGCCGCCTCTGAAATATTCATAGTTTGCTCTGCACCAGTCGGTCGCAGAAAGGCATGCCTTTATATCTTCGTCTGTCATCTCCCAGAACGGTTTCATGCAGTTTTCGCCCTTGGCGTTTTTGCTTGCGCCGCAGCCGTCAAGAGCGGTTGCGCCGGAATTTATAAGATGCATAAATCCGCCTGCGGCAACACCGTCGGGCTTTTCGCCCGCAACTCTTTCGCAGGCATCGGGGCTCCAGTATGTACGGACATCATGGAAGCAAGGAGCGGTGTCTGAAATAAGAGTACCCAGAAGCATCGAAATGCCGTTGAGGGTATCGTTTTCGGTGGCGAAAGCGGTAGGAGCTTTAACTCCGTTCCAGTCAAACGAGCTCGCCATAATAGCTTCGGTGAAGTCGGCGTTGGGGAGCCAGTCCGTCCAGTTTCTCTGACCCTGGAAGCCGCCCGCAACAGCGTTTTTGCCGAGCGCTTCTTCGTGCCAACCCATTTCGTCAAGCTTTTTGTTGCCGAATAAAATATCCTTGACAATAATTGTGAGCTTTGTGATAAATTCCCAGTCCTTATCGGGGGGAACGACCTTTGAACGGCGGATTATTTCGGGTAAATCCTTGCCCGCATTGACATCAAAGCCCTCTTTGCAGTTCTCTTTGACCCATTTGAGCGCTCTGTCGTATTCGTCATGGTCATATATCTCGAGCGTAATTCTTCTGACAAGCTCCGTCATATCGACCCACTCGGCTCTGATACCGAAATACTTTCTGAAAACGTTATCGTTGCAGTAGCTGCCGGCGATACCCATTGCTACGCCGCCGATGTTGACATATGACTTGTTTTTCATCCAGCCGACGCATACCGCCGCTTTGGCAAAGCGTAGAATCTTTTCTTTGACGTCGTCGGGGATTGTTCTGTCAGTACCGTCCTGAACATCGTGACCATATATTGAGAACGCAGGGAGACCCTTTTGTGCGTATGCGGCGAGGACGGCGGCGAGATAGACAGCGCCCGGTCTTTCCGTTCCGTTAAAGCCCCAGACAGCTTTTATTGTGTTCGGGTCCATATCAAAGGTTTCTGAGCCGTAGCACCAGCACGGTGTAACGGTGAGCGTAGCGACAACATTTTCTGTCGAGAACTTATCGGCGCACTTTGCCGCTTCTGCGCCTCCGCCTATAGTCGTGTCGCTGAGAACGCACTGAACGGGCGTTCCGTCGGGGTATCTGAGATTTTCTGAAATAAGCTCTGCGGCAGCCTTTGCCATCCACATCGTCTGCTCTTCAAGGCTCTCTCTGACGCCGCCCCAACGACCGTCGATAACGGGTCTTAAACCAATTTTAGGGTATAACATTATATTTCCTCCTTAGAAATTATTTTCTTGTATTTTTCATATGCTTCATCCCACTGTTTTGTGTGGTTTGAAGAAAAATGTTTCAGATTTTCACACTTTTTGATAAGCTGTCTGCCCTCGCTTATATTCTTTATCTGCCCCAGAGCGATAAGCTGAAGCACTATATTGCCAAGAGCCGTAGCCTCAACAGGTCCCGCAATAACAGGTATGCCTATGGAGTCCGCCGTCATTTCACAAAGGAAGCCGTCCTTTGTTCCGCCGCCGAGAAGATGAAGAACCTCGAAATTCTTACCGGTGCACTCTTCAATCTGCTCAAGAGCGAGGCGGTATTTAAGCGCAAGGCTCTCATACACACAGCGGACTGTTTCGCCCACCGTCTCGGGAGCACCCTGACCTGTCTTTTCACAGTATTCTTTGATTTTCAGGATAAGATTACCGTGTGACGAAAGAAGCGGAGAGTCGGGGTCAACGAAATATTTAAACGGCTGACTGTCTCTTGCCATCATTTCAAGGTCGTTATAGCTAAACGATTTGCCCTCAGAGGCTAAGTTTCTCTTTATCTGCTGAATAAGCCACAGACCGCTGATATTCTTTAAATAGTTTGTTTTTCCGTTTGCACCGGATTCATTTGAAAGCTCAAGTGAGTTACTCTTTTCGCTCATTATAGGAGCGTCAAGCTCACAGCCGATAAGCGACCATGTTCCGCAGGAGAGAAAAGCGGCGTTTTCATTTTCACACGGCATAGCGGCAACAGCGCACTGAGTGTCATGACCTGCGACAGATATAACGGGTATTGAGTTATAATGACCCATAACCTTCGGCGCAGGTGTAATTTCGCCGAGCAAGGATTTTTTTATTTCAAACGCATTGAGCACTTTTTCGCTCCATTTATTCTCAAACGGATTCATCATCTGTGAGGTTGAAGCTATGGAGCGCTCCCAGACCATATTACCTGTGAGAAGATAGCAAAAAAGGTCGGGCATAAACAGAAGTTTTTCCGCTTTATCGAGATTTTCGTCGCTCATAAGCTGAAAAAGCGTATTGATACTCATGACCTGATTGCCTGTCTGTGAATAAAGCTCTGAGAGAGACATTTTTTTCTGCGCTTTATCAAGAACGCCGTCTGTTCTCTTGTCACGGTAATGATAAGGCATATGGACGAGCTTTCCGTCTTTATCAATGAGACCGTAGTCAACGCCCCATGTGTCAAAGGCAAACGAGTCTATCTCCCCCGCCTTCTCTATCGCATACTTAATCTCACTCATTATCATCGGAACATCATGGCAGATATGACCGTCTGTTTCAAGCGGCACATTATCAAACCGATGAATTTCTTCCATTTTTATAGCGTTCCCGTCAAACACGGCTTTTATCGCTCTGCCCGAAGAAGCGCCGAAATCAAACGCAAGAACTGTTTTCATAAATTTCCCTCATTTCTTGTGAAGAACTTCGTCGTCGGGATTAAAGACCTTATAGCCGGGGTGTCTGCCCGTTATACGGTAATAGCTTCTTAAATCAATAAGCTTCTGAATGTTCTCTTTATTTATATCACAGCTTCCGCCGAGAATAACGGCATTTATTGTTATCTTCGCCCAAAGCTCAAGGCTCTCCATTCTGTAAAAAGCGGTGATAACATCACTGCCGACTGCGAGCGCACCGTGATTTTCAAGAAGCATGACGTCATGCTCTTCAAGATAAGGTTCAATAGCGTCGGGCACTTCGGTAGTTGACGGTGTGCCGTAAGGAGTCAGAGGAACCGAACCTATCGCGGCAACGTCTTCTATCATATTATACATGTCCATTGCTTTGTGGGCAACGGCAAAGCCTGTCGCTCCGGGCGGGTGCGCATGTATAACGCTCATAACATCGGGTCGCTTGTCATAACAGCGAAGATGCATTTTTATTTCGCTTGACGGTCTGAGACCCTCACCCGCCTCAAGAACATTACCGTCCTTATCAAGGATAATAAGTTTTTCGGGCGTTATAAAAGATTTACTCATACCTGTCGGGGTGGCGATTATTCTGCCGTCCTCAAGTCTTGCGCTGACATTGCCGTCATTGGCGGCAACCCAGCCGAGCTGCCATGTTTTGTGACAGACATCGCATATCTGTTCTTTAATAAGTTCAATATTCTGCACTTTTATACCTCCTTTAATAAGACGTATGCTGTATTCCATACTTTTTCATTATATCATAGTGAAAATAAATCTTCAAGAAATTAAGAATAAGTTTATTGAATTATGTGTATAATATTTAATAAGCTCCAAAATATCAAAATGATATTTAAACAAATTTCAAAAAAGGGGTTGACAAACCGATATTGTGGCGTTATAATACATAGGCACTCAAGAGAGCGCATATATATCGCGGGGTGGAGCAGTTGGTAGCTCGTCGGGCTCATAACCCGGAGGTTGCAGGTTCAAGTCCTGTCTCCGCAACCAAAAGAAAATAGGCGGTTTTCAACAAATCGCCTATTATTTTTTTTATTTTTTTCTACACTACCATTCTACACTGAGCAAAAAAATTCTGAATTTTCCCAAGGGTTGTTTATGCTATTAATAAAAAAACTTTATGCAGAAAGAAAATCGGCGTTTTTTATTAATTCTTACATATTTTTCAAATTTCCCTATGCATAAAAAATTTTTATCATAGGAAAATGGAGAATATAGACTTTTTTTCATATATGTTCCTCCTTTATTATTTTCTTTTTCGTTTTTCTTAAATAATATGAAAGATTTAACAAATAAAAAAAGAAAAACAAGGGATGTATTAATCCCTTGTTAATATTTAATGAGAAGCTTCATAGTGTGTTGCTGGATGACAAATACCTGCTTCTACTGTTTTTTTGCATGTTACACAATAATAGGGTTTAGTGCTTCGACGACATGTTGTTTTTCCGCAGATTGAACAAATATTACCATCATAATGTTCTGTTACAGGTTCTTCACCAGGGTTTTCAACTGGATGCTTAAAGCCATATTTATCTATATAATATGTTTTACCATCCTCTACAACTATTCCAGTTGTTGGTTCCGTTGTGGCTGGTTTAGTAGTTGTGGGTTTAGTAGTTGGTTCTTGCTTCTGTGTTGTAGGCTCGGTTTTCTGTGTAGTAGGAACTACAGGCTTAGTTGTTGTTAAAGCATCACTGGAAACATAACGTGTTTTGCCATTATAGCTTACCTTACTCCAACCATTATCGCCCTTAGCGAGTCTTGTAACACTCTGATTTTTATCAAGATGGCCAACAATATCGTATGATTTTCCGGCCCCTGCTCTTACATAAACATAAGAAGTTGCATATACAGTTTCTTTCTTTTCTGTATATTTAACCTGTTTCTGTGTTGTGGGTTCAGGTTTCTGAGTCGTAGGCTCGGTTTTTTGAGTTGTAGGTTCCGGCTTCTTAGTTGTGGGTTCTTCTTTAGTTGTAGATTCCGGCTTTTCTGTAGTCGGGTCTTTTTTTTCTGTTGTATTATCCTTTTCCGTTGTCGATGTATCCTCAACAGATGGTTCGGTTGAGTCATCTGTGACGACGTCTGATGTCGAAGAATCTATAGGCGGATCAGTTACCGGATCATTACCACCGGATTTATTGCAGCCAACAAAACAAGCTGCTACCATGATAGAAACAAGAATAAGTGCTATTGCTGTTTTTAAAGTCTTCAATTTTTTGTCCTCCTTGTAAAAAAAGTGCATCATAGAGATGCACCGAAAAATGTATCTCTTAGGACCCGGGCTATTTAGCTATGCGTTTAATTCTCACTTAATTCTGAGGCTTCTAAGATAAGATTTTCTTTCATCACTGACACGGTAGCTTTCAGAAGCCTTGCGTATAGTCATATTGTGAGTCCATTTATCGAGGACTTTGTTTTTAAGTATTCCGACCGATTCATCGTACTGCTTTGCAAGTGCCGTAGCAAAATACCATGCAACAGCCATTTTCAGGTAATAATCCTCCCCCTGCGCAGCGGCGACAAGAGATAAATGCTCCGCCGAAAAGCCGTCGTCAAGATAATACCTCATAAGCATGTCAATGGCAAATCTTTTGACATATACGCCGTCGGATTTTATCCAATCCCTGATTTTTTCAAAGAGCTTATCCTTGTTATTCTTAAAGCATTTGGGGTTAAACCCGTCGCAGACTGCCCAGTTGTCGATATAGGGCAGAAATTCTTCGGTTCTTATCATAGCTTCATCAAAATCCCTGATGAGCGATACAATACACGAATGAAGCTGATTTTCTTCATAATATGTATGCGGCAGTGTATTGATAAAACGGGTATATTCCCCTGATTTATAAAGCTCTTTGGCGTATTTTCTGATAAGCGGTATCCGCACGCCGATTATGTCTTTCTTATCAATATTCGGCAGAAGCCTTGAAATAAAATCACGGTATTCTTCATCTCTGAGTGAAAAGAGATGTTCTGTGTATTCTTCCATAATAACCCCTGTGTAAGTACTCTGCGGTCAAAGCAGAGTTTTAAAATATAAGCCCCAAAAAGCCATAACTGATAATTGACATTATCACTCCGGCGACAAAAACGCCGAGCGCAATTATCGGTATTGAACGCTTGAGTCTCATGTCAAGAAGAGCGGCGATAAGCGCTCCCGTCCAGCCGCCTGTGCCCGGAATGGGGAAAGCGACAAAGGTCAAAAGACCCCAGTCGCTGTATTTTTTGACCTTTTCGCCTTTTTCAAGCGATTTTCTTTCAAGTTTCTCTATCTTGTCTTTGAGAAAGCGCATTTTCTTCAGTCTGTTGAATATGCTTCTGATAAAGACAAGAATAAAAGGAATAGGCAGCATATTGCCGACATAGCATATTGCAAAAGCCTTTATGAAGCTGACATCGAGCAGCTTTGCGGCTATAAGACCGCCTCGAAGCTCAAGAACAGGCATCATCGAAATAATGAAAATAATAGCTTCGGGCGGCAAAAGACCGTCAAGGTGTGAAACGAAAAAATTTGCGATCTGTTCACTCATTTTCACGCCCCCGTTCAAGCGTTTTCTTTGTCAAGAAAAGCTATAGCCTTTGTCAGAATGGATTTATCGTTATCAAATTTCAGCATTTGAAGAGCACTGTCAAAATCGACCCACACAAATTCGTCAATTTCTTCCTCCTGAACAGTGACGTCGGTCGTCTTCGCTTTAGCAAGAAAAATTATAACAGCCTTTTCAACCCTGCCCTGAATTGTGTATTCACTCTTACAGCTAAAGCCGTCTATTATTTCTATATCGAGACCCGTTTCTTCCTTTGTCTCTCTTATAGCGGTTTCCTCCTGAGTTTCCCCTTTTTCGATATGACCTTTCGGGAACCCCCAGTGCGCGCTTCGCTTATTCTTGATAAGAAGAACCTTTTTTCCCTCTTCACTGCTTATAACAACAGCTCCGCAGGATCTTTCAAAAAGACACTCGATATCGCAATTATCAATATTTTCGGCGAAAGAAACAGCCTCTTTCACATCGTTGATAATAAAGCGGGTGCTCTTCGGCGCCACTACCCAGACTACGCCCTTACCGCCGTGACGCCTTATTACGGCTATAACCCTGCCGTCAAAATATCTGACAGGGTGACTTATGCCCATAATATAAGCCCCCTGAGAGCCGAACCGAGCTCTTGGCGAGCTTTCGATCGTGCCGAAATTGAGCTTATACTCATAGCCGAAGCGATTGTTGACGGAGTACATAGGCGCAGTAACTTTCACTCTTACGTACTTTCCAAGCATAATATTCACCTTTTTCAAAAACATCTGTCACGGTGATGCAGACTGTTTTACATCACAGCCTTTATTGCATCTGACAGTGTCATAACAAATTATGCTGACATTATACAGTCTATTTTCATTTATTACAAGCAAATTTTAAAAAAAATTGCATTTTCCCCAATATAATAGCTTCAAAAATATAATTACCGTAAGAAAATTATGTAATAAGTGTAAATTTTATAAAATTTGATATTATACAGTTGTCTATTTTTTTAAAAATGATATAATAATATAACCCTAGGGTGAAAAGTATAATCCGAACCAGCCTTAAAGCAAGAATTTTTCGTGCTTTTCGGTGTTTCGGTCTTGCAAGGCGATAGCCTTGCTTCACCCTCAGCCACCAAAAATCATCAAAAAATCATTTGCTTTAAG
>JBJEOI010000015.1:0-64973 GCA_051880635.1 Acutalibacteraceae bacterium | reverse complement strand
TCACTTCATAGAAAATTACCCCCAAAGAATCGGCTCTCTCAAACGAGCGACATTCTTCGGTGGTGTCTTATTCGGATTTCAGTGACAGATATTAATGGATAGTTAATAATTTTCATCTTTTAGTCTTAAATCTATTGCAATGCCCACCGGCGTTTGCTATAATATAAATGTAACCTTGCATCACAGGTGCAGGAAAATCAACCGAAAGGGTGAATTTTATGAGAAAGGTCATATCCGTACTTTTGTGTGCCGTTCTGATTTTCGGTGTTATGGCGCCGATGTCAGCCTTTGCGGCGGACGATTACAGCTTGATTTACACTTATTCCGACATTCAGGCGAATAAATCAAGCTACGATTTACGCTACGGGACAAACTCCAACCACATCGAATGGCAATGGCTTCCTGGCTATAACGGAGGCAGAATCGTTTACCTTGCCCAAAATGAATACGAGGGCTTTCAGGTTTACTTTTACGAAAAAGCCGCAAACGGAAGACCCCTCGCTATTTCCGTATCTCCGTTTCTGAATGCAAGCGGCGAAGAGCTTTCGGCTAAAGTCTATAACGAGGTCTATATGAATCCCGAGGGCTTCACTTCGGATAAGTTTGCCGAAGCTCTGGTTCCGTATGCAGGCGAGGGCGTTCAGACCGTACAGAACGAAAGCAATATGTTCTATATTGAGCTGAAATCGTCGGATACACAGACACCCGGTGACTACACCGCGACCGTAACCCTGTCGGACGAAAACGGCGTACTCAATACAACGAAAATGACGGCAAGAGTCTGGAACTTTGCGCTTCCCGAAGGTCACCTTTCTACCTATTTCTGCGGTCTTTACACCTCGGCGTCGGGCTATGACACAACATCGGGCTTCCTTAAACTGTCCGGCGTCAGATTTGAAAACGGCAAGGTGATTTTCGAGGACAGAGAACTTGCCAAGGAAATCCTTTCCGGTTGGGACGATTTTCTTCTGGAGCACGGCGTCAATTCTTATGAAATCCCGGCTTATGTGATTGACGATGACGCAAAGCAAGCCGAGCTTCTTATGGCGGACACAAGACGCAGTATGTTCATGGTTCCCGTTGAGGGTAGCTATGACAGTCAGTCAGCTGCCGCCTCGATTACCGAGTATAAAAATATCGTTGTCGGTAACAGTGAGCTTGAAGGAAAAGCATTCTTCTACCCGTGGGACGAACCGAACTGGGCAAGTGACGCCGATACGGATGATTTTGACGCAAGAATCAATGCCATCAAGGCGATCTGGGGCGACAATTACCACGCTATGGTTCCGTTCTTCGGTACCGATTCGGCAACCCTTGATTTTAAACTGTCCAAGCTGAAAGCTTCCACCGATATTTACTGCCCGAATCAGAATGCGGCGTACAGCTCGGAAACGGTCAGAAACGCTTTCCTTGATACGAACTGGCACAAGTCGCTTCGCTATCAGGGTGACACCTGGAACGGCAATACCTATGTCTGGACCTACGGCAAGAGTGCCAAGGGCGTTTTTGCCCGTGCCTTGCAGTGGCAGGCGGCGGCACTCAATTCCGACGGTATGCTTCATTGGAACTGCGCCTTTGTTCCGTATGACAAAAACGGAAATGTATATGATGTGTTTGAAAACAATTCCGTACCGGGCAATTCTTACCCCTCAACCGGCAACGGTGACGGTATCTTTGTTTATTCGGGTGCTTCTCTCGGTCTTGACCCGGCAACCCCGATTGCATCTCTTCGCCTGAAGTATATCGCAAGCGGTATGGACGATTTCGACTATCTTCAGCTTGTCAAGGAGTTTTTGGGCGAAGACGAGTACACAACCTATCTTAACAAATTCCTTGCAAAGTACAATTCCGACGGAATCAATAAAATCTGGAATTCCCACGAGGGCGCTTTCGTTGATTGGGAATGTGTGACAATCAACAATATCCGGACGGCGATGGGTAACGCTCTTTCTGCGGCGAACACCGAACACAATTATGGGCAGTGGCAGACCGTTGTCACATCGGACGACACCCATAACGGTCTCGAAGTCCGCACCTGTGCGTCCTGCGGCGCAAAAGAAAGTCGAAAGACCAATGTCAAGGGCTGTGACCATGAGGAATACATTTCCTCACCTGCTGTTGCCGCAACCTGCACAAGCGCAGGCAGAACAGCAGAGAAAAAGTGTTCGATTTGCTGTGAAGTCGTAAAAGAAAGCATAACAATTGCTCCGACGGCACACAGAACAATAACCGTTGCCGTAAAGGATCCTACCTGCACTGAGGACGGCTACGAAGCGTATGAAAAGTGCCTAAACTGTGATTATAGTACCTATGTAATTGACCCTGCCACCGGTCACACAAGGGACGGCGGTGTTGTTACGAAACAGCCGACTTGCAGCTCAGAGGGTGAAAAGACCTATACCTGCACGGTATGCGGCGAGATGATCAGCACCGAGCCGATTGCAAAGACGGCACATACATACAAAACAACGACCGTTCCGGCAGCCTGCACGGAAAACGGCAGTGAGACCTCAGTCTGCGAGGTATGCGGCGACAAACAGACAAAGGTTATTCCCGCAACCGGTCACCCGAACCGATATGAAACGAAGCAAGTGCCTGCCACCTGCACCGAAAGCGGCTTTACCGCCGGTGTCTATTGCCCCGACTGCAAGCAATACATCAGTGGCCACGAAGTAATTGCGATGACAGGACATCACGACGCAAACGCGGACGGACTTTGCGACGATTGCGGCATTACGATGACGAAAGACGACACGGGCGAGGACTGTACCTGCATCTGTCATCAAACCGGCTTCATGGGCTTTATCTGGAAGATTCTTCGATTCTTCTATAAGATTTTCGGAACCAATAAAGTCTGCGTCTGCGGTGAGGCACACTATTGATAGAATGAATAACCCTAATGGTGTAAACATCTGATTTAAGCGTAACCCCCGAAGAATCAGCTCTCTCAAACGAGCGACATTCTTCGGGGGTGTCTTTTTCGGATTTCAGTGGTAATCGTCATGCGCGGCACTTTCCTTAAAAAGTCAACAACCATTATGAATATAAGTGAATTTACACTGAATGTTACGGAGCACCAAAGTTCGGCTTATGCTTTTGTAATTGAGTTGAACCGGCAACGGTATTGTTTACCGAAAAAACAAAACCATAGTTACTGCCGGCTTTGTTTATCTGCGTTCCAATTTTTATTGAAATCCTTTCTTTCCGCAACAGCTGCAAACGGTTCAAACAAAAACTTGTTTATCGTGTTGAGCACCATACCGAAATCGTTTTCGGCTTTGACTTTTTTGCAGAATGCTGCCTATTTCTTTTTCATGAAACTGTCTTTATCGAATGCGATAACTCTTTTGAATTGTTCGATTGTAAAACTGCGTTCACGGTTTTCAAAAGTCTTTTTCATTGCCTCGGCGAGAACTTTCCCGTCAAAGTCAAATTTATTTGCGAGATACCAGATATCATAATAGTCTTTCATGCGGCTTGAAAACTCCATAAGGCCAAGAATGGCATCAAGCTTCTCCGCAACGGTTGTTTCGATTGAATAAGACTGAACCGTCGGTGCAGAAAAATCTGCAAGTTGTGTCGGTATTTTTCGTTTTTTTGACCCAGGAACAATAATATCCCCGATACCGAAATCAATTCCGAAGGGTGTTCGAGTGTTTTTTATGCGAGCCACCATATCGGCGTGTATGCCGGGATACTGTTTGTTAACCGAAATCGGAGAAATGCTCTTGATTTCAAAAGTAATAAAATCATTTGTGGTGTCCGATGCGATTATTTCACAAAGGACTTCGTGAAGTTTTTCGGGTGTGTTCGGAATTTTCGAAGCATAAAATCAACATCAACAGTTACGCGGCTGTCAAATTCCGTAAGCGTATATAAGAATAATCCGCCTTTCAATACAAAGTTTTCGATATACCTCGATTTTTCAAGCCGCCTCAAAAATTCTTCCTGACAAAACAGTTGCATACAAAGCAGATTGCTTCTTCCGGATTCTTTTGCCTTGTTCTTTAGTTTTGCGAGAACCGATGCGCCTATATCAGCCATTAAGAAGTACCTCCATAATCTCCGTAACTTTCTTATACACACGAAGCTTTTTTGCGTATTCGCCAAGTTTTGCAAGGTTCTTATCCTTATCGGCAACATAAGCATTCATTGCTTTCGCAAAAAGCTCGTTATCCATTTTGTTCCGATATTTAAAACAATCGCAAATTGTTCTTTCTCTGTCATAAATTGCAAGATCAACACCGTCAATCGTAATGGTTCTCTTTCCGATTTCCAGATTCTCATTCTGAATGTAATACGGCTTAAACGGAACGATATCGAGCTTCATTTTCCTTTGAGAAACAGTACGGGGGAAAGCAAGCGACCACTCTCTCGGTGTGAAATCCGAATAACCGTAATAAAACAGAGCCGATTCAGCACAGACAACAGCTTCCGGAAACAGTTTTGAAATGTACTGCGCTTCAGAAATATTACAATCGTCGGCACACTGATAAAAGCCATAGCGAATCCGGGTAATGATCCCGTCATGACATAGCTTTTCAAGATCGGACTTACTGATTCCGGCGGCTACGAAATCACCGGTTTGTGCGATGCCGTCGGAGTTTTTCAAAATCATTTTTGCCGTTTCAATCTTCGTCATAGCAGCTCAACTTTCGTCATACAAATTCTTAGCATTGTAATACGAATATATTATATCCATTTTTGCAATCTTAGTCAATACTTTCGTCATACAAAAAATATAAAATGTATAACAAAAAGCGGAGCCTAAGCCCCGCTTTTGTCAGCAATAAATCAGTTCCTCATTTACTGTTTCCGTAGCCCGTTGTTCGATATTGTTCTGCCTTTGCACCCACTCCAATTGATTTTCGTCTTTGAGTGTTTCGGTGATATCCTCGGATTCTTTCATCTGTTCAACAAGAGTGTTAAACATTTCATCGGCTTCCTTATCAATATCCGCAAGATGCTGCCATAGATTGCCTTGTGCAAGGAGAGTGTAAAAGACAACCGGTTTGTGATTCAAGAGATAATCCTTGTGTAACATTCCCCATTTGCCGAGTCGGATGCTTTTTTCGTCGTCGGGGAGTGTCAGGTTTGGAATACGATAATCTCCAACTTGCCTGTAAGTAATCCTCATGTCCGTTTTTGTCATAGCTTTTGACCTCCGTAAATTTATTATCCAATGCAGCGCTCAGCAAATTGAAGCACTGCATAACAGAACTTTTCATACGGTGTCAATGATGTATGTAGCGGGTCGCCCTCTCTTATTCTCATAGTTCTTCTTATTTCTTTAGGTATTACGACTCTGCCGAGGTCGTCTATTCTTCTTACAATGCCTGTTGCTTTCATTGAAAAGTCTCCTCAAAACATTTTTTTCATCTTTATTATTAGTATCAGTGAAAAAAATATGCAGAACAGTCAAAATAAAGTTAATATATGAGAAAGTGAGAGCCGTTTCATTTGCACGAATCCCATCTTTTGAACTGAGAGACTGACTCATTGAATACGCTGTTCAATATTTCAGGTTATAATATTCGCTGATCTTCTGTGGCGAATGAAAGCAAAGAATGAAATAAAGACCGTGGAAATAATAGAACCGAGCCCAATTGCTCCGATAAGCGTAACGACCGAAGAAATTCTATCCGTATCAACCTGTTTACCGTTATGCATCCCGATTGCTTCATTTGTGCGCACTGATTTTTCAACGATATTTTCGACAAGATTTTCCGATTCCTTATAAGTGAGAAGAAAAACAGAATTATCGGTTATCGACCCGGGGTAAACTGCTTCACCGTATTCTTTGCGGGGATTGTCAACATGAAACAGTCTGATGTCACCTTTCTGATAACCGATAGCTTCCTGTGCCGAAGCAGTCGTGATAATCGCCGAAAAAGCGATTGTCAGCGCAAGCAACACGAATAGGACTTTTTTAATTCTTTTCATACTGTATCCTCCTGTCTTGATTTTGGATAATAAAACTATAGCATACAAATTTGTTTTATGTGAGTTCACGGCACAAACTGCGTGAAAAACGGTACAAACTGTATACAAACCGATAGCTATGTTTAATCAATTTCGGGGAGGGCAAACGAGTCTGTTTTTGAAAAGCAGAACAGTCAAAATAAAGTTAATATAATGAAAAAGAAAGGCCGTTTCGGTGTGTGAAAATTATCAGCTTTCACACGCTGAAACGGCAGAAATAAATTATTTTTGAACTAATCGGAAAAATCATTTCAAAAATCGGAACAATTCTTCTTTGCGGTTTAATATTAATTCAAATCGAGCGAGCCGCTGAAATAGTCGTCATCCTTTATGTATAGGCACGCACAGAAAACAGTTTTTTGCAAGGCTTATTTCGTCCTTACAGTGAGAGCTTTTGACCACGCCGAATAATAATTTGTCTTACCGACGGTCTTATAGGTTCTGACTCTGACATAATATTTCGTGTTTGCCTTGAGCTTTGTTACTTTATATGTAAGAGTTTTTACGCTTTTGACGGTGACTGTTTTTGTTGTCTTTGAGGTAAACTTAGACGATGTCGAATACTGAAGCTGATAGCCTGTTGTCTGTAAAGTCTGTTTCTTCCAGCTTGCCGTGAAGCCCTTTGAAGAGGGGGTTACCTTTGACATGGCGGTTGCTTTCGGGTTTATTTTGAATGAGGCTTTCAGCGTGCCTTTATAGTTACCCTTGAAAGTGATGGTCACTACCGCCTTGCCGACATTTTTGTTGTTTGTATATTTGACAGTGTAGCTCGAAGACTTTATGACCTTGCCCTTGCTGTCCTTGACGGTAACTGATGGCTTGAGCGCTTTGCCGGTGTAAGTCTTTGAGGTGTAAGAAAGAGTCACTTTGGCGGGGTAGTATATTACGGTTGACGACTTAGTTTTGCCGCATACCGAACAGACGGGGGTGATTTTTCCGTTCTTTTTGCCTGATGTGTCAGCCTTGGTGATTTTATTTTTATATGTATGACCCTTGGCGGGTATTTCGGTTTGCTCAACAATGACCTTTGAGCAAACGGAGCACTTTTTGCCCTGCGTAAGCCCTTTCTTTGTGCAGGTCGGCGCTTTTGCGACTATAGCTATGTCAGGCCTATGACCTGTAGGCTCGATAACACGGATGTCTTTATATCCGCAGACAGAGCAGGTTCTTTCTTTTTCGCCGTATCCTTCGCAGGTGGGAGCGGCTGTCTGAACAAATTTGCCGAAAGTGTGAGGCGAGTTTTCAAGACTTGCGCCGCAGAAGCATTTGCCCGTATGCGTTTTTTCGTTATCCGACACTGCGGTTTTTGCCGAGTGAATGACGCTAAGCATAGCCTTTTCTGTCTCATATGAGCCGTATGCGTTTGTGATAACGCAGAAAAAGCTGTCGCCGCTGAAAGAGCAGATATTTCCGTTTTCCGTCTTTAAAGGATTAAGAGTGAGAACGGGGGAGCTCATGCCCTCAAAGCCCGCTGTATCCGCCGGAAAAGTTTTGCCGCCTGATACACGATACCATTTATATCTTAGGTTGTCGCCCGACGCTTTGACGGAGAAACTGACCTTTTCCGTAGTTTTGGCTGTGATGTCTGAGGGCTCGGAAGATACTGTGATAAGACCTCCCTGACCGCAATCGTCACAGCTCCCGTCGCCGTTTTTGTCTGTGTGCGCAGAGGCTATTGTGTATGTGCAGTACGGGTCAAGGCACTTTTTTTCGTGATTTTCACCGCCCGTCGGTGTGAAATTAAGAGGTAAAATATGACCGCTTGAGCAGAAACACGGTTCTGTTATTACCGTCTGATTTGAAGGCATCGCCGTGACTTCACAGATAAGTCCTACGCCCTCGAGGTTATTACCGCTCCGTAAAGCGCTTAACATATCCGAACCGTTTATTGAGAGACTGTTTTTATTTGCCGTAACAGCTTCAGAATATGGATACCCGATTTCGCCGAAGCCGAGAAAACTTCCGCCTACCTTTTCGCTGATTTTCCAGTCAAATGACGTGCAGTTTATGTCGGTGGAGAAGCTAATTTCCTTTGTTTTTCCGTCACTGCTTATAGCGCATATATTTTTTTCGGGCTGACGGGTGACAGTGAGTTTTCTGTAGTCATAAACCGCATAAGCGTAATATGAGCTGACTGCTCCTTGATTTGTGTCTTTGATTATACCGCTTGCCGACTTCTCGGGCGCATACATATAATCTTCTTTTGAGGGATTTCTAAGATAAAAGCCCGGCATCGGAGCGGCGGAAATATGAAACGAGAAATATCCGTCTCTGTATTTTTCAAAATCGCTTGTTTCTTCACTTTCCACGCCGTCAGTGAGAAGATATGAGTTTCTTTTGAAATATGCGCCGGATTCTGATTTTAAAGAAAATACATCTTTATCATATATCCCTTTATCATCGCCGAAAGACGGATAATTTGCCGAACTGAAAAGAGCTTTCCAGTCAACCGCTTTAAGAAAAGATGTCTCGGCAGGGACAACTGCATAGTAATTCACTTGAGGATTGAGATTAAACTCACGGCAACCCGTTTTGTCTATCGCAGGCAGTGACGGGGAAAAAGCCGTGTTCAATTTGTTTTCAAGATAGAGGGCCGACGAATTTTCAGACTGAATTATGCCGTCCGTGCAAAGGCTCTGAGAAGAAGAGCTCGCCGTTTTGGCGTTTATACTCAGATAACCCTTTGTGCTATTTAAAACTCTGCCGCTTATGCCGACTACAGGGCATGAGGATCTCGTGAATGTGATTTTTCCGTCGCTCCCTTTTTCCGTGAAGGTGGAGGCTTCGGCTTTGACGCACAGAACGGCACTGTCAAGAATTTCAGTTTCTTTGGCTTCAATGCCGCAGATTTTTATAGGGCTTATTATACCTTTTCCGCCGAAACTTATATTGACCTCGGCATTTTCGCCGACAGTGAATTTTTCACCGCAAACGATCGCACGGATATCAGCATCGGGGAGCGTTTCGCTTATTTCAATATCGAGCGAGCCCGTACCGCCGATAATAATACTGCTCTGATTATCTTCGGGACTTTGAGAATAAATCGCTGTGAAAAAACTTTCGGTGCCGTCTGTTATCTTGCCGCCTGTTAACTTGTTTTCACCGATAAGGTTTATTTTCAGCTCATCGCAGGAGCCTCCTTGAGAATTTTCGCTGAGCCTTGTTTCAATGGTTTTTCCCGTGAAATTGCTGAGAGTGACAACGTTGCCCGAGAGTGAAACACCAGCTATGGGCTGTGCGGCGGTCACTGTCTGACCGTTTACAATTAAATCCCATGAACATTCCTGCGCCGATAATGTGAAGCCGTATATATACATATTTGTGCAAGCTATAACTACTGCGAGTGTGAGGGATAATGTTTTCTTTAAGCGTTTCATAATATTTCCCCTTTGTTTCAGACCTGTTACGGATAAAACCGAATAAAGCATTATTACTGAAATTATAGCCTATTATTCCCTTTAAAACAACCGCCGATAAGACAAATTTCGACAATTATTTTGCTTTGCGGCTTTTGAAATGACTATTTATTTCCCAAGAGGAATAAAAACTCTGCGCTGAGAAAAAATATGAAGCTAAACATTGCAAACGGTGCAGTGAATTTGATATAATACCATTCATACCGTTTCTTTTATTTTAGACGGACTTTAGTTAAGGGGGAGATTGATTTGAAAAGGCTTATTGCTTTGTTTATATGCGCTATATATATTTTCGTCTTTTCCGCCTGCTCGGTAAAGGACACTGATAACACCGAAATGACGGGGCAGTCTATAGCTTCTTCCGCTGAAAGTCAAAGCGGTTTTCAATTTGGCGGCTCATATCTTCTCTATGACGGAATTTATATCACGGATTTTTCTTCATATTCGGGCAAATATGTCGAAGACGGTTCGGGCGATGAGGTCAAAGATGTTTTCAGCGTCACTCTGTTTAACAGTTCGGACAAGGATTATCAGCTTCTCGATTTTTCTCTTCTGTCAGGCGATGAAAAATATACGTTCAGCGCAAAGACGGTTCTTGCGGGCAGTAAGATGATTTTGCTTGAAGTGGGGAGAAAAGCCTTTGACGAAAAGGCAGACGATTTTTCTGTAGAAATTAACGGTGTAACGGAGTTTGACGAAAAGCCGTCGGTTTGCCCCGATGAGCTTGATATAAATTACGCAGACAATATTATCAATGTCAGAAATATCAGCGGCAAAGAGCTGAAAAATGTTTATGTGTATTATAAGGGCTATGAAAACGGAGCTTATTTAGGCGGAATAACCTACCGTGTCAGCGTAGGGGATATTCCCCCCGGCGCAGTAGTTCAGAGCTTTGCGTCTAATTTCTTCAGCGAGTCCTCAAAAATAGTTTTTTCTTCATTTGAAAGCGAAGATTAATACGCCGTGAGGTCGAATAACTTATGAAAGGGGAGCGTAAATATGAGCAAGATAATCAATAACAGCGTCACGCCGTCGGGCGAGCCGGTGTTTTCGGCTTATCTTCATCATAAGGGGCGACAGCTCGGTATTCCCGTGTCGGGCACATTTGAGCTGACATCACGCTGTAATTTCGGCTGTAAAATGTGCTATATTCATTCTGCGGACTGTAACAAAAACAAAGAATATGAGCTTTCGGCCGAAGAATGGATAAAGCTCGGCGAAAAGGCTCGTGACGCGGGAATGATTTTTCTTCTGCTGACAGGCGGCGAACCTCTTATAAGAGAAGATTTTCCGCTCATATATAAAAAGCTCAACAGTATGGGCTTCATTATTTCAATCAACACAAACGGTTCGCTTATTACCGATGAAATAATTGAGCTTTTCAAAGAATACACGCCCGGCAGGGTGAACGTCTCGCTCTACGGAGCGAGCGATGAAACATACAGGTCACTGTGTTCAAGCGACAGCTTTGAAAGGGTTATTTCAAACATAAAGAAGCTCAAAGAAACAGGCACTCAGGTTAAGCTGAATGTCAGCATTACCCCCGATAACTGCCACGATACCGAAGAAATACATCGCTTCGCCGCCGAGAATGACCTGAAAATTAAGGCGACGACATACATGTATCCGCCTGTCAGAAACGATATGTCAAAAACGGGCGTCAACGAGGGTCGGTTTTCACCTTATGAAAGTGCGGTTTATAAGGTGAAATATGAGAGAATAAAATATGACGAAGAAACATTCCTCAGCCGTGCGGACGCAATGAGAGACGGCATTTTAAGGTGTGAGGAGGAGTGCATAGACTTATCCTGTGATGACTGCGGTATGCAGTGCCGCGCGGGCACATCTGCGTTCTGGGTAAACTGGAAAGGCGATATGAGCTCATGCGGAATGATTCCCGACAGTGAATTTAATGTGAGAGAAAAAGACTTCAATGAGTGCTGGCAGGGCGTAAGGGCTAAAGCCTTAAAGGTCAGACTGCCCATGGAGTGTCAGAGATGTAAATACAGAAACTACTGCTTTGTCTGCGCCGCCGCATGTAAAAGCGAGACAGGCGCATACGACAAAAAGCCGGAATACCTGTGCTTGCAGAGCAAATTTACTGCGCAGTTAATGGAGGAAGAAGCAGGGAAGCTGAGAGGTGAGAAAAATGGAGATTAAAAGAAAGGTTGTTGTCAGAAAGGTAGCGGGTGAAACCATGCTTATTCCCGTCGGTAATACTGCCGCCGAATATAACGGAATTTTCACTCTTTCTCCGTCTGCCGCTACTGCTTTTGAAGCAATTAATAACGGCGGTGACGAAGAAGACGCTCTCAGAGCAATTCTTGATAATTTCGATGTTGATGAAGACACCGCAAGAAAAGACCTTGATGATTTCCTTGTTTCTCTCAGGGAATTTGGGATAATATAATTTTTAGCTGCCGTTGTTTATCGGCGGCTTTTTTCTGCTCTGCGTCCCGGCTTTAGATTAAAAACCACAGAATTTAGACAAACTGTTGCTTTTGTTCTTAAAAAAATTAATTTTTCTATGAATTACTATTTCATATTGCACGAAAAATGTTGAATTTTCGACATGAATGATATATAATTAATGTGTTTAATTATAACTATGCCCAAAAACGCAGAAATTACGTTTTTTACGGAGGTAATATATGTACGATATTCATTGCCATATTTTATATGACGTTGACGACGGCTCGGACAGCCTTGAAGAATCTATAAAAATGGTGAAATTTGCATATGATAACGGCACCGAAGCTATTGTTGCAACGCCTCACTGCAACGTACCTGATTCATATGAAAATTATTGGGGGAGAGAGCTTTCCGAAAAGGTAAGAACACTCAGAAACGCAATAAAAGAGCAAAATCTGCCCGTTAAGGTTTTCTGCGGTCAGGAGATTTTCTGCACCGGCAGAACTCCCGAGCTTCTCGAGGAGGGCAAGCTTATCACGATAAATAATTCAAGGTATGCGCTGATTGAATTTGACTTTCATGAATATGCCGCCTCGGCTTACAGAAAGATTTCTCAGCTTGTTTCAATGGGCTGTGTGCCTATAGTGGCGCATCCCGAGAGGTATGCGTTTGTCAGCGAAGAAGAGGATGCTGTAATAAAAATGAAGGCGCTTGGCGCACTCATTCAGATGAATAAGGGCAGTCTTTCGGGCGGCTTCGGCTTGCGGGCAAGACACAATGCATACCGCTTGCTTGACCAAAGGCTTGTCGATTTTGTCGCAAGCGACGCTCATTCGCCTTATATGCGCACTCCTGATATGAGCGCTGCGCACGAAGAAGTCAGCGAAGTCTTCTCGTTCAGCTATGCTCAGATGATTTTTGAAGAGAATCCGAGACTCGTAATTGCCGATAAAAAGGTTAATACTTATTGATCTGACAGGAGTTATTTAATTATGATGAGAGTTTTGAGAATAGTCGTCGCTGTTGCTTTCTGTGCAGTGTGTTTTGTTTTTGCTTACATCTTCTACACCGATAACATCAGTGCGGATAAAACATACCCGACGATTACGGTTGAAGAAGCAACGCTTGAGGTAAAGCCCGGTGTCACCGACGAAGAACTGCTTAAGGGCGTTACGGCATACGACTTAAAGGACGGCGACATAACCGACAGGATAATAATCGAATCCGTTTCGAAATTCACCGAAAAGGGAATCTGTATCGTCACTTATGCCGTTTGCGATAACGACCACCATGTGGCTACAGCGACAAGAAAAATAAAATACAAGGGCTATAAGCCGCCCGTGTTCTATATGAATTCTTCACTTTGCTTTTCAGTCAATAAATATGTCAATATTTCAGGCATTATCGGCGCAACGGATTATATCGACGGCGATATCAGCAATAACGTGATTATCACTTCGGAAAACTTCGAAAGCGGTATCACGGGTACATTTTCGCTCACTGCCAAGGTTACGAACAGTAAGGGCGACACGGTTTCATTAGAGCTTCCGCTTATTGTCGAACAGAGCAGCACAAGCGCTCCGATAATCGAGCTGAGCAAATACCTTATCTATTCAAAGAAAGGGAAAACACCCGACTTTGAGAAGTATATAAAGGCTGTTACTGATACCTCAGGTGAAGATATAGACCTTGAGGTTATAATTCAGACCGAATTTAACCCCGATGAAGAAGGCGTTTATTCCGTCCACTATTACGCTACAGATGAAATGGAAAGAAAAGGGCATACCGTTCTGACGGTTGTCGTGGAGTAATGATAATGGAAAACAATAAACAAAACACAAGTTTTACAGTTGAATGGCACAGTATTTTCAGAGACCTTCTGAGAAATGCCGTTGTGGTTATCGAAGCTGTTCTTATCGGGCTTATGGGCGCTTTTATTATTCAGCACAGCGTCTATTCACCCGAATACACAAGCACGGCGACATTTGTTGTCAACGCAAAGGTCGGCAACTATTCATCGTACGCTAACCTTGCTGTTTCTTCAGAAATGACAAAGGTTCTTTCCGAAATCTTTCAGCAGCCGTCAATGAGATCAAGAGCCGCCGCAAACCTCGGCAAAAGCAGCTTTAACGGAACGCTTTCAGCCTCTGTTATGGAGGGCACAAACCTCATGCAGCTCAATGTTGTGTCAGACGACCCTCAGAACTCATATGAGCTTCTCTGCTCTGTTATTGAGGTTTATCCCGAAATATCGGATAAGGTGTTTTCAAACGCTGTTCTGAATGTCATAAAGTCACCGTCAATACCTCATTCGCCGTCAAATTCGTTTTCAAAGATGAACAAGCGGCTTATTGTTATGGGCTGTGCGCTTGCATCCGTTGCGGCAATTATTCTGCTTTCAATATTCAGAGACACAGTTAAAGATGAAGCCTCTTTCTATAATAAGGTTGACGCAAAGCTTCTGGGCACGGTTGTTCATGAAAAAAAGAAAAGACCTATAAGAGACTTAAAAAAGAAAAAAGCGCTTCTTATTCACGAAAACGCTTTCACAAGTCTGAAATTCACCGAGAGCTACCATAAAATCACGGCAAAGCTCGAATATATGAAAAAGCGAAACGGCGATAAGGTATTCTTAATCACCAGCGTGGCCGAAAACGAAGGCAAATCGACAACGGCTTCAAATATTGCCATTTCACTTGCAAGCCGGGGCAACAAGGTTCTTCTTCTTGACCTTGACGAAAAGAAGCCCGCATTATATAAAATTTTCGAAGCCGATTTCAAAGAAGAAGCTGAACTCGGGGATCTTCTCTCGGGCAAGATTCCTCCCGAAAAATACCTTTTCAGGCGTTATAAGAAAACGGGGCTGTTTCTCGGTCTTAACACGAAGCCTCATAAAGAATACCGTAAATGGTATGAAAGCGGAGCAATCAAGAGGGTGCTTGACATTGTTAAAGATAAGGTTGACTATGTAATTATCGACACTGCGCCGCTTTCGGTTGACGCCGCCGTAACAAACATAGTCGAAATAGTCGATAAGACTATCCTTGTTGTCAGAAGCGACGTTGTTCACACCGCTTCAATAAACGACGCCATTCTCACAATTAAAGAAGTCGGCGGCGATTTAGCGGGCTGTATTTTTAACGACGTCTATCCCGAATTTTCACTGTTTGGTCAGAGCGGCTTTGACGAGGGCGGGTACTATTACTCAAAAGGCTACGGCCGCTACGGCAGATACGGCAAATATTCGAAATACGGCAAATACGGTCGCTACGGAAAATACGGCAGATACGCCGGCGTCGATGATATTTTTGAAGAGGGACCGATGTTTGAGACCGCTTCATTTTCATCAGATGAGAATGGGGGTGTTTCATCATGAGCAATCAGGAAAAATCAAACGATAATATCGAAAAAGAAGGCGGTTTGTTTTCTTCGATTTATCTCAGTGATATATGGAAAGGGATAAGAAAATTCTGGTGGGTCTGTATAATCCTTATTGCCGCATTCGGCGGTTACAGATTTTATAACAGCTATGTCAAATTTGTTCCCTCCTACAGCTGTTCGGCTACATTTACAATAAGCACGCAGAAGAGCACTCTCACCGATGGCGGAATTTCTGTTTATTCATTTTATTATGACGCAAACACTGCCGCTCAGCTTTCCGACACATTCCCATATATTCTCGGGAGCAATCTTCTCCATGACGCAATTAAAGAGGATTTAAAAATAGAATATATTCCTGTTTCGCTGAGCGCAAGCTCTGTCACAAACTCGAATATGTTCACAATGACGGCAAAAGGCTCAGACCCTCAACTCACATATGACATTCTGATGTCGGCTATAAAAAATTACCCCGATGTTGCAAGATATGTCGTCGGCAACATAAAGTTCACTATGATTACCGAGCCAAAGGTTCCTGCAACTCCCGTCAACAAACTTGCGTATAAGGACGACACGTTCATGGGCGCCGCTGTCGGTTTTCTCCTGTGGGCTGTTCTGATTGTCATTTATGCCGTTCAGAGAAAAACCATAAGAACAAGAGATGACATAAAGAATACTCTTAACAGAACCGTAATCGGCACTCTGCCTCAGGTTACATTCAAGAAATATAAAAAAGCGATTGATAAGTCAATTCTTCTGACAAACGACCGTGTCGGAAGCGGCTTTCTCGAATCGCTGAGAGTTTTCCGAAATACCTTTGTTCATGCACTGGGCAAGGAAAATAAGGTTGTTATGGTCACGAGTACCGCTCCGGGCGAAGGCAAAACAACGGTTGTCGTGAACCTTGCTATTTCGCTCGCCGACCTTGGCAAAAAGGTTCTTCTTGTTGAAGCCGACCTCAGAAATCCGAGTGTATGTGATTGTCTCGGAATAGATGAGAAAGAGCTTGAATATTCGGTCATGAAAAGCAATTTCAAGATTTCATTCATTGACAAATACAATGTATCCCTTCTCAATCTTATTGATGATAAGGATAAGCCGTGGAAATACATCAAAAGAGATGACCTCAAGGCTGTTTTTGACAGCGTCAGAGATAATTATGATTATGTTCTTGTCGATACACCGCCCTGCGGGCTTGTTTCCGATACTATACTTATAGCTCAGGCGACCGACGCCGCTCTTTATGTTATTCTTCAGGATACGGTCAGAATTTCAAGAATAAGAAACGGACTTGACGGACTTCTCTCAACAGACGTAAATGTTCTCGGGTGCGTTCTCAACGGCGCAATGTCGGGCGCATCGGGCTATGGTGAAAACTACGGCTACGGTTACGGTTACGGCTACGGATATAAGCGTTACGGCAGGTACGGTTATGGCTACGGCAAATACGGTTACGGTTACGGCTACGGCGAAGATAAGAAAGAAAAAAGACAAAAACGCAGAAGTAAGGATAATTAAGGCATACCGATGAAAGACAAAAAAAGCTATCGCGATCTTTTCGTCAATATGAAAAGAGAGTGGCTATGGATACTGAAATATGTTAAGCTCTACAAACTGAATATTTTTCTCTATATAGCTTTGGGTCTTGTTGCGACCGTGATGTCGCTTGGCACTTCGGTTGCGACAAAGAGACTTATTGACGCTGTTGTCAGTCACTCAGACGACAAGATTTTAGGCGTTGTCTGTCTTGTCGTGGGGCTTACGGTGATGTGTCATGTTTTTCAGGCTCTTGCCTCATGGGTGACGGCAGTGGTCAGCACAAAGACGAACAATGAGATAAGGCAGGAGATTTATTCAAATGTCGTCACCTCAAACTGGGAGGATATTTCTTCTTTCCATTCGGGCGATCTTCTGAACCGCCTTGAGGGTGACGCAAGCACCGTCTCCTCGGGCATCATAGGGTTTATTCCGAATCTTATCACACGCTCGGTTCAGTTTTTCGGCGCTCTTGCGATAGTGCTTTATTATGATAAGACAATGGCTGTGCTTGCGCTGATGAGTGCGCCCATTCTCTTTGCGTCTTCACGGTTTCTGCTTAAAACTATGAGAAAATTCAATCTTGAGAGCCGTGAGCTCAACGGAAAGGTTCTCTCATATTCGGAAGAATCCATGCAGAACATTCAGGTTATCAAAGCGTTTGATTTGACAAAGCAATATACGGCTAATTTTAAAATAATTCTTGAAAACTACAGAAAAGTGAGACTGAGCTATGAAAAGTTCAGCGTTCTGCTTTCTTTGTGTCTCTCACTGCTTGGCACTGCCGTGTCGTATGCATGCTACGGCTGGGGAGTTTACAGGCTTTGGCAGGGGGCAATAACCTACGGCACAATGACGCTGTTTCTGTCTATTTCAGGCACTCTTAATTCTTCTTTCAATTCGCTTGCTTCTCTTGCTCCGTCGGCGGTGTCAATTGCGACAGCCGCAGGCAGAATAATGGAGATAACAGGCTATGAAAAAGAAAAGGATGAAGAGAGAGAAAAAGCTCTTCTTTTGAAGAAACGCAGTGCTTCAAGCGGCGTAAGCGTTAATTTTGAAGATGTTTCATTTACTTTCAAGGATGCGGATGAACCTGTTCTCAGAGATATTTGTTTCAGTGTAAATCCGGGTGAGACGATTGCGCTCATAGGTCCCTCGGGCGAGGGCAAAACCACTGTTCTGAAGCTCATTTTGGGGCTTCTGAAGCCTCAGAAAGGCAGAATGTATATTGAGGGCGAGTCGTCACAGCAGATTGATATATCGGATTCAACAAGGCGGTTTTGTTCATATGTGCCTCAGAGTGTGAATGTTTTTACGGGCACAATAGCGGATAATCTCCGTATGGTCAGACCGCAGGCAACCGATGAGGAGCTCAGAAGCGTGCTTGAAACGGCGGATTTGTGGGACTTTGTTTCAAAACTGCCCGACGGCGTCAATACCGTTATCGGCGAGCGAGGGGCAAACCTTTCTCAGGGTCAGGCGCAGAGAATTTCTATAGCCAGAGCACTGCTCACAAACTCAATGATACTGCTGCTTGACGAAGCGACATCGGCGCTCGATGTTGAAACAGAGAAAAAGGTGCTTGAAAACATAATGGTTTCCGACCCGACAAGAGCGTGCATTATCACCACTCACCGTGAGAGTATGCTGAAATACTGCGACAGGATATATAAGGTATGCCCTGACGGAACAATGTCAGAGCTTCATGATTATGACGATATAACAGTTTGAAAAAAGTGAGGTACGATATGAAAAAAGGGGACAGCAAAAGAAAAAAATTTCATATTGAACACTGGAAGATAATAGCCTTATTTCTGATGGCTTATGATATCGTGGCAGTCAATCTGTCATATCTTATCTCACTGTGGATACGCTTTGACGCTTCTTTTGAGGCAATACCGAAAGATTATCTGACTTATTACAGCAGAATGGTACCCGTGTACTCAGTGATTGCGGTTATTATATTTTATTTTTTCAGAATGTATAACAGCGTGTGGCGTTTTGCAAGCTATAATGAGCTTGTCAGAACGGCTCTGGGCAGTCTGACGGCTTCTCTTGCGCACAGTGTGATAATTACAATCATGATGCGGGGCTGCGAACCTTACAGCAGAATGCCTGTTTCCTATTATTTATGGGGTGCGCTTTTTCAGGCTGTTCTTCTTATTGCGGCAAGATTTTCATATCGCTTTCTTCTCCTTGAGCTCAAGCACCTTGAAAAATCAAACGCAAAGTCAGAGAGGGGCAGGGTTATGCTCGTCGGCGCAGGCGAGGCGAGTCAGCTTCTTCTTCGTGATATTACCAAAACGGATAAATCGCTTGATAAGGTATGTTGTATTATAGACGACAATAAGAACAAATGGAACAGATATATTGACGGTGTTCCAATTGTCGGCGGCAGAGACGATATTCTTCTGAATGTCGAAAAATATAAAATCAACAAAATATATGTCGCTCTTCCGAGCATACCTAAAACAGAGCTTAGAGATATTCTCAATATATGCAGTGAAACTGACTGCGAGGTCAAAAACCTCCCGGGCTTTTATCAGCTTGTCAACGGCGATATCACCGTTGCCGCAATGAAAGATGTCTCTGTCGAAGACCTTTTGGGCAGAGACCCCATTGAAGTCAACGCCGAAGAAATTTTCACTTCGCTTTTTGATAAGGTTATTCTCGTCACGGGCGGTGGCGGCTCAATAGGCAGTGAGCTTTGCCGTCAGATAGCTCATCATAACCCGAAAGCACTTATCATTTTTGACGTTTATGAAAATAACGCCTATTCGGTTCAGCAGGAGCTGAAAAGAAAATACCCGTCGCTTAATCTTATTACGCTTATCGGTTCGGTCAGAGACTCAAGAAGACTCGACCGGATATTCAGCAAATACCGCCCCGATATTGTTTATCATGCGGCGGCTCACAAGCATGTCCCTCTTATGGAGGACAGCCCCTGTGAGGCTATAAAAAACAATGTTATCGGCACCTACAAGACGGCTTATGCCGCCATGGCAAACGGCTGTAAGCGGTTTGTCCTTATCAGCACCGACAAGGCGGTTAATCCGACAAATATCATGGGCGCAAGCAAGCGTCTGTGCGAAATGGTTATTCAGTCGTTTGACAGAAAAATAAAAGAAAACAGAGCGTGCGATATTCCTAAGCTCTTCACTCATATAGCCGACGAAGAGGTTATGCGTGATTTCCCCGAAAAGGTTGAGACAGAGTTTGTTGCCGTCAGATTCGGTAATGTTCTCGGCTCAAACGGCTCGGTAATACCTCTTTTTAAGAAACAGATAGAAAACGGCGGTCCCGTCACGGTCACACACCCTGATATTATCAGATATTTCATGACAATACCCGAAGCGGTGTCGCTTGTGCTCACAGCGGGAACTTTCGCTCACGGCGGAGAAATATTTGTTCTTGATATGGGCTCACCCGTTAAAATAGATACACTGGCGAGAAATCTTATCAAACTTTCGGGCTTTAAACCTGATGTTGATATTAAGATTGAATATACAGGTCTGAGACCCGGCGAAAAGCTCTATGAAGAAAAACTTATGGCTGAAGAAGGGCTTAAAACTACGCCGAATAAGCTGATTCATATCGGCTGTCCCATTCCGTTTGACGCCGACGAATTTTTCTCGGGTCTTGAAAATCTTATGAAGGTCGCATACGAAAACGATGAAAACATAAGACGAGTCGTTGAGGGAATGGTCTCAACATATAAAGATGAAGCATTTTGCTGAGGAGTGAACATAATGGAAAAAAGAAATATTCCTTTCAGCCCGCCCGATATAACGGAGCTTGAAATAAATGAGGTTGCGCAGGCTCTTCGCTCAGGCTGGATTACAACAGGTCCGAGAACAAAAGAGCTTGAAAAGAGGCTTGCCGCCTACTGTCACACCGATAAGGTCGTGTGTCTCAATTCCGCCACAGCGGCTGAAGAGCTCAATCTCAGAGTCTTAGGTATAGGCGAGGGCGACGAGGTTATTGTCCCTGCTTACACTTATACCGCTACAGCCTCAGCCGCGATACATGTCGGGGCGTCGGTGAAATTTGTTGACTCTCAGAAGGACAGCGTAGAGCCCGATTATGAGCAGATAGAAAAGCTGATTACGGAAAAAACAAAGGCGATTATTCTTGTTGACCTCGGCGGTATAATCTGCGACTATGACAGGGTGTTTGAAATCGCCGAAAGAAAAAAGAGCTTATTCAGACCTAAAAGCGAAATTCAGAAAGCTATGGGCAGAATTGCCGTTCTTGCCGACTGCGCTCATGCGCTGGGCGCAAGCCGAAACGGAAAAACGGCGGGGGAAATAGCAGACTTTACGGACTTTTCATTCCATGCGGTCAAAAATTTCACAACCGCAGAGGGCGGCGCTTCAACATGGAGACATATTGACGGTATTGACGATGATGAGCTTTATAAGCAGTATCAGCTTTATTCTCTTCACGGGCAGTCAAAGGACGCTCTTGCAAAAACAAAGCTCGGCGCATGGGAATACGACATTGTCGGTCCTTGGTATAAATGCAACATGACAGATATCATGGCGGCAATCGGTCTGAAACAGCTTGAAAGGTATCCGTCGCTTCTTGAAAGAAGAAAAGAAATTATAAAAAAATACGACGCAGGCTGTGACGCAGTGGGTGTTTATCATCTTAATCATTACGGCGACGGTTTTGCTTCATCGGGTCATCTCTATATAACAAGAGTTCCCGGCATAACCTCAGAAGAGCGCAATGAAATTATCATAAAGATGGCTCAGAGAGGTATCGCCTGCAATGTTCACTACAAGCCGCTGCCCATGATGACGGCTTATAAATCACTCGGCTTTGATATTAAAGATTATCCTAACGCGTATGCGTTTTTTGCAAATGAAATAACACTTCCTCTCCACACACTCCTTTCTGATGAAGATGTGGAATATGTTATCTCGAACTACACTGAAATTGTTAAAGAATTTATCTGAAAAAGGAAGTTTTAGATGCTACTAAAAAGATGGGAAGAGCTTCCCGAAAAAATGCAAATTCCAGAGGTCAGAAAGTATTATGATATTCTGAGCAAAAAAAAGACAAGCCTTGTTTTAAAAAGAGCATTTGATGTTACAGCCGCTTCGGCAATGCTTATAGCTTTGTCGCCCGTGTTTGCGGCGCTTGCCGCAGCAATTAAAGCAGACTCGGAGGGTCCTGTGTTTTTCAGGCAGGAGAGAGTGACACAATACGGCAGAAAGTTCAGAATACATAAGTTCCGTTCAATGGTTCAGGGGGCTGACAAAGGCTCACAGATAACCGTCAGCAACGACTCAAGAGTGACAAAAACGGGCGAATTTATAAGAAAATTCAAACTTGACGAGATAAGTCAGCTTCTTGATGTTCTCTCGGGCGATATGACTTTTGTCGGCACACGCCCCGAAATTCAGAAATATGTTGACAAATACACCGACGAGATGAAAGCGACGCTTCTTTTGCCGGCAGGAATTACCTCAACTGCAAGCGTATGCTATAAAGATGAAAGCTCGCTTCTTGACTCTTCAACCGACACCGAAAAGACATATACTGAGGAAGTTCTGCCCGATAAAATGAGATATAATCTCAGGGATATAGAAGAGTTCAGCTTAGTTAATGATATAAAAATCATGTTTATGACGGTTTTTGCCATGCTGGGCAAAGATTTCACCGACAAAAAGTCAGACGGCGAAAAAAACGAAAAAAAGAAGCCGCTTATTGCGCTTCTGACAAATAATGACGATGATATTTACTGCTTCAGGAAAGAGCTTATTGAGGCGTTAATCAGTGAAAACTATGATGTGCTTATTTCATGCCCAAACGGGGAGAAATTTCAGCTTCTTTCCGACCTGAAATTCATATATGATGACCCGTTTATTGACAGACGGGGCACAAACCCCATAAACGACTCAAAGCTTTTTGTTCATTATCTGAATCTTTTCAGAAAGTATAAACCCGATGTTGTGCTGACATATACGGCAAAACCGAATGTCTATGGCAGTATTGCCGCTCACGTTTTAAAGATACCGGTCATAAATAACGTCACGGGCTTCGGGAGCGTTCTGAATAAAGGCGATATGATGCAGAAGTTCATTATGCAGCTTTTCAAAGCCGCATACCGCAAATCAGAGTGCGTCATGTTTCAGAATGAAACCAATATGGAGCTTGCCGAAAAAACAGGTATGGTCAAGGGGAAAAGAAGACTTATCCCCGGCTCGGGCGTTGACACCGAAAGATTTCCGCTTCAGCCCTATCCGAGCGGCGGAAACGGCATTGACGGCGAAAAGGTAGTGTTCAATTATATCGGGCGCATACTTCACGATAAGGGCGTTGACGATTACATTGAAAATGCCAAGCGGATAAAGAAAAAATACCCGAACACGCAGTTTAATATGCTCGGCTTTATTGAACAAACCGAGATGCACTATAAAGAAGAGCTCGAAGAGCTTGAAAAGAAAGGTATAGTTCATTACCTGGGCAGTCAGAAGGATGTCAGACCGTTTATTGCCGCTTCTCACGCCACAATTCACCCGTCAACCTACGGCGAGGGAATGAGCAACGTTCTTCTTGAATCCGCTTCATCGGGCAGAGTGCTCATAACAACCGATAACCCGGGTTGCTTTGAAACGGTCAGAGACGGCGAAACAGGCTATATATATCACGGCGGAAACGTCGATGAGCTATATGAAAAAACAGAAAAATTCCTCTCACTTTCCGGTCAGGAGCGAAAGCTCATGGGCGAAAAGGGCAGGGAATATATAAAAGAAAATTTTTCAAGAAGCATTGTTGTCAAGGCTTATCTTGAAGAAATAAAAAGGCTCTTAAATCAATGATTGCAGAAAGAGGAAGTCAGATTATGTATAAGAATCTCTATGAAAAAATCTTAAACAAAGAAGAAAAGATTTCACTTGTCGGTCTTGGCTATGTCGGTATGCCTATAGCCGTAGCTTTTGCCAAAAAGGTCGATGTTATCGGCTATGACCTTAACGAAAAGAAAATCGAGCTTTATAAAAACGGCATTGACCCGACAAACGAGGTCGGAAATGACGCAATAAAAAATACGGCGGTTGAATTTACCGCTGACGAGACAAAGCTCAGAGAAGCGAAATTCCACATTGTTGCCGTTCCGACGCCTGTCAATGACGATCACACACCCGATCTCAGCCCTGTCGAGGGCGCAAGCCGTATTCTCGGCAGAAATCTCACAAAGGGGTCAATAGTCGTTTTTGAGTCAACGGTTTACCCCGGTGTTACAGAGGATGTTTGTGTTCCCATTCTTGAAAAGGAATCGGGTTTAAAGTGCGGTGAAGATTTCAAAATAGGTTATTCGCCCGAGAGAATAAACCCCGGTGACAAGGTTCACAGACTTGAAACGATAAAGAAAATTGTCTCGGGTATGGATGAAGAAACACTTGACATTGTCGCAAAGGTTTATGAGCTTGTGGTTGAAGCGGGCGTTCACAGAGCGCAGAGCATCAAGGTAGCGGAAGCGGCAAAGGTAATTGAAAACAGCCAGAGAGATATAAATATAGCTTTCATGAACGAGCTTTCGATTATTTTCAATAAGATGGGAATTGATACTAAATCGGTTCTTGAAGCGGCAGGAACAAAGTGGAATTTCTTAAAGTTCTACCCGGGTCTTGTCGGCGGTCACTGTATCGGCGTTGACCCTTATTATCTTACATATAAGGCTGAAATGCTCGGCTATCACAGTCAGATAATTCTTTCGGGCAGAAGAATTAATGACGATATGGGCAAATATGTAGCTGAAAATGTTGTCAAGAATCTTATCTCAGCCGACAAGGCGGTCAAAAACGCAAAGGTTGCAATTCTCGGCTTTACCTTTAAGGAAAACTGCCCCGACACACGAAACACAAAGATTATAGATATTGTCAGCGAGCTAAAAGAATACGGCATTACCCCCGTTATAGCCGACCCTGTCGCCGACGCTGACGAAGCTGAAAGACTCTATGGTATGCGCTTTGTCGATATATCAGAGATAAAGGATATGGATGCGGTTGTTTTAGCTGTTGCTCACGATGAATTCAAAAAGCTGACGATGTCTGACATTGACAGCTTCTTCGGCGAGGGCAGAAAGGTTCTTGTTGATATCAAGGGACTTCTTGACCGCAAGGAATACGAAAACGCAGGTTATTCATACTGGAGGCTTTAAGAAATGGGCTATAAAGAACTTAAATTTCCCGAAAATGCACTTTTTCTCGTCACAGGCGGCGCGGGCTTTATAGGTTCAAACCTTTGTGAGGCTATACTCGATCTCGGTTACAGAGTGCGCTGTCTTGACGATCTTTCGACAGGCAAGCAGGAGAATGTTGATCTTTTCATTGAAAATCCGAATTACGAGTTCATAAAGGGTGACATAAAAGACCTTGACACCTGCGTTAAAGCGTGTGAAGGCGTTGATTATGTGCTCAATCAGGCGGCTTGGGGCAGCGTCCCCAGAAGCATTGAGATGCCGCTTTTTTATTGCGCAAACAACATTCAGGGCACTTTAAATATGCTCGAAGCCGCGCGTCAGAGCGGTGTTAAAAAGTTCGTGTATGCGTCAAGCTCTTCTGTCTACGGCGACGAGCCGAAGCTGCCGAAAAAAGAGGGCGTCGAGGGTAATCTTCTTTCACCCTATGCTCTGACAAAAAGGTGCGACGAGGAATGGGCAAAGCAATATACGCTTCACTACGGTCTTGATACCTACGGTATGAGATATTTCAACGTCTTCGGCAGACGGCAGGACCCGAACGGCGCATACGCCGCTGTTATTCCTAAATTCATTAAACAGCTTCTTGACGGCGAAACCCCGACAATAAACGGCGACGGAAAACAGAGCCGTGATTTCACATATATCGAAAATGTAATCGAAGCTAACCTTAAAGCCTGTCTTGCTCCACATGAAGCGGCGGGTCAGGCGTTCAATATCGCATACGGCGGCAGAGAATATCTTATTGATATATATTACGGTCTGACAAAGGCTCTCGGCATTGAGAGAGAACCGAATTTCGGACCTGACAGGGCGGGCGACATAAAACATTCAAACGCCGATATTTCAAAGGCTCAGAGGCTTTTAGGCTATGACCCCGAGTGGAGCTTTGACAGAGGAATAAAAGCCGCTATTGAGTGGTACAAAGAGAATTTATAATTTTTCGTCAGGAGGAAAGCTGTATGGAAAAGGGAACGATAATATATGTCGGCGCTTTTGAAATGCCCGATAGAAATGCGGCGGCTCACAGAGTTTCTACAATCGCCAAAATATTTGACAGTCTCGGTTTCCGTACGGTTTTTCTCGGCAGAGCGCCCGAAAACGAGCGTTTTGACGGTGTGAGAAAAAGCAGTTTCAGCGACAACGTCTATGAAATAAGCGCACCTGCTTCTACAAAAGAGTGGCTAAAATACATGTTTGACACTTCGGCGATAAAATGCGTTTGTGAGAAATACAGCGATGTGAGAATGATTATTCTCTATGACATGCCTTATTTTAATTTTATTGCCGCTGAAAGTGCTTTTTCAAAAAAGGGGATAAAAGTAGTTTACGACTGCGCCGAATGGGCGGACGCCACAGAAGGCTCATTTCTTAAAAGAAACTATAAAAAGTTTGATGATATGCTTATACGCAGATGTCTGGGCAGACGTGCCGACGGGGTTATATGTATAAGCAATATGATGAAAGCGGCGTATAAGGACAACAGTCACTTAATAAAGCTGCCGCCGATGGTTGACATAAGCGACCCGATTTGGCATCAGGAAAAAATCAGTCACGGCGATAAGTTTGAGTTCTGTTTTGCCGGAACAATAGGCAGCGGCAAGGAATGTCTTGACCTTATAATCAGCTCGTTTTCGTCTGTTGACAGCGAAAAAGCCACCTTGCGTATTATCGGGGTGACAAAAGATGAATTCTGCGGCTTTTACCCCGAGCTTTCTGAAAAGGCAGAAGATAACAGAATAACATTCATGGGCAGACTTTCTCACACAGAAACGATAAGATATGTCCTATCGTGTGACTGCTACATATTTATCAGAGAGCCGACGAGAAAAAATAATGCCGGTTTTCCGACAAAGTTTGTCGAAGCGTTTACCTGCTGTGTGCCGATTATTACTACCGACACAAGCGATATTAAGCAATACGCTGAAAACAGTTCACGAATAGCGATTATTCCGTCAATAGACGACGAAGCGATTACTTTTGCAATGAAAGGTGCAACAGAGAAAAAACGTGATGAAGAAATAAACGCTCCCGATGATATGTTCCATTTTGAGAGATACAGGGAGCCGACCGAAAAATGGCTTAAAGGCTTTTGATTTTGGAGGAAGAATGAAAAAAGGTATATCGTTTTTAGGTCTTATACAAGCGCTTGCGGTGCTGTACCTTATTGTGTGGTCGGTTTCACCCCCGCTTGAAATAGACCTTATCTATAGGCTTCTTGCGCTCTCGCTTGCGGCGGTGTGGGCTGTTATTGCTTTTATGCGAAGAATACAGCTTGATAATATTCATATCTGGGCGGCGGTTTTTATTGTGCTGGTTGTAATTACCGCATATTTCGAAACAAAGAGTTTTTCCGGTATTATAAAACAAATAGCCTTATATATGCTGTTTGTTGAATTTATAATTTTCAGTTTTTACAGCAAAAAGAACTTGTGGCATGAGATAGACTTTATTATTCCGGTAGTTTTGATTTTACTTTTATACTTCAATATCAATACAGTGAAAGCACTTATCGAAGACCCGACAATTGCGCGCATTATTGTCAGAAATGAAGAAACTGCAAACGACTATTTGCGTCAGGGCATAGGCGGTTATGCTCTTGTCTATACACAGACTTTGTTTTTCCCTGCTGCTTTGATGTGGTTGCTGAAGGCTTTCGACAAAAATAAAATTAAGTTTTTTATCGGCTTAGCGTGGCTTGTTTCATACGGCTTTCTTATCGCAAATGCCGGTTACTCAATCGCAATCTTTTCGACTTTGGCGTCTGCTTTTGTGCTTTTTTTCTACAAAGGGAAGAGCGTTGTCGGCGTTGTCATTATCACAATGGCTTTGTTTATCGGCGCAATGGCGGCTATATTATATGTTGACCCGCTCAGGGAGTGGCTTCTTACGGTTTTCGACGGTACTGCGGTTGCAAAAAAAATCAACGACCTTGTTTCAACCTCGGAATCGGGCGCGGCAGAAGGCTCAATCGGTTCAAGAGTTACGGCTTATATGGCGAGCTTAAAAGCACTTTTGAGATACCCTGTTATCGGCTCATTGTGGAATCCGGGTGGATCCGGCGGTCATTCGGCTATAATTGACAACTTTGTCAGATACGGCTGGTGGGGCGGATATATTTATTCTAAGCTTGTGTTCTATGTGCCTAATAAATACAAGAAAGACTATAAGTCACGCTTTATGACCTCACTTATAAACGCCGAGCTTGTTGTTATGATATTTATTTCTTTACTTGACACACTGCCATATCAGCTTATGTGCTCATTTATGATTATTGTTCCACTGCTTATTCAAGATATTATAAAATGGACGGGAGAAAAAAATGAAAGTTCTTTGGTCGGTTAATTTAATACCCACACCTGCGGCGGAAAAACTTAATATCGGCGGCACGGTTTTAGGCGGCTGGGTTGAGTCTATGGCCTCACAGCTTTGCCAAAGAGACGATATTACACTGGCCGTAGCGTGTAAGTGTGAGGCGAATATTCATTTTTGCGAAAAGATTGATAATGTGACATATTACAGCTTAGAGTATGCAAAGGGCGGTTTTGATGCGCTCATAAAACGCTGTGAAGAAATTGTCGCTGACTTCAAGCCGGATATTATTCAGATTGAGGGCACCGAGTTTCTTCACGCAAAGGCAATGCTGAGTGTTGGCAAGAAAAATGGTATTCCGACGGTCGTCTCATTGCAGGGCATACTTAACGGTCAGTATAACTATCAGTGCGGTCAGCTTCAGGTTGACGATTTGATATTTTCAAAGTCGCTAACCGATATGTATGCGGGCTGGGTGCTTCATCTGAGAAAAACTCTTTGGTATAAAAAGAGAATGAACCCCGAAAAAGAGATTATTTCCAAAGCGGATTATATTCTCGGCAGAACCACATGGGACAGGGCTCATTCATATAAGCTGAACCCGAAAGCAAAGTATTTTTCCTGCAATCGTGTGCTGCGTTCTCCTTTCTATGAAGAAAACTGGAGCATTGATAAAATGCAGAGACATTCAATATATGTCGGCAACGGATATTCCGCTCTTAAAGGTCTTCATTTTGTTATTATGGCTCTCCCTGAATTAATAAGAGAATACCCCGACATTAAGGTTTATGTCGCCGGCACAAAGCCGTTTACGGAAAACGATAAAAGACCGTTCTATAAAAAAGGCTTCGGGCTTTATCTTCAGAAACTGATTAAAAAACTCGGCGTCGGGGAGCATATTGTTTTCACAGGTCCGCTCAGCGCATACGAGGTTGCTAAAAGGCTTTCAAGTGTCAACGCATATGTGTTATGCTCTGCCGCCGAAAACAGCCCGAACACACTCGGCGAAGCAATGCTTGTCGGCACACCTTGCGTTGCGGCATATGTTGGCGGCGTCTCTGATATGGCGATCGACGGAAAAGAAGCTCTTTTCTATCGAAATGACGACCCTGCACTTCTTGCGTGGAATATTAAAAGGGTGTTTGACAGTGACGAGCTTGCAAAAAGTCTCTCAGAAAACGCAAAAGCTCACGCTAGAATCACGCATGACGCCGAAAGAAACGCCGAAAAGCTGATGGAGACTTACCGCGCAATTTTAACCGAAAAATAAGAGGAAAAACTATGTATTCACCCATAATAATTTTCGTCTATAACCGTGCCGACCATTTTGAAAAAACGTATAAAGCACTGTCTCTTTGCAAAGAGGCAATTGAGTCTGATTTATATATTTTTTCTGACGGAGCCAAAAATGAAAGCTCTGAAGCGGCTGTTAATGAAGTCAGGCAAAAGCTCAGAGAGATAAAGTCAGACAACAGCTTTAAATCTGTAACAATAGTTGAGAGTGAAAAAAATAAAGGTCTTGCCGCTTCTGTCATATCAGGCGTTATGGAGGTTATAAATAAATACGGCAGGGCGATAGTTGTCGAAGATGACTGTCAGGCTTCACCTTTTCTGCTGAAATATATGAATAAAGCGCTTGACACTTTCGAAAATGACAAGAGAATAGGTTCGGTTGCAGGCTTTACTCCGGAGATTATTTTCCCCGACGATTATAAAGAAGATATATTCACTTCATATCGTTCATGCAGTTGGGGCTGGGCAACATGGAAAGACCGCTTTGAAAATGTTGACTGGGAGCTGAAAGATATACAGAGTTTTTACCAAAACAGAGAGATGATAAAAAAATTCAACTCCTCGGGTTCTGACAGATTTATGCGTCTCTACCGTCAGACAAAGGGGAACGGCACGTCGTGGTCTGTCCGTTTCGGGCTTCACCTTGTTAAAAACGATATGCTCACCGTTTATCCGAGGTATTCATATATTCAGAATATCGGCTGTGACGAGACGGGAGTCCACAGCAGGGCGCAAGACGCCGAGAAAATGAAGGTTGATCTTTCAAAGGCGATAGCAAGCCCGAAAACGGAGTTTATCGCCCCGGACAAAAGAATAGAAAAAGCAATGAAAAAGCATTATTCAGGCGGCTTTATGTCTGATATAAAGCGTGCGCTTGCCGCTGAATACATATGCCATAAGGAAAAATAAAATGAAAAAAGTCAGTGTAATAATTCCCGTGTATAATGTTGAAAAATATCTGAGCGAGTGTGTTGACAGCGTTCTTCATCAGACATATCAGAACCTTGAAATTATTCTTGTTGACGACGGCTCAAAAGATAAATCGGGTGAAATATGTGATAAGTATGCGTCGTCGGACAGCAGAATAAGAGTTATTCACAAAGAAAATGGCGGAGCTTCTTCGGCAAGAAACGTCGGTATGGACTCAGCAAACGGAGAATATATATTTTTTCTTGACAGTGATGACAGAATAGAAAATACGGCTCTTGAAAAGCTTCTGACAGCTATAACGGAAAATGACTGCGATATTGCTTTTTGTCAAGCCTATGCTATAGACGAAGACACCGAAAGGATAAACAAATCAAATTACGGCTATCACCGAGATTACGGCTCAGGCAGTGCAAAGTCTTTTTTTAGCGAAATGGTTAAGTATAAGGAATTTCATGTTGCAGTTTGGATGCTTCTTTATAAAAGAGCCTTTCTTAAAAAGAATAAACTGAGATTTGTTGAAGGAATCATGTATGAAGACTGTATTTTCTCGTTTCAGGTCTATTCTCTTGCGGAAAAAGCGGTTCATGTCAATGAATATCTCTATTACAGGCGTTACAGAGATAATTCCGTAATGACGTCAAAGAAAACAGAAAAAAACTTTATCAGCGCAGTCAGAGCATACTATGAAGTTGTCGTTTTCAGCTTTGATGTTTCTGATAGTATCGCCACTGAAAAATATCTTTCAAGAATTGCTTTCAACGCAGTGAACAATTACAGAGCGCTAAGTGTTTATGATAAGAAGAAACACAGAAAAGAATACAGAGAGCTTAAAAAGAATATTATGGAGAACAAATCATTTGGTGACAGAAGCCTCAAAGCCTCATGTCACGGAAAAATGTTTTGGATAATGTATAAAATAACAGAAAAGCTGTTCAATAAGACAGAGGTAAAATAATTATGCCTGAAAAAGACAAAAAAGTGATGATGGTGCTACCGCATATGGTTGGCGGAGGAGCAGAGCGCGTAGCGGCAATGCTGCTTAACGAATTTCATAATAACGGCTATGAGTCAAGTTTTTTGCTGACAAGTTCAAAGCGTGAAGAAGTGATTAACCGTGATCTTAAGCCGGAGATACCCTTAACGCTTGTTCAGGAAAAATGTAAAAAGAATATGTTTAAAGCTGTTCATTTTTTAGCTTCGGCGGTTTCTCACATTTTTGAAAATACAGGTCATGCCGTACCTGCACGAATTGCGCATTTATCTTTCGTGAGCTTATATAAGAACGAAATTGAAGCAGTCCGCCAGATACTTGCCGACAAGCCTGAAACGACTGTTATCGCATTTTCGCAGCCCGCTATTCCTATTGTGCTTATTGCTGCGCATGATTTGCCCAACAGAATCATTATTTCTGAGCGGGCTGACCCGAACCGACTTATGAAACACCGCTACGGGCGAAAGTTTATTGAGAAATACTACACCCGAGCCGACGCCGCTGTTTTTCAGACCCCGGCGGCAATGCAGACATATCCTGACTGCGTGAGCGAAAAAGGAAGCGTTATTTCAAACCCGATAAAGCCCGATTTACCAAGCGCATACCATAGCAGCAGAAATAAATATATAACTACTTTCTGCCGTATTTCTGCACAGAAAAATCTTCCGCTTCTGTTTGAAGCGTTTAATCGTCTCCATAAGAAGCACCCCGATTATATTCTCAGAATTATCGGCGACGCAGTCAATGAAGAGGGCAGAGCGATAGAAAAACAGCTTCACGATTACATAAAAAGCAACGACCTTTCAGACTGCGTTGTTTTTGAACCGTTCAGTTCAAACGTTCACGAAATGATAATCGGTGACGCTATGTATGTCAACTCGTCAGATTATGAGGGAATTTCCAACGCAATGCTCGAGGCAATGGCGATAGGTATGCCCGTAGTCTGTACGGATTGCCCCATTGGCGGCGCAAGGGCAACAATCACTGACGGCGAAAACGGATTACTTGTCCCTGTCGGTGATGTTGACAGCCTTTATAAAGCAATGAAACGCCTTATTGAAGAAGACGGACTCTCGGAAAAGCTGTCTTTTGAAGCGGAAAAAATCAGACACGAATTATCACTTGAAAGTATCGCCGGAAAATGGATGGAGTTGTTGTAATGGAAAAGAAAAAGGTGCTTTTTATCGTTCATCATCTGACTATAGGCGGAGCACAAAAATCTTTCATTACGGCGCTTCGTTTCATAGATTATAGCAAATATGATGTTACCGTATATATCCGTAAAAACAGACTTGATATCCTGCCGGAGGTTGATAAACGAGTTAAAGTAATCGTAAATGACGATAAAACGCATTATTATCGAAAAGCGTACGCTTTAATGTATTTATTGATGATTTCTTTTTTTAAGATGATAGGTAAAACAGGCAGAGCTTTTGAAATTGAAAAAAAGTTGTCTGAGAGAATACGCCTTGATATGCTCGAATATGAAAAAAAGCGTTTCTTTGAAAATGAACATTATGATGTGGCAATAGCCTACAAACAAGGATATACGGCAGATATTGCAGCTGACGGTATCGACGCAGACATAAAATATATATTCTATCATTCAAGTACCGATGAAGCGCACGAGTTTCATGAAAGAATATTCGATAAATTCGATAAGATTATTGCTGTTGGCGATAATATAAAATCAATTCTTCAAAACTTTTATCCGAATTATTCAGATAAGATTGAAGTGATGTATAACTATGTTGATTCGGATTTTGTTATTGCGAAGTCCGGGTCAAAAGAGCCTTATACACCGAGCGGAAAGAATATTCTGTGCACCTGCGGGCGGCTTTCACCCGTGAAAGGCTTTGATTTAGCGGTTGAAGCGGCTAAAATATTGAAAAATAACCACATAAGATTTACATGGTATTTCATCGGTGACGGACCTGAAAGAGAACTGCTTGAAAAAATGATAGTTGAAAATTCACTCTCAGAGTGCATCACAATTACAGGTATGAAAGATAACCCGTATCCGCTGATAAAAGCCTGTGATATTTATATACAGCCTTCTTATGAGGAAGCCTACGGCTTGACAATTGCTGAGGCGCAGATACTTTGCAGACCGGTTGTTTCCACAAAAACAGTCGGCGGAAAGTACCTTGTTAAAGACGGTGAAACAGGTGTAATAACCGATATTTCAGCCGAAGGGCTTGCCGAGGGTATAATGAAGCTTATAACCAATCCTGAACTTTGTCAAAAAATAACTGAGAATTTAAGCAAGATTGATTATGATATTGAAAAAGAAAGATATAAAAAGCAGTGGGAAGATATTTTGGGAGGACAGAAAGCGTGAAATTCAGTGTTCTTATCCCGGTTTATAACTGTGAAAAATATATTTGTGATGCGGTGAATTCCGTTTTTGAACAGACCTATAAAGACTTTGAAATAGTCCTTGTGGACGACGGCTCTGTTGACAAAAGTGCTGAATTATGCGATAAGCTGGAGGCAGAATACCCTGATATAATAAAAGTTATTCATCAGAAAAACAGCGGTCAGCTTCTAAGCCGTTGCAACGCAATTAAGGCTTCATCAGGCGACTATTGTCTTTTCCTTGATGCAGATGACATATATATTCACGGCACACTTGAAAAATTAAATGAACTGATAACTGAATATAACAGTCCTGATATGATTGTTTTTTCATTTTATTATAACCGAAACGGTTTGCTTGAAAAATCAAAAACCATAGTTGATGATACCGTACTGTATGAAGGTGAATTGTTGAAAAGAATTCATACTGAGTTTTTATATGGTATTCTTCTGAATAGTGTGTGTTTAAAAGCGGTAAGAAGAGATATCGCTGTTTCGAGTATTGATGATTTTTCCGCTTATAAGCAACTCAGATGTTCGGAAGACAGATTTCAGTCTATGAAAATGCTTGTTAATTCAAAACGTATCGTCTATACGAATGAACCTTTATATCAATACCGTCTTTTTGATGGCAGTACAACAAGGGATTATTCGTGTGAGACTATTTCACGATTTAATATTAAAGTTCTTTATAATGAAGAAAAAAATCTGCTGAAAACTTGGAACATGGGTGACAGCGAGTTTGAAGAAAAACTTGTTTCAAAATGGGCTGACTATCCGCTTTATGTTATGGATTTGTTCTATTTCAACGTTAAAAGAAGCGATAGAAAATCAGTCATCAGATATAAGTGGTCTGATTTTCTGCCAAACGAGATAGATGAAAACAGAATTAATAATAATTGCTATATAAGTTCTAAAAAAAAGAAACTTTGGTACATGATTTTAAGAGAAAAATATTTTTCAATAAGACTGTATTTCATGAATAAGAATTTATATAAAACACTGCGGGCTTTTAAGCGCAGATTGATTAAATAAAAAAGGAAATGCTAATATGGAGATTGAAAAAGGCTTAATATCTGTAATAATGACAAATTACAATACGCCCGAGGAATATTTAAGAGAAGCTATTGACAGTATTCTTAATCAAACATATTCAAATTTTGAGTTTATTATTGTTGATGATTGTTCTTCAGATGATTCCCTGTCAGTGATTGAATCATATCATGACACAAGAATAAAGGTTTTACGCAACACTGAAAATATTGGATTGACTAAATCTCTTAACAAAGCTCTGAATGTTGCCAAAGGTGAATTTATTGCCAGAATGGATTCGGACGACATAAGTGAGCCTCAGAGATTTCAGAAGCAGGTTGATTTTCTCAGCGAACATGAAGAGGTCATCGTATGCGGCACATGGGCGAAATTTTTCGGAGAGTGGAAAGAGGAGAGATATACACACGAAACAATTTGCAGAGAAATACCGGACAGAGAAACATTCAGAATATTTCTTATGTTTGGTAATTTTCCGAATATAGTTCACTCAAGTGCGATGTTTAATAATATCTTATTAAATAAATATCAGGTTGTTTATAAAGAACAATATATTTACGCTCAGGATTACAGAATGTGGGTTGAATGTAGTAAGTATACAGAATGTGCAATTATTCCGGAAGTTTTGATGAATATTAGAATTAGGCAGGGGACTATTTCGACATCAAAAAAAGAAATTCAGAATGAATGTGCAATTAATATTATGCGAGAGCAATTGGAGTGTATTGGATTGACATTATCTGATGATAATGAAAAATATCATGCACATTTTCTGAGCAGAAGACACAATTACGACATAGGTTATCTTAATTGGATTAAAAAAATCATTACCGCAAACAATCAAATAAAAGCATATAATCAGATTAAATTAGAAAGCATATTATACAAAAAATGGGCTGAGACAGTTTATTTCGGTCTGAAAGGGTGCTCATTGAAAGAAAAAATCAAGAGGCTTAAAACCTTACCGTTGAAATATTATCCGGAGCTGATTAAAATATTTTTGAAAAGAAGAAAGGGATAAAAAATGTTATATAAAAATGAGATAAATCACGAAATTGCGGTCAGCGTTGTTGTGCCCGTTTATAATGCAGAAAAAGACTTGAGAAAATGTCTTGACAGCGTTGTTTGTCAGACACTGAAAAATATAGAAATAATACTAATTAATGACGGCTCAAAAGACGGCTCGGCTGAAATATGTCTTGAATATAAAGAAAAAGACCCGAGAATTATTTATTATTATAAAGAAAATGAAGGTCTTGCCGCAGCCCGTCAGGACGGTATGGAGAGGGCGCACGGCGAATTTGTCGGTTTTGTCGATTCAGACGACTGGATTGAACCGGATATGTATGAGAGAATGTATAATGCCGCAAAAAAAGAAAACGCCGATGTTGTTTTCTGCGGAATCTTCGCTGACGAAAACGAAAAGAATCCCGTCTATCTTGAACCTGGCGTTTATGACAGAGAAAGAATTGAAAAAGAAATTCTTCCACGCTCACTTGGCGGCTTGACAGAAAAAGGTTCAAACTCTGTTATCCGCTGGTCAAACTGCTCACGCATTTACAGCATGGATTTGATAAAAAAGTATGAAATTGCATTTGACAGGCGTTTCAGAAGAAGTCAGGATTTGCAGTTGACATTTGAAACTGCGCTTTTCGCGCAAAGATATGTTTCAATGTGTGATGAATATCTTTATCACAACAGAACCGTCAATAACGGAGAGTCTCTTTCAAGAGGCTACACAAAGAATTTCTGGCCGCTTTATAGACCGCTTATAGACCGCCTTTATGAAGATGTCGGGAATTATAAAAAGCAGGATTTATCATATAACATGGATTTGTGCACTTTCTTCTTTGCCGCAAGCGGTGTCAGAAATGAATACTACATATCAAAACAAAAAAGAAAAGAAAAGACAGCAAGACTTGACGAAATTGCCGGAGACGAGGTTCTTCAAAAGGCTCTGACGAATGTTCCGGCGAACAAACTTAATAAATTCTATAATGCTGTTTATTGTGCACTCATTACAAAAGACGGAAAAAAAGCTTACAGAGTAATGAAACATTATGACTTCAGGGAAAAATATGTTCTCCCTGTTGTCAGAAAGATTTTGAACAATCGCTATGTCGATGTTGTTTATCGAAAAATAAGGGGAAAATAACTACAGGATGACAGTATTTGCTTATGAAGCTTAAAAGAAAATTTTTAAAACTAAAAAACAGAATATATAATGCTTATTTAGAACGGAAGAAAAACAGAATTTCAAGAAAAACTGCGGCAACTTTTGGCGGGTGCGGAGAAAATCTTGAAATCTTTGGCAGAGTTAATGCAGTATTTCCAAAGAAAATTATTGTTGGCGATAACTGCAAAATAAACGATAATGTTTATCTTAACGCAAGAAGCGGAATTTCAATAGGGAACAATGTTACTCTGTCATATGGCGCTAAGCTTATTTCAACAGGCTATGACGCTGAAGCTTTTTTAAAAACAGGAGAGAGAGTTCATTTTACAGACAAGAGTATTACTATAGGAAATAATTGCTGGATTTGTGCGGACGCCATTATTCTTCCGGGCGTTCATATTACTGGTGAGTATGTAATTGTTGCGGCAGGTGCTGTTGTCACAAAAGATATTACGGAAAGCCGAGTTATTGTTGCGGGAAATCCTGCAAAAATCATAAAAAGGATGGATGCTTAACATGAGGGACAATGAGTGGGATGTTGTTATTAAAGGCGGCAGTAAAAAACTCAACATGGACATAAAAGGTCTGAAAAAAAGCAAAGATCTTATATTTTTGTGGGTCAGAAGAGAGTTTGTCGCAAAATATAAACAGACAATTTTAGGACCTGCCTGGGCTATAATTCAGCCGTTTTTTACAACGGTTGTCTTTTCAATCGTGTTCGGCAGTGTCGCCGGTCTCGGTGCGGCAGGCGTGCCTAATTTTATCTTTTATCTCAGCGGCAATGTTATGTGGACTCTTTTCGCTAATTGCCTTAATAACAATTCTAGCACCTTTGTCGCTAATTCTGCGATAATGGGCAAGGTTTATTTCCCCCGGCTTGTGATGCCGATAGCTACGGCGATTTCACAGTTTATCACCTTTGCCATTCAGTATGTATTTATGCTGTGCTTCCTTGTCTATTATCTGATAGTCGGGGCGGGCGTTCACCCGAATATTTTCGTGCTTATGACGCCGGTTCTTCTTATTCAGACGGCAATTCTCGGCACGGGCTTCGGCGTTATCGTGTCTTCGCTCACAACGAAATACCGTGACCTGACAATGGCGGTCGGCTTCGGTGTCAGCCTGTGGCAGTATGCTTCACCAATCGCATACGATATGTTCAGCCGTTCGTCGCTCCACCCGGGCACTACGATATACAGCTTATATATGCTTAACCCCGTTACACCCATTGTCAACGCTTTCAGGTATGCGTATCTCGGGACAGGCGCAATTGACTGGTTCTATTACGCAATAAGCTGGGTGACAACCATAGCAGTTGCCGCAATAGGCGTTATTCTGTTCAGCAAGGTTGAAAAGACATTCATGGATACGGTCTGAGGTGGAAAAATGGAAGAATTATCTTTAAAAATAGAACATGTTTCAAAGGAATACCGCCTCGGTACTATCGGCGGCGCAACACTTAAAGGCGAGCTTCAGTCAAAAATGGCGAAGCTCATGCATAAAGAAGACCCTAACCTTAAAATCGGTGAAAAGGCACACGGAAAAAACGAAAGATTTCTCGCCCTTGATGATGTTTCGTTTGAAATAAAAAAGGGTGAAAGAATCGGCATTATCGGTCATAACGGAGCGGGCAAATCGACGCTTCTGAAGCTCATTTGCCGTGTCACTGCCCCGTCAAAGGGCAATATCTATATGAACGGCAGAATAACCAGTATGCTCGAAGTCGGCACGGGCTTTCATAATGAGCTGACGGGTAAGGAGAATATCTATCTTAACGGCGCAATCCTCGGTATGAGCAAGGAAGAGGTTTCGAAAAAATACGACGAAATCGTTGAGTTCTCGGAAATAGCTCAGTTCATTGACACGCCGATAAAAAGATATTCGAGCGGAATGAAAGTCAAGCTCGGCTTTTCGGTCGCTTCTCACCTTGACAGTGAAATAATGATTATGGACGAGGTTCTCGCCGTCGGTGACGTCAACTTTCAGAATAAGTGCATAAACAGAATGAAAGAGGTTGCCGAAAAAGAGGGCAGAACTATTCTTTATGTCAGTCATAATATGGCTACCGTCAAAAGTCTTTGCGACAGATGTATTGTTCTTGAACACGGAAAGCTCGTTTTTGACGGTGCTCCCGAAGAAGCGATAGCGATATATATGAATCTCAAAGAAGATGACGCTTCAACATTTTTTGACACAAGCGGGCTCAGCCGCCATAAAAAATGCAATTTAAGACACAAACTTCAAAGCCTTGAAATACTCGAAAATCAAAATAATTCTTTCGCTTACGGCGAGAAGTTCCCGTTCAGAATCACATGGAACAGTCAGAACGCCGACGAGCGACTGAAAATGAAAATGGTAATAAACGGTATTGACGCCACTCCGGTCGGTGTGGTGTTCGGCGGCGAGCTCAGCCACACAGAGGGGCTTTGTCAGGCGGAATATATTATGGATACTTCATATTTTGTTCCGGGCAAATATACTGCCGATATCATTTTGTATGATGAGGATCAATCGGGCAATGTTATGTTTTATGACAGATGCAGCGCACTGCGCTTTACGGTCACGCACAGCGATAAATCAATAAAGCTCAAACACTGGTTCAAGGACTGGGGCAATGCAGTCTTGCCGTGCATTGAAGAAAGACAATGAGGTGAAAACACTATGTCATCATTTACAAATAAAACATTACTTATCACCGGCGGCACGGGTTCGTTCGGTAACACCGTATTAAAGCATTTTTTAAAAACCGATATAGGTCAAATCAGAATTTTTTCCCGTGACGAAAAGAAGCAGGACGATATGCGCCATGATTTACAGGCACGGTACCCCGAATATGCTTCAAAGGTTAAGTTCTACATAGGCGATGTTCGTGACGCGCGCTCAATAGCCGATGCTATGCCGGGTGTTGACTACATATTCCACGCCGCCGCCTTAAAGCAGGTGCCCTCATGTGAATTTTTCCCTATGGAGGCGGTCAGAACAAATATTATCGGCACAGACAATATGCTTCACGCCGCAATCGACGCAGGCGTTAAGCGTGTCGTATGCCTCTCGACCGACAAAGCCGCATACCCCATAAACGCTATGGGCATTTCAAAGGCAATGATGGAGCACGTTATTTTCGCCAATGCACGCGTCGCCGCCGAAAGAGGGGGCACCGTCATTTCCTGCACAAGATACGGCAATGTTATGTGCTCACGAGGCTCGGTTATTCCTCTCTTTATCGACCAGATAAAGGCGGGTAACCCGATTACTATCACAAACCCCGATATGACAAGATTTCTGATGAACCTTGACGAAGCGGTTGACCTTGTCAAATTCGCTTTTGAAAACGCAAATCCCGGCGACCTTTTCATACAGAAAGCCGACGCTTCAACAATAGGTGATCTGGCAAAGGCTGTTCAGCAGCTTTTCGGCGACACAGGCACAAATATCATCGGCACACGCCACGGCGAAAAGCTTTATGAGACGCTTATGACGAGCGAAGAAAAGCTCAGAGCCGAGGATATGGGTCAGTATTTCCGTGTTGCGGCGGATAACCGTGACCTGAACTATGACAAATTTGTTGTCAAGGGTCAGAGGAGAGAAACGCTTGAGCCTTATACATCGAGCAACACAACGCTCCTTGATGTTGAGGGGACCGTTAAAAAAATCCTCACGACAGACTATGTCAAAGAAGCTCTTTCTGGGCATAAGTGTTAATTGTTTTGGCGGCAATATCAAAATTCCGAGGGATTTATATGCTAAAAAAGAAATTTAAAAACCTTTCCGAAATTATCATAGAGCGCAGGCTCAGACCGTTTCTCAGAAAGATAATCGGCTGGGACAAGCAGCAGGAGGAAATTGACACGCTTCATTTCATATTGAATAACTGTGTTGATATTACGTCGGCTAAAAAAGCGAGCGGACTTCTCAGAAAGGTTCAGCTTGTTGACGCAGAAATGCTGAGAATTTTTCACGAGGTATGCGCTGAGCATTCGCTGAGATATTGGCTTGACTGGGGCACGCTTCTCGGCGCTGTCAGACATAAGGGCTTTATCCCCTGGGACGATGACCTTGATGTCACCATGCCGAGAGAGGATTATAACCGTGCGAGGGAAATTCTGCCCAAGGAGCTTGAAAAATTCGGCTTCGAGGTCACTGTGAAGGGCGGAAAAAGAATGGCAGTTACCCTTTGGAAAGCAGGAGCGATAATGGATATTTTCCCTATGGACAATATTTCTGCCGACAGCTTTTCGAATGAAAAAGACTTTGCCGAAAAATTATACCGCTACAGGCGCTTCTATGTTAAAAAAGAAAAGAGCCTGACGGAGCAGCAGCTTTCACAGGAAAAGGAAAATATGATAGGCGGTTATGTCACGGAAAATCCCGTCTGGTACCATAACCCCGAATTTATGAATTTCCCGAAAGTACACAGCGACAGTTCAATCTTTCCTCTGAAGCTGATACGGTTTGAAGATTATGAGTTCTATGCGCCTAACGACTGCGACGGATATCTTACCGATATTTACGGCGATTATATGAGCTTTCCGAAAAGCGGCGCTCTTCATCATAAAGGCGGCGGCAGCGGTATTCATAATAACAGCGAAAAATATGATATTGATATGGACAGGCTTTTGGAAGAACTAAAAGGCAAATCCGTTAATTGAAGAACTTATGAATAAGAATTTAGACCTGACACCAACTCAAAACACCGTTCTCAACCTACTCTCAAATGCGCTTTTTTCGGCTGACAGACCGATAGACAAAGAAACCGATTGGTCCTCTGTCTGGAGAGAAGCGTATATGCAGGCGGTTCCTCTGCTTGCTTTTTCGACCGTGAGCGCTGAGGTTCTGCCTGAAAATCTACTGGGCGAAATAAGGCTTCATACGAGAGCGATGCTGTCAAAAAATATGCTGATGAACAGTGCGCACGCAAAACTTCACACTATGCTTGAAAGTGCCGCAATACCCTATACAATTCTCAAGGGTTATGCTTCGGGCAGATATTATCCCGATTATATGTTTCGAGCAATGGGGGATATTGATTTTCTCATTCACCGTGAAGATATAGAAAAGGCGAGTGAGCTTTTCATTTCGGCTGGCTTTGATATGAGCCACGAAAATCATGACTATCACCGTGTTTTTATAAAGGACGGTGTGAGATATGAAATGCATATTGAACCGTCGGGTATTCCCGAGGGCGAAGCAGGTGAAATAATTCGCGGTTATCTTGATAATACGATAGAATTATCACAGAAGATAAAAACAGATTTCGGCGAAGTTATGATTCCGTCGGTTTTTCATCACGGCTTGATTATACTTATGCATACCGCTCATCATATGACGGGGAGCGGCGTGGGACTGAGACATCTGTGCGACTGGGCGGTCTTTGTCAATTCGCTTTCTGATGAAGAATTCTGCACTTTGTTTGAAGAAAAACTGAAAAAAGCGGGGCTGTGGCGCTTTGCCTGCGTTCTGACCCAAACCGTGTCGGAATATCTCGGCTGCCCCGAAAAAAAATGGGTCAAAGAAAACTGCGATAAGCTTTGCCGTGAAATAATTCAAGATGTTTTCAGCGCAGGAAATTTCGGTCAGAAGGATGAAAAGCGTTCACAGGAAAGGCTGTTTATTTCAAGCGGAAAAAGCGGCGACAAGAAAAAATCCTCATTTTCACAGCTTATTTCGTCAATGAACAAAATTGTTTATCAGAAGTGGAAAGCGGCGAGAAAGCTTAAAATTCTTCTGCCGATAGGCTGGCTTTTTTTCGGCGGCAGATATATAATACGTATGCTTATGGGCAAAAGACCTAAAATACATCCTCTTGAAGCGAGAAGCGAAGCGATAGAGCGAATGAAGGTTTATGATGAACTTGATTTATACAAGAAAAACTGAGTAGGTGGGATAAAATGAAAAATAAAAACCGAATAAAAGCTTTTCTTTATCAATTTATGAAGATTTGTTTTGCCGGACTTAGTTCAGTTGTTATTTTATCTCTGTTTGTCGTTATATATCGCTATGAGGGAATTCATATTCGAAACTTAGACGGCTCAACGGATTATAAGTGGGAGCCCGGACAGTTGAAAACCCAGATGGTTGAAGGCTTTTCTTTTTTGAGAATGGATTCCTTTGGGTTCAATAATGCTGAATCTGTGGATACAACACCTGATATTCTTCTTATGGGCAGTTCTCATATGGAGGCTCTTGAGCTTATGCAAAAAGAGAATACATCTTATCTTCTTAATGAGAAACTGGAAGAATTATCAACATATAATATAGGAATTTCAGGACATACCATATACCGCTGTGTTGATAATTTTGAAAATGCAGTTAAAACATATAATCCGGGGAAATATGTAATTATTGAAACTGACAGAGTATCTCTTGACATGAAATCAATGAGTGAGGTTGTAAACGGAAGTGCAAAAGCAATTGCGTCATATGATTCAGGAATAATGTATTATCTTCAGAAAATTCCTGCTGTAAAGCTTTTGTACAGTCAATTTGAAAAATGGATTTCGACAAGTCAAAAAGTTACTTTTGAAAAACCATACACGATTGTCAGAAAGTCAGAAAAGCAGAAAGAAGACAAAAACGATATTGATGACGAATATGAAGAGCTGCTTTCGCAGTTTCTGCGGAAAATATCAGTTTGTGCAGATAAAAATAACATAAAGGTGATAATATTCTATCAGCCTTCTGAACACCTGAATGAAGAAGGAATTGTAACATATGCTACAGATGAAAAATATCTTTCTGCTTTTAGTAAAGAGTGCACAAGGCAAGGAATTATATTCATAGATATGACTTCGGATTTTGAAAAGCTTTATTATGAAAATCATATTTTAGCACATGGATTTTCAAATACGGCAGTCGGAGTCGGACATCTTAATAAATACGGACATTATGTTATTGCTGATCGTCTTTCAACTGTAATTAATGAAACGGAGGCTGAGAAATAATGCCGTTTTCAGATATAAAATTTATTGTTTTTTTTGCTGTTGTTTATATAATCCTTTGCTTAATAAAGATTTTTTTAAAAGAAAAATACAGTTATGCTTCGAAGCCGGTACTCATTATTTCAAGTTATTTATATATATTGCTTTCAGACTGGAGCTGTTTGGTGTTTATTGCTCTTCTGACCGTCATAACATATATCTGTGCTCTCAGAAGTGAAAAATCAAAAAATAAAAAGCTTCCTATTGCTGTTGGAATTATTATAGGCATACTTCTTCTCGCTGTTCCCAAATACAGTACCGCCATTTCATCTTCAATTAGCAGATTATTCTCGGAAGAAAGTATAACAGTGAGCATAATGCTTCCGATAGGAATTTCATTCTATACATTTTCTGCAATAGGATATCTTGTTGACGTCTATCGTGATAAAACCAAATTGCGCAGAAATTTTCTTGACTATGCGCTATATCTTTCATTCTTCCCAAAACTTGTTTGTGGGCCTATTGTAAAGTCGGATAGCTTTTTTAAGCAGCTTGAAAGCGGGAAAAATGTTATCAGCTTTGATAATTTTGCAAATGGTATTCAGATATTTGTTTTCGGCGTTTTCAAAAAGCTTGTTATTGCTGATCATCTTAGTGTCTTCGTTAATGATGTTTATAACACCCCGAAAGCGTTTTCGTCGCTGACAATTTTAATTGCAGTTATCAGCTATTCATTTCAGCTTTATTTTGATTTTTCGGGTTATTCCGATATGGCAATAGGAATAGGTAAAATATTAGGCTTTGATTTAGGCAAAAATTTTGATTTGCCTTACATTTCAAAGAATTTGACTGAGTTTTGGAAGAGATGGCATATAAGTCTTTCATCATGGCTTCAGGAATATATATATTACCCGCTCGGAGGAAACAGAAAAGGAAAAATCAGAACCTATTTTAACTTGTTTCTTACAATGCTGATAGGAGGAATTTGGCACGGTGCGGGAGTTACATATCTTATATGGGGCGCTCTTCACGGCATAGGACTTATTTTGCATAAGCGTTTTTTGATTTTTAAAGAGAAAAAGTTTGGCAATAAGAATGCCGGAGGTAAGCTTTGGAATACGCTCTCTGTTCTTATGAATTTTGTTTATGTCTCATTACTTTGGATATTCTTCAGGGCTGACAGTCTGGATAACGCACTTGAAATATTCAAAGGATTATTCTCTTTCAGAGACGGAGTAACGCAGATATATACATGGACAGTTTTCTGTGCTATAATAATGATTATTTATACCGTTATTGCAACTGCAAAAAAGAGGCAGAGCGGAACAAGCAGAGTTACAGCTTTTTATCCTATTGCAAATTTATCGACATTTAAAGGACTGATATTATTCATTACTTTTACAGGGATTACAATATATCTTTCATATTTTGGCAACACCGCATTTATTTACGGAAAATTCTGATTAAAACCGAGGCTTCAAAATGAACAATACAAATCTTTCTTTCAAAAACAACGGAAAACTCAAGCTCCTTATTATCGTCGGCACACGACCTGAGATAATAAGGCTTTCGGCTGTCATAAAAAAGTGCCGCAGGTATTTTGACACCGTACTTGCGCACACAGGTCAGAATTATGACTATAACCTCAACGGAATTTTTTTCCGTGACCTTGAGCTTGACGAGCCTGAGGTATATATGAATGTCGCAGGGGGTGACCTCGGTGAAACTATGGGGAACATCATTTCCTCTTCATATAAGCTGATGGCAGAGATAAAGCCCGATGCGGTTCTTGTTCTGGGCGATACAAACAGCTGTCTTTCGGTTATCGGAGCAAAGCGGCTTCATATCCCGATTTTTCATATGGAAGCGGGCAACCGCTGTAAAGACGAATGTCTCCCCGAAGAGACAAACCGCCGTATAGTTGATATTATTTCGGATGTCAATATGGCTTATTCTGAACACGCAAGGCGTTATCTTGCCGATTGCGGACTGCCGAAAGAAAGAACCTTTGTCACAGGCTCGCCCATGGCTGAAGTTCTTCACGGATATCTTGACAAATTTGAAAAGAGCGACATTCATGAAAGATTAGGGCTTGAAAAGGGCAAATATATTCTTCTTTCCGCTCACAGAGAGGAGAATATCGACACCGACAAAAACTTTGAGAGTCTCTTTAACGCCGTCAATAAAATGGCTGAAAAATATGATATGCCAGTGCTCTATTCGTGTCACCCGCGCTCAAGAAAAAAGCTTCAGCAAAGCGGCTTTGAGCTTGACAGACGGGTCACGGCTCACGAGCCTCTCGGGTTTATCGACTATAACTGTCTTCAGATGAACGCTTTTGCAGTGGTTTCCGACAGCGGCACGTTACCCGAAGAAAGCAGCTTTTTCACCTCTATAGGTCACTCATTCCCTGCCGTATGCATACGCACCTCAACCGAACGCCCCGAAGGGCTTGATAAGGGATGCTTTGTTCTTGCGGGCATTGATGAAAAAAGTCTTCTTCAGGCTGTCGATACAGCGGTCGAGATGAACAGAAACGGTGATTTAGGTATTCCCGTGCCGGACTATACCGATGAAAATGTATCCGACAAGGTAGTGAAGATTATTCAGAGCTATACGGGTGTTGTCAATAAGATGGTGTGGAGAAAAGATAACTGATAGTTGCGTATTATTTGTGAGGATACTGTTTTGATTGATACCATAGTTTATTACCTTGGCAGAATATCGGTTTTCTGGCGGATATTCATACCGGTTGTATTTTTCTTCGCCGTAATGCTCAACCGTGAAAAATATCTTGACAAGGCGCTGAATAAAACACAGGCGGTCTATAGAACGCTCTTTGCTCCGTATTTTGTTTTTATTCTGGTGCTGACAATCTTTATCAGATTGCCTAATAATAATTTTAATTTCGAGCTTGTTTTATTCTGGTCATACCGTGAGATTATAAAAAATCACGATACCGAGCTGCTTATTCAGAATTTATATAATATTGCGATATTTGTTCCGTTTGGTTTTGTTGTGCCTCAATGCGGCTATAAACTAAAGAATAAAACAGTCTCAGTAAAAGAAACAATCCTTTTCGGCGCAGGCTTTTCACTTATTATCGAAACGGTTCAGCTTATTTCAAAAGTAGGCTATTTTGAATTTGACGATATTTTTCACAATATCGCCGGCGTAGCTTTAGGAGCGGGAATTTTTATTCTGCTCAGAAAAATAAAGCGCAGGAATACATATTATTTTAAGAGGAATGAAAAATGAACATACTTGTTACGGGTGCAAAGGGCTTTGTCGGAAAAAATCTTGTCGAAAATCTCAAAAACATCAGAGACGGCAAGAATAAGACAAGACCCGACCTTAAAATAGAAAACATATTTGAATTTGATATTGATACCCCGAAAGAAGAGCTCGACGCATACTGTGAAAAGGCTGATTTCGTGTTTAACCTTGCGGGCGTCAACAGACCCAAGGATAATTCAGAGTTTATGGAGGGCAATTTCGGATTTGCGTCGGAGCTTCTTGACACTCTGAAAAAACACGGTAACAAATGCCCTGTTATGCTTTCGTCTTCAATTCAGGCGTCTCTTTTAGGGCGATACGGCGAGTCTGACTACGGAAAGAGTAAGCTCAGGGGCGAAGAACTCTTTTTCTCTTACGCTGAGCAGGAGGGGGTAAAGGTTCTCATTTACCGCTTTCCCAATCTTTTCGGCAAGTGGTGCAGACCGAATTATAATTCAGCCGTTGCAACATTTTGCTATAATAAGGCAAACGACCTTGAGATTAAAGTCAATGACAGAAGCACGGTTTTGGAGCTTCTATATATAGACGACCTTGTTTCTGAGATGCTCGACGCTCTCGAAAATAAGGAGCACCGATGCTTTTATATCGGGCTTCAGCCTATACATGATGAAAGCGGAAGATACTGTTACTGCCCGAAAACTTATAAAGTGACGCTCGGTGAGATAGCCGATCTTCTCGATATGTTCAAGGAGCAGGCAAAAACGCTCGTAATGCCCGAAATTCCCGAAAACTCATTTGCAAAAAAACTTTATTCGACCTATCTTTCATATCTGCCCAAAGAAAAGGCGATGTTTGACCTTGTGATGAACTGCGATGAAAGAGGCAGCTTCACCGAGCTTCTGAAAACGGAAAAATGCGGGCAGTTTTCAGTGAATATCAGCAAGGCCGGTATAACAAAGGGGCAACACTGGCATAATTCAAAGTGGGAGTTTTTCATTGTCGTTTCAGGCAAGGGACTTATCCGTCAGAGAAAAATCGGCAGTGACGAGGTTCTCGAGTTTTATGTCAGCGGCGAAAAAATAAAGGCCGTTCATATGCTCCCGGGTTATACTCATAATATAATAAACTTATCTCAGACAGACGACCTTGTGACTCTTATGTGGGCAAACGAACAATTTGACCCTCAGAGACCCGATACATTTTTCGAAAAGGTATAAGGAGGTAAAAAACTATGCTTTGTCAGGAACGCTATGAACAGATATATCATAAAGCACCCGAATATATGTCATTTTGCCCATACAGGGTATGCCCTTTGGGTGCGCACTCAGACCATAATCTCGGCAAGGTGCTCGGCTTTGCTATAGATAAAGGTATTCATATTGCCTACGGACCTAAGCAGAACGGCGTTATTGAGCTTGTTTCAATGCAGTTTTCGAAGAGGGCTCAGTGGCATGTGGCGGGCACTCCCGAAAGCAAGCAGGGCGACTGGGCTGATTATCTCAGAGGTGCAACAATAGCGCTTGCGCAGAAGTATCCGCTTAAAGTGGGACTTCACGGCGTTATCGAGGGTTCACTGCCTATCGGCGGACTTTCATCTTCTGCGGCGGTTATTATTGCGTTTCTTAAAGCACTTTGCGCTGTCAACTCCATTACGCTTTCAGACCATGAAATGATAATGACTGCGCTTTCAGCCGAAAACAACTATGTCGGCGTAAGCTGCGGAAAGCTCGATCAGAGCTGTGAGGTTTATTCAAAGAAAAACAAGCTGCTTTATCTTGATACAAAAGATGACAGCTATGAACTTATTGAAACTCACCCAAAAATGAAGCCGTATAAAATAGCTGTTTTCTTCTCGGGCGTTGAAAGAACCCTTGTCGGCTCAAAATTCAATATGCGTGTTGATGAAGCCCGAAGCGCCGCATACGCGTTAAAGGCTTATGCAGGGCTGGAATACGGAAAATTCAATGAAACATATCTTCGTGATGTTCCCGTCGAAATTTTTCAAAGGTATAAGGACAGACTGCCCGAAAACTTTATGAAGCGCGCCGAGCACTGGTACACTGAGTTTGACCGTGTTCAGCGGGGGGCTGAAGCGTGGCGCAGAGGCGATATAGAAGAATTCGGCAGACTTTCATTCGAAAGCGGCAGAAGCAGTATATATAACTGGGAAACAGGTTCGCCCGAGCTTATTAAGCTTTATGAGATTATGACTCACACCGACGGCATATACGGCGGCAGATTTTCGGGCGCAGGCTTCAAGGGCTGCTGTATGGCTCTTATCGACCCTGCTTTTGAAGAGAGTATAACAAAAAAGGTCACAGAAGAATATCTCAGTGAATTTCCGCTTCTTAAAGAAAAATTCTCCGTACATATATGTGAAAGCGCCGACGGCGTGGGGGAAGAACTAAAATAACACTTTTTTATAAATAGGAGAGAGCTATGAGCAATACTCAAAAGCGCTTAGATTATCTTGATGGTTTAAGAGGTATTATGTCTATTAATGTAATACTTTGCCATTTTGTATGTGTGTTTTATCCGCAAATGTATAAAAGTTCAAATGATGTTGGAGATATATTATCTTATTTTGGTAAAACACCGCTAAATGTATTAGTAAATGGGGATATTGCTGTTCAGTATTTCTTTATGCTGACAGGGTTTCTTGTGTCTCTTTCGGTAATAAAGAATAATTATGACGGAGAAATAATAAGAAAAAAGATAGCAAACAGATATTTTAGATTATTACCTATTGTATCTGCTGCAACGGTATTTACTTATCTAATGATGAAATGTGGTCTTCAATATCACCTTGATATTCTTGATAAACTTCCTCAGTCAACTATTGTAGACGGATATTGTAATTTTGTTCCAAGTTTTAAAAGCATGGTAACAACATGTTTATATTGGACATATAAAGAGGGTAATGACTTTGTTGGACCGTTCTGGACGATAAAGTATGAACTTATAGGCTATGTAATAGTACTCTTGTTATGCTTTATTTTAAAAAATTCAAAATTCAGGAGAATTATTTATTTAGCCTCTTTGTGGTTTGTCGGAGGAAACTACAGAGCGTTTATTCTTGGTGCATTAGTAGCAGATTTATGTCTGTCAAAGGACGATACATTATTTTCAAAATATTACAACAAGCTCATTACCAATAAGATCTTTTTAAGTGGTTGCTTTATATTTGGATTGTTTTTTGCATGTTGTCCAATAAAATTTTCCTCTATATATTCTATTTTTGAGACAATATCGTTCAGACTTGTAACCCCATCAACATTTCGTGCAATTGGAATCTCTCTTATTACATATGTGATAGTAAAAAGTCCATTTATTCATAAGTTTTTTGAAAATAAAATATTTATGTTCTTGGGGAAAATATCATTTTCAACATATGCTTTTCATTGGCCGTTAATGCTCACTGTTCAGTGTGGCTTGTTCAAATTATTTATTGAAAGAATTTCTTACAATCAAGCAGCAGTATTGTCATTTTTAGTAGTTTTACCGGTAATAATTGGTTTTTCTTGGCTGTCGTGGTTGCTGATAGAAGAAAAAATGAAGTTTGATACCTCTTCTTTTGAGAAGGCTATAAAAAAGGTTAATCTGAAAATACATAATAAAACAAATGTTGCTAATTAATTCTCACAGGGGGAATAAACTCATATGAAATGTCTTATCTTAGCGGCGGGCTATGCGACAAGGCTTTATCCGCTCACGGAAAATTTTCCTAAGCCGCTTTTAAAGGTCGGTGATAAAACTATTCTCGACTGGCTTATAGACGATATAGACACTCTTTCACAGGTCGATGAATATGTCGTCATTTCAAACCATAAGTTTGCCCGTCACTTTGAAGAGTGGGCGGCGGCAAAAACACAGAAAATAACCGTTGTTGACGATATGACCCTGACTAACGAAACAAGACTCGGCGCTGTCAGAGATATCGAATTTGCAATAAATAAACTCGCCCTTGACGACGATATGCTTGTCATAGCGGGCGACAATGTTCTCGATTTCAGTCTGACGGAATTTATATCATACGCAAAAGAAAAGAATACTCCGTGTATTATGCGTTATTATGAGCCTGACGGGAAAAAACTTCTGAAATGCGGCGTTGTCACAGTTGACGAAAACGATAGGGTCATAAGAATGACGGAAAAGTCGCCTGAGCCCGAAACACATTGGTGCTGTCCTCCGTTCTATTATTACACGAAAGATAGCGCAAGACTGATTTCAAAGGGGATAGAAAGCGGCTGCGGAACGGACGCACCGGGCAGCTTTATTGCGTGGCTTTGCACCCAGACTGCGGTTCACGCTATGGAAATGCCGGGCAGAAGATATGATATAGGCAATCTTGAAAGCTATGAAAAAGTTCAGAGGGAGTATAAAGGAATATGCTGAAATTATCACTTGAAAACAAAACCGTTCTCGTCACGGGTGCGGCAGGCTTTATCGGCTCGAATTTATGCAAGAAGCTGCTATGTGAAGTCAGCGGAATAAAGGTTGTCGGCATCGACAATATGAACGATTATTATGATGTTTCGCTTAAAGAATACCGTGTTGACGAGCTTTCACATCTTCAGGGAGATTTTGTCTTTATCAAAGGCAGTATCGCCGACAAGGCTCTTATGGAAAAGGTTTTCTCTGATTATGAGCCTTATGTAGTCGTCAATCTTGCCGCTCAGGCAGGCGTTCGCTATTCGATAACAAACCCCGACGCATACATAGAGTCGAATATTATCGGCTTCTATAACATTCTTGAGTGCTGCCGACATTCATATGACGGCGGAAAGAGCGGCGTTGAGCATCTTGTCTATGCCTCGTCGTCTTCGGTTTACGGCAACAACAAAAAGGTGCCTTATTCGACCGACGACAAGGTTGATAACCCGATTTCGCTTTATGCGGCGACGAAAAAGAGCAACGAGCTTCTGGCTCATTCCTATTCAAAACTTTATAATATCCCCTCGACGGGGCTTCGCTTTTTCACCGTTTACGGACCTGCGGGCAGACCCGATATGGCTTATTTCGGGTTCACAAATAAACTTCTGAAGGGCGAAAAAATTCAGATTTTCAATTTCGGCAACTGTAAGAGGGATTTCACCTATATTGATGATATTGTCGAGGGCGTTTATCGCATTATGACGGGTGCGCCCGAGCGTGAAAAAGGCGAAGACGGGCTTCCCCTTGCGCCGTATGCGCTCTACAATATCGGCAACAGCAACCCTGAAAATCTCCTTGACTTTGTCGATATTCTTCAGCAGGAGCTTATCAGAGCAGGCGTTCTGCCTGAGGATTATGACTTTGATTCTCATAAAGAGCTTGTCCCTATGCAGGCGGGCGACGTCCCTATAACCTATGCCGACACCTCTGCGCTTGAAAGAGATTTCGGCTTCAAGCCGTCAACGCCGCTTCGGGACGGGCTTAGAAAATTTGCGCAGTGGTATAAGGAATATTATTTATGAAGTCATTGACAGTTAAAGAAAAGCGGCTGTGTATTATTACTCTTTTGCCCGTTCTTGCGGTGATGATAACGATATTTTATTTTTCGTCACAGACAGCCGAGGCTTCGACCGCAACAAGCGGCGGCTTTGTCGAAACGGCAATGGGATTTATAACACGCTTTTTCGGCAGTCTTTCATCTGACGCATACCAAAGCGTAGAAAACACGGTCACTTTTATAGTCAGAAAGGCGGCTCATTTTCTTGAGTTTGCCGCGCTCGGTTTTTTCCTTGAAATTCACCTGAGAACCTTTCTTGAGAAAAAAACATGGTTTTTTAGCGGAATAATCTCTTTGATTTATGCCTGCTCTGATGAACTTCATCAACACTTTGTGTCTGAGAGAGCGCCCCGCTTTTTTGACGTATGCGTTGACTTTTTCGGTGCATTTTGCGGAATACTTCTTGTGTGCATAATTGCATTTTCTGCATATAAAATAAAAAATAAGAGAATGGAGAGATAATAAAATGGATAAGGACTCATTAAAAGGAAAAATAGGCAAAATAGGCAAAAAGAAAGCTGTTTTGTTGGTTATACTTGCTCTTTTGCTTGTCGTTTTAACAGTTGGGACCGCAACGGTCGCACACTATATCAACCTTATCAATCATGTTAATGATATAGAAACCGTTGACCCGGGAAGTGAATTTTTTGACACCGATTCAAACACCGAGGGCGAGGTCGTTGACCCGAATAATGTCAAATGGGATTTAAGCGGACCTCTGGGCGACGAACATCTTCTGAATCTTCTTTTAGTCGGTCAGGATAAGCGACCCGGTCAGGGCAGGCAGCGTTCAGACGTTATGATTGTCGCCAGTATCAACCTTGAAACAAAAGCTGTTTCACTTATTTCGTTTTTACGTGACCTTTATGTTCAGATTCCCGGCTACTCCGACAACCGTCTCAATGCGGCTTATGTGTTCGGCGGTTTTCCGCTTCTGAAAGATACGCTCTACAAGAATTTCGGTATCACGATTGACGGCTGTTTTGAGGTGGATTTCAACGGCTTTATAAAGTCGATTGACAAGATAGGCGGCGTCGATATCGTTCTGACAAGGGCGGAGGCTAACGCTATAGGAGTACCCTATAAGGGTGACGAACCGACTCATCTTAACGGTGAAAAGGCTCTCCGCTATGCAAGACTTAGAAAGATTGACAGCGACTTCGGCAGAACCGACCGTCAGAAAAAAATACTCCTTTCAGCGGTGAGCAAATTGAAATCATGCAGCGTTAAGGAGCTTATTTCGCTTGTTAATGAGGTTTTGCCGACAGTCACCACCGACATGTCAACAACTCAGATTTATTCTCTTGTAGCAAAAGCCGCTCCGCTTGTTTCTTCATCAGAGATAAAAACCTTCACCGTTCCCGGCGCAGGGACATATAAAAATGTTGTTATCAGAGGTATGCAGGTTCTTCTGCCCGACCTTGAGGCTATAAAGAAAATGCTGAAAGAGAGCTATATGCCGTTTTAAAAATATCTTATCAGGTTCGGCTTAATGCCGGACTTGATTTTTAAAGGAGCGTCAAAAAAATGAATACTCAGATTTTAAAAGACAGTGATTTTGAAAAGGAATATGAAAAAATCATTCTTCCGTTCTGTGAAGAAAACAAAAAAAGCGAATATTATGAAACCTTTGATTTGAAGAAAATGCATTATCTTTCTTTTATAAACGAAAATGCAAAGGCGAATGTAATTATTCTTCACGGCTTTACTGAATGCGCCGAAAAATTTGATGAAATGTCATATTACTTTTTCGGCGAGGGCTATAATGTTTTTGTGCCTGACCTTCGCGGTCACGGCTTATCGTATAAAGACGAAGCCCCGAAATACGCTGTCGGCAGTCACGGCTTTGATTATTATTCAAAGGATATAGCCTGTTTTATTAAGAATGTGGTGTGCAGAAACGGACTGCCCGTGTATTGCTTCAGCCACTCACTTGGCGGAAATGCCGCACTTCTGACACTTATTGATAATCCTGAGCTCCCCGTCGAAAAACTTATACTTTCTTCGCCTATGATTTGCGGCAATATGGGAATGCCCACGGCGGTCGCTTCCCTTGTGGCGAAGCTCGTCTGCGCTTTAGGCAAGGGGAATATGCCTGCGCCGGGCAAATGTGTTTTTCAGCCCGAAAAGGGAAACCCTGACGCTTCTTCAAAGGCGAGAGGGGAGTATGCATTAAAACTTAAAGTCGAGAATGAAGCCTATCAGACCTGCGGCCCGACAATGGAATGGGTGAAGCACTCGGTAGAGGCAAGAGACAAAATAGTCAGCGCAGAAAACATAAAAAAGCTCAAGGCTCATATGCTTGTCATAAAGCCCGAAACCGACAGACAGCTTCTTGAAAGCTGGCAGAACAAATTTATTTCACTCTGTGAAGAAAACGGAAAGAGCATAAAGGTCGTTCAGACAAAAAATACCTGCCATGAAATTTTTCAGAGCGAAAGAGCTGAGTTGAAAGATTATTTTGAAATAATAGCAGATTTTTGTGATAAATAAATATTTTCTTATTTGCAATAATCCTGTTGACTTTGATGTTAATACACTATATAATCAATAAAAGATATAATTTTGTTTTTTGCAGCGAATATTGCTGTTTTCAGGGGTGGATTATGAGCAAAATAAAAAGAATTATTAATGTCGCTTTGCTAATTGTGATATGTCTCACATTTGTGTCCTGCCGTAATGCAGATAACGATATAAACACCGATAATTCTGAGGAGGTCGTTGAAGTGGATAATTTTGAAGAAGCGCTATATAACAAAGTCAAAAGTGAAATATTGAAATGGGATGAAAAAGATATTTATGCCATATCATTTTTTCTGCATTCAAATGAATCTAATGAATATAAAGGGTTTAATAATGTTACGACATGGGCTGTCAGTTATAACACCGAAGCTGACTGTCCGGGCGCCTCACTTTTTGATGAGGAAAGGTGGAACTATGCCTTCTGGAGGCAGGATGAAACTATGATAATTGACTTCGACACCCCAAATCAGTACGCTGACGCACTTTTCGACTGGTACGCTCAAAAAGGTGTTGTGAATATAGGTGAAGAAAACGAAGATGAAATGTATGATGAAAAGGGCAACTATATCGGCAAGGGTCCTGCCGGTCACTATGAGCTGTTACAGCTTGCTTCATCTGTTGCCGAAAAGCTCCAGAGAGACGGAACAATAAAAGAACATTTCGGCAAAGAAATACCGATTATTATTCACGATCTTGAATATTCATGGTATGACTTTGAGGCAACAAAGAATGCAAACCCGAATAATCAGGCTGATGCGTTTTTTGAGGCTATGAAGGAATTGGGCGCTTGCTGAAGAACAGATAAAAGAATATAAGCCTGTTTGATACCGCTTTAATTTAACTGAATAATTTAACTGTCGTTGACGGATAAAACCGAAGCGGCAGTTTTTTTATTGCACATTAGCATATTATGTAATATTTTGTCGAATTTTGTTGACAAGGTTCAAAATCTATGCTAAGATTTCGAAAATTGAACAAACAGAGGCGAGAAAATGCTTAAAAAAAGAGAATTTGAGGTTCTTCTATATATTGCTCAAACAAAAGACAAAATAAATCAGAGAAGTATTTCTAAAGCAGTCGGTGTTTCTCTCGGAACGGCTAACTCTCTTGTGACTTCGCTTTTTGAAAGAGGGTTTATCACTGAAAAATATGAAATAACCGAAAGCGGCTGTGAAGCTCTGAGACCTTATAAAGTCAAAAACGCCGTTATTCTCGCCGCAGGCATGTCAACAAGATTTGTGCCCGTGTCTTATGAAATTCCCAAGGCGCTTCTGAGGGTCAAAGGCGAAGTTCTCATTGAAAGAATAATCAGACAGCTTCACGAAAAAGGCATTTATGATATTACAATAGTTATCGGCTATATGATGGAGAAGTTTTTGTTTCTCAAAGAAAAATACGGCGTAGAGTTTGCTATTAATAACGAATACCGAATTAAAAACACACATTCCTCTCTGAACTGCGTTAAAGATAAGCTCTCAAACACATATATTATCTGCGCCGACAATTATTTTGTGGAGAATGTGTTCAATAAATACGAATACCGTGCGTTTTACGCTTCTGTTTTTATTAAAGAAAAGAACTATGAGCGAGGCTTCTTCACTGATAAAAACGGTCTTATAATAAATACCTGCAAGCCAAGTGAAAATATGTGGGTCATGTTCGGTCACGCATATTTTGACAGAAAATTTTCAGAAAACTTTCTCCCGCTTCTTAGCGAATACTTCGGCAAGCCGGGGGTTGAAAACTATTACTGGGAGTGGATTTTCACCGAAAATCTCGACAAACTTGAGATGTATATCAAGAAGTATCCCGACGGAGTGATATATGAGTTTGACTCGATTGACGACCTGAAGGCTTATGACCCCGACTACATTAAAAATAACAGCATCGAGCTGATAAATAATATTTGCAGAGCGCTTGACTGTCAGCCTGAGGATATTACGGATATAAGAAAACTTCCGCACGGCTTTTCAAACGCAACCTTTGTTTTCTCCTGTAAGGGCGAAAGATATTGCTATCGCCACCCGGGGCGGGAGGCTGATAAAATTCATCACCGCTCCCGGGAAGCGAAGGCAAACAAAAGCGCATTTGAAATCGGCGCTGACGACAGCCTGATTTATTTTGACGGAAACAGCGGGCAAAAAATAAGCCGATATATAGACGCAATATCCGATTATGACCCGTCTGACCGAAAGCATGTTAAGCTGCTGGCTGATTCTTTAAGAAATCTTCATGATAACGCAAAAACCGTCGGCGAACGCTTTGATTTTTATGATGAAGCGTTAAAACTCATTGATATGATTAATTCAGCCGATAATTCATCTTACGCATACCTTGAAGGTCTTTCAGAAAAAGCAAAAGAGTTCTATGATGAATTAACGAAAGATAAATGGGACTCTTGTCTTTGCCACAATGATATTGATATTCCGAATATTCTTATTACCGAAAAGAAAGCTGTTCTGATTGACTGGGAGTTTTCTGCGGACGGCGATAAGGGCTTTGATATCTGCAAGCTTTTCACATTTCTGCCGTATAAAAAGGAAAATGTATTAAACGGTCTTGAGCTTTATTTCGGCAGACCGCCACATATAGATGAAATATATCATGTCGTGAACTGCGCCGTTCTTAATTATTTCTACTACACCGTCTGGGCGCTTTATATGATAAAAAACGGAAAGGATTATTCCGAAAATATGATGACATATTATGAGAGGTTTTTAACCTACGGTAATGTCAGCCGTCAGATAAAAGAAAAAGGAGAACTTGCCTGATGGAAACGGTTGTTGCAGTAGCTATGGGGCTTTTCACCTGCGCCGCCTCCCTTTTTGCGCTTATAATGCTCAATAAAGATATAAGAAGAGCGCAGGAGAAAACAGAGGAGGGCGACTTATGAACCCTTATCTTATCGGTATCGTTATTTCGATAGTGTTATATATCGCCGTCAGCGCTTTTATCAGCCGAAGGATTAAGACGGCTAACGATTTTTATGTTGCGGGCAGGCAAGCCCCGACTCTGCTTATCACAGGTTCGCTTATTGCTTCATTTCTCGGCACCGGCGCATACACGGGCGATCTCGCCGAAGCCTTTGACGGCGGTTTTGCGCCGATTCTTATAATATGCGGCGTTCTTGTGGCGGGCTATATTCTCGGCGGCGTTCTGTTCGGGCGTTATCTGAGAAGAAGTGAGGTTTATACAATACCCGAGTTTTTCGGTCGGCGTTTCTGTTCTCGTCCTATACATATTCTTTCGACCGTAGTTGCGATTATTTCGATGTCGGTTTATCTTCTGTCGTGTATTCAGGGCATCGCAACGGTTATGGAGCAGGTTACGGGCGTTGATTATGAGCGGTGCATTATTATCGCGATGTGCGCCTTTTCGCTTATAACAATTCTTGCGGGCAGCAAGGGCGTTCTTATCACCGACACGATAATGTTTTTGTTTTTCACCGTTATTACTGTCGTATGCGTCATAGTTATTGCGCAAAGCTCAGGCGGCTGGTTTGCGACAATAGAAAGGCTGGCTCAGAGCGAAGAGACACGGGGTATTCTCTCGTGGGGCGGCAGTCCGGATTATTATTACGGCTCGGGCGTAGAAAACACTATATGGGCCGTTATCTCAGGCGTTTCATGGCTCGGCGTAACAATGGTCGGACCCTGGCAGGCGAGCCGTTATCTTATGGCTAAGAATGAACAGGTGGTTATCCGTTCAACGGTCGGTGCGTCGGCGACGGTTTTCCTTGTTCAGTTTCTCGTGCTTATCTCAGGCGTTTTCATAAGAAGTGTGAACCCTGAGCTGACTGCTTCGTCAAAAGCTGTTATTTGGGCTTCTCAGAACATGATGCCGACGCTTCTCGGTGTTCTTCTTCTGACAGGCATAATAGCCGCAGGTACGTCGAGCGCAACGACATTTCTGTCTCTGATAGGCACATCGGTGACAAATGATATTCTTAAAATCAAGGACAGCAAAAAGAGTATTCTTTCAAGCCGGATAATCATAGTTTGCGTTTCGGTAATAATAACTCTTGTTGCCGTCTGGAATCCGCCTCAGATATTCTGGATTATGCAGTTCGGCACAACTGTTGTTGCGGCGGCATATCTCCCCGTTGCAATAGCTTCGATATGGGACAGGCGTGTGACGAAAAAGGGTGCTTTTTTCGGTATGCTGACGGGCTTCTGCGTAAATTTCATTCTGAAAATATATACTCTGACAACGGGAGTAAAGCTGCCTGTTTATTTTGACCCGTTTTTAGCGGCGATATTAATTAATATTATCGTTCTGAAAGCGGTTTCATATTTTGACGACAATATCACGAACGAAGAAATAAGGCAGAGGGAAAAGCTGTTTGAAGTGCCTGAAAATGAGACAGATATTAAAGCGATGCTTAAAACCAAAAAGTTCCTTTATGTGGGGATTGCTTCAGGGGCTATTATAACGGTCAGCCTTCTCGTTTTATGGGTCATACCTTATTATATCGGCAGTTCAAAATAAATATAAAAAAGAGTTACATTCTGATTTGACTAATCCGGGTGTAACTCTTTTTTATCCCTTTTTCACCGAATTTCTTGACAAAATCAATGAGGGTTCTATAATAGAAATAGAACATATGTTCGAAAAAAGCGAAAGGGTGCGGCTTTCGCTCAGGGTGATTTTTCTCACTCTACGGAGGGAAAAAATGAAAGAAGGTTTTTATAATGACAATAGAAATGATAAATAAGATTTTCGACGGTGAAAGCGGCGAAAAGACCGTTTTGCTTGACTGTAATTCAAATAACGCCTGTATTCAGGCAGGATTTTCCGTCAGCTCGGGTGCGGTCAGAGTTATGGGAAAGGTTTCACAGGAGGATGATGAGCATGAGCTCGGGTTTATCGACCTTAAAACGGGTGAAATCAAGAGCTACGCCGAAGAGGGCGTTTATTCTCTTCTGGGCTGTGAAATTCTTTACAGTGTGACTTTTTTAGCTGAGGAAAATTCGGTTGTCACAGCGAAATATCTTTACTGAGAGGTTTGAAAAATGAGTTTTGACAAAGAATCCTTTGCTTTAGGCGTTCGAAACAGCGGGCTTTCGACCGGTGCGCTAACTGTTTCCAAAAACGGCGTCTATCTTGCGCCTGAAGGCGAGGCGTACAATAAAGTGACTGTCAGTGTGAACGCAGAAAACGGCGGAGCCGAAATCCTTGTGCCTGAGGGCTACACTCAGATGGAATATCTTGAAAGTACCGGCGCACAATATATCAAAACAGGGCACTATGTAACAAATGACACGGCGTTTGAAGTGCTTTTCAGACACATCGTTACAGGCGATCAATATATTTTCGGCGTTAATACAGAAAATGAAAACGAGGGCTGTTATATAGATATTGCCGGCAGTCTTTATTTTAAATTCGGCGTCGGAAACTACAAGTCTTTTCAGATAATGCATAACTATGTTTATTTTATGAAAATGAACCGCAGCGGTGTATATTTTAAAACAAAATTACCCGATGAAGAAAGACCGGCGTATATTAATACAAATTCACCGCTTGTAGGCACAGGTGAAATATATCTTTTCGGGAGAAACAATGTCAGCGACGGTACGGTCGGTTTTTCAAAAGTAAGACTGGGCAGATACACTGTCTATGAGGGAGAAACAAAGGTTCAGGATATGGTACCTGCGCTCAGAAACAGCGACAGCGTTCTCGGAATGTATGATATTTTAAACGACATTTTTTACACAAACAGCGGTACGGTAGCTTTCACGGGAGGTGCTTTGGATTAATGGAATACGGAATAATACTTAACGGTCAGCTTATAAGACACAAAAAATATCACTCAGGCGACAAAGAAATCGTTTATACCGAAGAGCCGACTGTCAGCGAGGGCTTCAGAACGGTTTATTTTTGGGAAGAAACCGAAAATGAGATTGTTCAGGTCTGGCAGACAGTTTCTCAAGCATAAAAAGGGGTTGTTCTGACTTTCAGTTCGTATTTTATTATCCGGATAAAAAAATCACCTTACATGCAGGTGGAGTGCACGAGCTTTAGTGTCAGTTCAGAAAGAAAAAAGATTCATTAAAATACCTCCATTTGCTACGGAAAAGTGCATCTACTAACTGCACTAAATAGCAAATGGAGGTAAAACTAATGGAAAATGTAAGAAACGACCACCAAGACGGCTGTCTGTTTTTTACGGCTATGATTTCAGCTAAGATTAATTAAGAAAATATTTAAAGAGGCGTTTTTTAGTTTCTCAATACTTTTTTTAAGTCTGCCACCGGCTGAGCCGGTGGTTTTTTATTTATCATAAAAACTTTCAATATAACGCTTGTGAATAGCTCTGTAAATCAGAAAAGCGGCAATAATCACAAACGTAACCGCATAGCAGACATAAAGACCCTTGCCCTGCTGACCGCTCGCCTTGACATCAAGCCAAAGACTGTTCATCAGCGCACGAGTGTCATCATCCATATCGAAGAAATATTCGCAGTTTTTCATATCTTCCTCTTCAGGGTAGAGATAAGGGTTCTGCGAAAGTTCTTCGTATTCTTCCATTTCTCTGACCTTCGTATTAGGTGTTGCATAGCCTGTCGCATATGCGTTTGCAAGACCGACTCTCGGGTCGCAAAGATAGTTCAGATACATCTCCGCCGCCCTGACATTCTGAGCGCATGAGGGAATACAGGCGGCGTCAACGAAAATGTTGAAGCCCTCTGTGGGGTAGCAGAAGTCGAGACCCTCATTTTCCTCCTGCATGCATAAAAAATCGCCTGCGTAATAGGGAGCAAGAGCCGCCTCGCCGCCTATCATCTTGTTATAGACCTCGTCCTGAACATAGCCCTGAAGAAGCGGCTTCTGAGCGATAAGCTCAGCGGCGCTCTCACGCCATTCCTCGCTGTCGGTCGAGTTTAAAGACTGACCGAGGAGCTTCTGAGCGATAGCGAAGGTGTCACGGGGGTTATCGAACATAAGAATTTTTCCCTCATATTTGGGGTCCCAGAGCACCGACCAGCTTGTCGGCTTCTCGTCAACCATCGTCGTGTTATAAATAAGACCGACAGTGCTCACGCAGTAAGGGATTGAATATTCGTTATTTTCGTCGTAATACATGTTGCGGTATTCTTCGGCGATATATTTATAGTTCGGAACATTGTCAAAATTGATTTTCTGAACAAGACCCTCGGCGATGAAACGCTGAATCATATAGTCTGAGGGGATAACAATATCATAGCTTGAGCCGCCGCTCTTCAGCTTAGCGTAAAGGTCCTCGTTTGTGTCGTAGTTTGTGTAGTTTATCTTAATGCCCGTGAGCTTTTCAAATTCGGAGTTGATGTCGAACATATAGTATTCTTCGTCTTCTTCCTCCGAAATGTATTCGCCCCAGTTATAGACGTTTAAAACAGTGCCTTTAAGCTCGTCAACATTATAATAGTCGGGGTTTTCGAAGTCGTATGCGTATGCGGTAAGGGCAACGCTGAGCATCACCGCAGCCGCAATAAAAGCGGAAAGTATTTTTTTCAATAATATCACCACCATAGGTCGAATTAACCGTTTTTATCATATAGCTCAGTCGGTTTCTTTTGCTTCAACAGAGCTCTTCATCTGTTTTTTGTCGCTTCTTGCCTGAGCGACATTGACGAGAATAAGCATAATAAGAACTGCCGCGAATACTATTACCGAAAGAGCGTACATATCGGGCTTGACTCTCTTTTTCGTCATTGAGAATATTCTTATCGGGAGCGTCTCAAAGGTCGGCCCCTGAGTGAAATAGCTTATGACAAAATCGTCAAGCGAAAGCGTGAACGACATGATAAAGCCTGAGACGATGCCGGGCACTATATCGGGCAGTACCGCCTTGAAGAAAGCCCTGACAGGTCCGCAGCCCAAATCCATTGCCGCTTCGGGCAGATGCGGGTCTGTCTGCCTGAGCTTAGGCATTACGTTGAGAATAACATATGGCAGTTCAAACGTAATATGCGCTATGAGCATAGTCTGAAAGCCTAAAACATTCTTCATGCCGACAAGTCTGCCGACAAAAACGAAAAGAAGCATCATTGAAACGCCGGTGACAATTTCGGGGTTCATCATCGGAACATTTGTGACGGTCATGACCGAGGAGCGGACATGGCGGTTCTTTATGGCGTTTATTCCGACAGCCGCCGCCGAGCCTAAAAGAGTGGCTATAGCAGAAGATGTAACGGCGAGAATAACAGTGTTATAGAGCGAACGAAGCGACGCTTCATCGTTGAGAAGAGATTTATACCATCTCAGTGAAAAGCCCGTGAATACGCTTGTGCTTGCCGTTTGGTTGAAAGAGTAGAGAATAAGCACAAAGATGGGCGCATACAGAAATAAAAATATTAAAGCGACATAAATTTTTGAGGCCACAGGCATTTTTTTCTTTGTCATGCGATTAAACCTCCTTTGTCGTCGTCTTCCTCCGTGAAGCGGTTCATAACCGCCATACAGATAATTATAAGAACCATGAGCACGAGCGAGAGCGTTGCGCCGAGGTTATAGTTATATGACGACTGAAACTGCATTTCGATAACGTCGCCAATCATCGCAAATGTGCCGCCGCCGAGCTTTTTTGAAATGTAAAAGGTCGATACCGACGGAACGAAAACCATTGTGAAGCCCGAGGCGACACCGGGCATAGAAAGCGGAAAAATAACCTTTCTTATGACCGTCAGCTTGCTTGCGCCGAGGTCCTGAGCCGCCTCGATAACAGACCTGTTCATCTTCGCCATTATCGTGTAAAGCGGCAATATCATAAAGGGCAGATAGTCATAGACCATACCGAGAACGACTGCGCCCGGAGTGTTTATCATATGAAGCGGACCGAGTCCGATTTTCTGAAGCAGAGTGTTGATTATACCCGTATCTTCAAGAATAGTCATCCACGAATACGTTCGTATCAAAAAGTTCATCCACATTGGGAGCATAACTAAAATCATGCTCATACGCTGAAACGATGCGCCCGAATTCGCCATTATGTATGCGAGAGGGTAGGCTATAACGAGACATATAACCGTCGCTAAAAAGCCATACCAGATTGAGCGCAGAAAAATATACCTGTAACTGTCTAGCGTCTTGATGTAATCAAGAGAAAAAGCTCCGTTTGCATCAGTGAAAGCGTAATAAATAACCATCACTAACGGAACAATAACAAATAAGACAGCCCACAGATAATACGGTGCGGATACTATTTTTTTGACTAAGGTGTCTTTTTTCATTGTCGTCCCCCTTTTCTACCCGATTTTCAATAAAATAACCTGTCTCATGAGAGATATGGTTTCGTGTTTACGATAAGATAAAATATAGTGCCAAAATCCGCATTTGTCAACATTTTTTTACAAAAAATCAGCGAAAACCCGACACGGTTTGATTTCTTTTTAAAGTTTTCTCTTAAATGCTGATTTATTCTCGTTTTTTCTCGCTTTTTCTCACGAAAATTCATATGTATATAAAGTATAAACTTTTTATAAACAGAAAACGGCGAAGTGTTTTTTCGCCGTTTAGGGTGAGAAGTATAATCCTTATTTACCTTTCCTTTGATTTGCTCTGACCGCACGAAGAATAACGAGCGCGATAATTATAATAAATACCGCATACATCAGCGCCGATTTGCACACAGTTATTATTGACGCAATATGTGCGGTTTTTTCGGAAAAATCAGTTCTGAGAATAATTTCTGTCAATATGTTTTCAGCGTAGTCGCATAACGCAAGGGAAGGGTGAAAAGTATAATCCGAACCAGCCTTAAAGCAAGAATTTTTCGTGCTTTTC
>JBJEOI010000014.1:0-20900 GCA_051880635.1 Acutalibacteraceae bacterium | reverse complement strand
TGAAATATTAACAGAATCACCTTTAACTGTGTATTGATAATCCGAAAGCTTTCCGGAGAGCGGGATAGTGTATGATTTTTTTAATGAACCGGGTATGGAAATATATTTTTCATATTCTTTTTCCATAGCATAAATACTGACACGAACTGTTTTTGTGTCTGCCGCCGAAGCAGTACTCGCCGCTGAAAACAAGATTAGTCCGCATAGCACACAAAAAACAGCCGATAATATTCTTTTTTTGTCGCTTAATTTGAATTGTTTATACATAATAATCTCCATTCTGCCGCTAAAGCGTCAGCATAAATAGCAGTTAAAGGGTGATGAACGCGGCGGTTTTTGTTCCATAATTTTTCTGAGATAAAAGACGCCTATAACTATATAGGAGCTTCAGCCTGAAACAATATATAAATCAGTGCCTGAAAGATATTTTTAAGCGCAAACATGTGTTAGTTTTGCGCATTAGCACCAACGCTGAGAATTGTAATAATACCTGTTGCATTGTTTCAAGGCAAATATATTATATCATAAAACTTGAAAAAGTGAGCTGGGTTTTCACATTTTCTGAAAAGTTTTATTTAAAATTTTCCGAAAAACAGCCTTATATCGTTGACAGAACAACAATTAAGTGATATAAATATCACATATATAAACCCTTTGGAGGAAAATAATGGAAAAAGGGAAAAGACTTTTAAAACTCTTTCTGAATATGCTTTATATAAGCTCGTTCACATTCGGCGGCGGCTTTGTAATCTCGACCTTTATGAAAAAGAAGTTTGTTGACGCTCTTCATTGGATTGACGAAGACGAAATGCTTGACCTTATTGCGCTGGCTCAGTCCTCGCCGGGGGCAATCGGGGTCAATGTGGCCATTCTCGTGGGTCTGCGTGTCTGCGGCTTTGCGGGAATGATAACCGCCGTTTTGGCGATGATAATACCGCCTATGGTTATTATCACGGTTGTCTCATTATTTTATAATGCATTTTCACAGAACGAATATGCTTCGCTCTTTTTGAAGGGTATGCAGGCTGGCGTGGCGGCTGTGCTGTGCGATGTGGTCTGTGATCTTAGCGGCAAGGTGATAAAAGAAAAATCGTTTCTTCACACTGCGGTAATGCTTTTAGCGTTTGTGTCGGTATTTTTCTTCAAGGTGAATGTTATTCTCGTTATTGCGGCGGCGCTTTGCGTCGGCATTACAGAAGCCCTTGTTTCAAAGAAAGGGGGCAGGGGAAAATGATTTATCTTGAGCTTTTTCTCGGTTTTGTCAAAGTCGGGCTTTTCAGTATAGGCGGCGGATATGCGGCGATGCCTCTTATTCAGAGCGTTGTTGTTGATAAGTATGCGTGGCTGACGCTGAGTGAGTTTACGGATCTTGTTACTATCGCCGAAATGACGCCGGGTCCTATTGCTGTCAACGGCGCAACCTTTGCGGGTATGCGTGTAGCGGGTGTTCCGGGAGCGATTATGGCAACATTCGGAAGTATACTCCCGTCGCTCATAATCGTGTCGATTCTGTTTTTTATATATTATAAGTATAAAACGCTGTCGGCTATGCAGACTGTGCTCAGCAGTCTGAGACCTGCAGTTGTCGCTCTTATCGCAAGCGCAGGGCTGACTATTCTTCTGAGTGTTATTTTCGGTTTTGCAGGTGTTTCGCTTGAAAGCGTTAATATTGTTGCGGCTGTGCTCTTCGCTCTTGCTTTTTTTGCAATAAGAAAGCTGAAAATCAGCCCTGTTTTAGTTATGCTGATATGCGGTGCGGCATATATGATAATAAATTTGATAATAAAGTAAAAATCGCTTGACAAAATAATGATGTTTTGATAAAATCTTTCTTGTTCGATACACGGAGGAGTACCCAAGAGGCTGAAGGGTCTGGCTTCGAACACCAGTAGGTCGGTAACTCCGGCGCAAGGGTTCAAATCCCTTCTCCTCCGCCATGTAAAAAACCTCTTTTGTCCGTTAGGCAAAAGAGGTTTTTTACTGCTTTTTGCGTGAGAATAATCAGGTTGAACTGAGGGAAGATAAATAATTGCATAAAAAGGACGGATAAATGACAGGGTGACACTGAAATAATACATTGTCCTGTTAACGGGTAAAATGACAAAATATGCAAAGAAAAAAGCCGCTCGTGAGCGGCAGCTTGAGAAAGTATTGCGCTATGTTAAGATTCAGAACCCCTTGAGGGGGAAAGCCAGTAATATCCCTTTCAAGAGGTTGATCAAACCACCGGCTCAGCCGGTGGTTTACTATTTAGGATTATAAAACTCCGAAGAGCTTTAAGAGATTGAACTGAAGAAGATCAACAAGGAGAACGCCTAAGATTGACAGAAATTCAGAGGGAACTCTTGCTTCGTCATAATTGAGGTCTGCGATTGCGGCGTGATTATATAACTTGACTATTGTTGCGTTCGTCGTGCCTGTTACATTGATGACCTCGTTTACGGCGGCGAAGATAATTGCGTGGAAAGCAAGCTCGCCTGCAATATGCTCATAGCTCATAGCGTAGTCTGTTTCGCCGTTATCGTTTTTAAGAAGCTCTTCGCCCTGAGCGGCATAAAGACCGTCAACAACATTTCTGAAAACAGCGTAGTTGAATATTTCGGGGTTATTTTCAATATCAACGCTTATATAAACCGTTCCGTCCTCGTCTGTGACAAGCGCATAGGTAATCTCGGACGAGTCGAGAGCAGCCATTGTTGCGGCGTCGACATCGTCAACCTTGACGAAAATATAACGCTGAAGAATTGCCTTGAGCTCTTTAATAAGTATGCTCTCTTCTTTCGGCGGCTCAGTCGGTTCTGTCGGATCGGTGGGATCGGTAGGCTCGGTGGGCTCAGTTGGGTCTGTGGGCTCTGTAGGTTCTGTAGGCTCAGTAGGCTCAGTGGGCTCAGTCGGTTCTGTAGGCTCGTCGGGCTTTGTGATTTTGTCAATAAGCTTTGCCATAAGTCTTGAACCGAGATCAACAGCCGTTTCGATATTCTCGGGGGTGAGAACAACATCCATGATATAAGGCTGAAGATTATGCATCAGCTTCTTTGAAAGTGAAGAAATGAGAGGGATTGACTTTTTTATTCCGTCAATGTCGCCTTTTATTGCACCCGCAATCTCGCTTATGTCGGGAGTTGCTTTTTCCTTAGCCGATACGGTAACGGCGCCGATTGAAAAAATCAGCGAAAAAGCTAAAATAATTGAAATAATTTTCTTTGTCATACTGATACCTCCGTTTTTTGATAAAAATACTATAACACTATAAAGACAAAAATGCAATAATTTTTTAACCGAAAGTTAATATATCTATACTATTTTTTCATATAAATGCTTGCAAATAATTACTTCGCTGTTGTATAATTGAAAACGTAAATTTTTAAACACAGGAGGAAAACCATGAAGCATCAGGATATTATCAGAGAAATGACACTTTTTGAGAAGGTCTCCCTCTGCACAGGTAAGGATTTCTGGCACATGAACGGCGTTGAGAGACTCGGTCTTCCCGAAATCTGCCTCACAGACGGCCCTCACGGATTGAGAAAGAAAGATGAAAGCAAGACGGGTTCATCACTCGATAACTCAGTGCCGACAACCTGTTTCCCCACCGCTGTCACAACAGCCTGCTCGTGGGACCCGGAGCTTCTCTATAAAATGGGCGAGGCTCTTGCAGAAGAATGTATGCAGGAAAAGGTAAGTGTCATTCTCGGTCCGGGCGTAAACATGAAGCGTTCGCCTCTTTGCGGCAGAAACTTTGAATATTTTTCGGAAGACCCTCTTCTTGCCGGTGAAATGGGCGCCGCTCTTATAAACGGCGTTCAGTCAAAGGGCGTCGGCACTTCACTCAAGCACTTCGCCGCAAACAATCAGGAAGCAAGACGAATGAAAATTAACACCGTTGTTGACGAGAGAACACTTCGTGAAATCTATCTTCCCGCATTTGAAACGGCGGTCAAAAAGGCTCAGCCCTGGACTGTCATGAACGCATACAACAGATTAAACGGCGAATATTGTTCAGACAGCGACTGGCTTCAGAATAAAGTTCTTCGTGACGAATGGGGCTTTAAGGGTATTGTTGTCACCGACTGGGGTGCGGCAAACGACAGAGTCAAGGGCTTAAAAGCGGGCAACGACCTTGAAATGCCCGGCTCAGGCGGATATAACACAAATAAGCTCTATAATGCTGTCTTAAACGGCGATCTTGACGAAAAGGAGCTTGACAAGGCTGTTGACAGACTTATTGATATAATTCTCAAGGGTAAGGAAAACCTCAAAGAGGGCTATACATACGACAAAGAAGCTCATCATGAGCTTGCAAAAGAGATTGCGGCGTCTTCAATGGTTCTTCTCAAGAACGAAGACAATATTCTTCCGCTCAATAAGGGTGAAAGCGTTGCGCTTATCGGCGAAATGGCGAGAGCGCCCCGTTACCAGGGCGCAGGCTCATCAAATATCAATCCGACAAAGCTCTCGAGTGCATTTGACTCGTTCCTTGACGAGGGTTACACGACATCATATGCGCCGGGCTATGAAAAGAAGAACGACAAGCCCAACTATGAGCTTATTGCCGACGCGGTAAAGGTTGCCGAACAGGCTGATACGGCTGTTGTTTTCATAGGTCTGACCGAGAATTACGAGTCAGAGGGCTATGACAGAGAATGTCTCGACATTCCTTTGGCGCACACAGAGCTTCTTGAAGCGGTATGCGCCGTGAACAAGAACGTCGTCGTTGTTCTTTCGGGCGGTTCACCGATTGTTATGCCGTGGCTGACGAAAGTCAAGGCTGTGCTTAACGGCTATCTCGGCGGTCAGGCATGCGGTGCGGCAGTCACCGAAATTTTAACCGGTAAGGTATGCCCGAGCGGTAAGCTCGCTGAAACATATCCGCTTTCACTTCTTGACACACCGTGCTTTGATAACTTCCCCGGTGCGATAAGAAGCGTTGAATACAGAGAAAGCGTATATATCGGCTACAGATATTACGACTCAGCGGATAAAGAGGTTCTTTTCCCGTTCGGCTACGGTCTTTCATACACAGAGTTCAAATATTCGGGTCTCAAGCTTTCGAAGAAAAAGATTAAAGACACCGACACTCTCACTGTCTCATTCAAGGTCAAGAACACAGGCAAGGTTGCGGGCGCAGAGGTCGCGCAGGTCTATGTCGCCGATAAAGAAAGCACAATCTTCCGCCCGAAGAAGGAGCTGAAAGGCTTTGTCAAGGTCTATCTTGAGCCGGGCGAAGAAAAAACCGTTTCAGTCGAGCTTTCAAAGAGAGCCTTTGCGTATTATAATGTCAACATAGGTGACTGGCACGTTGAGAGCGGCGAATTTGATATTCTCGTCGGTGCTTCGTCAAGAGATATCCGTCTTGAGGGAAGCGTAAATGTTGAGAGCACCGTAAAGGCTGAAATTCCCGATTACAGAGAAACCGCCCCTGCGTATTATTCTGTTGATATGAAGAATATTCCCGACAGTCAGTTTGAAGCTGTTCTCGGTCACGAAATCCCCGAAGCGACATTTGCACCGGGCGCAAAACTTGACCTGACATGCTCACTTGAAAACGCAACAAATTCGAAGTGGGGCAAGAGAATAAACGCTCTTATCGAAAAGGTTATGGATCTCAACTTCACAGCCGGCGGAGCTTCGTCGGGTATGATGAAAGCCATGATTCTCCAGATACCCATCAGAAACTTTATTTCAATGAGCGGCGGCGTTTTCACCGAAGAAATGGCGAACGGTCTTCTTATGATTCTCAACGGAGAATCAGCGGGCAAGGGTCTCGGAAAGATTTTAAAGGGTCTTGCAGGCGCTATAGCTAAGCTCCCCGCACTTCTCAAGTCAATTTAAAAAGTTTACGGTATTTATACTAAAAAAGTAACCGGGCGATCTTTCGAGGTCGCCCGGTAGTTTTTGTTTTGAAGTCTGTATTATATCACTGCTTTGATACTATTTCGTATGTATCCTTTGCAATCATAAGCTCTTCGTTTGTCGGAATGACGAGGAGCTTGAGCCTTGAATCGGGTGTTGAAATATCAATTTCTTCACCTCTGAGCTTGTTCTTTTCTTCGTCAATCTTTGTGCCGAGGAACTCAAGCTTTTCGGCTACTCTTGTTCTGTACTGCGGGTTGTTTTCGCCGATACCGCCCGTGAAAACAACTGCGTCAATGCCGCCCATAGCTGCGGCAAAACCGCCGATATATTTTGTCAGCTGATGACAAAGCATTGATTCGACAAGTTTAGCTCTTTCGTCGCCCTCTTTTGCTCTCTGCTCTATTGTTCTGTTATCGCTTGTGCCTGCCAGACCGAGCATACCGCTCTTTTTATTCATGAGAGTATCCATTTCATCGGGTGTGAGATTTTTCTCTTTCATGATTGTCGTGACAATAGCGGGGTCTATTGAGCCGCAGCGTGTGCCCATAAGAATACCTTCAAGAGGAGTAAGACCCATTGTCGTGTCAAAGCACTTGCCGTTCATGACAGCAGAGATTGATGAGCCGTTGCCGAGATGACAGGTGACAATCTTTGCGTCGTCTCTGCCGAGCATTGCGGCGGCTCTCATTGAAACATATCTGTGGCTTGTGCCGTGGAAACCGTAGCGGCGGATACCGTCTTTCTCATAGAATTCATAGGGGAGAGCATACATATATGCATAATCGGGCATTGTCTGATGAAAGCCTGTGTCAAAAACAGCAACCTGAGGAACGTCCATTATCTTTTCACAAGCCTCGATACCGTTGAGGTTGGCGGGGTTGTGAAGAGGACCGAACTTGAAACACTCTCTTATAGCCGCCTTGACGTCTTCGGTGACGAGAACAGAGCCTGAGAATTTTTCGCCGCCGTGAAGAACTCTGTGACCCACAGCGCCGATTTCATCGGTTGAATTTATAACGCCGTGTTTCTTGTCAACAAGGGTGTCAAGAACGAGCTGAATAGCTTCGCCGTGATCCTTCATCAGGTGACCTTCCTTGATGTTCTTTTCGCTGTCAGCGGGAACCTTGTGTGTGAAAGTGGCGTTAGCGTCGCCTATCTGCTCGCAGATACCTTTAGCCAGAAGCGAATCGTCAACCATGTCAATAAGCTGATATTTCAGTGATGAGCTTCCTGCGTTGATAACAAGAATTTTCATTGATTTTTTACCTCCGAAACATTTTATACTTGTTTAATCCTAACTTTTATATTATAATGAAAGCGGTTGATTATTTCAATAGTTTAGATATATTTTTTTGAGAGGAAAGCAAAAATGACAGTCTGCGCCGCCGTGTGTGAATTCAATCCGTTTCATAACGGGCACAAATATCTGCTTGAAAATATGAAAGCCGATAATGATTTTGCCGTATGCATAATGAGCGGAAATTTTGTTCAGCGAGGGGAATTTGCTGTTTGCGACAAATATATAAGAGCGCGTGAAGCGGTCAGAAACGGGGCTGATTTGGTTATCGAGCTGCCTTTGCCGTATGCGGTTTCGCCGGCTCAGACCTTTGCCGCAGGGAGCGTCGGTGTTCTCGACAGACTAAAAATTGTTGACAGCTTATATTTCGGCGCAGAAAGCAGTCTTTCCGAGCTTTATTCGGTTCACGCTTTAACAGGTTCATATGATTTCAAAACTAAGCTTGACGCCGCAATGAAAAGGGGAGTGTCTTACCCCGATGCATTTTTTGAAGCGGCGGGAAAAGACTGCCTGTGCGGCGGTAACGATATTCTTGCTCTTGAATATATAAGACAGCTTGAAGAGCTTAAAAGCACGATAAAACCTTTTGCGGTTAAGAGAAAAGGGAATGAGCACGGAAGTGATATTCCCGTCGGTGACTACGCTTCGGCTTCTTATCTGAGAAAACGAATAAGTCAGGGCGAAAACACCGAAAAATATATGCCTTTCCGCATTGATAAAGCTGATTTATCCGATTTCAGCAAACTTGAAATCACCGTTTTGTCAAAGCTCAGGCAAATGAGTGAAAACGATTTTGTTCAGATAGCCGATGTAACCGAGGGGCTTGAATACCGACTGAAAAAAGCAATTTCCGAAGCAAAAAGCCTTGACGATTTTTTTGAAAAGGTCAGAACAAGAAGATACACTCTTTCAAAAATCAGAAGAATAATTCTATGCTCATTTCTCGGCGTCACAAAGGATATGCAGGAGAGAATACCGTCTTTTGTCAATGTGCTTGCCTGTAACGAAAACGGAGCAAAGCTGATTTCCGATATCAGGAAAAAGTCTGATATTATCCCCGTTATCCGCTTCTCTGACACCGAAAAGCTGTCGGAAACGGATAAAACGCTTTATGAGTTTACTTCAGCCTGCGACGATATTTTCGGCTTGTCTCTGCCCGAAATCAGACCGACGGGTTACGATAAGACGCATAGATTCAATATAATATAAAAGATTTATGCACCTCCAAAAGTGTTTAACCTTTGGGGTGCATATCCTTTTCTGCGAGTGCATTTTTATATTCTTAATTTAAGTCTGTCGATTTCATCAAAGAGCTTTTTGGCTTTCTCTTTATTCATAGAAACAAGCGGGAGTCTTAAAGGACCTACCTCCATATGAAGATAGTTCATCGCTTCTTTTATCGGGATAGGGTTGACGTCTGAGAAAAGAAGTGATATTAGCTTTAAGTATTTCATCTGTAAAATGTGGCTTTTTTCAGTGTTGCCGATAATACCGCTGAGCGCCATATCGTGAGTTTCTTTGGGGCAGATGTTTGCTAAGACCGATATTACGCCTTTTGCGCCCATTGCCGCAGATGATGCAATCTGATCGTCATTACCGACATAAACGTCAAGATTATCCCGACAAAGCCTTATTGTGTTCATCATCTGCGTAAGGTTTCCGTTTGCCTCCTTGACTGCCACTATGTTCGGGTGCTTTGATAATTCATAATATGTTTCGCTCTGAATATTCACTCCCGTTCTTGACGGCACATTATAGACGATAATGGGTTTTTTTGCCGTGTCGGCGAGAGTGTAATAATGCTCAATAATCCCTTTCTGAGAGGTCTTATTGTAATACGGAGTGACGATAAGATGTGCGTCTATCCCTGTTTTTTCCGCTTCGGTAATCAGCTTTTGAGAATAAGCCGTCGAATTACTGCCTGTGCCCGCAATTATCGGCACCCGACCGTCCGCATACCTGACGGCTTTTTCAAAGCACTCGATTTTTTCATTAAATTCAATCGTTGAGCCTTCGCCTGTAGTTCCGCAGATTATTATTGAATCCGTTTCGTTTTTTATCTGATAATCAATCAGATCTTTGAGTTTATTATAATTTATTTTCCCGTTCCTGTCGAACGGCGTGACGAGCGCCACGCCTGAGCCGATAAATACTGACAAATAAATCACACTCCAAAAAAATAACGGACAAGTCATTTGACCGTCCGTTATTTTAATAAATCCTGAAATCAGTTATGTGTAATATAGCCCTCTGCGCAAAGAAGCTCGGCCAGAAGAACCGCTCCGCCTGCGGCGCCTCTGAGAGTGTTGTGTGAAAGAGCAATAAACTTGTAGTCATACTGTGTGTCTTCACGAAGTCTGCCTATTGAGACAGCCATGCCGTTTTCAATGCCTCTGCAAAGCTTTGTCTGAGGCATATTTTCTTCTTCAAAATAGTGGAGGAACTGTTTGGGTGCAGAGGGAAGCTCAAGCTCCTGAGCTCTGCCTGAGAAATTGTTCCATATTGTCTTGATTTCTTCGATTGACGGCTTGTTCTCAAATCTGACAAAGGTTGCGCTCATGTGACCGTCGGTTACAGGCACACGGATGCACTGAGCCGTAATGTTAGGCTTCTCGGCTGTGACAATTTCACCGTTTTCAACCTTGCCCCAGATTTTGAGGGGCTCTTTTTCGCTCTTTTCCTCTTCGCCGCCGATGAAAGGTATTACATTGTCAACCATTTCGGGCCATCTTTCGAAGGTCTTGCCTGCGCCGGATATTGCCTGATATGTGCAGACGAGAACATCCTTGACGCCGAATTTCAAAAGCGGGTGAAGAGCGGGCACATAGTTCTGAATTGAGCAGTTTGACTTGACCGCAATAAAGCCTCTCTTTGTGCCGAGTCTTTTTCTCTGTGAGTCAATAACTTTTATATGCTCGGGATTAAGCTCGGGCACAACCATGGGAACATCGGGTGTCCAGCGGTTTGCGCTGTTGTTTGAAACAACGGGGCACTCCTTCTTTGCATACATCTCTTCAAGAGCCTTTATTTCATCTTTTTTCATATTGACAGCGCAGAAAATAAAGTCAACCTTTGAGACTATTTCGTCAATATCTGCGTATGCGTTAAGAACCTTGAGCGACTTTACCTTTTCGGGTATCGGCGTGGTCATGACCCATTTATTTCCGACAGCCTCCTCATAAGTCTTACCGGCTGAACCTGCTGAGGCCGCAACAACCTTAACATCAAACCAGGGGTGATTTTCAAGAATAGTCATGAATCTCTGACCGACCATTCCCGTTGCGCCGACGACGCCTACATTGAATTTTTCCATTATGACCAACCTTTCTTTTACATCCGCTAAATTATCATATTCATTTTGTCTTCAGCGGGTTACATTCTGAAATAAAACTTTAATAAAAAGTATTGATAACTTTAAATATTTGAATTATAATACATTAAGTTTTTTTTTAAGTCAATTGAAAAATAGTTTTTTTGTATTTTTAAACAAAAAACGCTTATATTTTTTCAGTTTTTTTATTTTATTGGAGGTAATAATGAAAAAATCTGACTTTTTTTACGATCTTCCGCAGGAGCTAATAGCTCAGCACCCGTCAGAAAAAAGAGACGAATCAAGAATGATGGTTCTCGACAGACAGAGCGGAGAAGTGCAGCATAAGCATTTTTTCGATATCGTTGACGAGCTTGAAAAAGGCGATTGCCTTATACTTAATAATACAAAGGTTCTCCCCGCAAGAATATACGGCGTCAAGGAGAAAACGGGAGCGCATGTTGAGTTTCTGCTTCTCAATGACAAAGGCAACGATATTTGGGAGGTAATTGCAGGTCCGGGAAAAAGAGCAAAAGAGGGCGCACGCTTTTCTTTCGGGGACGGAAGACTTTCAGCCGAGGTTCTTGAAGTTCTCGACAATGGAAACAGGCTCGTGAAGTTCAGCTATGACGGCAATTTCTTCAATGTTCTTGATGAAATAGGTCAGATGCCGCTTCCGCATTATATAACAGAAGAGCTCAAAGATAAGTCCCGTTATCAGACTGTCTATGCCAAAGAGCTCGGTTCAGCCGCCGCACCGACAGCGGGTCTTCATTTCACCGAAGAGATAATGCAAAAGCTCAAGGACAAAGGCGTAAGCATTGGTTATGTAACGCTTCATGTCGGTCTGGGAACCTTCAGACCTGTCAAGGCTGAAAATATCGAAGAGCATCATATGCACAGCGAGCATTATATTCTGCCGAAAGAAACTGCCGATTTAATCAATGACACGAAAAAGAACGGCGGCAGGGTTATAGCCGTCGGAACGACCTGTTGCCGGACGCTTGAGTCTGTTGTTAAGCTCAGAGGTGAGATAACTCAGGATGAAGGCTGGACGGATATCTTCATTTATCCGGGTTATAAATTCGGCTGTATAGATGCGCTTCTGACAAACTTCCATTTGCCCGAAAGCACGCTTATTATGCTTGTGTCTGCTTTCTGCGGCTATGAAAACACGATGAACGCATACAAAACAGCCGTCAAAGAGCGTTATCGATTTTTCAGCTTCGGCGACTGTATGCTTATTCGATAATCACAACCTCACTTACCAAGCGGCATTTTAAGATTCCGTTTGGTAAGTTGATTTTTTGATGTTTATAGGATAAGTGCTTTTGTTTTGTATATAATATTGACAATATCACGGTATCGTGATATATTATAGCCGTAGAAGCAGAGGAGTGAATATAATGCCGGTATTATCAAGATTTTACGGAATAATTATAAGAATGTACTTTTTACAGAGTGAACACAATCCGCCGCATATTCACGCTATTTATAATGACGATGTTGCGGCAATAGACTTTATGACGGGTCAGGTGCTTGAAGGTCACTTGCCACAAAAGGCTATGAATATGGTTCAGGAGTGGATTTCCATTCATAGAGAAGAACTTAAAACAATTTGGGAGACGCAGGAATTCAAGAGCCTACCACCGTTAGAATAAGGAGGGGTTGTATGTTTCATAAAATTAAAAATGTATCAGCCTTGCCCGAATATAAATTGAGCGTTCAATTTGCCGAGGGAGTTACTAAAATTTATGATATGAAGCCCTTGGAAAAAAAGCTGCCTGTGTTCAAATCCCTGCTTAATAACCCCGAAGAGTTTTTTTGCGTAACTGTCGATATCGGCGGCTACGGTGTCGTCTGGAATGATGAACTTGATTTATCCTGCGATGAGCTATGGGAGAACAGTGTTGAGGTTAAGACACCGTTTGACGGATTAATCGCTTTCTCCGACGCTACTGAGCTTTGGGGACTTAACGAAAGTACACTTCGAAAGGCAATTTCTTACGGCAAACTCATAAACGGCGTAGATGTTTGCAAATTCGGCAAACAGTGGGTTGTGTCAATTGATGCTATGAAACGGGAATACGGCAATATTGCCAATCGGTAAAGCTGTTTTATTCCGATAAACTTCGGCGTATTCTTATCATAAATAAAAAAGCATGAAGGAGACAATAAATGCTTAAAATTCTAAAAAAAGAAGGAAGTGCAAGGCGCTGTGAATTTGAAACGGTTCACGGCACCGTTCAGACTCCTGCGTTTATGAATGTTGCAACCTGCGGCGCAATTAAAGGCGGTCTATCGGCTTTTGACCTTGAAGATATACACACGCAGGTTATGCTCTGCAACACATATCATCTTCATCTCAGACCGGGCGACAAAAATGTCAAAACGCTCGGCGGTCTGCATAAATTTACACGCTGGAGCGGTCCTATTCTCACCGACAGCGGCGGCTTTCAGGTGTTTTCGCTTGCGGGGCTCAGAAAAATCAAAGAAGAGGGCGTGTATTTTTCTTCGCACATTGACGGTCATAAGATTTTTATGGGACCCGAAGAGAGTATGCAGATTCAGTCAAACCTTGGTTCGACAATAGCTATGGCGTTTGACGAATGTGTTGAAAACCCTGCAAAATATGAGTATTCTAAGGCATCCTGCGAGAGAACGACACGCTGGCTTTACAGATGTAAGGAAGAAATGGAGCGGCTCAATTCGCTGAGCGACACCATAAATAAAAAGCAAATGCTTTTCGGCATTAATCAGGGCTGTACCTTTGACGATTTGAGAATAAAGCATATGGAGCAGATAGCAAAGCTTGACCTTGACGGCTATGCGATAGGCGGTCTTGCCGTGGGAGAGCCGAAAGAAGACATGTACCGCATTATTTCCGCCGTTGAGCCTTATATGCCCGAGAACAAGCCACGCTACCTCATGGGAGTCGGCACACCGGGCAATATTATCGAAGCTGTCTCACGGGGCGTTGACTTATTTGACTGCGTTATGCCGTCGAGAAACGCACGGCACGGTCATCTTTTCACATGGCACGGCATTATTAACCTCAATAACGCTAAGTATGCGCTCGATGACACTCCTATTGACAGCGAATGTGACTGCCCGTGCTGCCGCCATTTCTCAAAGGCATACGTAAAACATCTTATGAAAAGCGGTGAGGTGCTCGGTATGCGGCTGGCTGTTATGCATAACCTGCATTTTTATAACACTCTCATGGAAAAAATAAGGGAAGCTCTCGATAACGGCACTTTCAGCGAATTTAAAAATAAATATGTCGATATACTTGACACAAGAATATAAAATTGTGTATAATAATCGGGATTTGTAATTCGGAGGTTAATAATTATGTTTTTACAGTATCTTTCAGAATCTGCTGCCGGTCAGCAGGGCTCAGGCATGACAATGATAATTATGCTTGTTGCTATGTTCGCTCTTATGTATTTTCTTATGATAAGACCTCAGAAGAAGAGACAGAAAGAAGAACAGCAGATGCGTGACAATATCCAGGTCGGCGATGAGGTTGTTACAATCGGCGGCATCTGCGGAAGAATAGTCACCATTAAGGAAGACGCTTTCGTTATTGAAACAGGCGCAGACAGATGCAAGATTAAAATGCTCAAAGGCGCTATACAGACCAATATCACCGCTAACGAAAAGCTTGAAGCCGAAAGAGCAGCGGCCAGAGAAGCGGCTGAAAAGGCAAAGGCTGAAAAGAAGGCGGCAAAATCAAAAAAGTCTGAGGACAACGAATAATCATCAAAGGCGGGGCAGATGCTCCGCCCTTGTTTTATAATATACTTTTATTATTTTAATATGAAAGGCTTGCCGAACTGCTGCTTTCTCTTGCAAAAAAGTCGGTGTTTTCTGCTCCTTATGCCTGCTGCACCGTCGCCGGCGGTGCGTTGATTACGCAAAAAATCGACGGCAATCAGGACAGTTATCTGCTGTCGGTAAAGAAATGTATCCGGAGAGGCTAAAAATCTGTTCCACTTATGAAGAAAACAAGCCTTTTACGCTTGACGACTTTGGTATAATTGAAAAGCTGAAGAAGGGCAGTGATTATCCGCGGACTATTGCGGAAATCACCTACAAAACGAGCTTTGATTTTATTCTGAAACCAAGGTAACTGACTGAAACATAAAAGACGGGTTTCTCTTTGAAAATGCCAAGTCGTTTTACGGCTTTTCTGACTTGACGAAATGTGAGAAAATCAGGAATATGTTGGAGGACTGAAAAAATGAGAATTATTCACGCTACTGACTTCGGAATCAAGCCGAATCAGGAAATCACACAAGAATTGTCTGCACTTTTATCTCACATAATAACAGTTGATGGCGAAAAAATCGTCATTTTTGAAAAGGGCACTTATTATATCGACAGCCAAAAATGCGAAAAGCATATGCTCTATATTACAAATACGGCCGGCGACGATGAGTTCAAAAACGATGAAACGCCGCATTTAAACGCTGTGCCGTTTTGCTTTGACGGGGGCTGCGACCTGACCTTTGACGGTGGAGACTCGGTTTTTGTGATTGACGGCAAGGTGACGAATGTTGCGATTGAGAATTGTAATAATATTACGCTGAAAAATCTTGAAATCCGACACGCTCACCCGGATATGCATGAACTGAAAGTGATAGGCAAAAGCCTTTTCAGTGTTGATTTTGAAATTGATCGGGACAGTCAGTATGAGTTTCAGGGCGGTAAGCTGTATTTTTACGGAAAAGATTACAGTGTCAGCGCTGATGAAAGTGCATTGAATGCCCATTGGATAGGACTTATCCGGGCGAAAACACCGGATAAAATCAATCGTGTGCAGCACCCACTGTTTTCCGCTGCAAAAATTCATAATTTAGGCAACAGAAAAATTCGTGTCCGTTATCCGAACACTTTCCGGTTTAAAACGGGCGACCGATTCTATCTTTTTGATGTACGCCGTCAGTTCGCCGGAATATTTGTCAATAAAAGCGAAAATGTGAAGCTTGAAAATATTAAGCAAAGATTCAATTATTCTCTTGCCCTTGTGGCACAGGATTCTGAGAATATCACGGTCGAAAATGTCTGCTTCGCGCCCGAAAAAGGCTCGGTCAGAAAGATGGCGTCTGTTGCCGATTTCATTCAGCTCTGTATGTGCCGGGGAAAGATGATTATCAAAGACAGCTATTTTGACGGCGCAGGCGACGATCTTCTCAATGTTCACGGAATACACTTCAGAATTACCGATTTAAGGGAGAATAAATTGACCGTCCGCTTTATGCATCCGCAGTCACACGGCTTCAATCCGTTAAGGGTCGGTGATACGATAGCCTACATCAATCCGGAAACGCTTTTGCAAGAGGGTACGGCGGTCATCGAAGACACGAAGCTTTTGAATGAATACGAAATCGGACTGACCGTAAGCAGTACGAAAAACGCAAGTGTCGGCAAGGTGATTGAGGATATCAGCGCATGCCCGGATCTTAATTTTGTAAACAATACGGCAACAAGGATTATTACAAGAGGTCTGCTGATTACGACAAGAGGCAAGGTCAATGTTGAGAAAAATCATTTTATAAGTACCTCTATGAGCGGCATTTTACTTTCTGATGATGCTAAAAGCTGGTACGAAAGTGGAATGTGCCGTGATGTTACAATTAAGAATAACACATTCGATTACTGCGGACAGACCCCGATTCTGATTAAGCCGGAAAACCGTAAGTATACCGGTGCAGTTCATAAAAATATAAAAATTATCGACAACAACTTCAAAAAGTACAGCGGAATCTGTATCAGCGCAAAGGATTCGGAGGACATTTTCATCAGGGGCAATCAATTCAGAAGCGGCAAAAAAATAAGGACAAAAAACTGTAAAAACGTAGTCGGAGAATAAATCTATTACCGAAAAACAGATGCAGAACTATCTGCAGAAAATCGCCGAATGAAACAGCAACGAAAATATAAATGGGAAAGCCTTATTAGTTTCTACAGACGGGTACATTGACGAACGAAAAATATGCTGCCTGAAACAATAATGAAACGCCGTATTTCAGTCAGCACTGAAGTTCGGCGTTTCATGCAGTCTTAATTATTATTTTTATTCGGCTTCGGCAAGACCCTCCGATATACCGAGCATTACAATGCCGAGAACAACGGTTATAACACATGCGTACTGTGAAGCCTTAAGCTTTTCTTTCAGGAATATTCTTGAAAGAATAATAGAAACAATGCAGTAGGAGGCAATCATCGGTGCGGCAAGCATCGGCTTTGCGGCCATTGCATACACATAAAAAATCTGACCGAATTCTTCACAAAGTGAAGCGGCACCCTTACTCATTTCGCTCTTTTTGAAAGGATTATACGCTTTCTTTGTTCTTATCAGCATATAGAGCCAGGCGACAACGCCGAAGAGAAGAAATGTCAGACCGTAGAGAATAAGAACCTGCGTCTCTGAAAGACCGAGACCTGTTTCTTCGTCAAGAATAATTCCGTCGGCGGCTGTGCCGATTGTGTCAAACAAACAGTAAAGCAGAGGGAAGATAAGCGCAAGAGCACCGATTTTATATTTTCTTTCTTCTTTTGTCAGCGTCTTTTCAGAATCCGAAATCTTCTTCTCAACAACAGCCAGAGCCACAACACCGGCGACAATGACGACAGTGCCGATAATGTCAAGAACCGAAAATTCATCCATGATGCTGTCCATACTGCCACTTATCATAAAGAAAGCAATCATTGCGACAGTCGAAAATGCGCCCGAGGCATTCTGAACGGGGGAGATGATAGAAAGCTCAAGATAGCGAAGACCGGCGTAGCCTATTACCATTGAGATTATGTATGAAAGAGAAGCGGGCGAATACTTGACAGTGTTTATGAGCATATCCGAAAGGCTCATTCTTTCCTCTGAGAAGATGAGAAGAGCAATAGAAACAGCTCCCATGACAAGACCGACCCATGTGGCTATCTTCAGATGTGAATACCTATCGTCTTCGTCTGAGCCTTTTTTATAGAACATATCGGCGAAGCCCCAACCGAGAGTGGCGATAAGTGCGAACAAAAACCATGACATTTTAAACTTTCCTCCGTGAAAATAAGATATAAAACATTTGCTATGAATTATACAGATAAAAAACAGCGTTTGTCAAGAATTAAGGTGTTGAAAAATTGAAAGTTTATATAAAATTACGAGTATCACGCTTATTGATATACTTATTTAAAATATTTGTTATATTGTTGTTATCTTATTGACTTTGTCAGAAAACAGCTCTATAATTTATGTAGAAAAATGAAAGAAGAGGAAAAGAAAATGAAAAAAATCACAAAAATTCTGACGTTTACACTTGCCGTTATAATCTGTCTGAGCACAATGCTCTGCGTTTCGCCTCTGGCGGCGGAAAACACGGTCAAAAAGGCCGAGATAACAAAAATCTGCGCTAAAAGCAATTCAATTAAGATTGTCTGGAACAAAGTGCCGCAGGCTGAGACATACACCGTTTACAGGTGGAATGTCGGCTCTGATGAGGGCGAAAAGATCAGACGGACAAAAAAGACATATTTTTTCGACAAAGACATAACTCCGGGCGAGGAATACTATTATTCCATCGCTTATAAATCGGGCGATAAAGAGATTTTCGGCGAGATAAAGTCCTTCTGTTTTCTCTATGCGCCGAAGATAAAATCCGTCAAAAAGACAGGCGACGGGATTAAAATAAGCTGGGGAAAGGTCAGCTCGGCGGACTCCTATATTGTCTATAGAATTTCATCTGACGGGAATTATAAGAAAATCGCAACTCTCAAAGGCTCAGATACGCTTTCCTACACCGACAAAAAGGTCAAAGACTGCGATGAATACAGGTATGCGTTGAGGAGTGCTAAAGGCGGCTATAAGAGCGCATACTCGAGCGAGTCTGAAAAGGCAACCTTCATCAGAGCGCCGAAAATAATTTCGGTGAAGAACTCACCAAAGGGCGTCACCGTCACATGGAAGAAGAACACTGCGCCGACTTCATATTACATATACAGAAAAGCAGGCTCGGGCAAGTGGAAAAAGGCAGGCGAAGTTCTGTCGGGTAAAAACACTTTCACGGACAAAAAAGCCGCATACGGAAAAATCTGCACATATAAGCTCAGAGCGGTCAAAAAGGGAGAAACAAGCCTTTATTCAGAAGCTCTCAGCCTGCGTGCGCTTGACCCGAAAAAGCCCGCAATCGCTCTGACCTGGGACGACGGACCTTATACGCCTGTCACGAACAAGATTTTAGACTGCCTTGAAAAATATAACGGCAGAGGCACTTTCTTCGTTGTCGGCTCACGTGTCGGGACATATAAGGACTGTATAAAGCGTGAAGCGGCTCTCGGCTGTGAGATAGGCTGTCACACTTACAGTCACGCAAATCTCACCCGTCTTTCGTCAGCCGAGATCAAAAAAGAGATAAATTCATCGGTTAAAGCCATAGAAAAATACAGCGGCGGTCAGAAGGTCAGACTTGTCAGAACTCCCGGCGGCGCTGTCAATGACAAGGTTAAAGCGGCGGTTAAATATCCGCTTATAAACTGGTCGGTTGACACTCTCGACTGGCAGCACAGAACGACATCTAAAACAGTGGCAAATATCAAGCAAAACGCAAAAGACGGCTCTATAGTGCTCATGCATGATCTTTATTATGCAACGGGTGACGCGGCGGTTGAGATAATCCCGTGGCTCACTTCAAAGGGCTATCAGCTTGTCACCGTCTCAGAGCTTTTTGACCTTAAAGGTGTCAACGCTCAGAAAGGCAGTCTTTACACTCACGGTTAATACGGTGCGGCGGTTTTCCGCCGCATTTTTTCTGCCCGAGTGACAAAAAGCATTTTAATTCTTTATAAAAAGTATTGATTTTTTCTTAGATTTGTGATAAATTCAATTTAAAGAAAAAAGTTCAAAAATGGAGGAATCAAAATGAAGCAACATCAGGTTTTAAAACGAATTTTAGCTTGCGTTATGGTGGTTATCATGACACTGACAGCTGTGCCGCTGAGCGTATTTGCAGCTACAACGAAAAAGATTATTAAAAGCGGTTCTTGCGGCGAAAAAGGAGATAATGTTAAATATACACTTTATGACGACGGAACGCTTATCATAAGCGGCCGGGGAAAAATGGAAGATTATGAATTTTCCCAAGCTGAAGGTATAATAGTTCCTTATGCCGATAATTCATATAGTGAAAAATATGGCGATGTTGATAAAACCGTTAAAAATGTTGTTATTGAAAATGGTATAACAAGGATAGGTAATGAAGCCTTTGCTTATTTTATCAATCTAAAAAGTGTTTCAATTCCGGATAGCGTAACAAGCATAGGAAAGCGAGCTTTTGCACACTGCATCGGCTTAAAAAACATAATGATACCCGACAGTGTAATAAGTATAGGTGAGAATGCGTTCTGGTGGTGCACCGGATTAACAAGAGTAACAATTCCAAACAGTGTCAAAAGAATGGACTATGCTTTTAAAGACTGCGCTAACTTGACAAGCGTAACAATTGAAAGCGGTGTAACGAGTATAGGTGATGGTACGTTCGAAGAATGCGCCGGCTTAACAAGCATAACGATACCCGACAGTGTTACAAGCATAGGTGAATGGGCGTTTTTTCGCTGCACAGGCTTAAAAAATGTTATAATCGACAACGGTGTAATAAGTATAGGTAACTATGCGTTTAAAGAATGCACGGGATTAAAAAGTATAATAATACCGGATAGTGTAAAATGTATAGATGAATGGGCATTTTATGGCTGCACCGACTTAACAAGCCTAACAATCGGCAACAGCGTAACAAGTATAGGCAATCTGGCGTTTGGCTATTGTTCCGGCTTAACAAGTGTATCAATACCAAAAAGCATTACAAGCCTTGGATGTGAAACGTTTTTCTGTTGTACAGGTTTAATAAGCGTAGCTATAGGAAGCGGTTTAACAAGCATAGGTGAGGAGTTTGCTCTTTGCACCGGATTAAAACGGATTGCGATACCCGATACTGTAAAAAGCATAGACGAATATGCATTTAATAAATGTGAAAAACTTAGAGATGTGTATTATTATGGCTCAAAAGAACAGTGGAAGAATGTTCAGGGTGTTGATGATAACTATGTCCTTTCAGAAGCCAATATTCACTATAACCATACGCACACAAACAAAACCACCACAACCAAAGCTACAACCACAAGAGACGGTCAAATAGTCACCGCCTGCACTGTCTGCGGTGCCGTTTCAAAAACAAAAACGATTTATAAGGCTTCATCAGTGAAACTTTCAAAGACAGCTTATACATATAACGGCAAGGTTCAAAAGCCTTCTGTCACCGTTAAAAATAGCAAAGGCAAAGCCCTCAAAAACGGAACAGACTATACCGTTTCTTATGCTTCAGGCTGTAAGAACACAGGCAAATATGCGGTTAAGATTACATTTAAGGGTAACTACAGCGG
>JBJEOI010000013.1:0-21002 GCA_051880635.1 Acutalibacteraceae bacterium | reverse complement strand
CCCGTTTTTAAATGCGAGGGAGGGTATTTCTTTTTTGTCTTATACCAGTTCAACGCCGAAAATTCTTGACAGAAGCTTCTTTAAAAGAGAAACCAAGAAGTCAAACAGCTCAATAAATGAGTCGGTTTTTCCGCTGTCTTCTGTTTCGTCAGAAGGTATTTCCGGTTCTTCGGGTATAGGCTCGGTGATTTCGACATCAACCGTAATTTCAACAGTGTCGCCGTTTGTGTAACCGTTTTCATATGCGCCCTCAAGCGAATATGTGTATCGACCGCTTTCGGTTTCCGTGAGTGTGACAGTCCACTTGATTTCATCGCCGCTGACAACGCTGTTGACTTCATCAGGTGTGAGCTCGTTGCCGTTTTCATCTCTGATTATAAGTGATGAAACATCTGAGCCCGTTGTGACAGAAAGTGTTATCTTGCCCTCTTCTGTCGCCGTTTCAACGCTTTCTTCATCTATTGAGAGGTCGGACTCTGTCATAGCCAGAAGAGCCATAGCTCTCGGAGCGGTGAACATTGAAAGCGTCATCGGCATAGCCGCCGCAGACACAGTGTTTTCCCTTGCGACTGTTTTCATCTTGGTCATCGAAAGAATAGCGCCGTCTGTTGTATTCTTTATAACAACAGTTCCGCTGAGGCTTTCTTCACCGAGTGCCGTGAGAATTGAATAATAAAGCTCTGTGCCTGAATTTATAGCTATATCGGCTGATTCTGAGCCGTAGATAACCTGAACTGTCAGGGGCGACGCATTTGCCGAACGCATACCTATAAGAACATCTTCATAATCCGCCGTGTCAATGTCAAAGGCAACTGACTGACCGCCCGAAAGATATATCTCGTTTTTCGGTAAAACCTCTTTGTAGTCTTCAAGTCTGCCCTGTGAAACGGTTTTTCCGCCGTCAAGGAGAATAAGCCCCGTTGCGTTTGCGGTGTTCGCCTTTTCTGCGCCGGAAAGCGAAGACTTAATATCGGTGTAATTCACTCTGCCCTGACCGCTCTGTTCATAGGCTTCGTCGGGACTCGCAGTATTAAAGGGATTATTGATTCTTATCGCGTCAATGCACAGGTCATAATATTTTACGCCCGTCTCGTCGGTGTTATAGTGACCGAACAGCCCTGTAAATCTCGCCTCAATCTTAGCCGTATATACGCCGTAAGCAAGACCGTCAATATGAATGACGGGGACCTGATAGAGCGTTTGCGCATTGCCCGTTTTGACCCAGCCGTATGCCTGTTCGGCGCTGCTTGCTTTGTCTGTGTTCACGGTATAGACTGCGCCGTTAGATGTGACGATATAATCCGTGTCATTAGCGGGAATGTTGTTTTTGTCGGTGATTTTAGAGGGATAAAGCGGCACTGTTACCCCGCCTTCCGACGACCCGACTATTTTCCTTGTCGCCGTGTTGAAATAAAGCGGACTGTAGGTGTAGCCGTAATAGGTATCCATCATCACGGTTTTAACAAGCTCGCCTGTGGTGTCGGCGCCTTTATAGACTGTGACATAGAACACGCCGCTGTTTGAGTCGGTCAGACTTATCACATCAAAGCCTGTGCCGGCAAAGGTGAAGGTTGCGCTCGGCCAGTTCTTATTCCCGTTCCCGCTGTTGAGGTTTGAAACGCTGACTGTGTGTGCGCTTGAGCCGCTGAGCGTTGCATAGTTCTTATAGTCGCTGTTATAAACGAGATCCGCCGCTTCGTCTGCGGCATTATTAACCGATGAAGCGTTGTTTATGTTCCACACGCCGTATCTTGAAGAACCGTCTGAGCATACGCCGTCAGTATAGGTTATTCCGTCGGCTGAGCTGAAATTATCTTCATAATAAAGCGTTTTAGCGGGCACTATTGTCACTTTCTCAAAGACATAAGCCGAAAGTGCTCCGTTGTTGCTGTTGATATTCTCAACTTTTGTGAGAAGATAGAACGTCTCTGTGCCGCTGAACTGCATTGTCGTGACGGTATAGACAGCTTCGCCGTTTTCAATATTTATTGTTCCGTATGTGCCCGTTACGGTTGTTTCGCAATTGGGCTGTGTCTGTGAAACCATAGCTTCGGGCTTTGTTGCTGTGACACCGAGATAGGTGTATGAGCCTTTTATATTATTTGTGATAGCGCCCTCATAGACCTTTGTTTTAGCGACAGTCGGGGTTATCTTCTGCGCCACAGTGACCTTGTGGCAGTCTGAGCAGTGTTCGCCCTGAGTCAGACCGACCTTATCGGTTGTCGCAGGAACTGCGCTGTCGGTGACGAGCGTTTTATGATTAGTGTTATCAATGGCTGTTATTTCTGTCTTGGTGTCTGTGTATGTAACAGAATTAAACACAGCGGTTGCTGTATAAATCTTTGAACCTGTTTCAACACAGTTTGCGGCTTTATCGGTTGCGCTTGTAATTGTGGCTGTGACTGTCTGCGTGTGAGTGTTATCGTTTGAACAGATAAATGTTGCCGTTGCCGATGAATAACCGCTCCAAGTGAAGCCCTTGAACTCATAGTGGTGACCGAGTGCGCTGCCGTAAGTGTATGTGCTGTTGTCTATATCTTTACTGCTTGTGCCGCATTTAGCGCACTTAAAATAATAAACGGGGGCTTCCGTACAGGTTGCGCCTGATTTAAGGAAATCGTTCGATGTGTCTTTTCCGGTGAAGTTGTGACCTGTAGCCGGAATATTTTCTGTGTAGCTGTAGCCGCAGGCCGAACAGGTGTGTGTCGTTTCACCTGCTGTCGTGCATGTAGGAGAAGTGACTGAGGAGGTGAAAGAGTGAGCTTCATTGGAATACTGCGCAGTATAATCTGTGTCAGTCGTAATTGCTCCGACTGTCGGAGACCAGCCGCTGAATTTTTTGTGATTGGTGCCGTCAACCTGAATGTATGTTGGGTAATCGGTGGTAGGTGCAGTCGGTGTCACACCATAAGTAACTGTCATTGAGGAAATCTGCCCGCCGCTTGCATTGAGAAATCTAACGGTATATGACGGATCTTTCAGCGTTATCTTTTTCTTAGCCCAAGCCGTTGTTCCGGAAACACAAGCAATCCAGACCGTTCTGCTTGATGTAGCACCGGCAACCTGAGCTTCCGGCTTTATAGTGAGAACACCTGCGCCGGACATCGTAAGACCGGATGTTGTAACATCTTTTTTGGCAGTGTCATAACTTGTCGGCTCAGTAATCGGGACATAAAACGTTGGATCCTCGTACCATGAAACACCATACTGATCGTAAACAGTTGCACTGTAGCTACTTGTTACGTTTGTAGTTGCTCCGGTTTTCGTCATGGTAACAGTGTCTAAACCGCTGATAGCACTGATGGTATTTGGGTATGGCAAATCATCATCAGCTACATTGTAATCCAAATTAAAAGTATTCTTTTTTCCACCAATCCATTGATTTTTTACTTCCCAATACCAATATGCTCCCTTTCCTGAGCCAACTTCCATTTTTTCTACATTACTAGAGTTCAATGTACCATTAAGATAAACTTCAGTCAGATTATTCGCATCAGCACCAACATAAAGATGCCAATAACCTTTTAAATTTCTGTCAAGATAGTAAGTGGTACCGTCATTATACAGATGAAATCGTGTAGGAAAAACACCGGCAGATGTAGTTCCCTCCATAATTGTCATGGTTCCACTAAAATCAGTATCAGTCGTATAATTCTTCGATGCTATAGATACTTCAGAGCCTGTACCATTATTTTTCTTTCCGTATAGTGTAGAGTTTAGTCTAACATTATCCATATCGTCCGTTACTTTAAACGTAACCTTATAATAGTACGTCCCCGCTGTTGCCGCTTCTGCCTTTGTAAACATTTCAGGCACAAAGACGAACACCGAAAGAACCATAATCGCCGCCATAAAGACAGACAAGGTCTTTCTTGCGTATTTTGAAAACTTCCTCTTCATTTTTATAACCTCCTTGGTTTCTGACCGTTTTAATAAAATCATAGAGAATTGAAAAGGGACCCTCTCCGTCAGCTTCGCTGACACCTCTCCCAAAGGGCGAGGCAAGGGAGATATCTTTCTCCTCTCATTTTTCGTAAATTTCCGCAGAAATGAGAGTATATTAATTGTTATTTTTTCTTGGCTCTCCCACTGGGAGAGCTGTCGAGCAACGCGAGACTGAGAGGGTATAGTTACTTATTACCCTTTAACCTCTTTGTTATCTCATTATCTATATATGTGCACACATTATTAAAATTAGTGTCAACATCATAGTTTGATACCCTCAGAACTTTAAGACCGTATGCTTCTATTATTGCACTTCTTTCTTTATCATATTGAATACCTTGTTCGGAAAAATGATGTGAACCGTCAACCTCTATCACAAGTTTTGCCGAAGCGCAATAAAAATCAACAATAAAAGAATCTATTATTCTCTGTTTATATATTTTAACCGGATAACCTCTTAAAAAGCAGTACCACAGACGCCTCTCTTGCGGCGTCATTTCTTTGCGCAGTTCTTTTGCTCGTGGTAATAATTCATTGTTCTTTTTAACAGGTAAGCCTTTTTTCTGATTATTCATAATGGTATTATTACTTTAAAAGTTCTTTTATCGAATATTTACCCCTCTCCGTCAGCTTGCTGACACCTCTCCCAAAGGGCGAGGCAAGGAAGATGTCCTTCTCGCTCTCTCAAAGTGAGAGGCAAATGTAAGCAAAAGTGCATAACTATACCAATACATTATATCACAATAAAAAAATTTTTCAATGAATTTTGCTGTTATATATAATAAATTTCAAATTATTTTATAAAAAATAACACAATCTGACTATCGTGCGAAAAATCCGAGTATTCTTTCTAAATAGTCGGGCGCTTCATCATAAACAGCGTGGCTGTAGCCGTGATAGACAAACATTTCACAACCGAGCTTCTGCGCAATTTCTTCACTGCCTTTGAGTGAAACAACCTCATCGCACCTTGAGCCGATAACGAGCACCTCTCTTCTGACCTTTTGAAGCTCTTCATAAGCCGAAAAACTGCCGCACGCCGAGGCATAAATAACAAAATTGTCACAGTCCTCATCTGTGCCGACGTTTTCAAGAAGCGGCAGATATTTTCTATATTTTTCAAGATATTCCTTTGAATAAATACGCTGAAAGCAGTCGTGATTCAGCGCTTTTTTGTCATGCGCTTTCGCAAGTTCCACCCATTTTTCAAGCACCTTTTCCGACATTTCAATCGAAAATATTGTAGATTTTCTTTCTTTGTGTTATAATCAGATATATTTTAAGAAAGAAAAGATTTTATGAAAAAACAACTGAACTGCTTTGCCGACAGCTTTGTCGCTCTCGATATCGAAACCACAGGGCTTTCGGCTTATAAAAACGAAATAATTGAATTTGCCGCAGTGAAAGTCGAAAACGGCGTAATTGTTGACACATTTTCGTCACTTATAAAGCCCGATGCACGCATACCCTATTTTATAACAAATCTGACGGGGATTTCAAACGAAGATGTTGCCAATGCTCCGCGTATTGTTGACGTGCTCCCGAAAATCAGGGATTTTATCGGTGACAGCATTGTTCTGGGTCACAATGTCACCTTTGATATCGGCTTTCTCAGAGCAAATTTCGATAAGTATATGGCTCTGCCCTTCAACAACCGATATCTTGACACAATGATAATTTCCCGCAGGCTCTTCCCCGAAATGCCGCACCACAGACTATGCGACCTTGAGAAAAAATTCGGTCTCAGAAACGAAAGAGCGCACAGGGCGCTTTCAGACGTTTATCTCACCCTCGACGCTTATGAATACATGAAAAACTATGAAAAAGGAGAAAAAGCTTATGCTGATGAAAGCTGTTAAAATTATCGGTCAACCCGTATGCGCCGCACTGTACGCAGTATTCGCATATTGGGCGACCAAAAAGAAGTATGTCCCTCTTATCATTCTGTTTCTGACACATCTTCTTGAATATTTTCTCATAGGCAGAAAAACCGGCAGGGAAAACCGGATAAGCCCCGTGAAGACACTTTTATTATGCCTTTCATTCGGCTTCACATGGTGGTTACCGGTCAGAATGAATAAAACGGAAGAATAATCAACAAGCTGTCTCATTCAGCACATATCAAGCGATAAATTTGTTTTTTTTGCAGTTCTCCCCCATACGCAGTGCGTATGGGGGAGAAAACGCTTTCTGTCTTTGAATGAGACAGCCTTTTTTTACTTCAAAATTCAGTCCGATTTCGAAAATAATCCGTGAGAACGGTTTATTTGAAAATTATACCTTTTCGGGGTTTTCGCCGAATTCACTCAGACATTTCATCGCAAGCACAAAGCCCTGCTTACCGTCCATTGACATATATGACGAGTGATTACCGTTTTTGATTATTGCAATTTTACTGTTCTTTATGCTTTCATGCATGTAAACCGTGTCCGAAAGCCACATTATGTCATGCTCGGCGGCGACAATATATGTCGGAACAGTTATTTTTTCAAAATCCTCTTTTGTGAAATCAGGCAGTGTGAGCATCATGTCATTGAGCTTATCGGGCTTAAAGAAATTGTTGATTTTTGTGCTGATAAGAAAGTAAGGTTTCATCGTTGACGGCTCGGAATTTGCGCCGCATGAGATAATGCCCGACAGCTTGTCGGGGTACATTGAAGCTAAAGTGAGAGCAATAATACCTCCGTCAGAGTGTCCCATAATATACGGTTTTTCGATATTCAGCTTGTCAATAAACTCAGAAATATCTTTTGCCATAAGCTTATATGATATTACGCCGGGGTCTGTGCTTTCACCGTGACAGCGGCTGTCGGGCGCATAGACGGTGTAATAATTCCCGAGATACGAGGCTATCTCTTCAAGGCGCTTATGACTGCTGCCGTTGCCGTGAATAAGGATAACCGACTTTTCACCGCTGCCGTATTTTGCATAGTGCATTGTGAAATCATTTAGTTCAATATCGGTTTCTTCATCGGGAGCGGCAATAGGCTCGGGCAGTGAAGAGGTGTCAAGAGAAATAAGATTATACTTTTTTGACTCTATTCTGACGCCTAAAGACCATACGCCTGAACCGACAGCAATAACAAGAGCGATTATAAGAATTATTATCATAGCTTTCTTTCCCTTTTTCTTCATGTTAAAACTCCTTTTGATTTTGTGACACTATTTTATCATAGTTTTGAGATAAGAGCAACAGCTTTTCTATGAAAAAAGCGCTGTGAAACTTTCTGTCTTAACAAAAGCAACACAGCGCCTTGATTTTATATCAGATTATACCCGCAAGGCTTGAAACAAGGCTTGCATTTCTTGTGGCTGAAATATTGTTCATAAAGATAACATCGTCAACATTGTTCTTTGTGACAAAATCAGCGAGCTTGCCGTTCCAGTAACGGTAGTCGATAACATGGACGGTCTTATAGTTGCCGACAATGAAAGGAATCATTGCGTTTGCAAAACTTTCCTTAACAACAACACAGGTCTTGCCGTTTGCGTTGTCATTGTTTTCAATGATTGTGTAAGGGTTATCACCGGCGGTAAAAGCAGAATATTTCATTGAAACGGGGTAGCTTGAAACATCGTTGACAAGCGGCCAGTCATAGGTTTTTCCGCTCTTCTCGGTATAGGTCAGCTTTGTTGAATAATTCGGCTTATAAGCGATAAGCTCGTCAGCGTTCTTTTCGAGTTTTGAGTTTTTCTTTGAATCGCTGTAGAATGAGCCGAGGAACTCACCGTATGAGACCTTTTCGAATTTGTTGATGTCAACGGGAGTGAAGCCCGCCGCCTTGGCAAATTCAACATAACCGTAGTATGCGCCGAGAGCTGTCCAGTGATGGTCGGTTCTGTAATAGATGTATTCATCTTTGTGTGAGCGAAGCGTCTGATAAAGGTCAACGACCTTGACGCTTTGCTTCATTGAGCCGTAAAGGTAGTTTATAGCCTTCTGCTGATCCGACGAATTGAGAGAAGCTCTTGTAGCGTCGTCGAGCGTAATATCAATACTTGTGGGGGCAACAATGCTGTAAACCTGAGCCTTGCCCGAGAGCTTATCTGCGGCGGAATTTATTGCGCCTATGAACGAATCAGCCGTTGACTGAACGAAATTATAATATTCGTATGCGGCTTTGTCAACAATAGCTATGGCTCCTATTGTTTCTGCATCTTTGGGCTTGCCGAGTGTTGTTTCCTCTGTGGTGTCGTCAGTTGATTCTTCGGGCTTTGAAGAGTCTGAAGTGTTTTCACCTGACTGCTGAGGAGGATTTGTCGTTTCCCCTTCGTTTTTGCCTGTGCAGCCTGTGAGAACACATGAAACAAATGTCATGAGCGCTAAGAGGACTGCGATGATTGCTTTTCTGGTGTTTTTCATTTTTTTCGTCTCCTGTCTGATTTTTTATTTTTCTCTCTTTTTGCGCCGCCGAAAAACAAGCGGTGCATATTTAAGGCTCATTCAATATATCATATAAAAAATAAAAGTCAATATAAAAATCAAAAATAAATATATTATTTTTTCTTGCCCTTTTTTTCTGTCTCCGACAGGTTAAAAATAAGTGACAAAAAAGATTTTTTGTGTGTCTAAAGCCGTTAAAAATTTTAGAAAACCCGCTTTGATAAACAGGCGGAAAAAACACTGCTTTTTTCGGTTTATCGGGGGCGAAAGAACAGCTATTTCACTTATTGACAATAGTGACATAATTAGTTATAATATTACAGTAATTTTTTAAGAAAGGGATTATTTACCATGCCATTAGTAACAACAAAAGAAATGTTCAAAAAAGCATACGAAGGCGGATACGCTATCGGTGCATTCAACGTAAACAATATGGAGATTATTCAGGGTATCGTCAGCGCGGCAAAGAAGCTCAATGCTCCTGTTATTCTTCAGGTTTCAAAGGGCGCAAGAGCATACGCAGGTCACAAATATCTCGTTAAGCTCGTTGAGGCGGCTGTTGAAGAAACAGGTCTCCCCATCGCTCTTCATCTTGACCACGGTCCCGACTTCGAGACCTGCAAGAGCTGCATTGACGGCGGCTTCACATCAGTTATGATTGACGGCTCATCACTCCCCTATGAAGAAAATGTCGCTCTGACAAAGAAGGTTGTTGATTACGCTCACGCTCACGGCTGTGTTGTCGAAGGCGAACTCGGCACTCTCGCCGGCGTAGAAGACGACGTTGTTGTTGAAGCAGGCAGTGAAAGCTACACAAAGCCCGAACAGGTTGAGGATTTCGTCACAAGAACAGGCGTTGACTCACTGGCTATCGCTATAGGCACAAGTCACGGCGCTTATAAATTCAAGCCCGGTCAGAAGCCCCAGCTTCGTTTTGACATTCTTGAAGAAGTTTCAAAGAGACTTCCCGGCTTCCCCATTGTTCTTCACGGCGCATCATCGGTTATGCCCGAATATGTCAAGATGATAAACGAAAACGGCGGCGACATGCCCGACGCTATCGGTATTCCCGAAGATATGCTCAGACAGGCGGCTTCAATGGCAGTTTGTAAGATAAACGTTGACTCAGACCTTCGTCTTGCCATGACAGCCTCTGTTCGCAAGTATTTCAACGAGAACCCCTCACACTTTGACCCCAGACAGTATCTCAAGCCCGCAAGACAGGCTATCGAAGATGTTGTTTCTCACAAGATTGAGACAGTTCTCGGCTGTGAAGGAAAAGCATAATTATATCATCAATCCAACACGCATTATATCAGGCACTGCCGGCTAAAACCGGCAGTGCCTTTTCATTTTGCGTTATGCGTAAAACAAGGGGCTGTCAGATTCAGATGCAGAAAAAGTTTTCTTCTGCGCTGAATTTGACAGCCCCTATTAAAATTTATTTCCGATTTTCTATAAGTCTGAGAAAGTCGCCGACTGTTTCGATTTCTTTCAAATCTTCTTCGGTCAGCTCAATGCCGAATTCGTTTTCTATTGCAACCGCAAGATTCAGAAGTGATATTGAATCCATAGGAACCTCGGTTCTGATATTCGTTTCCTCCGTGATACTTTCAGGCGGAACATTAGAAAAATCGCATATAAATTCTCTCAGCATTTCAAGCATCCGTTGTATTCCTTTCAGTGCGGCGCATACCGCAGATTATCAGTCCTTGTTTGTGATTCTCGAGAAGAAGAATTCTTTCTTTTCGGGTGTGTTTATAACAGTGACAGGCTTTATCTGGTTGAGCGCTCTGCCCTGTTCAACAAGACTGTGTCTGTAGGCGGCATATGAACCGTTTTCAAGCTGATAAACTCTCGGAGCGGTAATCATACCCCATCTGATATATTTCTCATACTTTTCGTTGGCTTCTTTCATAAACTCGTTGAGAGCGTCTTCAAACTCTTCACGGCGAGTTGTGGGAATGTCTGACTTTGTCTCGACAAGAAGAACATATCTTGCGAGTCTTTCGTCTGTGTCGGGGTAATAGCTGAAGCCCTCAAAGTCAATGCCGAACTTCTCCTGAAGTTTTGCGGCAACCCAGTCAAGCATTTCTGTCGTCGTCTTTTCATTGGCGACATTAAGACCCATATTTGAACGGTAAAGGAACTGAATCTTCTTTGATTTGTTATATTCACCGGTGCATCTGACGATATCCATAATACGGTATCTGTAAAGACCTGAGAAGTTTGTGATGATTATTTCATAATCCTTGCCGACCTCAAGCTGATCGAGCGTAAGCGGTCTTGCGTTCTCGTCGCCGTCAACGGGAATGAACTCATAGATAAGGCTTCTCGGGAGAAGAACATAATCGTTTGTGTTAAGCTCGACAGGCATAGCCATATAGCCCTCGGAAGCGGCGTAGCCCATATTGTGCATCGGGAGATCGCCGACATATCTCTTGAGCTTTTCAGCGTAAATCTGAAGAGTTGAGCTTATCATACCGTAGCCGAAAGTGAGCTTGGGCCATATTTTGTATGCAACAGGGTCGCCGTCAAAGCCTTCTCTGAAAATAGCACGAAGCTCGTCCGCTCTCTTCTTATTGGGCTTGAATTTTTTATTATACTTATTGCGAAGAGAATCCGGGCACATTACCGACGGGTCGATTGTACCCTTTTCGATATCGTCACATATCATCTCCCAGTTCTCTTCAAGATATTCAAACATCTGTGTCAGAAGAGTGATAACCATAGAACCTAAATATGTAACATTCTTATTGCAAAGACAGGTGCGAAGCTGGAAATAAGGAATGTTTGTATGCTCTTCATCTTCGGGGTAAAGAATGTCCATCGGTGTTGTGATGAAGAAGCGCAGAATCGGCTTGATATACTGGAACGGAACCTGACCCGCGCCGTTGCACATAACGCCGTTTTTGAGCTTGTGACCGTTGAGCGACATTACAAGCGGACCCATATGACCCTTCGGTTTGGGAAGGTTGTGGCTTTTGAAATAAATATCTACACAACCGGGAGTCCCGACAAAGCCGCAGCAATACATGTTCCAGACTTCTCTGGCCGTCTTAGGCTGGAGCTTGGGCTTGCCGACTGAGCCCGATGATGAACAGTAGCGTATAATCTTCTTGCTTGTGATAATATTTTCTTCGCCGTTTTCAATCATACGGTCAATAAGCGGCGCATAATCGTCAAAGGTTGAAAGGGGGACCTTGTCCTGAAACTCCTTGATTGAGTGAATGTTGGCAAAGTCATATTTTTTACCGAGTTCGCAGTCCTTGTTTTCCTCCATTATCTTTTGGAGAATTGCTTCCTGAGTTTCCATAGCTCTTGAGGTGTAACCGTTGAACTGTTTGAAAACATAGTTGCCCATAACTACGCCCCATTCGGATATCAGACCCATATTTTATTCCTCTTTTCTTCAAAATATTTTCGGTTTATTTTAACATATGTCTGTTATCTTTTCAAGCGTTTATAATCAATTCATAATTTATTTTAAATATCGACACATATATAGTGCATTGATTATTCCGCAACAAAACATTATAAAAGCCGGCGAGAACAACTCTGCCGGCAAATATGTTTAAAAAATAACTCAGCCGCCGAGGTAGGCTTTCTTTATCTCATCGTTAGCGAGAAGCTCCTGAGCGTTACCGCTGAGAGAAATGCTGCCCGTTTCAAGAACATAAGCTCTGTCTGAAATTGAGAGCGCCATCTTAGCGTTCTGTTCAACAAGAAGAACAGTGACGCCTTTCTTGTGATAATCCTTAATAATACTGAAAACCTGATCGACAAGGAGAGGTGAAAGACCCATTGAAGGCTCGTCGAGCATCAAAAGTTTAGGGTGGCTCATCATCGCTCTGCCCATAGCAAGCATCTGTTGTTCGCCGCCTGAGAGAGTGCCCGCAATCTGTTTCTTTCTTTCGCCCAGACGGGGGAACTGTGTGCATACCTCGTCAATATCGGCTTTAATCTGTTTCTTATCCTTTATACTGTATGCGCCGAGAACAAGGTTCTCATAAACTGTCAGCTCCTGGAAAATACGTCTTCCCTCGGGGACCTGACTCATTCCCATTGAAACAAGTTTGTGACCGGGAATTTTATTGATAACCTGACCGTCATATGTGACAGTGCCGCTTTTTATCGGCAAAAGACCCATGATAGACTGCATCGTGGTTGTTTTTCCTGCGCCGTTTGCACCGATAAGTGAAACGATTTCGCCCTCGTTGACTTCAAAGCTTATACCTTTGAGGGCAGTAATAACACCGTAATTGACTTTAAGGTCTTTAACTTCAAGTAATGCCATATTGCTGTCCCTCCTTATTCACCGATATACGCTTTGATAACCTCGGGGTTATTGAGCGCTTCTTCTGTCTTGCCCTGTGTGAGCACAGTGCCGAAGTTGAGAACCGTGACTTCATCACAAAGACCTGAAACGAATTTCATATCATGCTCAATAAGAAGCACCGTCAGGTCAAACTCGTCACGTATGCGCTTGACTATTTCCATAAGGTTAGCTGTTTCATTAGGGTTCATACCTGCCGCCGGCTCGTCAAGAAGCAAAAGCTTTGGGTTAGTGGCAAGCGCACGGGCAATTTCGAGCTTTCTCTGAGTGCCGTAGGAAAGATTGCAGGCGAGGTTGTTTCTCTCATCCTCAAGGTCGAAAACTCTGAGAATTTCTTTCGCCTTTTCTCTCATTCTGACCTCGACATCATAATACTTGGGTGTGTGGAACATGCCCGAAAGAGGACCGTATCTGAACTCAGGCTGATTATGAAGCCCGACCATAACATTTCTTATAACGGACATATTGTTGAAAAGTCTGATGTTCTGAAAGGTTCTTGCGATACCTTTATGATTTATCTGCTCCTGACTTTTGCCTTTAAGCTCTTCACCGTCAAGGTAGAAAGTGCCCGTTGTCGGCTGATAAACGCCTGTGAGCATATTGAAAACAGTGGTTTTGCCTGCGCCATTAGGTCCGACCAAGCCGTAAAGCTCATTTCTTTCAATCTGAAGGTTGACATTCTGAACGGCTTTAAGACCGCCGAAGGTAATGCCGAGCTCTTTTGTTTCAAGAACTATATCTGACATTATTCGTCGCCTCCTTCTTTATCTTTTTCTTCGCTGCGAGGAAGATCCGGTGTGAAAACAGCGTCCATTTTAATCTTTGTTTCGATAACGTCCCACTCAGCCGCATCGTCTGTGACCTTGCCCTTTTTCTTTTTAGGCTTTTTCTTTGCCGAAAACTTCATGCTGAATTTTTCCTTTATTCCCTTTAAAGCGGGAGCGTTATTGAAAATAACGACGACGATAAGAATAAGAGCATAGACAAGAAGTCTTATAGCGGCGAGGTCGCCCGAAAGCTTATTCTGAAGAACGAAGTTTATTACCGTAATGAGGGTTGCGGCTATAATTGAGCCGTTTACGCTTGCCATACCGCCAAGAACAACCATAACAAGAATTTCTATTGAGAAATTATATGAGAAGGTCGTGTAAAGAACGGGTGTTGTGAAGTGCGCGTAAATAGTGCCTGCGATACCCGCAAAGAACGCTGAAACAACAAAAATGAAGAGCTTATAGAATGTGACGTTAATACCCATTGCCTTAGCGGCGATTTCATTATCTCTGATAGCTGTTACCGCTCTGCCGTGCTTGCTTCGGATTAAATTCTGAACAAGTATCAGCATTATGATGACAACCACAAAAGCTACAATGAACAGCTTTGCCGGCGCATACGTTTTAGTCTGAAGACCCATAGCGCCGCCGAAGAGCTCGAGGTTCTTGAAAACGTTTCTGACAATTTCACCGAAAGCCAGCGTAACTATGGCAAGATAGTCGCCTTTAAGTCTCAGAGCCGGGAGACCGATAATAAAGCCGAACACTGCGGCGACCAGACCGCCGATAATCATGGCGATAATTAATGTGACAAGCTGACTGCCGATCTTCGGACCTATTTCTTTGGCGAAATAGCCGCCGATATAAGCGCCGAGACACATAAATCCGGCGTGACCGAGCGAAAGCTCACCGAGAAAACCGACAACAAGGTTGAGCGAAACAGCGAGAATAATGCTGTAGGCTATTCTCGAAAGAAGCGAAATTGTCGAACGGTTCAGAACACCTGCGTTACTGAGAAAAATACAAATGATAAGAACCGCTGTGACAACAAGCCAGTTAAGACAATTCTTAATCTTGAAATTCTTTTTGAAATTGCTTGCAAAATTTCCCATAATTACACCTTCTCTCTTCTCTTCTTACCGAGAATACCAATAGGCTTGACAAGAAGAATAACAATAAGTATCGTAAACTCGATTGAGGTTGTGTAGGGGTTAAGCACGGGAATCGAAAGACAAATCTTTTCTATCATACCGAGAAGAACACCGCCGAGCATCGCACCCGGGATTGAACCGATACCGCCGATAACGGCAGCGGTGAACGCCTTGATACCGGGCATTGAGCCGAGCGTCGGAGTGACCGAGGGAATCTGCATGAGATAGAATAAACTTGCAAAGGCGGCAAGCGCCGAGCCTATAGCGAAGGTTATCATTATAATTCTGTTGACATTGATACCCATGAGAAGAGCCGCTCCTCTGTCTTCCGAAACAGCCTGCATAGCTCTGCCTGTATTTGTCTTTTTGACAAATAGAGTAAGTGCCGCCATAATAACAGCGCCGACGCCGAGCGTGATAAGAGTGCTGACATTTATGGAAGTGCCAAGAAGACTGACCTTGCCGAAATCGGGGAGCGAGATTGACTGTGACTTTGAGCCGAAAATAAGCTGTGCAACAGCCTGTAAAAAGAAGCTGACGCCTATTGCGGTGATAAGAACAGCTAAGGGTGAAGCACCTCTAAGAGGCTTATAAGCGAGTCTTTCAATAATGACGCCCGCTAAGGTGCAGACAACCACCGCCACGACAAAGCCGAGATAGGGGTTACCGTTTGTCATAATCATTGTCAGAATTGCGTATGCGCCGACCATGATAATATCACCGTGCGCAAAATTCAGCATTTTTGCAATACCGTAAACCATTGTGTAGCCCAGAGCGATAAGCGCATAGATGGCGCCCAGGCTCAGACCGTCCATAATAATACTCATTTTATCAGTCAACCTTTCTTTGAGTATATTTTTTCTCCCATAAATCTGTTATTGAAGAAATTCCGATTTTGAATTGTTTCAAAACCCGAATTAATTCAATAAAATATGAATAATGAAATTTCAGCGGATAATAAAGGGCTGCGGCTGGCTAAAAGCCAGCCGTGAACCCGTTTATATCAGCAAATATAATTAAGATTAGCCAAGCTCAACGATCTGGGGAACCTTTGTGCAAGCACCTGAAGCGTCCCATGTCATTGTGCCTGTTGCGCCTTCAAGCTTGAAGTCAGAAGCTGTGATAGCGGCAACAACTGCGTCTGTGAGGTCGCTGGCTGAAATGTCAGCATTGTTGACGCCGGCCTTTTCCATAGCTGTCTTGATAGCATAGATTGCGTCATAACCGTCAGCAGCGAACTGGTCGGGCTCTACGCCGTATGCTTCTTTGTAAGCGGCAACGAATTTAGCTGTAACTTCGTTTTTGCTGTTTACGTCAAACGGTGTGATGTATTTGATCTGAGCTTCAACGCCTTCAACCTGGTCAGCGATACCGTCAAGACCGTCACAGCCGAATATAACGGCTTTGCTGCCCTTAGCAACAAGTGCCTTTGTGACAAGACCTGCTTCTGTGTAGTAGAACGGTGTGAAGACAACGTCGCAATCCTTGAGAGCTTCAGCCTGTGTTGAGAAGTCCTTCTTGTTCTCGGCGTCAAATGTCTGAACCTTGTATTCAACATTGAGTTCCTTCATCTTTGCATCGAAAGCATCGAAGACACCCTTTGAATACGGGTCGCTTGTGTCATAGATACAGCCGATGTTGCTGTATTTCTTTGTGAGCTCTTCGGCAGCGAGTATGCCCTGGTCGGGGTCGCCGAAGCAAACACGGAAGATGCTTGTGCCCTTCTCGATGATTGTAGCGGTTGAAGCCGACGGTGTGATAGCGAAGAGATTGTCGGCAGCGGCAAGGTCAGCGAAAGCACCGCATGAACCTGATGTAACCGAACCGATTGAAATCTTCATACCTGCGTCAATAAGAGCATTGTAGCCTGCTGTTGCGTCTTCTGCTGTAGCCTTGTCGTCTTTCATATCGAAAGCGAGCGTGAGACCGTTGACGCCGCCTTTGGCTGCGATTTCCTTGATAGCGAGCTCTGCGCCCTGCTTAACAGACATACCGTATGATGATGCGTCACCTGTAAGAGGACCTGTGCAACCGATAAGAATTGTGCCGGCCTTTGCGCCTGTGTTATCGGAAGGAGCTGTTGAATCGTCCGTGCCGGTCTTACCACCGCAAGCTGCGAAGCTGCAGACAATAAGCATAGCGGCAAGAACAATTGCCATTACTTTTGTGAACTTTTTCATTGCTTTTACCTCTTTCTGTAAAATAATAATATTTTAGCCCGAAGTGGCGTTGCAGGTTGCCCCGAAAGGTTTACACCGTCATGTTCAAGCAAAAATTAACGAAAACTTAATCGTCAGAAACTGAATAAATATTCTTAATTAATACAATTTCTGCTTTTTAATGAAACGAATATATCACACAGGTTAATCCATGTCAAGAAGTAATAGCTGACAAAAAACATCTTTGTTTATTATAGACAACTATCACAAATTTCGCCGCATTGTTTGTGTGAAATTTGACATTTCAATGATTTTTCACATATATTACATTTTGTAATATATTCATTTTCGCCTGTTTTTCTGCCTAAAATCAAAAGGCGGATACAGCTCTTCTGCATCCGCTCTTTAATAATTATTCTTCGGGGATATCGCTCGTGCAATGCGGGCATTTTGTTGCGTCAACAGCAATTTCGCTCTTGCAGAACGGGCAGGTCTTTGTTGTCGGCTCTTCGGGGACTTCCTCTTCTTTCTTTTTACCTAAGGTTGAAATTTTGTTGATACCCTTGACCATGAAGAAGATGATAACCGCCATAATAAGGAAATTAATAACAGCCGTGATAAATGAGCCGTAGCTGAGAGTGGCAAGCCCCTGTTCCTGAGCCGCCGCAAGAGTTGCGGGAACTTCAGCGCCTTCGGGCAGTTTTGAGAGAATGATAAACTTGTTTGCAAAATCCATACCCTTTGTTGCAAGTGAGATAACGGGCATGATGATGTCATTGACCATTGAGTTGACTATTGCCTGAAAAGCGCCGCCGATTATGACGCCGACGGCAAGGTCGATAACATTGCCTCTCATGATAAATTCTTTAAATTCACCGATAATTTTTTTCATGCTTTAAACCTCCGTTTTTTGAATGACATAATAATATCATACCATTATAACAATGTAAAGAAAAAATATAAAATTCCGTTATATTCCCGTCAGATTGAAATCGGGTATAAAGCTCTCCTTCGCCGCTTCGCCCGTCTGAATAAGGCAGTTTTCAAAGCCGCTGTCAAGAAGAAAGCTCACCACCTTGTCGTATTCCCTCTGAGTTATTTTTCTGTTAAGCTCGCTGAAGCGGTCGCAGTGAATAACGGGAGTGAACTGACTCATCATACTTATATAGGTATCCTTCGGGATATTCTCTTTCATCCACTCTATAATATGTATGCTCTGGTTTGTGTTTTTTGGCAGAACGAGGTGTCTGATGACAGTGCCTTTTTTCATCAGACCGTTTTCATCAAACTCAGCCCTGCCCGTCTGTCTTATCATTTCTTTCACCGCTTCCGATGCAAAGTCAAAATAATCCGGGGCACGGGAATATTTTTCAGCCCTTTCACTGCTTATATATTTTATATCGGGCAGATAAATATCAATAAGCCCCTCAAGCCGTCTGAGAGTTTCGACCTTTTCATATCCTCCGCAGTTATAAATCACCGGCACAGGCGATTTATATTCTCGAAGAACCTTTTCAAGACGGCGGGCGTAATGCGTCGGTGTAACAAGATTTATATTATGCGCACCCTGCTCTATAAGGCGGTCAAAAATTTCCATAAGGCGTTTGTCGCTCACTTCTTTGCCGAAACGCTCGGCGCTTATCCGATAATTCTGACAGTAGGCACAGCGCAGATTACAGCCCGAAAAAAACACAGTGCCCGAACCGTTTTTACCGCTGAGAAAAGGCTCCTCCCAATAGTGAAGAGCGGCTCTTGCTATAACGAAAGAATCGGGCATACCGCAGAAGCCGACCTCATTTTCACGGTCAACGCCACATTCTCTCGGGCAGATATCGCATACCATTAATTAGCCCCCGTTTCATATAATTTGACAAACATATTAAAATGTATTATACTATAGTTCAAAATTTAATACAAGAGGTGATAAAAATGCTTTTGACCGTTGACATGGGCAACACCAACATCACTCTCGGCGCTTACCGTGAAGACGAGCTCTGCTTCACTGCGAGGCTTTCAACCATAAGGGGAAAGACCGATGACCAGTACGCCATTGAGCTCAGCCAGATTTTCACACTCAACAAGGTTGAGAAAGAAGATTTTCACGCTTGCATCATGAGTTCGGTTGTACCGGAATTGACGGAAACGCTCAGGCGGACTTTGACACAGGTTACGGGCTGCGAGCCGATTATTGTCGGCCCCGGTATCAAAACGGGTATGAATATCCGCATTGATAACCCTGCACAGCTTGGCTCCGATTTATTGGTCGGCGCAGTTGCTGCTGCGGAAAAGTTACCCCTCCCCTGTCTTATTGTCGATCTCGGAACAGCGAGCAAGATAAGTGTTGTCGGCAAGGACAAGAGCTTTCGCGGTGTAATGATTGCACCCGGAGTTCAGCTTTCCTTGAACGCTCTTTCTTCTTCTGCGTCACAGCTTCCGCACATACCGCTGAATGCGCCGAAAAAAGCAATCGGAACAAACACGATTGAAAGTATGCAATCAGGCATAATATTCGGCACGGCTTCAATGGTTGACGGAATGATTAACCGCATTAAGGAAGAGCTCGGTGAAGACGCTTCTGTTGTCGCAACAGGCGGCTTCTCGTCACGCATAGTCCCCCACTGCAAAGAAAAAATTCTTTATGACGAATTTCTTCTTCTTGAGGGGCTGAAAATTATCTATAGCAGAAATTCTTAATCTATTCGGAGGTCACTTAAAGTGGACAGTAAAAAAATCAAAAGTTTAACTATTCACGCACTTCTTATCGCCATTATGGCAATTATGGCTTTCACTCCGCTGGGCTATATTAAAGTCGGCGTTGTTCAGATGACTCTCATGTGCATACCGGTTTCGGCGGGTATCTTCTTCGGCGGCAAGAAAACTGGTCTTGTCTTAGGCTTCGTTTTCGGTCTGACAAGCTTCGTTCAATGCTTCGGTATGGACGCTTTCGGCACAACTCTCTTTTCTATGAGCCCCGTCAAGACTGCCGTTATGTGCTTTGTGCCGAGAATGCTCATGGGCTTTCTGGTCGGTCTTATCTTTGAGCTTCTTCAGAAGAGCAACACCAAAAATGTTTTTTCGTATGCGGTCATGTCTCTTCTCACGCCTGTGCTCAATACATTATTCTTTGTTGTCGCTTTCATTCTTTTCTTCAGGGGCACGGAAATTTTCACAAACCTTGAACAGACCTTCGGCACAACAAATCTTTTCTCATTCTTCTTGGCTTTCTGCGGTCTTAACGCTCTTCTTGAGATTATTCTCAACGGCGTTGTCGGTATTCCGATGTGCAAGGCGCTCGAAAAAGTCAAAAAATAATACGAAAAACATATATTTGCCGTACCTTTTCGGGTGCGGCTTTTTATACAATAAAACAGAAAAATAGATGAAAAAAGATTCCGAAGGTCAGACCTTACGGAATTTTTTCTGTGTTATATTGACTTTAAAAAGTCCGTGCTTGTTGCAGTATGCATAAACTGCATGGGTGCGGTTTATTTTGAAGCGGGCTTCGGCGTTCTGCTCGGGATAGATTTTTGTCAGCGATATCCCGTTGTCTGTGACTGCGGCTATAAATGAGATATAGTGCTCCTTTGTCATTTCGTGTGAAAGCGTGACATAGTATTCATCCTCAACCGCTTCTACATTTATCGTATGCGCCCGGTCGGCTTCTTCGGCTTCACAGACAGGCAGTGTAACTCCACAGCACGATATAACCGCCTCGCCTGTCGCCGAAATAACATTGCCGCATACCGGGCAGACATATATTTTTGTCTTTTTCATATTGAAGCTTCTGTTTCGGTTTGTGACCTCGCCGCCCGAAAGAAGCTCGATAACGGATACGCCGAGAATTCCGGCTATCGGCTCGACAAGCGTTATATCAGGGTAGCCCTTGCCCGTCTCCCACTTTGAGACAGCCTTGTCGCTCACCCCGAGCCTCTCGGCAAGCACAGCCTGAGTCATGTTTTTCTCTTCACGAAGCCTTTTTATAATTGCGCCCGTAACATATGTGTTCATTTTTTTATCCCCTTTCTTTCTGATAAATACAGTATATCAGAAAGCAGGAAAAACACAACCTACTTAAAGTAGAGAGAACCTCGCCGTAGCTTTTATCTTATTCTATCGTGAACTTTATGTCGCCGCTTATTGAACTCAATGAAAGCTCTGAATATTTTCTTTCAGGCACTGAAAAAGCCGACCCTTTTGCCGGGCACTGATAAGGCAGTATTTCTTTAAAATATGAACTTTTGGCGCAATAATGCGTTA
>JBJEOI010000012.1:0-21125 GCA_051880635.1 Acutalibacteraceae bacterium | reverse complement strand
AAGGGCGGAAATATTCCGATAAAAAACTGAGTTCGGATTATACTTTTCACCCTAGGGTGAAAAGTATAGTAAAACTGCCGAGTGCCCTTTCGAACACCCGGCTATGACAGACATATTTTTATCAGTCTTCTGCTATTTCGACGGGAACAACAGTCTGCATTGTAACGTCTTCTTTCTCATAGAGAGAAGTGTATTTATCCTGATAGTAGCTCTCGGCACGGCAATCAAATGAGCCGTCGGGCGAATAGGTTATCATCGTGCAGCCTCTCTGTGAACCGAGCTTATAAATACCGGGATACGCAAGATAGTCAACACTCATGCCGTATGTGAGCCTTATGCCTTTATAATCGAGCGAGAAATTATTCTTGTGGTCGTGACCGCAGAAAACGCCCTTTGTTGAGCCGAGCTCGAGCATTGTTTCAAACATTTCGTCCTCACCGACGCCGCAGTAAACAACCTTGCTCTCTTCACCTGCCGTACCGTAAATGAGCTTTGTGTCATCTGTGTCGGCAAAACCGTTATTGGCGTATTCATACCATGCGTCTCTGAACTCGGTCAGAGGAATGTGAAAGAACATTGTCGATTTGACTGTGCTGTCACCTTTTAAACCAAGCTCTGCATACTTATCGGCATTGTATGCGTTATATTTTTCAACATTTACCTTATACCAGTCAATCTGGTCCTGATGAATGTTATCATATTTCCACATCATTCCGAGGAAGTCCCCGTCTGTGTAGGAATGACTGTCTAAAACATAAAGAGACTGAGTATAGACGCCCTGTGAATTTCTGACGTTGATTATCTGATTGCCTACGCCCGAAACACCCTCGGGTCCTTTTTTATAAAGACACTTTTTAAAATTACTGTCCGAATAAAAATCGCCCATATCTTCACGACTATAGAAGCTGTAAAGCTCGGTGTCGTGATTACCGAAAGTAACAGTCCAGTAAACGCCGAGTTTTTCCATAAGAGCGGCAAATATCTCTGCCGACTTCTTATTGTTGAATGTGCCCGCCTGGAACGGAACAGGGTAAGCAATATCGCCTGTGACAACGACGAGATCGGGCTTTTCGGCTGAAACCATTGCCGCTACGGCATTGAGAGCCATTGCGTCTTTTTTAAGACTCATAAAGCCGCCGCCGATATGAACATCAGTCAGCTGCATTACTTTAAATTCTCTATCGGTAGTAAAAGTCCAGTTTCCGTCCGAGTCAACTTCGGGCACGAGCTGTTCTTCATAGTCGATTGCCTCAAACGAAAGCGCTTTATTAAGGTTTGCTTTGTTGCCGACAACATTAATAATTGCGCAAACGGCAACCGCAATAACAATAACAGCGAGAATTACGCCGAGTACCTTAAGCAGCTTTTTACCTTTTCCCGTTTTTGTTTTTTCTTTAGTCTTCATAGCTTTTCGCGGTAAGACCGCCCCTCCTTAAAAATTTCATAAAACTATATGCAGTTCAATGCCTGTTTTTTCTTTACATTCGTCTTTTATGAACGCTATGTCGTTATCATTTTCAAATTCAGCTTTCAGGTAAGCCTCTGTAAGCTCGCTTGAAGTGTGATAACTGATTTTTTCTGTTTTAACTTTGTGTGAAGAAAGTATCTCTTCAAGTGCTTCACGCTCGCTCTGACTGACAAAATTAATAAGTCCTTTTGCGTTTGAAATAATCAGCTTAACAGCAGACACAATAATAGCTATACTGATTATTATTCCGAACACGGCGTCAAAGGCGAAGTTTCCGCTGCCTGAAATATAAAGCGTCAGCACCGTTACCGCTGTTATAAAAAAGTCAAGCATGCTGTCATAAGCCATAACCCTGACAACAGGTGAGCTTGTCTTTTTGGAAAACGCCTTATAGAAAAAGAACATTCCCGCTTTTATGAGAGCCGTGAATATGAGAACGGCAAGGAAAAGTCCCGTGTACCACACCGGTGTCGGGTACATCAGTCTTTCAACAGATGAATAGGCAAAATAAAAGCCTGTGAACGCTACAGCGAGCGCCATAAGAAATGAAAAAAGCTGTTCGCTTTTTCTGACAGTGCCCTCTGTTGAAAGGTCGGCATTTTTTATTATCAGCGATAAGGTAACTAAAGTCAGAAGCCCCGAAAGCGAGTCAAAAAGATTATTCACAGCGTCGGAATAAATACTTATAGAGTTTGTCCTTAGTCCTATATACAGCTTGATAAAGAAAAGAACAATATTGACCGAAAATGCAACCGAGCATACATAAAAAACAGCTTTTTCTTTTTTCAATTAATCACCCCCGAGCCTTGATATTATATAATATCGGGAATAAAAATGCAAGAAAATCAGCCCGTATTTTTTAACGGATGTAATAAATATTTTTAATATTTTCGTTCCTTGATTTTAAATATATAATGTGATATGATGAAACAGAAATGAAAACTGCTTGAAAGAAACAATTAATTCTTCACCCAATTAGGTATAAGGCTGTAAAAAATGTGAGGAAGAAGACATTAACTGAATCATCACACAATTTAACAGGCGTTAAAACAATATATAAATATAACAAATCGCCGCTGTTCAGCACTCTTTAACTGCTATTCGTGCTGACGCTTTAGCGGCAGAATGGAGACTATTATGAAAAACATCAGAAAAATTATTGCCGCTTTTATCACCGCCGTTATGGTGCTTTCGGTGATTTCGCTCCCGTCTTTTGCGTCTGACGACGGTAAGCTCCGCTTTCATGAAGACGGCTCGTTCAAGGTGCTGATGATAAACGACACGCAGGACGATCAAAATCTTAACAGCAAGACAATAAATTTCATTAAAAAGGCTTGCGCTCAGGAAAAACCCGATCTCGTATGCGTCGCAGGTGATATTCTTTCGGACTTCTGGCCTGGCGCAACAGAAGAAAAGCTTGAGCAGAATATTAATCAGCTCTGCACTATTCTTTCAGAACTCGGCGTTCATTTTGCTCTCACAATGGGCAATCACGACCATGACCGCTGTGACGAATGTTCAAGCATTGAGCATATTATGGATGTTGCGACAAAATATCCGCTCCATGTTTCGACGGCGGACGGCTGTGACAGCGCAACATATTCAATCCCCATCTATTCAAGCGACGGTTCAGCAGTAAAATATGTTATTTATATGATGGACACGAACAATAAGGGTCAGGCGCTTTCCATGAGCGGATACACGGGTCTTTACCCCGAGCAGATTGAATGGTATAAGGCAAAGGCTGAGGAATACAGGGCGGCTAACGGCGGAGAATATGTCCCCTCAACGGTTATTCAGCATGTACCCGTAGCTGAGATATATGACTTTCTCAGAGAAGTTCCGATTTCGGAAAGTGTTGATGAGGACGCTGTTTTCTCATCAAACGACTATAAATGGTATAAGCTCAACACAGAGGCTTACCCCGACATGACGGGTACTCTCGGCGAAGCCCCATGCTCAGAGCTTGTCAGCACGGGCGAATATCAGGCATGGGTTGAAACAGGCGTTGTCTCGGCTTTCTTCGCTCACGACCATGTCAACACCTTTGCCGCAACAACAAAAGACGGCATTTATATGGGCTATAACGGCGGCACGGGCTTTAACGCTTACGGCTTCGGCGATCAGAGAAGCTGTCGTGTCATAAGGCTTCATGAGGAAAGTCCGACCGAAACCGATTCAAACGTTATCTTCTATAAAGATGTTGTCGGCGAAGAATTAGACTTCTACCTCACAGACGTTCTTTCGCCTGTTATTATCACAAAACTTATGCGGATACTTTATCTTATCCCCGCACTCTTTTATTCAATTTTAGGTATTAAATAATCCGTAAAAAATCAAAGGCTGTCCCTTAAACGCAGAAATCTGCGCCTGTGGGGACAGCCTGTTTTTATTGGGGTTATGTGAAAAATAGCCGTTATAGTTTTTATTAAGACGAAGCATTAGCTGCCGCAACCGCCGCTGTCGACGCCACACACGCCGCCACCTGAGCGGCGATAACAAGAACGGTTGAAATGACCGAGGAAATACCGAGTTCGGTATTCATCTGAGCAGTCTGAGCCGCAACAATCATTAGCGCATGAAGCGCTCTTTCCTGCTTTGAAGAAGAAAAGAAGCCGTAGCCCTTCTGCGTTTTCAGATAGTCATAAACCTCTTTTATATCGTCGGCGGTCTGTGAAATGTCAGCGTCGGTAACCGCTATTGCCCCGAGAGTCGGAAGATAGTCGCTTCTTGAATATTTTATACCTCTGCTTCTGAGCGCGTTATAAAGCTCCAAAGCTCTGCCGCATTTTGTTTCAACAGACATTTCTTCGCAAAGCGCCATTATCAGACTGAGACTCAAAACGCCGTCTGAATACAGAAATTCATTTTTAAGCGTAATATAGCATTTCTCGATTTCTTCTGCAATTTCTTCATCGCTTCTCTTTGAAAGCGTAAGCATAACGCAGAAAGCCGAGTCGTCAACCGAAGTGAGTATAGGGTGCTTTTTCTTAATCAGCTTATATATGTTTTTTGCCCTCTGCGCTGTTTCGTCATAGTGAAGCGGGTCAGTGACCTTAGTCATGGCTATGGCGGAAAGAGTGAGACTTTCATCGGCGAAGAAATAATTTTTCAGTGCACTGTATGCTTCAAGAATACTTTTCAGCTTTTTTTCACTGTCAAATTCAGAAACAAGCATCGCTATTATCGGCAGTCTGACCGTACCTCTGAAATATGAAAACACACCCGTATTCTCTTTAATCATTTTCTTACATTCTTTTATTTCATCGGGCGTCACAAAACGGTTCTTAGGCTGAACAACACCTGCGCAGACGGGATAAATCATTGAATTTTCCCATTTGCCCGCCTCTTTGAAAGCGTCTCTGTTTGAAATAAATCGCTGACACGCTGTTAAAAGCTCGTTTCTCATTTTATTTCTCCGCTCTTCTGCCGCATTTGGGGCAGAACTCAAAGTCCTTTTCAAGTTTTTTCCCGCAATATGGGCAGTACTTCACATTTTCGCCGCTGTATGCGTTTTCGGTGTCGAAAACATCTCTGCCGCTACCGAATTTTCTGTTAAAGGGATCGCCCTCTTCGTTTGAATCGACAATATCAAAATCAGAATAGCGTTCCTTGCCTGTTGCGTTTTTTATGTTATATATGACCGTGACGATTGCAATTATGACAAAAATTATCCCGAACGGAGCCATTATAGCCGCTCCGCCGGATATGGCAAGTATCGTCCAGAACACGCCGAAGAGTGCTACAGCTATGCCGACAACTGCACTCAGAGCCGACGGACCTCTGCCGGGCTTTACGCTTTTCATTCAGTCTTCCTCCTATATATCCGGACTCAGTTCCGGCTTATTCTAAAAATCGGGGGGGCGGATTATTAACCCGCCCCTGAAGTCTCAGTTTTGATTGTCTTCAGATTACCGCATACCCTATATCAGTCTTTGACAACTTCTTTGACAGATGCGGCGAGACCTGCAAGACCCTGAATGTCTGAGGGGATAATGAGCTTTGTCGCCTGACCGTTTGCGACCTTTGCCAGAGCCTCGAGTGAACGAAGCTTGATAAGCGCGTCGCCCGGGTTAGCTTCATTTATTGCCTTGATACCCTCGGCTGTTGCTTTCTGAACCGAAATAATAGCCTGTGCTTCACCGTCTGCTTCACGGATTTTTGCTTCTCTGATAGCGTCTGCGCGAAGAATTGCGGCTTCTTTTTCAGCCTGTGCGGCAAGAATCTTTGCTTCTTTCTGACCCTGTGCAACGAGAACGTTACTCTCCTTGTCGCCCTCTGCGCGAAGAATGGCTTCACGGCGTTCACGCTCTGCCTTCATCTGCTTTTCCATTGCGTCCTGAATTTCTCTGGGCGGTAAAATGTTCTTGAGCTCAACTCTGTTGACCTTGATGCCCCAGGGGTCTGTCGCTTCGTCAAGAATACCTCTTATCTTAGCGTTGATTGTGTCACGCGATGTAAGCGTGTGGTCAAGCTCGAGTTCACCGATAATGTTACGAAGAGTAGTCGCTGTGAGGTTCTCGATAGCCGCCATAGGCTTCTCAACACCGTAGGTATAGAGCTTGGGGTCGGTTATCTGGAAGAATACGACAGTGTCAATCTGCATTGTGACATTATCCTTTGTGATAACCGGCTGAGGCGGGAAATCGGCGACCTGCTCCTTGAGCGAAACATTCTTGGCTATTCTCTCGATAAACGGGATTTTGACATGAATACCTGTCTGCCATGTGGCGCTGTATGCGCCGAGTCTTTCGATAACCATTGCTCTCGACTGCGGAACAATCTTTATGTTCGCAACAACGATTATTGCAATAATAAGAACAAGACCTAAAATAAACCATAAAAACGGACCCATAATAATTTCCTCCAAAAATTTTTTTATTTATGACTTTCTTTCAACTATGAGCTTAACGCCCTCAATTGACCTGACCGTGACGATATCGCCTTTAGCGATTTCGCTTTCGTCTGCGCTTCGCGCCGTCCATTCTATACCCTTCACCCTGACTGCGCCTGTCGCCATGACATTATTAATCTCTTCGGTGACAACTGCGTCAAGACCGATATATGAATCGGCGTTTGTCGCCTGAATCTTGGTCTGTGTGAAGCGCTTGACAATCGGTCGTGTTATCACAAGAGCAAGAGCCGACACAACGATAAATATAATTATCTGAACCGCCGTGCTTGCGCTGAAGAAATAAGCCCCGAGCGCCGAAACCGAGCCTATGACGAACCATATTGACACAAGCTGAGCTGTCATCGCTTCGAGCAAACCGAAAATACCGGTAAGTCCGATCCACACCCACATCATCATTTCATATGCACCTCCTTGTTCCTTGTGAGACCGAAACGCCGAAAAGCACGAAAAATTCTTGCTTTAAGGCTGGTTCGGATTATTCTTTTCACCCTGTTTTTTCAAGGGAGCTTTCTCCCTTACCGTGATTAGATTATATAACAAGGAGTATGCATTTTCAATAGGAAAAATTCTGTTTTAAACGCTTTAATATTGAATTTTTTCAAGGATATGACAGTGAAAACGATAAATATTCTCACTTATCGGGCGTCAGGGCGTTTTTTTCACGGACTCAATCCGGCTTTCATTTATTGACATAAAAATAAGTTTTCTCACTGCCGTTTTTCTGTTTGACATCGCGGAGATTTCAATATATACTATCAGTAGCTTGAGAAAATAAAGGAGGTTTTTTTATGGATTTCAGTTTTAATATGCCCGTTCGGGTGGTGAGCGGTGAAAATGCTCTTTTAAACAATAAGGAGCTTATCTCACGTATGGGCAGAAAATGCGGTATTCTCACAGGTAAATCGAGCGCAAGAAAAAGCGGTGCGCTTGACGATTTGACCGCAGTGCTTAAATCAGAAGGTATAGATTACATTATATATGACAGAATTTCGGAAAATCCGCTTATCTCGTCCTGTCATGAGGCAGGCTCGTTTTTCAGAAGAAACGGAGCGGATTTTATTTTCGGCATAGGCGGCGGCTCTGTGCTTGACGCGGCAAAGGCTGTAGCCATCTATGCGGCAAATTCTGAGCTTTCGGCTCAAGATATCTATCTTCGCAGTTATAAAAATGAGCCTTTGCCCGTTCTGCTTATCGGCACTACGGGCGGAACAGGCAGTGAGGTTTCGGCTGTTTCTGTTCTCACAAACGACGAAACAGGCAGAAAAAAGAGCATTTCCGGTCAGGACTGCTACGCAAAAATTGTTTTCGCTGACCCCAGATATAATGAAAGTATGCCCTTTAGCGTCACGGTTTCAACCGCTCTTGACGCTCTGAGCCACGCTGTTGAGGGCTATTTCACAAAAAAATGCACCGATGTCCCTACGGCATTTGCTGAAAAAGCAATACCGTCACTGTGGAACTGTCTTTGCGAACTTGATGAAATAGGTGAAGAAGAGTTTAACGAAATAAAGAAGAGCGGCGTCACCGCATACATAAAGGCGCTTCACGAAAATCTCTATTACGGCTCCCTCTGGGCGGGTATGGTCTTAAACGTCTGCGGAACAGTGTTCCCCCACCCGCTGGGCTATGTTCTGACGGAAAACTACGGCATACCTCACGGCAAAGCCTGCACCGCTTTCATGACCGAGCTTATAAACAGAGCCGGAGTATATGAACCGAGAAAGACCGAAAAACTTTTCTCAATGCTCGGCACCGATCAGATAAACTTTTGCCGGACAATCGAAAGGCTCACCGCTCTGCCCGAGATTAAAATGACCGAAGAGGAGATTAAAAAATACTGCGAAAGATGGGACTGCGCAGTTATCAAGAATTTCAAATTCACTCCCGGCGGTTTTTCAAAAAACGACGCCGAAACTATCTTTTATAAGCGTTTTTCATAAAAATCCACTATGAGTGGACATATTCGCAAGGCTGTGGGTTTAATTCTCTCTCCTCTTTCGGTAGAATTAAGACGCAGTCAAAGGTAGGGCGAGAAAAATAATCCTACCTTTCTGCGAAATAATATTGAAAGGGAATAAATTTTATGGAAAAACGCACTATGGGAGCGCTCATGTCCGCTCTGAGAAAATCAAAGGGCATGACTCAACAGGACGTAGCAGACAGGCTCGGGGTCTCAAATAAAGCGGTTTCAAAGTGGGAGTGTGACGACGGCTACCCCGATATTTCAATCCTCCCCGCAATCGCCGAGCTTTACGGCGTGACGGTTGACGAGCTTTTAAGAGGAGAGATAAGAAACGAAGAAAAAACCGTTTCACCCGAAAAGGGTATAAAACAGATTGAATTTATGCTCAGAAACGCTCAGTTCAAGTTTAAAAATCTCTCTGTTATTGCTCTTGTGCTTTCGGTTCTGTCACCGATATTTGCGCTTATTGTTCCGAATACCGTTAATTCTATAACAGTAAACGGCAGTTTTATTGCCCTGATCGGTGCGGTTCTGATTTCGGCGGCGGCTATCATTATCGAGCTTTACGCTTCAAACAGACTTATGTTCACCCTCAGCGGTGAAGAGGCTCAGAAATGCGGCGAAAGCCTGAACGCCTGCTATCTGACAGTCAGAAAACACCTTCTCTTCGTCATTGTCTTTTCTGCTATCGGCATAGCTTTGGGCACGGGAATATGCCTTTCACGGGAATATGCCCTGCCCGATATTTCCACAGTGGCGATATGCGTTGTTATCGCCTTGCTTGCGGCGGCTGCGGTTTTTACGCTTGTCAGCCCGAAGCTCACCGGCAATATCACCGACGAAAAAACAAAAGAGCGCAATAAATATAATCTGAAAACAGCCAAAAATGCGTTTATCGGTACTATTTGCATTTCGCTTATTCTCAGTATTGCTGTGAGCGTCACAATTAAAATCACCGATACGCACAAAATTAAGTTTGAAAACGAAGAACAGATGACCTCTTTTCAGCAGTATTACGAAGAAGGAAAATACCCTGTTCTTGAAACGGATGACAAGGCACTTACAGTCACCGTTTTAACGGATTTTCACGGTGTTTATGTTGACAACAGCCCTTATGACGCCGAATCTACGGGCGAAACAGAAATAGCCTTTGACGACGGTTCAACCGAGGTGGTTGAGACAATGACATATCGCTTTGAAACGGCGGAAGAGATGAACAGCTTTTTATCCGAGTGGTGTGTTGACGGCGGTTTTAAAAAATATGTGCCTTATCTTTCCCCCGACTGCACAATAACATATGATTTTGAAAGCCTCACCGTGAAATACATTACACCTTATTATATTGAAGATGTTATTGAGCTTATTGTTCTTTGTGACCTTTCGGTCTGTCTGGTTTTTGTTCTGATATATATTGTTGTCAGGGCGAGAAAATTTAAAAAGGAAAAAGGAGAAAAATAAAAGAGGAGTGTTATAAAGGACAGTTTTAAGGGGCTTCGCACTAAGCAAAGCCCCTTTGATATCGTTTTGAAGTTTTTGGGGTTTTATTCTGTACTGCGTACAGAGTTTTATTTTTGGCAAGCCAAAAGTTTTATTGAAACCTTGCGGTTTCAGTGGTATTTTATTCGCCCCAAAAACTGTGCGAAGCACAATAAAACTATACGCCGTATAATAAAACTGCGAAGCAATATCGCTCGCCGTCAGGCGAATAAAACTGCCGAGTGTCATTTAAAACTAAAGCGACAGCCCCGTTTTTATTTGTCATAAATCATATAGTAATGCTCTATTTTGCCTTTTTCATAATAGTCCTTGTCAAACACTCTGAAGCCGAGCTTTTCATAGAACCTGACATTTTTCATGTCCTGCGCTTCGAGCCCGAGGTTATAGCCTTTTTCGGATAAATCCTTGATTGACCTTGTGATAAGCTCGGTTGCAATACCCTTCCCCTGATGCTCGGGCGAAACGAAAACAGGTGAAATAATCCATGTTTTTTCATCAAATTTTTTGACGTCAAGAGCACTGTAGGCTGAAAGCGTTCTGACGGTATTGGGCAGGTGGATATAAAGAAAGAACCAGTGCGGGCACTTCATAAAGTCAAAGAAGGTGTATTCATTGTGAGCCTTTCGCCACACGCAGACTCCCCTGTTTTCGTCGTCAATATAGAAATAATCCTGACCGTTTGAGGTGCTCAGCCGCTCCATCATAAAATGATAAACAAATTCTTTGCGTTTTTCTTCATCCTTTGTCGCATAGGTATGCACTGGGTCGTTTAAATAAGCCTGCGCCGCCATTTTCGCAAATAATTTAACTTCGCTTTTTGATATTTTTTCTCCCGGTTTTATAATTCTCATATTTTACCTGCCTTCAAAAACTGTTCTGATATAAATATAATAACACACCCGTTACTGGGGGTCAAGAAATAAAGCTGTCTTTTGACGGCGGCTGTTCATAATAAATTATTAATAAGTATTTTTCCCCTTGACAAATCGAAAAAAAGCGCTATAATACTTTTTAGCACTTGAGAAGAGAGAGTGCTAAACAGTATATTTTATTTTGGAGGAAGATTAAAAATGGCAAAAAAACAGTTTAAAGCCGAATCAAAAAAGCTTCTCGATATGATGATAAATTCGATTTATACCCACAAGGAAATTTTTCTTCGTGAGCTTATTTCAAATGCAAGCGACGCTATCGACAAGCAGTATTTTCATTCACTGAGCGGCGACGGAACAGGAATGAGCAGAGAGGACTACAACATAAAAATATCCGTCGATAAGGAAAACCGAATTATCACCGTTGAGGACAACGGCTGCGGTATGGATAAGGACGAGCTTGAAAACAACCTCGGCACTATAGCTAAAAGCGGCTCTCTCGACTTCAAAAATGAAAATGAAAAGCAGGAGGGCGTCGAGATAATAGGTCAGTTCGGCGTCGGCTTCTATTCGGCTTTCATGGTCAGCGACAACGTCAAGGTTGAAAGCAAAAAGTACGGCGCAGAAAAAGCATACCTTTGGGAATCTGACGGCGCAGACGGTTACACGATAAAGGAATGTGAAAAGGAAAGTGCAGGCACAAAGGTCACTCTCCATGTCAAAGAGGACACGGAAGAAGAAAACTACTCCGAATTTCTTGATGAATACAGAATAAGCTCAATTATCAGAAAATATTCGGACTATATCCGCTACCCGATTTTAATGGATATGCCCTCACAAAAGCTCAAGGAAGGCTCTGAGGACGAATACGAGGACTGCACCGAACAGCAGCAGATTAACTCAATGGTTCCTCTCTGGAGAAAGAACAAGAACGAAATCACTCAGGAGGAATATAACTCCTTCTATTCCGAAAAATTCTATGACTGGGAGGCTCCCTTAAAGGTTATACACTCAAAGAACGAGGGTCAGATAACCTATGACGCTCTGCTCTATATCCCCTCTCACGCTTCATATGACTACTACACAAAAGAGTTCAAGAAAGGCTTACAGCTTTATTCAAACGGCGTTCTCATCACCGACAAATGCGAGGATCTTCTCCCCGACTATTTCAGCTTCGTCAAGGGTCTTGTTGACAGCGCAGATCTTTCGCTCAATATTTCAAGAGAGGTCACTCAGCACGATCACCTCTTAAAGCTCATCGCCAAAAACATTGAAAAGAAAATAAAAAGCGAGCTTAAAAAGCTCCTTGCAAACGACAGAGAAGCATACGAGAAATTCTTCAAGGCTTTCGGTCTTCAGCTCAAATACGGTCTTTATTCCGGCTACGGAATGAACAAGGACACGCTAAAGGACCTCGTTATGTTCTATAGCTCAACAGAAAAGAAGCTCGTCACTCTTGATGAATATATTTCAAGGATGAAAGAAGGGCAGAATACAATTTATTACGCATGCGGCGAGACTACCGACAAGATTGATATGCTGCCTCAGACTGACGCCGTTAAGGATAAGGGCTTCGAAATTCTCTATCTGACAGACGATGTTGACGAATTTGCGCTCAAGATGATGCGTGATTATGACGGTAAGACCTTCACAAACATCTGCGCCGACAAGCTCGACATTGAAACCGAAGAAGAAAAAGAGAAAATCGAAAAGGCAAACGATGACGACAAGGCTCTTCTCGACAAGATAAAAGAGTCTCTCGGCGATAAGGTCAGTGCAGTCCGCTTCACCGGCACTCTCAAGGGTCACCCTGTCTGTCTCAAGAGCGAGGGCGAAATCTCACTTGAGATGGAAAAGGTCTTAAACGAAATGCCGAATAATAACGGAGACGTCAAGGCACAGACGGTTCTCGAAATCAACATTGACCACAGAATTGCTCAGAAGATGCGTGAGGTTTATAGTTCAAACCCCGACGAGGTTGAAAAATATGCAAAAATTCTTTACGCACAGGCAAGGCTCATTGGCGGTCTCAGCGTTGAAAATCCCACAGAGCTCAGTAACCTTATTTGTGAATTAATCTGATAAAAATTAAAACATGCCGTATTCAGCGCAAATGTCTGAATACGGCAGTTTTTTCGTCAGCGGATGCACACACTATCCGCTGTTTTTTATAATGTATCAACAAGATTGCCGATAATCGTGTTTGAAATGAGAAAGCCATGAGGCGTCATTGAATAGGCGTCAGAGACCTTTTTCATCAGACCGTATTTTCTGTATTCCTCAGCGAGCTTTTCAAACTCTTTCGGAATCTCTTCACCGAATTTTTCCTTATATTCGCCCGCCTTTAGCCCCTCGGTCAAGCGAAGCGCAAGCATAGCGTATTCCTTTTTGTCGCCTCCCTCGCCGTCGTCAATCTTTTCGGGTGAAGAAATATATTTTTCTATGTCACGCTCATAATAATAGCGTCTGCCGTCAAAAAACGAATGAGCCGACGGACCGAAAGAAATATACTCTTCATCGTGCCAGTATTTTAAGTTGTGGCGTGATTTATAGCCGTTTTTGGCAAAATTCGAAATCTCATACTGCTTAAAGCCGAGCTTTTCCATGTAGTCGCAGAGGAAAAGATACATATCGCAGGTATCGTCTTCATCGGGGAAAGGCAGTAAATTCTGTTTTTTATGAAAGAAAGTCCCCTCTTCTATTTTTAACATGTATGCGCTCACGTGCTGAACATCGAGCTGAGTGATAAACATTATGCTCGCAAGAAGCGATTCGGCGTCCTGAAACGGAACGCCTATCATTAAATCGACCGATATATTATCTATACCCGCTTTTTTTATGTTTTCGACGTTCTCTCTTATTACTTTTCTGTCGCTTATTCTGCCGAGAATACGCCGCTCAGCGTCAACCGCCGACTGCATCCCGAGAGATATTCTGTTGACGCCGCAGTCTGACAGTTTTTTATAGAAGTCAAAACTTGTCGAAGCGGGGTTACACTCGACGGTTATCTCGGGTGAGACAAGTCTGAACTTTTTTCTGACCGCTTCAATCATTCTGCAAAGTCTTTCCGCGCCAAGAACAGACGGTGTACCTCCGCCAAAATAGAGGGTGTCGGCTGAGATTCCATTGTCGCACTTTTCAATTTCGCGTATCACCGCATCGGTATAGCGCTCCATTGTTTCTTCGTCTGAGCGCATAGAATAAAAGTCGCAATAGGGGCACTTGCTCTGACAAAACGGAATGTGTATATAAATGCCTTTCATTATTAATTTGCGTATTCTCTGAGCTTTTCTTCGCTGAGAAGTCTTATAAATTTGCCGTCCTTTTCAATAATACCGCCGTCAATAAAGGTATCAAATGCACGGTAGAGCGAGGCTCTGCCGATATTTAGGCTGACGGCAAGTTTTGTATAAGGAGTCGAAAGCTGCATTGTCTTATAGCCGCCGAACGCTTCAAGAAGATAGTTTGCAAGTCTGCTTTCCGCCGTTCCGCCGGTGAAAGCGTCTATCTTTGCGTTAAGATAATAGAGAGCGTCTGTAAGATATGTAATGAAATTCATTGACATCGCCTGTTCTCTGAGCATCAGAACTCCTATTGTCTCCTTTTCAATAAAGAGAACCTTTGTTTCAGTTATTGCAACAAGGCTTGCAAGATATGCATCCTTTCTTGAATAAAGTGAAGCCGCACCAAAGAAGTCGCCCTTTTTCAGCGTATTCAATGTGACATCTGTCGCAGGCTTTATAACATTGACCGCACCCTTTATTATATAGCCCATACAGGCTTCATATTTTTCGGGCGAAAAAATAACGTCTCCCTTTTTGAAAACCTCTACGGTTCTTTCCTGAGCTTCAAGAAGCGATGAGATATCCTTTTTCGAAATGCCGACAAAGAGCTTTGAGTCGCAAAGGGCGTCAAGTGTTTTCTTAGTAACTTTCATTTTATGAAAAACTCCTTCAAGAAATATTTTTATTTTGTCTTAGGTGATACAATTTAATATATATCAAGTTTTTATGTTTGTCAACACTTTTTTGCTCGTTTTTCAATTTACTTTTGTCGATTTTTGTATTATAATGTCATATATATCTTTTCAGAGGTGAGTTTTTATGTTCGCTAAGGTCAGAAGTCTCGGGCTTATCGGTATGGACGCATACCCCATTGAAACAGAGGTTGATATAAGTCGGGGACTGCCCCGTTTTGACATTGTCGGTCTGCCCGATGTTTCGGTCAGCGAATCGAAAAACCGAGTCCGCTCGGCGATAAGAAACAGCGGCTTTAAGTTTGAGGATATGAGAATAACCGTCAACCTCGCCCCCGCCGACATGAGAAAAGAGGGACCGATATACGACCTGCCTATTTCGGTGGCTATGCTCATTGCTACGGGTCAGATTAGCTGTGACACAAAAGACATGGCGTTTGTCGGCGAGCTCTCTCTCGACGGTGAGGTTCGCAAGATAAACGGCGTTCTCCCCATGGTTATCTGCGCAAGAGACTGCGGAATTAAAGAGGTTTATGTTCCGTCGGAGAACTCGCCCGAAGCCTCAGTCGTTGACGGCGTAAAGGTTTACCCCGTCGATAATATCGCTCAGCTTGCCGATCATCTGATGAAAAGAAAGCCCATTTGGCCGTGTAAAGCCTATGAGCTTCACAGCGAAGAAGACGCTTTTTTGCCCGACTTCTCAGATGTCAAGGGGCAATACCATGTCAAGCGTGCTCTTGAAATTGCCGCCGCAGGAGGTCACAACACGCTTATGATAGGTCCTCCCGGCTCAGGCAAAAGTATGCTTGCCAAAAGAATACCGTCAATTCTGCCCGATATGACATTTGAAGAGAGCCTTGAAACGACAAAAATATACTCAATCGCAGGAGCGATACCGAAAGGCGTCTCACTTATTACAAAAAGACCGTTTCGTTCGCCTCATCACACTGTTTCGACGGCGGGTCTGTCAGGCGGCGGCAGAATACCCCACCCGGGTGAACTGAGCCTTTCTCACAACGGCGTTCTTTTTCTCGATGAGCTGCCCGAATTTTCAAGGGCTTCTATGGAGACCATGCGACAGCCTGTCGAAGACGGCGTTATCACAATTTCACGGGTTTCGGGCACTCTGACATATCCGTGTGAAACGATGCTCGTTTGCGCTATGAACCCATGCCCTTGCGGTTATTTCGGTCACCCGACAAAAAAATGCACCTGCCCGCAAGGCGCACCGGCTAAATATCTTTCAAAGGTTTCAGGTCCGCTTCTTGACAGGCTTGACATTCATATTGAGGTGCCTCAGGTTGAGTTCAGCCGCCTTTCAGCCGACGAAAAAGGCGAAAGCTCGGCAGATATAAAGAAAAGAGTTGACAGGGCAAGAATAATTCAGCAGAAGCGTTTTGAGGGCACAAATATAAAATGCAACGCAAAAATGACCCCGTCAATGACGAGAGAATACTGCCGAATAGGCGAAAAGGAAAAGGCTTTTCTTGAAAGGAGCTTTGAAAAACTCGGACTGTCGGCAAGAGCATACGACAAAATTTTAAGGGTTGCAAGAACAATAGCAGACCTTGACGAAAGTGAAAAAATTGAGCTTTCTCATCTGACTGAGGCCGTGCAGTACAGAAGTCTTGACCGGAAGTTCTGGAAATAAAAATATCAAGGGCAGTTTGCCGAGCGCTGATAAGGCTCAGGCAAACTGCCCCGTAATATTTATTCGGTTTTTTTACTAGTGAAAAGTCCATATTTCGTCAATATACCCCTCCATTGTGCCCGAAGCCGTCAGACCGAGTTTGCCTGCGCCCGTGCTGTGCATTGGCATATATTCTTCAAAATATGTGAGTGTTCCGCTTGGGTCAACCTCAACGGTAACGGTTGCGCCGGTGTAGTCGAAATCAGCCTGCGTCACCTTGGCGGGTGCGATATCAATGCTCGACATATCAAGATAATCCATAGCCATTGCGTGATATTGAGGCACAGGGTTCTCAAGAGTTGTCTTTTCTTCAACGAAGTGGAAAACATATCTTGTGTTTTCGCCGTTCTTGGTTATTTCGTATGAGGCTATACCGTTTTTATCAAGCACGAAATCTTTATCAGTCGGCGGAAGCGCCTCATTCGGAGTAACTTCTTTCTCATAGGTTTCGTCATAGCCCACACCGTTTTTAAAGGTGAAATCAATTGTTCTTCTCTTGCCGTAACGCTCAAGAATAGGGTTAGCGAGCTTTGCCACTCCCGGAATATTACACTCGGTAAGCGAAAGCTTAATCTCCTGATCCTTTGTCGCTGAGAAGTTTTCTGTGCGCTTAGCCTTGTTGACGGCGGCGCAGGCGGCATCTATAGCGCTCTGAAGCTCATCGGACTGTGAATTTTCATTCTGTGAAACGTCTTCGCTCTCGTTTTCATTATTATTCTGAGTTGGCTGAGTGACAGTCGTTTCGGTCGGTATGCTTTGCGGCGGCTCAGGCGACACTACCGTCTCAGTCTTTTCGGTTTCTTTGACTGTCTGTGGCTTATTATCTTTATCACCGCCGCCGAAAATACCCGATTTCGCCCACACTGCAGCGCATACGATAATCAGAACCGCAACAACGGCGATAAGTTTTTTATCGCTTGACGACAAATACTTTACCGATGAATATTCCCCGTCAAGCTCCTTCGAGCGTTTCTTCTCGGCTTTTTCCCCGGATCTTGTCTGTTTCTTTTTATTGAATTTTTTCTTCATAAACGGTGTCCTTTCAATTCACAAAAAATAGTTTTTATTAATCTTTTCTTCATATTATACACCGATTATTATAAATTGTAAATAGTAAAAACGATATAAAAAAGAAAATGCTGACGCAATCTTTTTAAGAAAGCGTCAGCCGCAATAAATTTTGTTTATCAGCCCATTATACCTGATTTAAGCCATGTTGCAACACATATAACCGAAAGAAAAACAATCCAGCGAATAACTCTTTTGTCGCTCGATGTAAGCGGCTCACTGAGGCTGTATTCCTTATCAAGCTCTTTTTTTCTGGCTCTTTGTGCCTTTCGCAGTTCTCTCATCTGACTTCTTGTCATCACAAGCGTCGCCCCTCTCAGAAAATATGAAAAAATTACCTGCGAATATTATACAACCTGCAAAACGGTTTGTAAATAGAAAACGTATATTTTGTCTGAAAAAGGCGAAAAAATGAGAGTTGAAACAGTATGTGTCCGTAAGGCAGTTAGAGAAATGCGGCAACTTGTAATTATATTTGCCATATAATTCTCCTTTTTTAATTATAAATCAGGTTTGGTGAAATCAATTCTCATTGTCAGAATATGAAGCGATAATTTTTATCAATCCGATAATATGATGATTAAAATTATCCAGTTCATCTGCCGGTATCCACAGCTCCTGATGATAACTTCTTCCAACAGTCTGAATCTCAAATTGCGAGCAATACTCATCATCAACTTCAAATTGAGTAACATACCCTTTATGGTCTGGCGTGCCTTTGGTATTCCATCTTTCAGCTATCTCTTGAGCATACTTTTCGTTTAGTACAGGATAAAAAATAGGCTGTTCCGGTAATCGTGGCGGAAATGCCTTGTAACCATTTTGTTCAATCAGATTTAACTCTGCCGTACCAACCGGTCTATATAAAATCATACAATCATCTCCTAAACTCAAAACAGACAACTTCCGATTTATCTTGTCTTTTATATTGAACACACTATATTTGAAACGCCCGAAGAAATATAAAATTCTTCGGGCGTACTCAATGCTGTATTTCGGAAAGTGCCGAAAAAAATCAGTCACTTTTTCAGTTCATTCTCTTTAAAACGAAATTAAGAACATGTTTTGCCGTGCGCTCGATTTCAGCCCTTGTCAGACCGCCCTCAAGACCGACTGACATGAGAAGAGTTCCGTCGCTCTGATATTCGGTGCCAACCCTTGACATATTGCCCGGCATAAGAACATCTACGCCCGCTCTGACACGGTATGCGTTATCTCTGACAAGCGGAAATTCGGGTGAAGCCGATTTTCTCATCCACCAGTCGGTGACGACATTGCCCTCATAGCCCCATTCCCCTCTCAGAACAGACTGAACGAGGTCATAGTTATAATGGCTCCAGACGCCGTTTATCTTGTTATAGCTTGTCATGATATTTTCGGGCTTTGCCTTTTTAACCGCTATTTCGAAGCCCTTTAGATATATCTCTCTGAGCGCTCTCTCAGACACTCTTGAGTCGTTATAGTTTCGGTTAAACTCCTGATTGTTACAGGCGAAATGCTTAGGACACGCCGAAACGCCCGTTGACTGTATTCCTTTTATTGCGGCGGCGGCGCACTCGCCCGAAAGAACGGGGTCTTCGGCAAAATACTCAAAATTTCTGCCGCAAAGGGGATTTCTGTGAATGTTCATACCCGGGGAAAGAAGAACGTCAATGTGATAATGGTCAAGCTCGAGGGCGACAAATGAAAGAAGTTTTTCTATAAGCGGAGTGTTCCATGTTGAAGCAAGCGCCGAGCCGCACGGCAGAAGAGCGCACCAACTTCTTATACGTATTCCGGCAGGACCGTCAGAGGTGATAACCGGGGGCACACCGTATTTTTCACGCAGAACCTCGGTTGTTCCGCCGAAAGCACCTGCGTTGCCGGCGATACCGAGCTTTGAATCCATAGCGCCCTCGCCTCTTGTCAGCCCCTCAAGGGTTTCGATATTTATCTGTGAAATAAAGCTGTCGAGCGAAATTTTACCGTCCTTGACATCCTGAAGTTTATAGCCTCTGTCGCCTCTGAAGCCAATCTCTTCGGGCAGTTCGGAAAGAATTCTTTCACGGAGATTTCTTTCGCCCTTTTCGACTCTTGTTCCGACGCAGACGATTTTTCCGTTTTCAGCCTTAGCCGTCATACGATAGAACGGCTCTTGAACCGAGCACACCTCACGAAGCTGTGAAATGACCTTACATTCTTCTGCTTCGTATGCGCCTGCGATGTCTTCAGTCTTTACGCTGTTGCCGATTAAAAATCTGTATTCGCCCTTTTCAAGAACATAGCAGGACTTATTACCTGTTACGCCCATATCGTCATATGACGAAAATTCATATTCGTCAATATCAAAGCTGAGCGTTTCTGTTTCGCCCGGCTCAAGTGTCTTTGTTTTAGCGAACGCAACAAGACTCTTTTTCGCCTTGCCGAGTTTTCCGTTAGGAGCGCTGACATAAATCTGAACGACTTCTTTGCCGCATACCGCACCGATATTTGTGACAGAGGCTTCAATGTGAATCGTGCCGTTATCTGACGAAAATTTCGTTGTCTTTATCTCAAAATCGGTGTAGGAAAGCCCGAAGCCGAACGGATAGAGCACTTTCTCGGGCGCAAACGTCTCAAAATATCTGTAGCCGACAAAAATATCTTCGGTGTATGCGTTAAAATCCTTTGCGCCGAAATTGTGGCTCGAGGGGTAATCCTCATAGGTTTTCGCTATGGTGTCGCAGAGCTTACCGCTCGGGCATACCCTGCCTGAAAGAACGTCGGCAACTGCGTTTCCGCTCTCCTGACCGCCCTGCCATGCCCAAAGAACAGCCTTTATTTTATCGCCGTATTCCTCAGTCCACGCCATGTCGATAATATTGCCGCAGTCCATGACAATTACAACTCTTTCAAAGGCGTCACAGATAAGGTCAAGATTCTTTTTCTCAATATCCGTCAGATAGTAACTGCCTTTCTTGAGCTTGTTCTCTCTGTCCTCTCCGGCGGCTCTGCCGATAACGACAAGGGCGCAATTACTGACAACAGATGAATATGTAACCATTTCTCTTGTCAGCGGCATTTCATTGTAACACATCGGCCAATGACCCCAGAATCCGTCGTCGGGTACGTTATCTTCAATATTGCACCATGTCTCATAATATGAAGCAAGCTGTTCGTTGATTTTCACGGTGCTGTCTCTGAGCGCTGAAAGAAGATTGACCTTATATGCAGGGTGAACGTCGCCGCCCGAGCCGTAGCCGACGGTGAAATAGTTATACTGACATCTGCCGAAAACGGATACCTTATCCTTATCGGTAAAGGGCAGAACATTGTCGTTTTTAAGGAGCACAACGCCCTCTGCGCCCGCCTGACGTATAACATCACCTATACCGTCTGTCATATATCTTTCGCCCTCTGCCTTTGTCAGCTCCTGCGAAAGCCCGTTATTTGAAGTGATTTTATCGCTTATTGTTGTCACAAGCTTTGACACTTTTTTCTTGATACTCATAAAAACTCTCCTTGTGTGATTTTCGGTAATTTTTACCGCAGAATGATTATATCATATATAGCCTGACTAAACAATAAAAAATGTTTTAAAAAAATAATAAAAGAGCAAAGGCAAAAGATTTGGAAAGGGAAATTTTTTACTCCCACCACCGTGCAAGCACGGTCCCCCTCCCTCAAAAAGAGGGAGGCTTTTGCCCTCTCAGTCTCGCTA
>JBJEOI010000011.1:0-21820 GCA_051880635.1 Acutalibacteraceae bacterium | reverse complement strand
GCATCTGACTGTTAATCAGGGGGTCATAGGTTCAAGTCCTATTTGGGGCGCCAAAGAAAAAAGCTGTTTTCCCTTATTTTTCAAGGGAAAGCGGCTTTTTTCATTTTGTCCGGGTGAGACAGAAATTTGCTCTGAGAAGCTATGAAAATTTTTCAGTTACGGACAGGTTACGGACATTTTACTAAGGGGGTAAGAATGGAGTGCAGAAACCTGTAAAGCCGCATGGTAAGTTGCATATGATATTCAATTCTCCGCATTGATTATATGTTTGTTATATGATATACTTATCCCGATAAACTGGAATTTTCAGTAAGGGGGAACAATATTTTGAATCGCAATAAAGAGGCGTGTCATTGTAAAAATGTCACATATGGTATGATTGAAGATGCTGTTCGGAACGGCGCAGACACTCTTCAGCAGGTTATGGATGTGACCGGTGCGGGCAAAGGCTGTGGAAAATGCAAAGAATTTCTCGAGCATCTTATCAGAGATATTATAGAATGTCATTCCGCCCGATAAACACAACAAAAAAACGCTTTCCCATATTTTTTCAAGGGAAAGCGTTTTTTTTGAATTTCAACAAGGCTATTTTTTCGGATAGTGTTCGCCCAGACCGATAAACGCATACGCATTTTTATTTTTTTGAGAAGTGACTTTTTGTCAAATCTTAACATTTATTTTAATTTAATTCACATATACTATACTTTTGATGTAAAAATCTGTGCTTTAATAATGAGGGTGATATAAATGAAAGGCTTAGTCGAATATATAGAAAAAGAGCTTAAAAGCATTGAATATGACGATATACTTTTGAAGTTTCAGAGAAGCATACTTGAAGAGGGGACGGAAATCGAAAGCCGCACGAGAAAAGCAGGGCTTTCTGATGAGGGAGTTCTTCTCGATTTAGTCAAGAGTCTGCACCCGAATCTTATTAAAGAATACGAAAAGTTCAGAAAAGATGAGAAAAAGCGAAACCTCGAAAACAAAATGCATAAGTTTCTTGCGGCGGGGACTCCGATATATTTCATTGTCATGACTGCCGTTTATCTTGCCGTGAGCTTTGTGACAAAAAACTGGAGTCAGAGCTGGCTTATCGTTATCGGGTTTGTGACGCTGTGGCTCGACACGGTCGGAGTGTTTCTGACAGTCGAAATATCGTCAAAGAGAAAAATTTTTCACCCGATAGCGAGGGTTCTGCTTGCTATGGCTGTCATGATGACGGCTGTCTGCGTTTTCCTTTTCGGTATGCGGCTCTACAATATTCCGCGCTTCTGGGTGGTAATCCCCGGCGGAGTTATAGCGACGCTTCTGGTTGACGCAATATTTGCATACGGCACAAAACAGATACTCAGAAATATCAATTATATCGCGTATGTTATTGTCAGTTCGGCTATGCTTTATGTAATACTCGGCGGACTTTATATCGTGCCCTGGAACAGAGGGTGGCTTCTTATTCTGCTGTCGCTGCTGATAGATTTGGGCTATGTTTTGATAAGACTGCTTCATAACAGCAAGTATATTTACAGACCTGAGGAGGAAGAATAATGAGCAAGAAAATTCTTCAGGCAGAATTATGGGATAAAATGCATTATCTCTTCCGTGATTTTAACGACAGAATGGTTCATGTCGAGCTTCATTATGATTTTGAAATAGATATCGACATTCTCAAAACCGTTCTTATCTGTTTCTTTGAGAAAGCTCCCGTTCTTCATTCTTCGTTTAAGGATAATAAAATTTCAGCGGTTTGGGAGATAAAGGATTATAACATTGACGATATTCTGACGGTAGAGCGACCCGAAGACATTGAAAAGGCGATAGACGAATTTCTGACGCAGTATATTCCGCCCGAAAGCGACTTGCAGATGAAGGTTGCGGTTTTTTATCATGACGGAAAATCGGTGCTCTGCATTGTCGAAAACCATATGTGTATGGACGGCGGGGACTTCAAATATTTTATCAAAGCTCTCTGCGAGGCTTACACAGGCTATGCGCTTGAGAAAAAAAGCCCCGTTGAGCTGAGAACGGGCACAAGAGCATACACCTCTGTTTATGACGACTATTCCAAGACGGAACAGAGAATGGCGAAAAATCTCTATAAGAACGTATGCGCTAAGGATGACCATAAATTTCCTCTCACGCATGACAGTATTCGTGACGTATCGTTTATAGCAAAACGAAAGCTTTCATCCGAAATGTTTGATAAGATAAAGTCAACAGGCAAAAAGCACGGCGCAACCATTAACGATATGATTTTAACGGCATATTTCTACAGCCTTTATGAGCTTGCCGGCTATCACAAAAAAGAGAGCGTGACAATCTCGTGCGCCATTGACCTTAGACGCCATATTAAGGATAACAGCGACGAAGGTCTGACAAACCACACGGCATTTATGCAGTGCAGTATTCCCGAGCTCGGGGACGATATATTTGACACACTCGGTTATGTTGTTCAAAGCTCGGAGAGATATAAAAAGGATAAATTCATGGGGCTTTACGGTTTGCCGCTTCTGAATTTCGGCTACAGTATTCTTCCGCAGGCGGCAAGCGAAGCCGTAATCAAAGTCGGTTATTCAAATCCGCTTTTAGCTATGAGCAATATAGGTATTCTTGACCACAAGGCACTTTCGCTTTGCGGCAATGAGCCGACAGACGGCTTTATGACGGGTGCTGTCAAATACAAACCGTTCGTTCTTCTTTCGGTGACGACCCTGAGAAAAGAAATGACGCTCTCAATGTGCGTTCGGGGTAATGAAGAAGACAGACGGACCGTCGAAAGATTTTTTGACCTTATCGAAGAAAATCTTAAAAAGCTGATAAAAGAATAACATAAATAAAGATGAATGTGTTCTGAATTACACGCTTGAGAAAACAGGTTGATTTTTTTCTGAAGTTATAATATAATTGAAACACACAGAAAAAAGGAGGAAAACTGCATGGCAGAATTCAGATATGAAATAACAGAAGAACTCGGCGTTATTTCAGAGGGCAGAATGGGCTGGACAAAAGAGCTTAACCGTATTTCGTGGAACGGCGGCAACCCTAAGTTCGATATTCGTGACTGGGCGCCCGAACATGAAAAAATGGGCAAGGGAGTCACTCTCACCGAAGATGAAGCCAGAGAGCTTTACAGACTTCTGGGCGAGGTTTTCGCCGAATAATCAAAAACAAACTGCGGTGTTCAAAAGCGGAAAATGTTTCCCGTCTTTGAATACCGCAGTTCTTTTTTGAGCTCAAGGGACTGTGAAAAAACAACAAAAAACAACCGCATTTTACGGCAATAATCTACAAAAGAAAAGTTTTGACGAGGTTGACACTTTTCTCGTTTTTATGATAGAATATAGCTAAAGTTAAACATAGATATTCTCTGCGACTGACGGGAATAAGGTGGAGTACCACTGTGGAACAGAGAATTAATAAAGCCGACCGTCTGGGCACATTTATCCCTAACGGGATAAGTGTGCTCTTTTTGATTATATATTCATATTTCAGGAGGTAGATGATATGAGAAAAGTCGGAATTGTAATGGGCAGTGACAGCGATCTGCCGATAATTCAGAAAGCGACAAACACGCTTAAAGAATTCGGCGTACCCTTTGAGGTTCATGTTTATTCCGCTCACAGAACACCCGAAGAAGCCCGTGCCTTTGCTCTTGGCGCAAGAAACAACGGCTTCGGCTGCATTATTGCCGCCGCAGGTATGGCGGCTCACCTTGCAGGAGCTATTGCCGCAAATACAACACTTCCTGTTATAGGAATACCCTGTAAATCAACAACACTCGACGGCATTGACGCCCTTCTCTCAACAGTCCAGATGCCTACAGGCATACCTGTAGCTACTGTTGCGATAAACGGAGGAGCCAATGCCGCTTTGCTTGCTCTTCAGATTTTAGCCGTTTCGGACGAAGAGCTTGCAAAAAAACTTGACGAGAAGAGAAAAAAGGATGCCGAAGCTGTTCTTCTGAAGGACAGAGGCATTGAGGAAAGACTTTAATTATAAGGAGTAATCGCAATGGGCGGATTTTTCGGAATTGCTTCAAAGAACGACTGCATACTTGATGTGTTCTTCGGCGTTGACTATCACTCACACCTCGGCACAAGAACAGGCGGTATGGCGGCATACGACAGCGAAATAGGATTGCAGAGAGCTATCCATCACATAGGGAACTCGCCGTTCAGAACAAAATTTGAACATGTTCTCAGCGACATGCAGGGTAAAGCGGCTATAGGCTGTATAAGCGACACCGACCCTCAGCCGCTTCTCATTCATTCAAACCTCGGCACATACGCAATATGCACTGTCGGCGTTATCAACAACTCAAAACAGCTTATTGACCAGTATCTTTCTTTCAGCGGCGGTCACTTCAATGCTATGACAGGCGGAAAGGTCAACTCAACCGAGCTTGTTGCCGCTCTGATAAATCAGAAGAGCAGCTTCGCCGAGGGTATAAGATTTGCTCAGAACTCAATCGAGGGCACAGCGAACCTTATCATACTTACAGAGAGCGGAACGGTTATTGCCGCAAGAGACAGACTCGGCAGACTGCCTATTCAGATTGGTAAGGGTGAAGATGGCTATGCTGTCTCATTTGAGTCATTTGCCTATGAAAAACTCGGCTACGAGACCGTCAAGGATTTGGGACCGGCAGAGGTCGTGGAAATTTCAGCCGATGAGATTAAACAGCTCTGCGAGCCGATGAAGAAAAAGAGAATATGCTCGTTTCTGTGGAGCTACTACGGCTACCCGACCTCAACCTATGAGGGCAGAAATGTTGAGCTTATGCGTTATATAAACGGAAAGATAATGGCAAAATATGACCGTGAGAATAAGGTCTGTGAAAATATAGACTATGTCGGCGGCGTTCCCGATTCGGGCACGCCTCACGCAATCGGCTATGCAAACGAAAGCGGCGTTCAGTTTGCAAGAGCGTTCATCAAATATACACCCACATGGTCAAGAAGTTTTATGCCGACAAATCAGTCGGACAGAAATAAAATAGCCAAAATGAAGCAGATTCCCGTCAAGGAGCTTATCGAGGGTAAAAATCTTCTCTTTGTTGACGACTCAATCGTCAGAGGCACACAGCTTAAAGAGACCGTCGATTTCCTCTATGAGAGCGGAGCGGCTTCGGTTCATATGCGCTCGGCCTGCCCGCCCATTATGTATGGCTGTAAGTTCTTGAACTTCTCAAGAGCGACAAGCGATATGGAGCTTATCGCAAGAAGAGTTATTGTTGAGCTTGAGGGTGAAGAGGGCTTGAAATATATAGACGAATATTCAGACGCATCAACAGAAAGAGGCAGAAAACTTCGGGATAACATTTGTGAAAAGCTTCACCTTGCTTCGCTTGAATTTCAGTCCTTGGAGGGCGTTATTGAAGCGATAGGATTGCCCGAAGAAGAACTCTGCACATATTGCTGGAACGGAAAGGAATAAGAAAATGAACACTAACTCAAGATCAGACGTGTATGCGGCAGCCGGCGTTGATATCACAGCGGGCTACAAGGCTGTTGAACTTATGAAAAAGCACATAGCGACGACTCTCACAAGCGGCGTATGCTCAGATGTCGGCGGCTTCGGGGGACTTTTCGAGCTTGACCTGACAGGTATAGAAAAGCCTGTTCTTGTCAGCGGCACGGACGGCGTCGGCACAAAGCTCAAGCTGGCGTTCTTAATGGACAAGCATGACACTGTCGGCATTGACTGCGTGGCGATGTGCGTCAATGATATTATCTGCTGCGGGGCAAAGCCGCTCTTCTTCCTCGACTATATCGCCTGCGGCAAGAATGTTCCCGAGAGAATTGCCGATATCGTCAAGGGCGTATGCGACGGCTGTGTTCAGTCGGGCGCGGCTCTTATCGGCGGCGAAACGGCTGAAATGCCGGGCTTTTACCCTGTCGATGAATATGACCTTGCGGGTTACTGCACAGGTGTTGTTGACAAGAAAAAGATAATTGACAATAAATCAATGTGTGAGGGTGATGTGATAATCGCCCTCAGCTCAAGCGGTGTTCACTCAAACGGCTTTTCACTTGTCAGAAAGGTTTTCGACGTTGAAAACAGCGACATAAAGTCACCCTGTGAAGAGCTCGGCGGCAAATCAATCGGCGAAACTCTTCTCACCCCGACAAAGATTTATGTAAAGCCCGTTATGGCTCTTCTTGAAGAAGTCAGAGTCAAGGGTATTTCACACATCACGGGCGGCGGCTTCTATGAGAATATCCCGAGAAGTATTCCCGACGGACTTTGCGCAAAAATTGACAGAAGCGCAGTTAAGGTTCTTCCGATATTTGACCTTATCGCAAAAAGAGGCAATATCTCGGAAAGAGATATGTTCAATACCTTTAATATGGGCGTCGGTATGAGCATCACCGTCGGCAAGGAAGACGCAGACAAGGCTCTTGAAATTCTCAGAGCAAACGGCGAGGACGCATATATTATCGGTGAAATTATCAAGGGCGACGAAAAAATCGTTATCCGCTGAGGTGGCGTTATGGAAAGCAGAAAAGCTAAAATAGCCGTTCTTGTTTCGGGCGGCGGAACAAATCTTCAGGCTATAATCGACGCCGAGAAAAACGCAGTTATAAAGAGCGGCACAGTCTCTCTCGTTATATCAAATAACCGCGAGGCATACGCTCTTGAAAGAGCAAAAAAGGCAGGTATAGACACTCTCACTATTATAAAAAAAGAGTGTGCGGACGCCGAAGAGTTTGAAGAGAAGATAATAAACGCTCTTGACTCAAACGGTATTGACCTTATAGTGCTTGCGGGATTTATGTCTATCCTCAGTGAGAAATTCACTTCTCATTATGAAAAGAGAATAATAAATGTTCACCCGTCGCTTATACCGTCCTTCTGCGGCGAAGGCTTCTACGGGCTTCATGTTCACGAAGCGGCTCTCAGAAAAGGGGTCAAGGTCACGGGCGCAACGGTGCATTTTGTCAATGAAATCCCCGACGGCGGCGAGATAATAATGCAGAAAGCCGTAAGCGTTCATGACGGCGACACACCCGAGATTCTTCAGAAAAGAGTTATGGAAGAAGCCGAATGGATAATTCTTCCCGCTTCAGTTGAGAAAATCAGCAAAGAAATAATCAGCAAATAACCGAAAGGATAAGGAAAATGGATATATATAAGATAAATGACATATCTGAGCTTCTTGAGGGTAACACCTACCCCGGCAGAGGCATTATCATAGGAAAGTCGGCAGACGGCAAAAAGGCAGTCACAGCCTATTTCATCATGGGCAGAAGCGCAAACAGCAGAAACAGAGTTTTCACCGAGAAAAACGGCGAGGTATTCACAGAGCCTTTTGACGCTTCAAAGGTTGAAGACCCGAGTCTCATTATCTATGCGGCTATCCGCTCACTTGACAATAATCTCATAGTCACAAACGGCGACCAGACCGACACAATATATGACGGAGTTAAGGCGGGACTCAGCTTCAATAAAGCTCTTGAAAGCCGTGAGTTTGAGCCTGACAGACCGAATTTCACACCCAGAATCAGCGGTATGCTCACTTTTGCGGACGGTGATTTCACATATCAGATGAGCATTTTAAAGAGCCTTGACGAAGAGGGCAGCGCTTGCGCACGCTATGGCTTCTCCTATCCGTCAAAAGCGGGTCTGGGGCACTTCATTCACACATATGTATGCGATGGTGAGCCGAGAATACCGACATTTCAGGGCGAGCCCGAAAGAGTAAAGGTCGAAGACGATATTGACGCATACACCGAAAAGCTCTGGAACGCTCTTAACGAAAATAACAGGATTTCACTTTATGTCAGATATATTGACCTTGAAACCCTTGAAACCGAAAACAGAATGATTAATAAAAATAAGTAAGGAGAAAAAGAAATGAAAGAATTTGAGCTTAAATACGGCTGTAACCCCAATCAGAAACCCTCAAAGATTTATATGCACGACGGGAGCGACCTCCCGATAGAAATTCTCTGCGGCAGACCCGGCTACATAAACTTTCTCGACGCTTTCAATTCATGGCAGCTTGTCAAGGAGCTCAAAGAGGCTCTCGGTCTCCCCGCAGTCACATCTTTCAAGCATGTCAGCCCGACTTCTGCGGCAGTAGGTATTCCTCTTTCGGATACACTCAAAAAGGCATGCTTCGTTGACGATATCGAGGGTCTTGACGAGTCGCCCCTCGCCTGCGCTTACGCAAGAGCAAGAGGCACTGACAGAATGTGCTCATTCGGCGACTGGGTCGCACTCTCTGATGTCTGCGATGTCACAACGGCTAAGCTGATTAAAAGAGAGGTTTCGGACGGCGTTATAGCGCCGGGCTATGAGCCTGAGGCACTTGAAATTCTCAAGTCAAAAAGAAAGGGCAATTATAACATTGTTAAGATTGACCCGAATTATATCCCTGCCGAACAGGAGCACAAGCAGGTTTTCGGCATCACCTTTGAACAGGGCAGAAACAATTTCAAGATAAATAATGAGCTTCTTTCAAAAATTGTTACAGAAAACAAAGAGCTCCCCGACAGCGCAAAGCGTGACCTTATCGTAGCTCTTATCACTCTCAAATACACTCAGTCAAATTCGGTCTGCTACGCTGTTGACGGTCAGGCTATAGGCGTCGGCGCAGGTCAGCAGTCGAGAATCCACTGCACACGCCTTGCGGGCACTAAAGCGGACACATGGTTCCTGCGTCAGGCTGACAAGGTTATTAACCTCCCGTTCAAAGAGGGAATAGGCAGACCCGACAGAGACAATGTTATCGACGGTTATATTAATCAGAATGAAGAGGACGTATGCGCAGACGGCAACTGGCAGAAGTATTTCACCTCTCAGCCCGAGCCGTTTACAAAAGAGGAACAGGCCGCATACCTTTCGGAAAAAACAGATGTTGCGCTCGGTTCAGACGCATTTTTCCCGTTCTCCGACAATATTGAGAGAGCCTATAAGAGCGGTGTAAAATATATCGCAGAGCCGGGCGGCTCAATAAGAGACGATGCCGTTATCGAGTGCTGTGACAAATACGGCATGGTAATGGCTTTCACGGGAATGAGACTGTTCCATCACTGATGAAAAGAGGATAAAAAATGGAAAATTTCTTCAATGAGCTCGCTTCTTACGATAAGGAAGTTTTTGACGCTTGCGACCTTGAACTGCAAAGACAGCGTCACAATATTGAGCTTATAGCTTCGGAAAATATAGTTTCAAAGGCGGTTCTTCTTGCCGCAGGCACGGTTCTGACAAATAAGTACGCAGAGGGCTTTCCGGGCAAGCGTTACTACGGCGGCTGTCAATATGTTGATATCGTGGAGGACATCGCAAGAGAAAGAGCAAAGAAGCTCTTCGGCGCAGAGCACGCAAATGTTCAGCCTCACAGCGGCGCTTCGGCTAACCTCGCAGTATTCTTTGCGCTTCTTCAGCCGGGCGACACGGTTATGGGTCTTAACCTCGCTCACGGCGGTCACCTTTCACACGGCTCACCCGTGAACATTTCAGGCAAGTATTTCAATATCGTACCATATAGTGTCGATGATGAGACAGAAATGCTTGATTATGATAAAATCAGAGAAATCGCTCTTGAGTGTAAGCCCAAGCTGCTTGTTGCAGGCGCAAGCGCATACGCAAGAACGATTGACTTTGAAAAGCTCGGCGAAATCTGTAAGGAAGTCGGCGCTTACTACATGGTCGATATGGCTCATATTGCCGGTCTTGTTGCCGCAGGGCTTCACCCGTCGCCCGTTCCCTATGCCGATGTTGTCACAACCACAACACATAAAACACTCAGAGGTCCCAGAGGCGGTCTTATACTCTGCAAGGAGGAGTTTGCCGCAAGGATAGATAAGGCAATCTTCCCCGGCACACAGGGCGGTCCGCTCATGCATATTATAGCCGCTAAAGCGGTCGCTTTCGGTGAAGCTCTCACAGACGAATTCAAAGAGTATCAGAAGCAGATAGTCAAAAATGCTTCCGCTCTGAGCAAGGCTCTTATTGAAGAGGGCTTCAGAATAGTCTCAGGCGATACAGATAACCACCTTATGCTCATTGACCTTCGCCCGTTCGGTCTGACAGGCAAGGAGATGGAAAAGCGGCTTGACGAGGTTCATATCACGGCGAACAAGAACGCTATTCCGAACGACCCCGAGAAGCCGTTTGTCACAAGCGGTTTAAGAGTCGGAACACCCGCTGTCACCACAAGAGGCTTCAAAGAGGAAGAAATGAAGATGATAGCAAAGTGGCTCAAAGAAGTCGCAACCGATTTTGAAAACAGCAGAGAAAGAGTAACAAAAGAAGTTATCGCTCTTTGTGAAAAGTATCCTATATACTGAGGTAAGCGTATGAAAATTATGGTTGTAGGCGGTGGCGGAAGAGAACACGCCATCATAAAAAAGTTAAAAGAAAATCCCGCTGTCAGCGAAATATTTGCTCTGCCGGGTAACGGCGGCATTAGTGCCGACGCAACAATAGTAAATATCGGAGCGACAGATATTGATGAAATAGTCAAATTTGCCGCTGAAAACAAAATTGATTACGCCGTTGTGGCACCCGACGATCCCTTGGTTTTAGGCTGTGTTGACGCTCTTGAAGAAAAGGGCATACCCTGCTTCGGCCCGAGAAAGAATGCCGCAATCATTGAGGGCAGTAAGGTTTTTTCAAAAAATCTTATGAAAAAATATTCGATACCGACAGCGAAATATGAGACTTTCACTTCGGCTGACGAAGCGCTGAAATATGTTGAAACCTGCCCCGTGCCGACAGTTATAAAGGCTGACGGTCTGGCGCTTGGAAAGGGCGTTATCATCGCCATGACAAGAGACGAGGCAAAAGACGCAGTTAAATCCATTATGCTTGATAGACAGTTCGGCAAGAGCGGCGACAGCATTGTTATCGAAGAATTTCTTGAAGGACCCGAGGTTTCGGTGCTCTCTTTCACCGACGGCAAGACGGTTGTTCCGATGATTTCTTCAATGGATCACAAGAGGGCGCTTGATAATGACAAGGGTCTCAACACTGGCGGTATGGGCACTGTTGCCCCGAACCCTTACTACACCGATGAAGTGGCAAAAGAATGTATGGAAAAGATTTTTATTCCTACAATAAACGCAATGAACAGCGAGGGCAGAACCTTCAAAGGCTGTCTCTATTTCGGTCTTATGCTCACAAAGGACGGACCAAAGGTTATAGAATATAACTGCCGTTTCGGCGACCCTGAGACGCAGGTCGTGCTTCCGCTTCTTGAAAGCGACCTTCTAACGGTTATGCAGAGCGTTACAAACGGAACGCTTTCGCAGTGCGAGGTTAAATTTTCGGACAAATGCGCCTGCTGTGTTATCATGGCGTCAGAGGGCTACCCTGTGAAATATGAAAAGGGCTATGAAATAAAGGCTGAAAATTTTGACGGTATATTTGTCGCAGGCGCAAAGCTTGAGGGCGGAAAGCTGCTGACAAACGGCGGCAGAGTGCTCGGCGTCACACAGACAGCCGATACGCTTGCTCAGGCTATTGATAAGGCGTATGCAAAGGTTCGGACCGTCTCGTTCGGCAACGCATACTACAGACACGATATAGGCAAAAAAGCCATGATGGCGAAAGGAGAATAATATGGTATTTCGGGTATTCGTCGAAAAAAAGACGGGGCTTGACAACGAAGCGAGAGCTCTTTTATCAGACGCAAAGAACCTTCTCGGCATAGATGCGCTTGAAAAGGTCAGAATATTCAACAGATACGACGCAGAAAATATCACGCAGGAGCTTTTTGACTATGCGGTCAGAACTGTCTTCTCCGAGCCTCAGCTCGACACCGCTTCCGATGAGATAAACCTCGACGGTGCGTCGGTGTTCGCCGTTGAGTTTCTCCCCGGTCAGTTTGACCAGAGAGCCGACTCAGCCGCTCAGTGCATACAGATTATCTCACAGGGCGACAGACCGCTTATCCGCTCGGCTAAGGTCTATGCTCTTTACGGTGCGCTCTCGCAGAGCGATATAAACGAAATAAAGAAATATGTTATAAACCCCGTTGAAGCCAGAGAAGCGGCGCTCACAAAGCCCGAAACGCTCAGAACAGACTATGAAATCCCCACAGAGGTAGCTGTTATGGGCGGCTTTAACGACCTTGACGCAGACGGACTTAAAAAGCTCGTCTCCGACATGGGTCTTGCGATGGATTATGACGATATTAAGTTCTGTCAGAATTATTTCAGAAGCGAAAACAGAAATCCGACCGTTACCGAAATCAGAATGATTGACACCTACTGGTCGGATCATTGCCGCCACACAACATTCTTAACAGTTATTGATAAGGCTGAGTTTGAAGACGAGCTTTTGCAGAAAGCCTATGAAGACTATATAAGCGTCAGAAAAGAGCTCGGCAGAACAAAACCGATATGCCTTATGGATATGGCAACGGTTGCCGTCAGATATTTAAAGAAGAACGGCAAGCTTTCAAAGCTTGATGAATCGGAAGAAATCAACGCCTGCACGGTTAAAGTCAATGTAACGGTTGACGGCAAGGATGAAGACTGGCTTCTTCTCTTTAAAAATGAAACGCATAACCACCCGACGGAAATCGAGCCGTTCGGCGGTGCGGCAACCTGTATCGGCGGAGCTATCAGAGACCCGCTTTCGGGCAGAAGCTATGTCTATGGCGCAATGCGTGTCACGGGTGCGGCTGACCCGACGGTTCCCGTCAGTGAAACAATAGAGGGTAAGCTCCCGCAAAGAAAACTTGTCACTACTGCCGCCGCCGGCTATTCATCATACGGCAATCAGATAGGTCTTGCCACAGGTATTGTCGATGAGCTTTATCACCCCGGCTATGCGGCGAAGCGTCTTGAAATAGGCGCAGTTATAGCCGCCGCTCCCGCCGAAAATGTCAGACGAGAGACACCGACTGAGGGCGATGTCGTTATTCTTCTGGGCGGCAGAACAGGCAGGGACGGAATAGGCGGCGCAACAGGCTCTTCAAAGGCGCACACCTCTCACTCGGTCGAAACCTGTGGCGCAGAGGTTCAGAAGGGTAACGCCCCCGAAGAAAGAAAACTTCAGAGACTCTTCAGAAACAAAGAAGCGTGTCTTATGATAAAACGCTGTAACGACTTCGGCGCAGGCGGCGTATCGGTCGCTATAGGCGAGCTTTCCGACGGTCTTGAAATAGACCTCAACGCCGTACCTAAGAAATACGACGGTCTTGACGGCACGGAAATCGCTATTTCGGAGTCGCAGGAAAGAATGGCTGTCGTTATAGAAAAAGAAAATGTTGACGCATTTTTAAAGCTCGCCGACAAAGAAAACCTTGAAGCAACCGTTGTTGCCGTCATAAAAGACGAACCCCGTCTTGTAATGAACTGGAACGGCAAGAAAATTGTTGATATAAGCCGTGAGTTTCTTAACTCAAACGGCGCGGAAAAGCATACCGTTGTCGCTCCCGCAAAGCCTGAGTGCTTTGACAGAGAAACAGGCTCGTCATTTGGTGAAAACCTTAAAAAGACAGCCGCTGACCTCAACATCTGTTCAAAGAGGGGACTTTCGGAGAGATTTGACTCGACAATCGGCGCAGGCACTGTACTCATGCCGTTCGGCGGTAAAAATCAGAGAACTCCCATTCAGGCAATGGTTCAGAAGATAAGCACCGAGGAGAAGTTCACCGACGACTGCTCGCTCATGGCTTGGGGCTATAATCCGTTCATAACAGAAAAGAGCCCTTATCACGGCGCATACCTCGCAGTTGTCGAATCAGTCTGTAAGCTCATAGCAACCGGCGCAAAATTCGAAGATGTATATCTCACTTTCCAGGAATATTTCGAGAAACCGGGCAATGACCCCAAACGCTGGGGCAAGCCTTTTGCGGCACTGCTCGGCGCATTCGAGGCGCAGAAAGAACTCGGTATCGGTGCTATAGGCGGCAAGGACTCAATGAGCGGTTCATTTGAAAAGCTCGATGTTCCGCCCACGCTTGTTTCATTCGCCGTCACAACAGAAAAGACGAAAGATATCGTTTCGCCCGAGTTTAAGAGGGCGGGCAATAAGGTTTATCTTCTCAAGGCTGAAAAGGACGAAAACGGACTGCCCAGGACAGAATCGCTTATGAAGCTCTTTGACAGGGTAACGGATATTCTTCGAAGCAAAAAGGCTGTTTCATGCTATACACCTACTCTCGGCGGTGTCGCAGAGGCTGTTATGAAGTCTTGCTTCGGCAACGGCTTCGGCTTTGATTTCAGCTCAGAGCTTTCAAACGAAGAAATCTTCGGCTATAACTACGCTTCATTTATGCTTGAAGCTCAGGAAGAAATTGAAGACGCCGAATTTATCGGCACGGTGACAGAAGATAAATATTTCGTATTCGGCGACGAAAAAGTCAGCTATTCCGAGATAGAGAAGCTCTATGAAGACAAACTCGAAAACGTATATTCCTGTAACATAAAAACTCAGGGTAAGAAGATAGAAAACTTTATCTTCAAGGCTGAAAGCTATCCGTCACCGGCTCTTAAAGTTGCAAGACCCAAGGTTCTCATTCCTGTATTCCCCGGAACAAACTGTGAATTTGACTCGGCAAAGGCAGTCAGAAATGCGGGCGCAGAGCCTGAGATTATGGTTATCAATAACCTTTCCGCCGACGGAATTTCAAGAAGCGTCGAGAGCTTTGCAAACAAGATAAAGACTTCTCAGATGATATTCATTCCGGGCGGCTTCTCAGGCGGTGACGAGCCTGACGGAAGCGGAAAGTTCATCACGGCATTTTTCAGAAACGCCGCCGTTAAGGAGGGCGTCACCGACCTTCTCGAAAACCGTGACGGTCTTATGTGCGGAATTTGCAACGGCTTTCAGGCTCTTGTGAAGCTCGGCTTAGTTCCTTTCGGAAAGATTATCGACACGGATGAAAGCTGTCCCACTCTCACATTCAACTCGATTGCCCGCCATCAGTCAAAGATTGTCAGAACGAGAATTTCTTCAAATAAGTCTCCGTGGCTCTCGCTTATGAATGTCGGCGATATTGTCTCAGTGCCCGTTTCGCACGGAGAGGGTCGCTTTATCGCAAGTGAAGAAATGATAAAACAGCTCGCCCTGAATGGTCAGATTGCCACTCAATATGTTGACCTTGACGGTAATGCTACTGATGATATTCAGTTCAACCCGAATAATTCCGTATGCGCTATCGAGGGTATCACTTCGCCCGACGGCAGAGTTTTCGGCAAGATGGGTCACAGCGAAAGAGTCGGCGAGGGACTTTATAAGAATGTTCCGGGCAATTATGACATAAGAATGTTCGAAGCGGCAGTCAAATATTTCAAATAATAAAGGAGTCGTAACATGGCATACTTATCAGATATCGAAATAGCTCAGCAGTGTGAAATGAAACACATAAGTGGAATCGCCAAGGCGGCAGGCGTTGACGAAAAATATGTTGAGCAGTATGGTAACTACAAGGCAAAAATTGACCTTTCACTTCTCAAAGAGGGCAAGAAAGAGGACGGAAAGCTCGTTCTTGTCACAGCTATTACTCCTACTCCCGCCGGTGAGGGCAAGACTACCACGACAATAGGTCTTGCCGACGGCTTGAAGAGAATAGGCAAGAATGTTATTGTCGCCCTTCGTGAGCCCTCTCTCGGGCCTGTTTTCGGCGTCAAGGGCGGTGCGGCAGGCGGCGGATACGCTCAGGTTGTTCCTATGGAGGATATCAATCTGCACTTTACGGGCGATTTTCACGCTATCGGCGCGGCGAATAACCTCCTTGCGGCGATGCTCGATAATCACATTCAGCAGGGGAATAAACTCGGTATTGATGTCAGAAAGATAACATGGAAACGCTGTGTTGACATGAATGACAGACAGCTTCGTTATATCACCGACGGTCTCGGCGGCAGAATAAACGGCACGCCGAGAGAAGACGGCTTCGACATAACAGTCGCAAGCGAAATCATGGCTGTTTTCTGCCTTGCCACAAGCATTACCGACCTTAAAGAGAGACTTTCAAAGATAATTGTCGCCTACACCTATGACGATAAGCCTGTAACGGCGGGCGACCTTAACGCTGTCGGCGCAATGACGGCTCTTCTTAAAGACGCACTCAAGCCCAACCTTGTTCAGACCCTTGAGGGCACGCCCGCTTTCGTTCACGGCGGACCGTTCGCAAATATCGCTCACGGCTGTAATTCCGTTATCGCAACTAAAATGGCAATGAAGATGGGCGACTACGCTGTCACCGAGGCAGGCTTCGGCGCTGACCTCGGCGCAGAAAAATTCCTCGACATCAAGTGCAGAATGGCGGGTATAAAGCCCGACGCCGTTGTTATCGTCGCCACCGTCAGAGCGCTCAAGATGCACGGCGGTCTTGACAAGAAAGAGCTTGCCACAGAGGATATCAAGGCACTCGAAAGAGGTATCCCGAATCTTCTCAGACATGTTTCAAACATCAAGAATGTATATAAACTTCCCTGCGTTGTGGCGGTCAACCGTTTCCCGACCGACACAGACGCTGAGATTGACTTCATTATTTCAAAGTGCAAGGAGCTCGGCGTAAACACCGTCCTTTCAACCGTATGGGCTGAGGGCGGCAAGGGCGGCGAAGCACTTGCAAGAGAGGTTGTCCGTCTTTGCGAAGAGGAAAAGGGCGACTTCACCTTCAGCTATGAAGACGACCTTTCACTGACGGAAAAGATTGAAACGGTCGTTAAGAAGATTTACGGCGGCGACGGAATTTCAATTCTCCCCGCGGCGAAAAAGCAGATTGCTCAGCTTGAAGCTCTCGGCTTTTCAAAATGCCCCGTATGCATTGCGAAAACGCAGTACAGCTTCTCTGACGACCCGACAAAGCTCGGCGCACCTGAAGGCTTTACGGTCACGATAAAGAACGTCAAGGTTTCGGCGGGCGCAGGCTTTGTGGTAGTTCTCACGGGCGATATTATGACAATGCCGGGTCTGCCCAAGGTTCCTGCGGCTGAAAAGATTGACGTTGACGAAAACGGAAAAATCAGCGGTTTGTTCTGATAAAATAATCTGAAATTATTGTGTAACGGGTTCAGTTTTAATGCTGAGCCCGTTATTTTTTTGTGAAAATATATGAAAAACGCCGAAAAAAGACTTAAATGATACAGTTTTCTTGATTTTTCACTGAAAAAATGATAAAATATAAAAGTTCGAGCGAAAAAATAATGAAAAACGGAGTGTTATATGAAAACAAAAACCAAAAAACTTTTTTCTGTTCTTTTGTCTTTGCTTTTAACAATCAGTTCATTTTCAGGACTTTTTATCGAGACATATGCTTCAGGTAATCTGAAGCTTAAGGGAGTGAAAAATCTCACGGGAAATCAGTCGCTTGACATTGTAAGTGTTGCTCAGGCCAATGTGTCAAGAACGGGCAAACAGGTCGGCGCATACCAGCACTGGTGTGTTGATTTTGTCAGCTCCTGCGCCAGAAAGGCAAACATAAGCACAGATATTATCCCTGACGGAGGAAACGTTTCATATTTCAAGCAGGCGCTTCTTGCCACCGGCGCAAAGAAGGTTTCTTCGCCGAAAGCGGGCGACCTTGTGTTCTACGGCCCGAGCCATGTCGGCATTATGGCGGATAAGGTTAATTCTTATCAGGGGAATTTCAGCGGCAAGGGCTCAGGTTCTGCTTTCTGGAACAGCAGTAAGGTTCTCTATTGCAAATATACTTCATGCTCAAACTATACAAAATACGGCGCAACCTTTATCAGACCCAAATATAAAAAGGCGGAGAATGTTCTATCGGTCAACTACCTTGCAGGCGGCGCAGAGGTCACGACGAAACGCTACTGCATTTTGTCAGATGTTATCTGCACATCTGACGGCGAAGCGTTCACCGAGAAGTGGACCTATAACAAAGCGATGAAAGACGGACTTCGTGACGCTTCTTCATTCGGACTTAAAAAAAAGGGCTATACCTTTTCAGGCTGGGAGAACAGCAAAGGAAAAATTTTCAGTCAGGATGATGCGTCGGTTCTTCCGTCTCAGATTGACGAAAGAATAAAAAAGAAAAGCTGCACGGCAAAGCTGACTGCTGTGTGGGAGGCGAATACTCTCACCGTTCATTATAACGCAAACGGCGGAAAGCTCAGCTCGAAAAAATACACTCTTGATAAATCAAAAGGCAATATTCTGCTCAAAGGCACAGATAAGCTTTTCGCTCAGAAATGGGTCTATAACGAGAAAAAGCCAGGGGGGCTGTGCAACGCTTCTTCATTCTCTCTCAAGAGAAAGGACTATAAGTTCATCGGCTGGAGCACAAAGAAGAACGGCAAAAATGTTTTCTCACAGTCGGATGAAACCTTGAGACCGACCGATTTGTGCCCTGAGATTACCGATAATAGCGCCGAGATTACTATGTATGCGGTGTGGGAGCTGATCCACGACCATGTTGAGGCGCAGGATAAAGCCGTCAAACCGACATGCACAAAGGATGGTCTGACTTCGGGCACTCATTGCAAGGAGTGCGGCTTCGTTATCACTGAGCAGAAGAGAGTTCCTGCTCTCGGTCATGATTTTTCAAAAGAGAGGGTTATAGACAAACAGCCGACCTGCACAAAGAGCGGAAGCTCATCACGCCACTGCATACGGTGCAACAAGGTGACAGATGTCAAAAAGATAGCCGCCACAAACCACGACTATGGCTCCGACTCACTTAAAGCCGCAACGACGCAGGCGGACGGCTCAATTTCAGGCAAATGCACGGTCTGCGGATACACGAAAAAGAAAGAGACTATTGCCAAAATTTCAGATGTTTCTCTTTCTCAGACAAGCTATACATATAACGAAAAAATTCAGAAGCCGACTGTTACGGTCAAAGATTCTAGGGGTAAAGCTCTTTTAAAGGGCACTGATTATTCGGTTAAATATTACACCTCCGACAGCCGTATGCCGGGGAAATATCTTGTCAAGGTTACATTTAAAGGTAACTATTCGGGCACTGTTAAGCTGAGCTATAAAATTGCGCCTAAGCAGGTGAATCCCGTCATAGTTTCTTCTGATGTGTCGAAACAGATAAGAATAAGATACCCCGAATACTCCGAAGTGACAGGCTATGAAATATATGTGTCAACTTCACAATACGGGAAATACAAAAAACTCTGTTCGACAAAACAGACATCATACACAGCCAAAAAGCTCACGAGCGGTAAGACCTATTATTTCAAGGTCAGAGCTTATAAAACCGTGTCGGGGAAAAATATCTACGGCGAGTTTTCAAAAATCTACTGTGCAAAAACAAAATAAAGTGTTTTGAAAAATCATACAGTGAAAAAATTATCGGCGGCTGTCTCATTCGGTGCAGAAAGCATTGAATGGGACAGCCGCTTAATATGTTCTGTTTTAACTATATTGCTAAAAAGTAAAAAACGCAAGGCGGAGCCTTGCAAAAGAATTTTTCATTTTTACTATTACTTATTACTTCCAAAGCCCAAAAGGGAATTTAGTGAAGAGTGAATAGTGAAGAGGTAATAAGTAAGCCCCAAAGGCATAAGCCTTTGGGGCTTTGGTCGGAGTGACAAGACTTGAACTTGCGACCTCTTGACCCCCAGTGACTGTCATTTCATGACAGTTGAAAAGCCCAATTTAAAGCGCATTACTTAAGTAATCTGACGGTGCAACACTTAATTATTTGTTGCGTTGCACGCTTGTTTTGATAATATTACCTCCGCCTTGACAGTTTGTCAAGGTTTTTTATTTCAAGAAATGAGCCTTAAAGACCCATTTCTTTTACTCTACGATAAAATGTATTCGGTTTAAGACCTAAATTATTCATTGCGGCTGTTGCAGTTATTTCACCCGCACGCCATTTTTCACAGAGGACTTTGAACTTTGCTTCGTCAAAAGCAACTGGTTTTCTTCCTTTGTATTTGCCTTCGCTTTTTGCAATTTCAATTCCTTCACGCTGTCTTTCGAGAATATTCTCACGCTCTAATTCAGCGAGTGCACCGAATACCGTCAACATAAATCTTCCTTGCGGTGTTGTTGTGTCAATGCTTTCTTTTAAGCTGACAAATTCAACCTCTTTTTCGGTCAGCTCCGAAATAATGCTTAATAAGTCGCGGGTGTTTCTTGCAATTCTTGAAATGCTTTCAACGATAATAATATCACCTGAGCGGACAAAAGACATCATTTCTTTAAATGCTTTGCGGTCGGTGTTCTTTCCACTTGCTTTGTCAATGAAAAGTTTCTCGGCGTTCTGCTCATTAATCATTTTAATCTGCCGCGCCTCGTTCTGTTCTATTGTTGAACATCTTACATAACCTACTCTCATAATTGCGCCTCCTTTAGTATGACAAAATTATATCACATAGCTAAGATTATGTCAATAGGGTGGTGCGATAATTTTGAAATATTTCAAAATATTTATTTAACTCTTGTGACATAAATAATCGGCACATTTCTTATTGTCAATAGGCTATACCCTAATGAAATACCAAGAGAGAGCAAAGAATAGCGCGGACTTGCGCCAGCGCCGTTCGTTATGTATTTATTACAGACCAAGCAACTGCTTTTTCTTTGCGTCAAATTCTTCTTGTGAAATAACGCCGCTATCAAGTAATTCTTTATACTGTTTGAGGTCTGCTATATCGTTTTTGGGAGTTTCGTTTTTCATTTCGTTTATAACCGCCTTATTCTGTCGGTCAATCAACAAATCACTTAATATCTTGTGAATATCATCACGATTTTTGATACCCGCAAAAGCAATTTTACCCGAAGCAGTAGAAACAGCAATCTTATGCTTGCCGCTTGTTCCAACTGCGGAAATAGAATCCAAAGGCAAGTCTACGCGCTTACCGAAAGAAGTCCGCCAGTATGCCCTCTTATCGGTTACTACTAATTCCATGTGCCGCATTGACAAATATACAATGAACAAAATAACGGAAATTGAAAACAACGGGATATTAACTGCAATACACGTTTCTTCGAGAGTTTCTGCAATATAATTTATTTCCTTGTATGCTTTTTCTGCGGCTTCATGTGCTTCTTCGTCATAGTTTTCATAACCAACATTTTGGTAACGCAAATCCCACTCTTCTTGGCTTGCTTTTGCTGCCAAGCTGTCCATAACGAAAAAAGCCGCAGAGATTACACCGATAACAATAACAGAAAGTATTATAACAACAAAAATCCATTTCAGCGAAACTCGCTTGCTTTTTATAAGAGTTTTTTCATCCATGTTTACACCTCATTTATGTAGTCTGTGCGTTCAAAATATATCCCGCCGCGCTTACTGCGGCTTCATACTCATGAACATAGCGGGAAACTGTGCTGCGGCTGCGCTTTACCATTTTTGCAACCTCTTGTATACTACCGCACTTTTGATATAGCCGCCACATCTTTTCTTTCTCCGCTTGCGTTACGCGCGCCGCCATTATTTCGCCACCTGCTTCTCCAAATCAGGATTCCACTCTTTTGCCTGCTCGGTAGTCAAAATAGGGCGTGTGAACGCTTCTTTTACTGCTTCTTCAATAAACTTGAGCTCTGTAATGAGTTTATCATCAGCAACGCCCGCTTTTTTCAGAATATCATTCTGCTTTTTCAAAGTGTTTCTAAAGGTGTTCGGAACGATAAAAATTCCCTTGTCTGTGTCAATAATAATACGCATATCTGCGCACCTCCAAAATAAAAAATGTGCAGTTTCGTCAAAATAGACAAAAAACTTGCACACTCAATTATATATATATATATTGTCAATAGTTTCGGCGAAATTTTATAAAATTAGTTGGGATTTTAATTATCTTATCAAAATATGCAGTATTTCATATGATTTTGTCTGATTTTGCATAAATCTGTTTGATTTTATTTAATTATCGTTGAATGAAAAAGTAAATGCAAATATAATCATCAAAAATTACAAATACAGCAA
>JBJEOI010000010.1:0-22685 GCA_051880635.1 Acutalibacteraceae bacterium | reverse complement strand
CTTTATCTTCCCCCAGTTCAACTGGGGGTTTATTTCCACGCTTAAAAGCACCAATCAAAAAGTCATTGGCTCGTCGCCAATGACTTTTTGATTTTTATGAAAAGTTTAAACCGCTGAAAGAATATGCATGTTGCGGATATTTCCGTCTTTAATTTTATCGTTCACCGAATAAGCGTGTTTTTCAAGGTCGCCGCAAACAGCCTTAGTCAGATTTTTTTCCTGCAATACATTTATTATTTCAGCCGAAATTTCTTCAATGGTGTTATATTTCTTTTCCGCCTCTTCGCTGTTACTATTATTGCCCGAGAGCAGAAAGCCGAGCTTTTCGGCAAGAGCCTGAGCGCCGGGTGTTTCACGAAGCGCTCTGAAGCTCCATTTATAATAGGGCAGATATTTATTATTAAGCAGAAAAACTGTTTTCATCGCCGCAGACACAAATTCATTGCACGCAAGCTGAGCCGCTTCGGGTTCGCCATGGCGAAGACACCTGAGAAAATTATATTGCCCCGACTGCGCCATAATAAGAATATTGCCGGCAATCCGCTTGAGCCTTATATCCTCGGGCATTGAGAGAATATTATTGCGTATGCGTGTAAGTTCACCGTAGTTATCAAAGAAGACCTCACCGTTCACCGCTTCGGCAAGCGCATAATCGGGTATTTGAAGCCATGCGTTCAGCGATAAGTTGCCGTCGCCTGAGCCGACAGCCGATTCAAAATAAGAAAAGGTGCGGAAAACGCCGTGTCTGTTTCCTCCGACAGGTGAAATGCGCTGACGCTTGACGCCGAGATATTCATTAGGCAGTTTAGCGTATGCACGCTCAAGACGAAACTCCTTACGGCTGTCGATTATATCTTCACCGGGAATAAATATGCAGAAGCCGGGTTCAAAATCATGGTCTCTTGAAAGCTCGTCGTCAAAGCCGTAATGCTCCGAGCCGCTGCCTGTGAACGCCACGGCAAGATAAGGGAGAATATCCGAAAATTCGTTTTCAAGCATCGGTCTGCCATATTCTTCAAAGTATTTTTTTGCAAGTTCAAGCCCGTTCATATATTTCTCTCGACCTTTCAAGAAGTTTGCGTTCAGTCATAAAAAAGCCGTAATAGCCGAAAACCGAAGCGCATTTTTCACAGATAAAGGCATGGTTGCCGTCGTGGGGGAGCGTCTGAGTGTCAAGCAGTTTCTCAGCCGTCATAAGATACTCTTCTATTTGCTTTTCTCCCTCTTCAAGCCCATACTGAGCAGAAACAAGGTCGGCAAGATTGCAGTATGTAATTGCGATTTCCCCCTCGCCGTGCTCCTGCTTCGACATAACTGATATCGCCTTGTCAAAAAGCTCCTTAGCCTCTTCAAAGCATGAGGTTTCGACAAGGGCAAGAGCCATGTTATTATAAAGTCCCCCCAGACGCTCGTCATCGGGTCTCAAAGCGGACTCATAAATCACTCGGGCTTTTCGGTAAAGCTCAAGAGCCTCCTTGGTTTTCGAGAACGCTTTATAACCTGTAGCGGCATTGATAAGAGTAGTGCCCATAGTCACGGTGTTTTCAAGACCGAGCGAGTTCGCAAGCTCAAGCGTGTCGCTTATCGTCTTGAGACACTCTTCTCTTTTATTCACCTTACGGTATAATCCTATCTGTTCATTGAGAATAGTCAGCTTTCCGTGAAGGTCATTCTCTTTTTCGGCTTCTTCGAGCCAATATTTCAGATGACGCTCGGCTGAAGAATAATCGTTTTTATTAAGATAGCTGTCGAGCTTTTCTATTATTCTGCCCATCGGCACACGGGTTATTTCATCAGGCATTTTAAAGGGACAGCAGGGTTCCTCATAGTCGTCTTTTGATATGGTAAGTTCATTCATTTATAATGATTCCTCCGATTATATTTCGTTTTTTTCAAGCGTGTCAAGATATTCAAGCGCCGAGTGAGCGGCAATATTACCCTCGCCGACAGCCTTTGCTATCTGATAAGGTCTGCCCGTGCAGTCTCCGGCGGCAAAACAGCCTTTTTTGTTAGTTCTGCATTGCCTGTCCGCCCTGATATGCGCTCCCTGCGTCTCAATACCGCTGAGAAGCACTGAGGGCCTCACCGCATTTCTCAGAAAGAACACACCGTCAACAGATATTCTTGTTCCGTCAGTCAGACAAACCGAGTCCGCTCTCTCTTCACCGCATACCTCACGTATGGGTTTTGTGAGCTTTTCAACATTGTCAAGATTAATTTCACAGTCATTATAAGGGGTATAAAGATAAACCTTTTTTGCCATATCGGCAAGGTACTTCACCTCATGTTCAAATCGCTTTGCCGCGCAGTAAACGGCTATTATCTTTCCTCTGTAAAGAAATCCGTCACAGGTTGCGCAGTAGCTGACTCCCCTGCCTAAAAGTCTTTCTTCACCGTCAAGACCCTTTGCGGCAACCGCTCCGACGGCAAAGATAACGGTCCTTGACTGATAGATATCATTGTCGGCAAGGAGCGTATAGCCTTTTTTTGTCACGCCGATATTAGTGACCGTTTTTTCTGTGATTTCTATATTGAAAGAAGCAATCTGTGAAAGAAAATGTGAATTGAGTTCTTCTCCCGTCACCATATTGAAGCCGGGATAATTGGCAATTATCTCAGATTTTTTAACCTTATCGGAAAGGTCTCGTGAGCCGAACCAAACAATGCTTTTGTTGTGAAGCTTCAGGTTTATTGCGGCTGAAAGTCCGGCGGGACCCGAACCGATAATAGCTGCGTCATACATAATATCACTCCCCTGTCAAAAATAAGCCTCGTTCTCACAGCTTTGATTTTTATTGAAAGCTATTATATCATATCTTTATCTGACTTTCAACAGACATATATCCGCCGTTATTATTTTCAAATTATCACAAAAACAATCTGTGCTCCTAAGACCGTTATTTAATAAAAATTTTACAGCAGTTTCAGGCAGTTATGTGTATAATAGTAGTAATATGTAAAAACTGAAGACAAAGGCGGTATATATATGAATAAGATTTCTATTATCGGAACAGGCAGTGTCGGCTCGACTATCGCATACACCCTCACGGTTATGGGGCTGGCTTCTGAAATAGTTATGATTGATATTAATAATGAAAAGGCTCTGGGCGAAGCGCTCGACATCAAGCAGGGCACCCCGTTTTGCTCCCCCTGCAAGGTCTATGCGGGCGACTACCGTGACGCAAAGAACTCCGACATTGTCATTATCACCTCGGGCATTGCCAGAAAAGAAGGTCAGTCGAGACTCGACCTCATGCAGACAAACATCAACATAATGAAGATAATCGCTCCTCAGATTACAAAGTATGCCCCTGACGCAGTCTATATAATTGTCAGCAACCCTGTTGATATTCTCACTTATGCTTTTGTCAGGCTTTCAGGACTGCCTGAAAGCAAGGTTATCGGCTCGGGCACAATTCTCGACACATCGAGACTCAGGGCAAGACTCTCGGAATATTTCAAGATAAGTCAGTCAAATGTTCACGCCTATGTCTTCGGCGAACACGGCGACACGTCTTTTGTCCCTTGGTCAGTGGCCAATGTGTCAAACATTCCTATGGAAAACTGCGGTTTTCTCGTTCCTGAAGAATACAACACTCTTCAGCCCGCTCTCGACTACGGCGAAATTGAAGATTATGTCAGAAAGAGCGGCGGAACTGTTATTTCAAGAAAGGGCGCAACCTTCTACGCTGTTTCCGCTTCGGTCTGCCACCTCTGCAAATGTGTTCTTTCGGGCATTGACACCACCCTCACCGTTTCGACTATGATGCACGGCGAATACGGCATTGACGATGTATGCCTGAGTACGCTTAACATTGTCGGCGACGGCGGTGTAAGAGGAAAAATCAATGTGCCGCTCACACCGGAGGAAACCGAAAAACTTCACAAAAGCGCAGACACCCTCAAGGCTATGATAGAAAAGCTTGAGTTTTAACACTTGAATACTGACAATAAAAAACACTCCTGTTGCTTTTTTGACAGGAGTGAATTTTATCTTTTTATTTTGTTCTGCGCTGAATGTAACAGTATCACGGCAGCCAGAAAAGAAAATCAAAGGCAAGCGCCCCTATAAGATTTTCAAGCAGTATGTAGAGATTTTTAATGTATTCTTTGAATTGTTCCATATCGGATTTACCCCCTGTTTCTTTATTTGGTATTTATATTATAGTATTTCATATTTGAATTTCGGTTATATAATTATGTTGTTTTTTTTAACTTATATTCTTAATTTTCACAAAAATATTACACTGAATTACTCCCTGAAAATATCAAACAGATTTTTAAAATATGTTGAATAATAGATAATTGTACCATATTTTAGTGGTTGAAAAATTCAGGAGAATATTATAGAATATCTTTATTGTGCCTGTTATATTCAAAGCAGAATTCGTTTTTTATTTCAAAGAATTATGTATGATTTGAGACAATGCAAACGCATATTTAATAAAATGCTTCATTTGTTAATTACCGTTTTGCATAGGTTTTTCTGTTATGAATACTACAGCACCGACAATTCTGAACTGAGGTAACTGCTTAGATGATAAAACAAAACAAACTGATTCTGCATTTTTCCAAAAGGGAAACCGCGCTGAAGTGGCTGTTTTTCTCTTTCGGATATTTTATTTTATTTGTTTTTCTTGAAAATCCGCTTTATAAGACTATCAGCCTTATCGGCAGAGAGCATATAATTTTATTTTCGGTTTTCTGCTTTATCTACGCTGTCGGGACACTGACAAATCTTGTCTATATGAAAAACAACTTCGAGATAAAGAACAAGCGTCTTCACACAGCGGCAATATTTATGACGTCAATGTTCGGCTTTGTGGCAACGACGCTCATGCCTAACAAAGCTGTCGGTGATATTTCACTTTTCGCTACAATAGTTCACTGGGTTTTCGGCTTCGGCGGTATTGTCGTGAACACGGTTGCCGTTCTTGTCATTCTCCTGTCTTTCATGAAAGAAAAGAATACAAAAGCTCTGAAGTGGATTTTTTCACTCAGCACAGGGGTATGCGTTCTGGACCTTCTCGTTTTTCTTGTAGCTTCTGTTCTCGCAAGAGGGAATGTTCAGAAGAGCAAAAACGGATTTCTTGAAATTGTGCCGATGACGGTCACATTTTTCGTTCTCTACATAATAAATCACACCGACCTCGTTTCAAGCCGTGAGGAGCGCGACGAAAGAGAAAAAGGCATTAAAGTCCGTGATGAAAGCATTTTTTCAGCCGTATGCTCCGGCTCGCTCGGTCTTGCGTTTATCATTTTCACCCTTTTCGCCTTTGTGAGAAATCCCGTTCACTACACGATAAGTATGACGGGAACGGATTACCCCATAGGCTTTGCGGTGACAAGCGCGGCTCTGACATGTGCGTTTATTCTGAATTTCATCATGATGTTCAGAAAGAACTCCTACAGAAACGCGGCTGCGTGGTTTCTCGCCGTAGCGGGACCGCTTTCAATTATCGTATGCGTTATCTCGCCGACAAAGATGGGCACCGAGCTTGACCTTGTTCACTCGGTTGCGGCGCTGATGTTCTTCTATTTCATTCTCGCTTCATTTCTGCTATATTACTTTCACTTCAGAAAAGATAAAAAAAGAAAGCCGTTTTTAATCGGCACGGTTGCAATTCTTATTGCAACTTCAGTGGTTGCGCTGTTTCTGTTCGTTATATTTAAACAGAAATACGGCAGAACAGGACTCACCGAGGTTATTCCGCTGGAGTTTTGCTTCTTATGCTTTTATCTTGAAAATCACAGCGAATATTTCAGCAAAAACAAAGAAACAAAAGAGGCGTCTCTCAGATGAGGGATGCCTTAAATTTTTAGCTCAAATCTTTCTTTGACACTGCTTTGAAATATTGTTAGACAAACCCGGTATTATATGGTATAATGCGCTTATCAGGCGACTGAATATTATTTGACGGGAGGAGAACCTATGAAAATCAAAAAAGCGGTCGTAATCTTGCTTGCGGCGGCGATGCTTATCGCCTTCTGCGCCTGCGGTGCGCAGAAAACGGTTATGCTATACACTCTGTATCAGAGTGAAAAGCTCGTTAAGGCGCAGAACGCCCTGCCCGACTCGGTTGATTTCGGAGTATCAAAAGAAGATTTCAGTTCAAAAATGAACGGAATAGGTGACAGCGAAATAATAGAAAAGCTAATCATATCATTTATGAAAGTCAAAGCGGGTGAAGAGACACAGCCCGAAAAATTCGAAACTCTGTACTTTGCGGATTTCAACTGGAGCGATGAAACCGTTTCGGTCTGTATGTCGGACAGCATTGCCGAAATAACAAAGGATGACGGTGTTCATTATTATGAAATAAGCGACAATGAAGAATTCATTTCTCTTCTTTCTTCTGAAGCAAAGCAGAATAATGAGGCTTCATTCAATTCTGACACCGTTATTGACGAAAACAATCTCACGGTCGAAGTGATGAAAGACGGCTCTTTTGATGAAAACGGCAACTATCTTGTGGATATCTATGTTATTAACAGCAGTCAAAACGCTGTCGGCGTCGTTCTGTCAGATATTAAGGTGAACGGCAAAGACTGCGGAAAGTCGGGCATATTAACCGTTCCGGGGAAAAACGAGCTTGGCTTCACCGTTCCTGTTGAGACAAAAGATTTTGACAGCGTGAAAACCGTGTCGTTTCATATAGAAGCGGGCTACGGTGCAGATGAAGATTTTTCGGCGTTCATGGTTTCGGATGAATATAAAATAAAACTTAAATAACGCAAAAATGAATAACAATACAGACGGGGTTATACGCTCCGTCTGTATATTTTTATCCTTTTTACAAAAAGTTATGAACGGTTTCTCAATGTATAGTTTTAATTATCACTTATTTCTCAAAACAGTTGCAAGCGGCGAAAATAAATGATATAATACTCTATATTTTGACGCTTTAAAGCGTTATAATATTTGTATTTATCACGGAAGAAGGTCTTCTAAATGAAAAACAACTATTTTGTTATAGACTCGCACTGTCACATATATCCCGACAAAATTGCCGTTGCCGCAACAGGGCATACCGATAAGTTTTATGATGTTAAAGCAAAGCACGACGGAAGGGTTTCGACCCTTTTCGGTCTGAAAGAAAAATCCGGTGTTGACCACTTCATTGTTCAGTCCGTTGCCACAACGCCCAAACAGGTCAGAAGCATAAATGAATTTATCGCAAGGTCAGTCTCGGAAAGCGGCGGCTGTATGACAGGTCTTGGCACTCTTCACCCCGAGTCCGCCGATATGAAAGAGGATATCCGTCACCTTAAAGAGCTCGGGCTTCACGGTGTAAAGCTTCACCCCGATATTCAGCAGTTTAAAATTGACGACTACCGCTGTCTGAAAATCTATGAGCTTTGTGAAGAGGAACAGCTCCCAATCCTTATGCATACGGGCGACAGCAGATATGATTATTCGAACCCTAACCGACTTCGCCCCGTGTGTGAAATCTTCACCGGGCTCACTATCGTCGGCGCTCATATGGGCGGCTGGTCGGTGTGGGAAGAAGCCTGCGAAAAGCTCAAGGGCTTGCCGAACCTCTATTTTGACTGTTCTTCAACTTTCCGCTGGTTAGGTCCCGAAGCGACCAAAAAGCTCATTCTCGAACACGGCTGTAACCGTGTGCTTTTCGGCTCGGATTACCCGATGTGGGACCCGGGCGAAGAGCTCAAGACCTTTTTCTCAATGGGTCTTGATGAGAAACAGAATAAGATGATTCTCTCGGAAAATGCAAGGAGAATATACAAGTTTTAACTAAAAAGCTCCGCTGACTTTACAAAGCAAGCGGAGTTGTTTTTTATGATTTATTTTTCGTAAATTCCGGGAAATCGACCCATACGCAGCCCTCTTCAATACTCTTCTTTGAAAGAGCGGTGACGCTCATCCATGCGGCGGCGTCATAGACGTCGATTGACGGTGGTGTTCCGTTTTTGAAGGACTCGACCATATCCCGAAGCATGAGATAGTCCATACCGCCGTGACCTGCAAGTATCTTTGAGCGACTCAGCCTACGCCACATATCGGGCATATATTTTTTCTCATATTTTTTAGCATTGCGATAAAGCACGCTCTGGTCAAATTCAGCCCTGTGACCGTATTTCTTCAGCGTCTCGTCGTCAATGAAAACAATATCGCCGTCCTCCTGATACAGAGCCTTTGTGCCGTGAACGGTGAAGCCTCTTGAATAAAACCTCGGCAGTGTTGTGTCAAGCGTGAGCCTTATTGTTTCGCCGTTCTCACACTCAATCATTGTGGTGACAATGTCAGCCTGACTGAACTCAATGCTTTTAAGCCTTTCATCGTCCTTTTTCTTTGCGTTGACATATTCATGAAGACCGTGTGAGCCCGAGACAAGAGAAATCAGGCGTTTCATTCTGTTATTTTCATTTATACCGAGAATTTTTGCGATAGGACCAAGCTCATGGGTCGGGTAGTTATCGCAGTTGTAGTTTATGTAGTGCTCAAGGCGGTAGTGGCGGTTCTCCTTACCGAAGGATACCTCGTTGCGAAGGTCGTGGCTGTATGAGCCGTCGCACTGAACGATTTTGCCGAAGACGCCCTTTTTTGCCATATCGAGACACATAAGCTCCCTTTTGCCGAAACAGCAGTTTTCAAGAAACATAAACGGCGTTTTTGTCTCTTCATATGTATCAATCAGCTTAAAGCAATTCTCAAGCTCATATGTTCCGCCGACCTCAAGAGCGGTGTATTTTCCGCTTTTCATTGAGTCGCAGGCAAGCTGAGTGTGAGCCTGCCATGAAGCTGAAATAAGAACTATATCGACATCGTCTCTTTTAAGAAGCTCCTTATAGTCCGTTGTGCCGAAAGGCTTTGTCTTTTTTTTGCGCTTAACTGTTTTCTGAGCGCCTTCAACTCTGTCCTCATACACATCGCATACCGCAGTAACGGTGACGTCTTTCATTGAAAGCAAGTTATTCATAAGCCCCATGCCCCTGCCGCCGAGACCTATAATACCTAATCTGACCTGCTGCATAATACTTCCTCCTGATTGGTTTTCTGTATTATATCACATCAGGGTGCATTTTTTCAATAAGATATATTAAAATTCAGATATCTTCGACACGGGTTATAAGACGGAAACATAATTTTCATATAATTGACACTCAGGATTTTATATGCTACAATTTTATAAAACCACAAGGGAGGAAATATAAATTGAATGAAGTAAACACTGAAAAACGCTATGTCGGTCTTAAAGAGACTGTTCTTTACGGCGTAGCTAACGGCGGTCAGTGCATGGGCTATAACTTAGTCCGGGGTCAGCTGACATTTTTCCTTGTCACCGTATGCCGCATACCGGCTGCGGCTGTCGCAACCATGGTTCTTATTATGGGCACATGGGACACAATAAACGACCCGCTCATGGGCTCAATCGTTGACAGAACCAGAACACGCTACGGCAAGCTCAGACCATATCTTATATTTGTGCCGATACCGCTTTCTATCGTCACAATTCTTCTTTTCTCGGGCGGCGAGCTTCTTAAAGACGTCAAGTCAACAACAATAAAAATTGTTTTTATGTATATCTCATATTTTCTGTGGGAGTTTTTCTACACTATAGGCGACATTCCGTTCTGGGGGCTTTCGGCGGCTATTTCTCCAAGCCCTGAGGACAGAAGCCGTGCTATCACGAGCGCACGTTTCATCTCGGGCATTATTGGCGGTCTTGTCGGTCTTCTTATCCCCATTATGATAGACCTGAGTAACAATAAGGTTATAAATATCACGCTTTCGCAGATTTTCCTGATAATGGGTATTATCGCCGGCACTGTGGGAACATTTCTGTTCTCTCTTTCGGGTCTGTGCACAAAAGAGAGAGTTGTTCAGTCAACAAAAGAAGACGGTCTTTTCACAATATTCCGATGTCTTAAAAACAACAAGCCCTTGCTTCTGATTGTTATCTCAAGTGTTATCAGCACAATCGGAGGAATCGGAGGAGTATTCTCACAGTATTACTACATATATTCACTGGGCTTTGCCTCTCTTTCAATTCTTGCGGGTGTCCCCGGAACGATAGTGAACTTTGCCACTTATATGTTAATACCTAAAATCGAAAAACGTTTCTCGTCAAAGAGAATTATCATTTATTGCGGCTTTATCAACGCCGCAGTCGGTGCAGCAATATTCGCTCTGGGCAGCGGCTTTTACACAAATCCCAAGGTCATTGTTCCTCTTTTAGCTCTTCAGGGTGTTTTCACATCATTCACATCCGCTATAAGCAGTGTTATCCCCACTAAGATGATAGGCGACACCGTTGATTATATGGAGTGGAAAACAGGCGAGCGAAATGAGGGCATCACGTTCTCATTTCTCACCTTCATCGCAAAGCTCACCGGTTCATTTTCAACGGCTATCGCTACGGCAATCATGCCGATAATCGGTCTTCAGAGTATAAACGACGAATGGCAGCTTGTCGAATCGGGCGTCAACACACGCTTCTGGCTCTGGGCTCTTATAACAATAATTCCCCCTGTTTTAAATCTTTTGTCTCTTATCCCCTATATCTTCTATGATCTCACCGGCAAGAAGCTTGAGACAATACACAGAGAAATAGGCGAACACAGAAAAGAAAAAACCATAGAGGTTTCGGGAGGTAACGACTGATGGATAATAAATGCCCTAAATGCGGTGAAAAGCTGAGTATTTTCTATCTCAAAGAAACCTGCCCACATTGCGGCGCAAATATAATGTATTATAACATGGATAAGCGTCTTGAAGAGGACGCCGCCAAAGCTGAGGCTGAGTATGAAAAGCTCAGTCAGTTTCTCGATAAGATAACACCAAAGTTTATCAAAAAGCGTATGCAGAAGAAAAAAGAGGAAGAGGAAAGCTCTCGGGAAGAGGAAAAAATCGGCGTAAGCGTAGAAGAGTAATATTTTGTGCCTATTGAGACATCTTTCATGTAACTCTTTGATTTGTTTTTGCATAAGTAAAGATTTAACAGTATAATTTTTAAAAGCGTGAAAAGAGGTATTATATGCCTTTACAGATTATCAGAAACGACATAACTAAAGTTCAGTGCGACGCTATTGTTAATGCCGCCAACTCATCTCTTCTGGGAGGTGGCGGCGTTGACGGAGCAATCCACAAGGCGGCAGGCAAAAAGCTCCTTCTTGAATGTATGACTCTCGGCGGCTGTAAAACAGGAAAGGCCAAAATAACTAAGGGATATAATCTGCCCGCAAAATATGTTATTCACACCGTCGGGCCTGTCTGGGAAGGCGGTAAAAGCGGTGAAGAAGCGCTTCTGAGGTCATGCTACCGTGAATGTCTGAGCTTAGCTAAGGAATACGGCTGTGAGAGCCTTGCGTTTCCGCTTATATCGAGCGGAGTTTACGGCTATCCGAAGGACGAGGCGCTGAAAATTGCCGTTGAGGAGATAACGGCGTTTCTGCTGAATGTTGAAATGCTGATTTATATTGTGGTTTTTGACAAATCGGCTTTCAGAATAAGTGAAATGCTTTTCAGCGATATCAGCGCATATATCGACGATAAATATGTTGAGGAAAACCTTGTTTCAAGCCGAAGAGAACGGGGCTTTTCCGAGCCGCTTCACAGAGCGGCGTTCCCTGCTTTTGACTTCTCGTCAGCCCGCTTCAGAGCGGAGAGAGAAACTCTCAAAGAGCAGGACGCTGTTTCTGAAGAAATAAGCGGATTTTCAGATAAAGACCCTACGCTTGAAGAAGCTATCGGCAATATTGATGAGAGCTTCTCTGAAATGCTTCTGAGAAAAATCGACGAAAGCTCAATGAGCGACTCCGAATGTTATAAAAAAGCGAATATCGACAGAAAGCTGTTCTCAAAAATTCGCAGTGATAAATACTACAAGCCGAGCAAACCCACCGTTTTGGCTTTTGCTATTGCGCTTGAACTGCCGCTCAGCGAGACAAAGGATATGCTGATGAAAGCGGGGTTTGCGCTCTCACACAGCAGTAAATTCGATATTATCATCGAATATTTCATAACTCACGGCAACTATAATATTTTTGAAATAAACGACGCACTGTTTGCGTTTGATCAGAATTTATTGGGTGCGTGATATTTGTCGCCTGACAGGCGACCACACCGAGGGAAAAATAAACTATAATGCAGATGTAAGGTTGAGAAACACCTAAAGCAAATTATTTTTCCGGAGGTAAAGAAAATGAAAAACAATATCACAGAGCTTGTATTTATTCTCGACAGAAGCGGTTCAATGTCAGGGCTTGAAAGCGACACAATAGGCGGCTTCAACTCGCTTATTGAAAAGCAGAAGAAAGAAAAAGGCGAATGTTTTGTCTCGACGGTTCTTTTTGACAATGTCAGCGAGGTTCTCCACGACAGGGTCAGGCTTTCGCAAGTGCCCAAGATGACGAAAGACGACTATACTGTCAGAGGGTGCACGGCGCTTATTGACGCTATCGGCGGCGCAATTCATCACATCGGGAATATTCATAAGTATGCGAGAAAAGAAGATGTGCCCGAAAACACAATGTTTGTCATAATGACTGACGGAATGGAAAACGCAAGCCATATTTATTCAAGCGATGAAGTCAAAAAAATGATTGAAATGCAGAAAGAAAAATACGGCTGGGAGTTTCTTTTCATCGGCGCAAACATTGACTCGGTCGAAACGGCGAAGCATATAGGCATAAGCGAGGACAGAGCCGTCAATTATCACGCTGACAGCCCGGGAACATCAGTTGTTTATGACACGGTCTGTAATGCCGTTCACAGTGTCAGAACGAAAAAGTCTCTTTCCCGTGAGTGGAAATCGGCAATAAACGAGGACTACGAGAGCAGAAAATAATATCATAAGCATATCGTCTCATTCAAGACAAAATGTGCAGTTTAATAAAAGTGTTTTATACTTTCGAATTTGAAGACCCGGTTTTTTCGTAGCTTTTTCTGATATTTTTTAAATCGAGTAGGGCGGAATTAACCTCCCTCTCACACCACCGTGCGTGTCGTTCGGCGCACGGCGGTTCAGTTTGCGACCTCATATTGTTTTAACGCTTCTTCTTATTTTTAACCTAAGACTTCCTGTATTTCGCTTCATATATATTTCAGCTATTTTACATATCAGTTCCAAGCAGAACATCATTACATGTGATGTTGAACCGTTTGGACCTTCCCGAAAATTCTTTCGGTGCTATGACCTCTGCGAATTCCTTCAGACTCCAGCCTCACGGCGGACACCCTTGGCTTTGGATAACAGTTCCTACTGCCAAGCCTGTAGCGGACTTTCACCGCCAAGTGGTACGCGTACCGAGCTCACAAGTTCAAGCGGCTGTCGCTCTTCGTTTTACCGATTTGCGACAGCCGCTTCTTTTGTTGTAAAAAGTTATGATTATCCCGTTCAAACAGGTATCAGAAATACCGTTCTCTGTCTGAATAATGATATGTTTATTTTCTTCTTTCAACAGCCGCACTGTATGTATTTTTCATCAGCATTGCTATTGTCATCGGTCCGCAGCCGCCGGGTACGGGTGTAATGAACGAGCATTTATCCTTGACATTTTCAAAGTCAACGTCACCGCAGAGCTTTCCGTCTTCGTTTCTGTTTATTCCGACGTCAATAACTATTGCGCCCTCTTTGACCATATCGGCGGTGACAAATTTCGCTCTGCCGACAGCGGCGACAATAATATCGGCATTTGAACATATTTCTTTGAGATTTTGTGTCTTTGAGTGACAGATTGTGACCGTCGCATTTGCGTGAAGAAGAAGCATCGACATGGGTTTTCCGACAATGTTGCTTCTGCCGATAACGACGCAGTTCTTCCCCGTCAGATCGGTACCTGTTCTTTTTAAAAGCTCCATAACCCCTGCCGGTGTGCAGGGGAGCGTCGTGTAGTTGCCGACCATTATCTTTCCGACATTCACGGGGTGGAAAGCGTCAACATCCTTTTCAGGCTTTATAGCATTTATAACAGCCTCTTCGTCTATATGCTTCGGCAAGGGGAGCTGACATAAAATTCCGTCAACCTCATCGTCATTGTTGAGCTTTTCTATAAGTGAGAGAAGCTCCTGCTGAGTGGTGTCTTCCTCAAGCGCATACTTCAGAGATTTATAGCCTATATATTCACAAGCCTTTTCCTTGTTTGCGACATATACCTTTGAAGCAGGGTCTTCGCCGACAATAATAACCGCAAGGCAGGGAACATAGCCTTTCTCTGCTCTGAGCTTCTCAGTCATTTCCCTGAGCTCGTTTTTTACGTCGAGGCTCACCTGTTTTCCGTCAAGTATCTGCATTTTTTCCGTCTCCTTCGCTGTATGTCACCGTCTCTTCAACAGGCGGAATATTCTCTGAAACATTTTCTGCTTCGCGCGAATCCTTCACAATCTTTCCGGCTCTTATCTTGACTTTTCTGGCTTCTTTTCTGAGCTTTTTCTGTTCTTTCTTTTCCTGAGCCTTTCGCTCCTCCTCAAGCTCCTTAGGCGTCTTTTCGGGGAAGAAGTCAACGCCCTCAATGGGTTTGGGGTGCTTTGTATATTTAATAAGGAATATCACAAGCAGAACGAAGCAAACCGAAGCAAGGCAGATTGAAACGAGCTGTGAAACACGAAGCGATGTGTTACCGATATAAAGGCTGTCGGTTCTGAGCCCCTCAACCACTGCCCTCTCCAAGCCGTAGAGCACACCGTATGTCAGGAAAAGCTGACCGCTGAACTTTCTGAATTTTTTCAGTATTATATATAGTATCGCAAAGCTCAGAAGACACCACAGCGATTCATAGAGGAAAGTCGGGTGAACATAGAGGTCATTTTCTATAACGTATGCGCCTATCTCGCTCGAGGTCATGTTTTCAAAGCCGAATTCCGACGGGTGCGACTGAATGTATGCAAGAATAGTGTCGCTCATCATGCCCCAAGGCTTTGTTGTGAAAGAGCCGAACGCCTCCTGATTTGCGAAGTTGCCCCATCTGCCGATGCCCTGACCGATAAGAAGCGACATTCCGACCATGTCTAAAAGATTGAGGAAATTGACCCTTTCAATCTTAGCCGTCACGAAAGCGGCAAGAATACCGAAAATAATACCTCCGTAGATGGCAAGACCGCCGCCCCTGATGTTCAGAATCTGGTCAAGGTGCTGACTGTAGTAGTCCCACTCAAAAGCGACATAATAAAGTCTCGCGCCGAGAATGCCGAAAACAGTGCCTGAAATAAGAATATCGACCATTTTGTCAAGGCTGATTTTCCATTTGTATGCAACTCTTCCTCCGAACAGAACGGCAAGGACAAAACCGAATGCTATAATCGCACCGTACCATTTTATAGAAACCGTGTTACCGAGAAACGGTAGTTTGAATTCAACAAGCGTTTTCGACACGCTGAACTCTCTTGCCAGACCTGCGAATTTTACAAGAACAGTATCCATTTATTTCATTCCTTTCATTTTATTACCGAAAGCGCGCATACGCTCTCGTCAAACGATTCTCTTATAACTTTATCAATATCTTCCTTTTTGAGATTGCGATAAACCTCAAACACATCGAACAGACCGTAGTTTTCAAAATGCATACTGACAAGAGCGCCCGCAAGTGTTTCAATATCGTTAAAGCACTTTACTTCACTGCCGTATTTCTTTCTGCGCACCGCCTCAAACTCAGCCTCGTCAACGCCGTTTTCTTTAAGAAATCTCAGCCGTTCAATTAGTCTTTTTTTCACCTCTTCAGGGTTTTCGCTCTCACCGGCAAAAATGTTGACGGCAAAGCCTCTGCCCCTGAAAAACTCTGTGCCGAATTCCGAATTAATAAGACCGTCTTTCATCAGAGCGTCATAGAAATCCGTTGTTTTGCCGCATATCAGTTCAAAGGCAACAGAAACGGCGACGGAATATTTCAAGGGATTTTCAGGTATCCTTTCCTTAAAGCCGAGATTGAATTTCTTAATCTCAACATGCATATCCTTTTCACAATAATCAGTGACAATCTCCCAAGGCTCTTCTTCAGTCTCTCTGATTATTTCAACAGGCTTTTCATCTTTGATATTTTCATCGACTGTCTTTATGACCTGCTCGGACGTGACATTGCCCGTGACGGCAAGAACCATATTGCTGAGGTTATAAAATGTATCATAACATCTGTAGAGAAGCTCGGCGTTTATCTGAGCGATTGACTCGACTGTGCCGGCTATATCTATTCTGACAGGATTTTTATGATAAAGCGCCTTGAGAAGACCGAACAGAACCTGCCATTCGGGGTTATCCTGATACATTTTTATCTCCTGACCGATAATGCCCTGCTCCTTTTCAACCGTCTCTTGTGTAAAGTAAGGGTGCTTTACAAAGTCAAGAAGTATTTTCAGAGAGCTGTCAAAATTATCCGTGCATGAGAAGAGATAGCACGTCTTGTCAAAAGATGTGTATGCATTGGCGTTTGCGCCTGTTTTAGAATAAAGCTCAAATGCGTCGAGCTCTTCGCTTTCAAACAGCTTATGCTCAAGAAAGTGCGCTATTCCCTCGGGGACGCTTGTAAGGCTTTCTCCCTTTACAGCGAATTTCGTGTCAACCGAACCGTAGTCAGTGCCGAAAACAGCGTAACACGATTTCATATTTTCTTTCGGCATGACATAAACGGTCAGACCCGATTTATGATTGATTTTATAATAAGTCTCTCCAAGAAACTCATTAGAATACTTTTCTGTTTTCATAATAAGCTCCTCTCTCAGTTTTCAAGAACAAATATTGTGTCAAAGCTTGCAAACATTGCCGCCGTCATTATCTCTTCCCTTGTGACCGCCTTTATCTGTTCAATGACCTCTTCGGGCGAATAAACCGTGCTTGCGGTCTGCTGAGAAGAGTACCATGCGTTAATATCGCCGGGGTTATCATAGACCGAATTAAGACCGTCAATGAGACTGAGCTTGCTGGCTTTTATAGTCTCATCGTCGAAATTGCCTTTTCTCATCTCGTCAAATTCATGCTTTATGCTCTTTATAGCTTTTTCGATATTCTTCTTTTCAACTCCGCTTTGAATAATTATAAGCCCCTTGCCTGCGTCGAAACTTGAGGAGCAGTAATAGCAAAGGCTCTGCTTTTCCCTGACGTTAAGAAACAGCTTTGAATATACGCCTGCGCCGAACATATCGTTCATCACCTTTATCGCCGCATAATTGTCACGGTCATAGGTCATACCCGCACGCATACCTATAACGAGCTTGCACTGCTTGATATCCTGCGTTTCTCTTATCTCTTTTTCGTCGTATGCCTGAGAAAGAAACTCGGTGTGAAGCTCTGTGATTTCGCCTCTTTCAATCTTTTCAAATCTTTTTCTGACAAGCTCTTCGACTTTACACTCGTCAATATTGCCCACAACATTAATCTGAATGGGCGCATGAAGAAAAATGTCTGTGAAAGCCTCAAACACATCTCTGCCCGTCAGCTTTTCAACTTCTTCGACAGTGCCGTATTTCTTTAAAGAGAACGCTTCGTCACGGCACATTTCTTCTATCATTCTGTTAGCCGAATAAGAAATCTTATCGTCGTTTAAGCCCTTAAGATACTCAATAACGAGCCTTTTTTCCCTTTCGACATCTTCTTTCGGGAAAGCGCCGTTTTCTGCGTTTGGCTTGAAAAGAAGGTCAAGCAGCAGCTCGAGTGAGTCCTCGATTATACTCTCTCCCCCGAGCGCAAACCTGTCGTCAATGCACTCCATTGAAATCCTCAGCCTTTGATTTTCGCCGCTTTTAATAACGGCCGCGCCTGCGCTTGCTCCGTAAAGCATATTCAGCGCAGTCCCCATTTCTTTAATCGTCGGGTAGTCTCTGTTTGATTTTATAAGAAGATTTGCAAGCACGGCTCTCGCCGCATTCTTTCCGTCCGAAAGAGGCATAGCAATATTTATGCTTGCGCTTGCAGTCTTGAAATTTTCAGCTTTACAGGTGCAAAGCTTAACGCCTTTGCATATATTGACAGTATTCATTCGCCTGTTCATCATCGTTTCCTTTCATTTTGTCTTTGCGACATTCTATCATATTCTGCCCTTTTTTACAATATCCAATGCAAAGTTAAACTCTTTTTAACATCATATCATTATTCACGAAATAACCATGTCACATTTTTGTATTAATATAATGGCGCAGAATGGTTCAGAGCGCTTTGTTCTGCCTTGTTTTTTCAAGTCTTTTCATATCGGTTGTGCACTTTTCACAATGTACGTTTTTGCTATTTTTGCGCCCGTAAATTCTCTTTTAAGTACCAATTTTCACAAAAACAAGCGTATGCGTTTGGAAAAAATAAATAAAAATTTTCTCTGATATATTGCAAAATGACTAAACTTTGTGTAAAATGTATATCAGCGGTTTCGTTAAAATGTCCAATACTGCGTTTTATATGAGAATTATCGGAGGAATAACTTATGTCAAACAGACTCTATCAGGGCGTAATCTATCAGATGCGTGAAGCAGTGGGAAGAACTATCGGTGTTATCGACGACAGCGGCTGTATTATCGCTTGCAGTGAGCTCAGCCGTATAGGCGAATATGTCAATTTTGACGCTGCCGAGATTTTTCTCGGAACAGGCGCAAAAATCTTCTCAGGCAAAACCTACATACCGTTCGGCTCACCCTCACAGTCATGCTGTGCGGTGTTTGTTGACGGTGACGACGCCGAAGCAAGAAAGTATGCAAGCATTGTTTCCGTTGCGCTTTCTTCAATAAAACAGTATCACGATGAAAAATATGACAGAGGTAATTTTATAAAGAATGTTATTCTTGACAATATTCTTCAGGGTGATATCTATCTTAAGAGCAGAGAGCTCGCTTTCTCAAATGAGGCAAGACGCTGTGTTCTTCTTATCAGAGTCCCTGAAAAGGATGACACCTCGATATATGACACTGTTGCGGCTCTCTTCCCCGACAAGAACAAGGATTTTGTTATAAATATCAGCAAATCAGATATAGTTCTCGTCAAGGAGCTTCGCCCTCAGACCGAAATAGGCGACCTTGAAAAACTTGCCCGCTCAATAGCCGACACTCTCACAAAAGAGTTTTATGTTACGGCTCTTATCGGTATAGGCACAATCATCACAGGCATCAAGGACCTTGCCCGTTCATTTAAAGAAGCGCAGATTTCGCTTGAGGTCGGCAAGGTGTTTGACACTGAAAAGACAATCATCACTTATGAAAATTTAGGCATAGCAAGACTTATCTATCAGCTCCCGACAACTCTTTGCGATATGTTTCTCAAGGAGATTTTCAAGCGCGGCTCGATAGAAAGTCTCGACAACGAAACTCTTTTCACAATTCAGAAGTTCTTTGAAAACAATCTCAATGTTTCCGAGACCTCGAGAAAACTTTTCGTTCACAGAAACACTCTTGTCTATCGTCTTGAAAAGATTAAGAAGCTCACTGGACTTGACCTTCGTGAGTTTGATGACGCCATTGTCTTCAAAGTAGCGCTTATGGTCAAAAAATACCTTGACGCAAGCCCGGTCAAATACTAAAACTTGCGCCGTATAAAGAAAGAAGAAAAATATGATTGAATTTAACAACGTCAGTATGACGTATAAAACCAACAATACCGTTGCTCTTGATAAGGTATCAGTCAGAATAAACGACGGTGAATTTGTGTTTGTTGTCGGCGCCTCGGGTGCGGGCAAAAGTTCGTTTCTGTCTGTTATCATGGGGCTTGAAAAGGTTGATTCGGGCACAGTCAGAGTCGGTCCGTTCAAACTCAACGGAATAAAAAGACGTGAACTCCCCTATCTGCGCCGTATGCTCGGCATTGTCTTTCAGGATTTCCGTCTTATTCCCAAGATGACGGTTTATGACAACGTTGCTTTTGCGCTTCGTGTTATCGGAATGGGTGAAAGAAAAATCACAAGACGTGTCAAATATGTTCTCAAGCTCGTCGAGCTCACCGACAAGGCGAAATGCTTCCCAAACCAGCTTTCGCAGGGAGAAAGACAGCGTGTTGCCATTGCTCGCGCCCTTGTCAATAACCCGAGCGTCATTATAGCCGACGAACCGACAGGTAATCTTGACCCTGTTCTCTCAAACGACATAATGGTTCTTTTCGATAAAATAAATGCGCTCGGCGCCACAGTCGTGGTTGTAACTCATGACCTTGAGCTTGTCAGAAAGTTTTCTCACCGAATAGTTACACTTGAAAACGGAAAGATTATTTCCGACACCGCCGAGAATGTTTCGCCCAAGAACGGGTTTTCAGAGATTCTGTCCGTTGCGGCTGATGTGAACGGAGGTGCCAAAAATGTCTGATAAGCAAAGAAATACAGTGCCCGTCACTGCAAAGCCGTCTGTTTCGGCAAGACCCGATGCGGCAAAGGCGGTTAAAAAATCGTCCGTCGATGTTAAGCCCTCCCCGGGGAAGAAAAAAGATGATGAGCCGATGAATTCTGCGCCTCAGAAAAACACAGGCAAGCGCAGAGGCGGCGGAATAAATGTCAATTATCTGACAAAGATGGGCTTTAAAAACCTTGTTTCAAACAGAAGCATGACATTTTCGTCTGTCAGCGTTCTGACCGCCTGTCTGCTTCTTATAGGCGTGTCGCTCATGATTCTTTTCAACATTCAGACAATGGTTCAACAGGTCAAAAATCAGAATGTCGTCGTTGTCTTTGTTGAAGACGGGCTTGACGCCGAAACAGTTGCGCAGGTCGGTGAAAACCTCAGAGGGCTCAGAAATGTTTCAAATGTTGAATTTGTCGGCAAAGATGACGCTTTTCGGGATCAGCTTGAATCCTTCGGTGTTGAAGCCGATTCGTTTTCCGACCTTTTGGAAAATCCTCTGCCCGACAGCTATAATGTCACCGTTTCAAATATTGATACATTCAATATCACACTTACAAATATAAAAAATGTCGAACATGTTTCGTCGGTTCGTGAGAGTCAGGAGCTGGTCGGTCAGATATCAGCGTTTCAGACCTCTGTTTCGGCAATCTGCGGAGTAATAGTAATTCTTCTGTTTGTGGTTTCTGTTTTCATTATCACGAACACTATCAGAATTACGATGGTTTCGAGAAAGGTTGACATTGAGGTCATGAAGTCGGTCGGCGCTACAAACGCATTTGTCCGCTGGCCTTTCATAGTCGAGGGCGTAGCAATCGGCGTATTTTCCGCCCTTGTTGCTCTTGGGCTTACTTATCTTGTTCAGCACCTTGAGGGCGACGCCTTTGCCGCGCTTATCACGGTATTCGGCGGCAACACAATTTCATTTTTCGAATACTGGCCGATACTCACCGCAGGCTATGTTGTTGCGGGCGTCTTTATCGGGCTTTTCGGCAGTATGATTTCAATGGCGAAATATCTGAGAAAGGAAGGCAGTGAAGCAAATGAAATCTAATCTTAAACGTTTTATTTCGTATGCGCTGTGCTTTGTTCTTCTTCTCGGCTGTATTGTTTTTCCGTCATCTCCGGTCGCCGACGCTTCGGTGCTTGATGACCTGAAACAGGCAGGAGAAGAGCTCGCTCAGAAAATCGAACAGAACAAGGAAAAGCTTGACAGTCTTAAATCAGACAAAAGTAACCAGGAAGAATATCTTCAGACTCTGGAGACTAATATTCAGTACACTCAGAATCAGCTTGACAATCTCAACAATCAGATTGATGTTATAGAATCTCAGATTAAAGAGGTTGAAACCACGGTCAAAAATCTTGAAGCCGAAATTGAAAAACTCAACTCTGAGATAAGCTCGACCGACTCAAAAATCAAACAGGCTGAAAAAAATGTCAAGACAAGTTATAACAATCTTTCTTCAAGACTCAGAAGCTCATATATATCGGGTAATGACTCAAATCTTAAGCTTCTTCTCGGCGCTGACAATATCGCAACTTTTCTCAGACGTCTTGAGCTGATGAAGCTTATCAGTGAAAATGACGCAAAGCTGATAAACGATTTTAAAGCGGAAGCTGAGGTTCTTGAGCTTTCAAAATCCTCTCTTGAAGAAAGGACCGTGCTTCTTGATCAAAAAAAGCAGACAATAAAAGAAGAAAATCAGGTTCTCTACGCCAAGAGAAATGAATTAACTTCAAAGCGTGCTTCTCTGAACAGCACAAGCCTTTCGCTCGAATCACAGTATGCCGAAGTTCAGAACACAATAGCTACGCTCGACAGAAACAGCGCATACTATCAGAATCTCATTCTCAAGCAGCAGCAAGAGGAGGAGGAGAACGAAAGAGCTATCGAAGCATACATTGCGGCTCACGCTTCAACAGGTAACGGCGGCTCAGGTGACGTTTCCGTCGGTACGGGCAAATTTATGTTCCCGCTGAGATACTCGGGTGTTCATGTCACAAGCGGCTTCGGCTGGAGAACAATTTACGGTCAGTCGAACTATCACGGCGGTATTGACCTGTCGGCTTCGGGCATCTACGGTCAGAATATCTACGCTTCAAGAGCAGGCACCGTTATTCTCGCTGACAGCAGTTGCAGCACAACATACGGCAAATATATAATCATTGACCACGGCGACGGTTACACAACCGTTTACGCTCACGCTTCAGCTCTTCTTGTCAGTCAGGGTCAGCGTGTCAATCAGGGTGATGTCATCGCAAGAGTCGGCTCAACAGGCCGTTCAACAGGTCCTCACCTTCATTTTGAGGTCAGATATAACGGTGAGAGACAGAATCCTCTCAATTATGTCACAGTAGGGTGAAAAGTATAATCCTAGGGTGAAAAGTATAATCCGAACCAGCCTTAAAGCAAGAATTTTTCGTGCTT
>JBJEOI010000009.1:0-23152 GCA_051880635.1 Acutalibacteraceae bacterium | reverse complement strand
GGATTTAACGCATTATTGCGCCAAAAGTTCATATTTTAAAGAAATACTGCCTTATCAGTGCCCGGCAAATGCACCGGGTGTAAATTTTTATCACTTTGCCTTAGTCAGCAACGTAAGGTAATAATGCAACATTTCTTGCACGCTTGATAGCTACTGTGAGCTCTCTCTGATGCTTTGCGCAAGTGCCTGTTACACGGCGGGGAAGGATCTTAGCTCTGTCAGAAGTGAACTTTCTGAGCTTAGCAATATCCTTGTAGTCGATTTCTTCGACCTTATCAACGCAGAATGCACAAACCTTCTTGCGGGGCTTTCTGTTGCCCTGGCGCATGGGTCTGTCGCTCTTTTCGTATGCCATGAGATTATCCTCCTTGTTAATTTCAGTTTAAATCAGAACGGTAATTCTTCTTCGTCGGGGATTTCTTCAAAGTCAGAAGCGCCTGCTGTCTGATAAGAGGGAGCGGGAGCGCTTGAAGAGATTGAACCTGTGCCGGTTTCTGCCTTTGAGCCGCAGAAGCTTGCTCTGTCAACAACCACTTCTGTTGTATAGACTCTGTTGCCGTTCTTATCATCATAAGAACCTGTCTGGATTGAACCGGTAACAGCAATCATTGAGCCTTTCTTGAAGTAGCGGCAGATAAATTCAGCCTGCTGTCTCCACGCAAGAACTCTGATGAAATCAGCCTGTCTTTCTTCACCGTTTCTGGCGTATGCACGATCAACAGCTATTGTGAAGCGTGATGTGCTTATTCCCGAGGTAGTTGTTCTGAGCTCGGGGTCGGCTGTCAGTCTGCCCATTAAAACGACATTGTTAATCATTAAAATGAACCTCCTTAAGCCTTTCTGACTGTCTGTAAGCGAAGAACGCCTTCTGTGATGTTAGCCACACGGTCAAGCTCAGCCGGGAAATCGGGCTCGCTTGCAAACGTGATAACAACATAGTAGCCGTCAGACTCATAGTTGATGGCGTATGCGAGCTTGCGCTTACCCCAGTCATCGACATTGGCAATAGTGCCGTTTGCCTCAATAAGAGCCTTGAACTTCTCAACCACAGCCTGTGTCTTTTCTTCGCCGTCAGCAACTGAAATAACGATCATGGTCTCATAGTTTGTCATTGTTAAGCACCTCCTTTTGGACTTTGGCCCCGCCAGCTTTTTGCGGAGCAAGGTTGCCGTAAACAAAATTACAGCGCTACAAATTATATCAATTAAGATGTTCTTTGTCAAGCAAAAAAAGAAAAAAGTCGGAAAAGTTCACTTTTTTCAGCAGAGAACGCTGAATTTGAAGGTGCAGGTCAGAAATATTGAATTAGTGTCTGCGTCTGACTTAATTTCTCCGCATACCGCCTCTTCAATGTCATATAGCCGGCTTTCGTCAAGCGAGGTCAGAGTCTCCGAAAACACTCTCAGGAGCATTTTCGGGTCGCTCTGCTCACTGCGGTGAATTTTGACAGAGAGCAAAAAATCAACCTGCTTTGTCTTAATGCCGTAGTCATCATGATAGGGCAGAACCGTAATCTTTGACGGGTTAAGAATAATATAGGTCTTTCTCAGCGGGTTAGGTATCAAATTCTTTTCATAAGAAACCGCCGTTACTGTCTGAGAATCCGAAGCCCCCTGTGCAATTATATCTCTCACCGACTCAATGATACTGTCAATTATAAGCATTATCCGACCGCCTCCGTTTCATCATCAGTATCCGTATTTTCTTCTGTTTCGGGTGTAACGGGGCGTATTATTGCCCAGAAATACACCGTATCATCTGCTAACTTATGCTTTTCGGTTCTGTAGGCAAGATATTCCTCCTGACCGATATAAAGACGGGTTTTGGAGCCGTCCACCTCGGAAATGTCAATATCGGGCGGTCCGATATAAAGATAATAGTCCTGTCTGTTCTTGCCTATCTCGGTGAACTTTCCTCTGAGATAAAGTTTGTTTTTATATCTCAAAGGCTGAACGAACGCCCTGAAATCATAGTTTTTCACGGTTTCGCCGCCGACGGAGAGCGTTGCTTTCTGGCCGTATTTTTCAAAAAGCCTCTTTGTGTTCATACGCTCCACACTCCGAACGAATTATCTTTAAGAAGCTCTTTTATCTCTTCAAAACTGCTTTTCTTTATTCTTTCCGCAACCTCAAGAGTTTCCTTTATTCTTCTTTTCACAGTCAGGTCGCCCGCCTTGAAATCTGCGTTTTCTTCAATGTCCGTCATCATCGACAGCGCATACATATAATATGCGTCGCAGGCGCAGACATAGGGTATGCGCGGGTCTGTGAAGTCGGCGTCGCTTCTTATAAGCTTCATAATTCTTTCGAGCGACGAACAGCAAAGGGACAGCGCTTTGTCTGTCCCCTTGACACTGTCGGGCGAAATGAGAGTGAGAAAAATGCTGTAAACGTCATCTGCACTTATCATATAATCACCCTTTCGGTTTTACTGAGCAAGAACCTTTGAAGCATCGGAATAAATCTTTGCAAAGCCCGAAATCGTAGTCACTGCCGCTCTTTCAAGCTGACGGTCAATAAGTTTGTCAAAGTCCGTCATAACATCGCCCGCCTGAACCTTTTCAAGCGCACAGCTCTTGTCAAGGGCAATAATTTTTCCGGCGGGGACTGAGTCACAGCGGATAATCTCAGCGCCGAGCGGTGTGATGCATTTGCCTGTGCCGTGGAATGACAGACCCGCCTGAGCGTCTCTGAATTCATTCATACAGAGAAGCTGTGTCATGACATCGGACGGGACAATCATTGTCGTCATCTCATAGGGGTCAAAATCGTTCCACAGCTTCACAAGGTCGGCGTATGTAAGAGCGCCTGAGCTGACCGTTGAAATGACCTTTGCTTCGTTGCTGTTCCCGTCGCCGTTTATAAGAACGTCAACAGCGTCCTTGAGCTGTGAACGGGCAATATATGCGCCTATCTGTCTGAGAGTGACAGTGAAGAGGTCAAGACGCTGAAATCTTATAGCTTCATAAGAAGCGACAAGCATTCTGCCGCGCTTATTGAGTCTTACAAGATTTTCCTGAGTTTTGATTGTTGTTGAGGGAATGACTGCGCCCTCGTTTACAGTATAAAGCTCCTTGCTGTCATCATCGGAAACGGATGTGATTGAACGGTAATCGAGAGAATCGATTTTTGTGGTTGTGGCAATTATTCTGTCGAGCTTATTCGCCTTATCTATACCCTGACGGACTGCACGGTTGATGTATTCGGGGAAGAGAGCGGCTGAATCTGAGGTCTTGAAGAATTTTTCAACCGTGTCGCTGTTTCTGCCGTTCACATGTATTCCGAAGCGTTTAAGCTGTCTCTGATAAGCGTCAAGACCCTCAAGCGAAGTGCCCTTATAGTTTTCAGAGGGGTCAAGCTCCTCAAGAAGCTGTGTGAAGCTCTTGCCCGATGTGTAGAAGCTCTTGTCGAGCTTTATATTTTTATATTCCGACATATTCATTCCTCCTTATAATATAAATCCCACAATGGCGTTTTCTGCGTCAAGCTCCGTGACAAGAACGCTGTCTGCCGATGAAAGAAGCTTAGCCTTACCGTCTGAATCAATACCCATGTGGCACTTGCCGAGGGTTATTGACTGACCCGACAGAACGGGTGCTGTCATATAGCCTTTAACCTGAACCGTTACATAATCGCCGCATATATCGGCGCACTTGCCGACGATTTCACCCGCCTCTGCCTTGCCGACAGAACCGTTTGCCGTGACTGACACAAAGTCGCCCTTTTTTAAATCGGCGCCGTCAGCCTTTTTGAATGTGAGATATTCAGCGCCGACGCCCTCAAATGATACTTTTTTCATTTTGCTTCCTCCTTAAATCATATAGTCGTTATCTGACTGAAGTCTTGTTTTTTCACTTTTCTTTGCTGTCTGCGGAGCGCACGGAAATGCCTCGCTCTGCTTCTTCAAAAGACTGCTTTTGAGTCTGATGAGCGTGTCCGTGCTTTGCGACCGGCAAAAATCCGAAACAATATAAGCGGGGCAATCGGGCATCGCCAGAAGAAAAAGCTTTGTGATATCAAAAGTGAGCTCTTCTCTGTATTTTCTGCCATCCTGAGCCTCTTTCTCAAGTCTTTCGATATATTCCGAAATTTTCTGTTTTTCTTTTTCCTCGGGAAAAGCGGATTTAATAATATCTATGGGGTTTTCCGTTTCTTCTCTCTCCTTGTTTTTATAGGCTTTTGTAACGCCCGCCTCTCTCTGAGCGGGCACGGCGACAAACGACCATTCGTATGCGTCTGTTGCGCCGGAAAGCAGAGTGTAGCAAAGCTCGCCGTCATAGGTTCTGCCCCTGATATGACCGCACCTTTCTTTGCCGCAGACCGAGCAGATGTGTTTGTTGACGCAGCAGCTCACGCTGACCTCTTTCTTTATACCCGCGTCAATTTCTTTGATGAGGTCTTCGTTTTTATTTGTTCTGACCATATAAGCCTTTGCCTTGAGAGCGGTGTATTTTTCCCCTCGCTTAGTCAGTCTGTCGGGGGTTTCTTCAACCCATGTTCTGAACACTCTCGCCGACTGGTCGCTGCTTCTCATGCTGTGGTCGCTTATACCCGTCTTGCCTATAAACAGGTCTTTCAGCTCATAGAGGGTCTGAACCGTGAAGGACTCATAGTCTCTGTCAATCTCGTTATCACAGAGCGTAACAGGGAAAATATAAACCTCCTCTTCTTTAAGCTGTTTTCTCGAAAGACGGTTAATAAGCTCCAAATCGTTATTTTCTTTCATTTTCTTCCTCCCTTCTTAAGCTTTCTGCCTGAGCGTTATAGTAGTTTGTCTGCGCAAGCGAAAGCGAATCCTGAAGCGTCACATCGTTCCACTCTATGTCAAAATCAGTGTATATACCTTGAAAATAAAACCAGAAACGGCATATCTTTCTCAGCACGGGGTTAATTATTTCACGGTAAAACTCTATTTCGCTTGTGAGAATATCCGCCTGCTGAACAGACATTCTTTCTGTCGATGACCAGCTCAGACCGAGAAGAAACGGCGGAACACCGAGCTTTGACACAATCTGTTCGAGCATCTGTCTGACAGGCACTTCGCTGTCGGGTATCTGACTGTCTGCGCCGATAACCTTGATATCGACATCGCCGACCGCAACAAAGTCACGCACAGGTCCGCCGCTTTCCATTGTCTTGCCCCACTGCTCGGCGACCTGCTTTGCCCTCTGTCGGGCAAAAGTCTTGTCGGCGGAGTCGTTTTGCGGCTTATACGTCACCGCATACCTTATGTTGCCTGTTCTCTCCCAGTTTGTGCCGATGGTGTTATAGATTTTCAGAAGAATATCCGCAATAAACGGTATTCCCTTGAGAACCGATGTGCCGTAAGGGCTTTCAGCTTTCTGCCCTATTGTGCTGACAAACACAAGCTCGGGGTATCTGACAGGTATAAACGAACCGCACCCGTCACTTACGGACACCACGGTATCGAGCCTGTTTTCAGAAAACGAAAGCTCAACATCGCTTAAATCCGTGTTATACAGTGCGCCGATGCTTCTGCCGTCGGTGACGATTTCACCCACAGCCGTGCCGAAGGTCAGAAGCGAAGTGAAATATGAGCTTATAAAGCTGTTTATACCCGCCGACGATGAGCCGACCTTAACATTTGAGAGAAAGGAATTTATCTCTGCCTCTGCGCTTTTGTCGGTGCATACCACTCTGAAAGTGCCCAGAAGTCTCGCAAGCTTTTCTATAGCCGCCCCGACAATGGGCACTGCGTCTGCGACCGTCTGATAAAGCCTCAGTTCGTTTTTCTGAGACGGAAACACCCCCGACAGACACGAATAAGGGTGCTCATTTCTGCTTGTCTGAACAACATTTTCACACTCAGCCCGGGGCTGCGTCTTGTTCTTTTTTCCGAAAGCCAAATCATTCTCCTTTCCCCGCATTGAGCCTTACGGCTATACGGAATTTCTCTGTGCCGCACAGACGAAAAAGTCGTCCTCGTCCTTATAAAGGACGCTTGAGACAAAATATCTTATATCGTCCATAGCGTGATCGTTTTCTTTTATCGGTGCGTCCTTGCCGTGAGAGGAGTCCCAGCGGTAAAGCGAGAACTCCCTCAAAGCGTCCTTACACGAAGGGCAAATGCGTATGAGTGAGCTTTTCAGAGCGTCGGAGACCTTTCTTATTCCGCCTATAACGTCATTCTGAGCTTTTATGACCCTGAATCTACCGTGTCGGCGTATGCACTCAATGAATGAAGCCGCCGAGGGGTCAACGATAACGCCCGAAATGTCTGCGCTCTGACAAAGAGAGCACAGCTCTTCATAATATTCCTCGTCTGTTTTCTGAAAGCCTTCTCTTCTTGACGAAAAATAATATTCCTTTTCCCTGTACCAAACACCGTCGCCGTGCAGTCCCCACAGACCCATAGAAGTCGGGTTGACTGTTCCGTAGTCACACGAGACATAATAGCGCAGCGTTTCATCGTCAGGCGCAGAAAAGGTATATTTGCCGTTTGCCGCTTCGGGGTATATAAGTCCGTCAGCCGCCACCCATTTCCCCAGCACGAAACGCTCATAGAAAGCGCCGCTGTAAAGGTTCTCATACCTCTCTATTACCTTCTGTGAAAGGGAGGGATTGTCTTTCATGGTAAAGTGCAGATACAGAGCGTTTTTTTCATCGCTTTTCTGTATCCATTCGGTGTAGAACCAATGCTGAGGATTTTCGGGGTTGCAGTTAAACCAGAATTTTGCGCCCTCGAGCGAGCATCTGGCAAGAGCCTGCTCCACAAATGAACGGGGCATAAGTGCGACTTCATCGAGCAGAACACCGCCCAATGTTACGCCCTGAATAAGTGAAGCAGAGCTTTCGTCTTTTCCGCCGAAAAGATAATATCTGTTCATTCTGTTTCTGAGGGATATTTCGATATAGTTTCGGGTCAGAACCTCCTTACATTCGAAACCGAGCCTTCTGAGAACGGGAAGGAGGGGTGTGACCACATTTCTCCTCAGAGAAGTGACGGTCTTCCCACAAAGAGCAAAGTCGGTTTCGCTGAAAGAAGAAAAGCTCCACGCAATAAAGCCTATTGACATACAGGTGGTTTTTCCGCTTCTCACCGCTCCGTCGCAAATAAGTGCGTCCCTGTCTTTATAAGGGGAACCGGCACTCCACCAGCTTAAAGCAATAAGCTGTTTTTTACTCAGCGCAGTGAAATCTTTACCTTTTATCTTCATCACGCCCTGCTCTGAGAGCTTCAGCGCCCTCTTCAATGGCTCTGAATAAGCTGTCTGTTGAACTGTCAGCGTCCTCTTTTATGAGAAGAGAAAGCTTTTCGAGTGCTTTTATGCGGTCGAAAAATTTGATTTCAACACCCTTTCCCCTGCTCACCTTAATTTCGGAAATACCGAACAAGTCCATATTTCTCAGCTCTTCAACATTGAAGTCCTCCGAAAGAGCAATCTTCACTGCGTCAGCCACACAGCCGAACGCAATTCTTCTCAGCCCCGCTTCAACCTCGTTTCTTGAGGCTCGGTTCTCTTTTGAAAGAGCCGCTATTCTGTTTTTCACGCTCTCTTTTCTGAGAAGCTTCATTGCCGCTCTCTCCGGCATGACGCTGTAGCCCGCCTTGAAAGCCGCTTCCGCCGCACTGCGTTTTATGCTGTAATATGTGCAGAACAGATTTTCTTTCTGTGTAAGCGCTTTTTCTTTCATTTTTCATCAGCCTTTCTCATACGCATTTAAAAATACCCTCCATAAATACCCTTAACGATTGAAAATCTTGCGCAAAAATCGGTTGAAAATCGGCAAAATTGAGTTTTATTAACAAAAAATTCACAAATTCAGAAAAATTTTACTTATTTTAGATAAGTTTTTATAATTCGTTGCTGTTTACCTCTTGATATTAAAACGAAAAAATAGTTTAATATATTGGAAGAAAAATATCAGGAGGTTATAACCAATGAATGTATTTATGATCGGCGGCACAGGTCTTCTGGGCTGTGAGGCGGCAAAACAGCTTATCGCTCACGGGCACAAGGTTACAAGCGTAGCTCTTCCCCCTCTCCCCGAAGGAGCGCCCATTCCCGAAGAAATGGAAATCATTTTCGGCGACATCAATAAGAGAAGCGACGACGAGCTCAGAGACATGCTCAAGGGTCAGGATGTCTTTATCTTCGCCGCAGGCGTTGACGAAAGAGTTGAATTCCCCGCTCCCGTTATGGATTACTACTACAAATTCAACATCGCTCCCTTAAAGAGAATATTCCCGCTTTGTAAAGAAGCCGGCGTTAAGAGAGCTGTCGTTCTCGGTTCATATTTTGCTTATCTCTCAAAAATCAAGCCTGAGGCAAAATATGAGGAAAAGAACCCCTATTTCAAATCAAGACTTATTCAGGAAAGAGTCTGCGAAGAAGCCTGCGATGAAAACTTCAGCGTAAAGGTTCTTGAGCTCCCGTACATTTTCGGCACACAGCCCGGCAGAAAGCCCGTCTGGACAATTCTTATCGAACAGATAGCCATGATGGATAAGCTCCCGTTCACAATGTACCCGAAGGGGGGCACAGCAATGCTTACATGCCGTCAGGTCGGTGAAGTTATCTGCGGCGCAGCAGAAAGAGAAAAGCCCGGCTATGAAGCATTCCCGATTGCTATGTATAACATGAAGTGGGACGAATTCCTTTCATATGTCTATGACGCAAGAGGTATGGGTAAGGACAGAAAGATTGTCGGTGTTGCTCCATGGATGATGAAGCTCGGTATGATTAAGCCCGCTCTTGACTATAAGAAGAGAAAGGTTGATTCGGGTATGGATCCGTTCTGCCTTCCCTACATCATGGACTACGACCTCTTCATTGACAAGGCTTATTCAGTTGAGCTCGGCGCAACAGAAGATGACATCGTTGCCGCTATCACAGATTCAATAAAGGTTTCTGTCGCTTCTTATAACGGCTCTGTCAAACTTCTTGAAATGAAAGGCGAATAATTCAGCTTTCGTTATATCTGCATACGAAAATTTAAGCGGTGTTGAGTTGTTTCTCAACACCGCTTAATGTTTTATTACAATTAATCATATAACCCCTTACCCATACAGCAACGCTTGAATTTCTTACCGCTGCCGCACGGGCATTTCCCGTTTTTGCTCGGAGTTTTTATCGTCAAGGACACTCCTCTTTCAATATAATTATCCGTTTGTTTGCAATCGTCAAGCTCAAAGGGTGTATTCCCTCTATGAGTGTGCTTTCGTGTATGGTTTCGCAGGTTTGTGTAAAGCCTGAAAAACTGCGTTGCCTGTTGTTTGTCGGCGAATTCTTTGAATTTAGGTCTGCCCATTTCTTTTAAAGTATTTATTACATAATCGGGGCTGTAATCATCAATCGCTAACATCCCTGCATAGTCTTCAACAATTTCTTCATAATTAGTCAGTTTTAACTCATCTCTTAAAAAGTTTTCTAAATTGTAATTATGTTTGGTTTTTTCATAGTAGAATTCGTCTTCATACTTTAAAAGTTCATTCTTTTCAGGCACATAGAAAGGTCTGTCACCCTGATCAAAAACAAGTCTTTCATAATCTTCCGGGTCACCAAAAGTCATAACATATTCCGCTATCAATAGCTTATCAAACAAATCGAGAGTGTCGGCATTCTCATCATATACTTCTTCCTCACTCCAAATAACATAATGCTTATCGGCGAAATTAAACTCATCAACAATTTCGGCAAACCGTTCTTTGGTCAGTTTTAATTCGGGATTTTGCTTTTCAATAATGCGGTATGCCTTTTTCATCGAAATAATTCCGTACAAATTTGCAAATGCGTTAAAGTATTGCAGTATTAAATCTTTCAACATAATCAATCCTCACTATATTTATTTTAGCGTTATTTGCCGCCTTTTATTTCATATTAGCAGATAAAGGTGAATTATCAGCGTTTATTATATCACAATCTTCACAAAACTTCAATTACTTATGGCTTTGAAATAATGCCGTTCTGTTTTTTCGCTGTCGAATATATCCCCCCTTTCCCGCCCACCTGTTTTTCCATTATAATATCAACATTTATTGACTGAAAAAAACGCCTGTGATATACTGAAGAAAATATCGGCAGAAAGATATTAAGTTTTTGAAAGCTGGAGAAAAAATATGAACGATCAATTTACCTATATCAAAAAAATATTGTCATCGGTTTTTGCGCTTGTGCTGGCTGTGCTCACCGTGACAACCGACGGCATTGACCTTATAACGAAATCACAGCGATGTGAAGTTTCGAGCACAAACATCGTCGGCATTGACGCTTATTTTCATTCTCAGGGAATAACAACAGACGGGCAAACGCTTTTCTTTTCGTCCAAAACCACGCTTATTCAGACAGAGGGCGACGCAAAGACCATTATCAACGCGAACTACAGCGCAATCCCTGACGAGCTGTCGGAGAAATATTCAATCAAGCATATCGGCGGTCTGAGTTATTATAACGGATATATTTACGCCGGGCTTGAGGACAGCAAGCAGTGGAACTATCCGATTGTCGGGGTATATGACGCAAAGACGCTGAATTTAGTTGACTATTATATTTTAGACGCTGAGCAGGTAACGCGTGGCTTGCCTTGGGTATGCGTAAGCAGTGAAAACGGACTGCTTTACTGCTGTGACCACTCGAAACAGCCGACAAAGCTGCTTGTCTATGACACCGCTGACGGTATGCGTTTTGTTCGTGAAATCCCACTGAATGAAACTGTTGAAGAAATTCAGGGAGCAGAGTTTTTTGACGGCTTTATCTTAGCCGCAACCAATGACGAAACGCAGGCGATTTATAAAATCAGCCCAGACAGCGGCAGTGTAGAAAAACTGATTGACCGAAATCTCACAAAATTCAGCGAGGGCGAGGGCATGACCGTCATGATGAAAGACGGAAAGCCGGTTATTCTTGCAATGGATATGGGACCTCTTTTCGTCAACACATTTGTCCGTGAATATGATATAAGCGCTGTTACGGGTGATGTATAAACGGTTTGACGGCAGAGCGTAAGAAGCTCAGGAATTTTATCAAACACTTCTTAAAATCAATGCCTGCCTCCCCTGCTGAAATAACTGAACAACCCCATCAAAAAAGCTGAACCGTGAAATACAGTTCAGCTTTCTTTACATCTGCGTTAAAACTATTTCTCCAGTCTCGGCGCTTTTTTTAAGGTCGATAATTCTTTGATTTTCCGAGCCTCTGAATTTGAGTGAAATATTTTTCTTATCTTCTTCAAAGCGTCCGTCAACAAGAATGTCAATCAGTGACAAAAACTCGCTTGTCACTTCACATCCCGGGCGCATACCCTCAGTCAGCATCTCTTCGAGCGTATAGCCGGAAAATACCCAGATATCTTTTTCGGGGTACGCCGCTCTGACCCTCTTCACAAACGGGAGAAGCGCACGCTGATTCTCCTCCTCAAACGGTTCTCCGCCGAGTATCGTCAGCCCGTTTATATAGGTCGGGGCAAGCATTTTGAGAATTTTGTCTTCGGTTTCTTTTGTGAACTTTTCACCGTATGAAAAGTCCCATGTCTCTTTCTGAAAACAGCCCTTGCAGTGATTTCGGCAGCCGGAAACAAAAAGCGAAACCCTCACGCCCGTGCCGTTCGCTATGTCGCAGTTTTTAATGTTGCAGTAATTCATATCAGAGGTGGAGAACCCTTTCCTTTATCTCCTGCGTTCTGCCCTGATTCCAGAACTGAGTGCCGATGTAGCCGCAGGTGCGCCTTGCGACATTCATCTTTGACTGGTCGGTATTCCCGCAATTTGGGCAACGCCATATGAGCTTGCCGCCCTCTTCGACAATTTCAATTTCACCGTCATAGCCGCACTGCTGACAATAGTCGCTCTTAGTGTTCAGCTCGGCATACATGATATTATCATAGATGAATTTTATCACCTGCAAAACAGCCTCGATATTATTCTGCATATTCGGCACTTCAACATAGCTTATCGCTCCGCCGGGCGAAAGTGCCTGAAATTTCGCCTCAAATTTCAGCTTTGAAAAAGCGTCGATAGGCTCTGTGACATGAACATGATAGCTGTTCGTGACATAGCCCTTGTCGGTGACGCCCTTAATAATACCGAAACGCTTCTGAAGACATTTTGAGAATTTATATGTCGTGCTTTCAAGCGGCGTGCCGTAGAGCGAATAGTGAATATTCTCGGCTTCTTTCCACTTCTGACAGGCGTCATTGAGCTTCTGCATGACCTCAAGACCGAATTTTTCGCCCTCGGGTTCTGTCAGCTTCTTGCCCGTGACCTCATAGACGCACTCCCACAGACCTGCATAGCCCAGTGAAAGCGTTGAATATCCGCCGTGAAGAAGCTTATCAATAGTTTCGCCCTTTTCAAGCCTTGCCAATGCGCCGTATTGCCATAAGATAGGCGCGGCGTCTGAGGTTGTACCCTCAAGTCTTTCGTGTCGGCACTGAAGAGCCCTATGGCAAAGCTCAAGCCTCTCATCGAGAACCTCCCAGAATTTTTCGGGGTCTTTTTTCTCGATACAGGCTGTGCAGGCGACATCAACAAGATTTATTGTGACAACGCCCTGATTGAACCTGCCGTAATATTTCGGCTTTCCGTTTTCGTCAATATATGGGGTGAGAAAGCTCCTGCAACCCATGCAGGTGTAGCACTGACCGTCGCCGTTTGAGTCAACCTTGAGCTTCTTCATCATTTTTTCCGAGATATAGTCGGGCACCAGCCTCTTTGCGCTGACCTTTGCGGCAAGCTCTGTGAGGTAATAATACGGTGAGTTCTCGTGAATGTTACTTTCTTCAAGAACATATATGAGTTTCGGGTATGCGGGAGTAATCCACACGCCCTGTTCATTCTTGACGCCCTTATATCTCTGATTGAGAACCTCTTCAATAATAAGCGCAAGGTCTTTTCTTTCCCTCTCGTTCTTCGCTTCGCCAAGATACATAAAAACAGTGACAAACGGAACCTGACCGTTTGTTGTCAGAAGCGTCAGAACCTGATACTGAATAGTCTGAACGCCCTTGCAGATTTCATCGTGAAGCCTTTCTTCAACTATTTTTGCTTTAGCTTCATCTGTCATTGAAACACCTGAAGCCTGACACTCCTTGTCAAGCTCACGGGCGATTTTCTTTCGGCTGACATCAACAAACGGAGCAAGATGCGTCAGTGAGATAGACTGTCCGCCATACTGATTTGAAGCGACCTGAGCGATAATCTGTGTTGAAATATTACAGGCGGTTGAAAAGCTGTGAGGGGTTTCTATCATTGTGCCCGTGATAACCGTGCCGTTCTGAAGCATGTCTTCAAGGTTGACAAGGTCGCAGTTATGCATATGCTGAGCATAATAGTCCGTGTCGTGAAAGTGAATTATTCCCTCTTTGTGGGCGTCAACTATCTCTTTGGGCAGAAGTATTCTGTCGGTGATGTCTCTTGAGACCTCACCCGCCATATAGTCGCGCTGTGTTGAATTTATAACGGGATTTTTGTTTGCGTTCTCCTGCTTTGCTTCTTCGTTACAGCACTCTATAAGGGTCAGAATTTTGTCGTCGGTCGTGTTTGACTGCCTTAAAAGATTTCTCGTGTAGCGATATGTTATATATGATTTAGCAACCTCAAAGGCTCCGTGAGCCATAATCTGATTTTCAACAAGGTCCTGAACCTCTTCGACCGACGGAGAATGACCCATCTCCTGACAGGCGATAACAACGCTGTAGGCTATTCTCTCAATCTGAACCTGAGTCATTCTGACTTTTTCTTCAACGGTTTCATTAGCCGCTTTTATAGCTGTGACAATTTTGTTGACATCAAATTCCGCTTCCGAGCCGTTTCGCTTGATTATTTTCATCTTCATCTTCCTTTCCCGAATAAATTATATGAAACACTGATAACATGAAAAGTGAGGCTATCATACCATTTTGTATGATAGCCTCATTATTATAGCATATATTGTGGTTGTAGTCAATCGCAAAGCATAAATATTGTATTATTTTTCTTTGGCTGCTTTTGCGTCACCCTTGAGCTTCTCTTTGAAGTCGGGGTTAAGTTTCTCGGTGAAAAATCTTGCAGTGCCGATTTTTCCTTTGATTTTGCCCGGATTCCAGTCTTTTTCAGGCGCCCAGCAGGAGGTGTCATAAGCCTTCATGACCTGAATAAGGTCTTCTTCAAAGGTCTTGTAATCGGGCTTATCTTTGCACCATGCATTTTCGGCAACAGCCAGATATCTCGGGAAGCACATATAGAGCATTCTCTCAAGAGTAGGAATATATTCCGTCCATATGGGAGACTCCACGCCTATAACATTTTCGCTGATATCGACATTAAAATTATAGGTCTTTTTAAGCGGCGTCATCTCATAGGGATAATCCGCATAATGAGCGAAGAAATCAGAGACAACTGTTTTGTGACCGCTCTTTGCAGTTACTCCCTTATCGTCGGTCCAGTACTGAATAACTGCGTCTTTATCAAGAGTGCCGCCTTTTAAGCACTCGTTCCAGCCTATAGCGGTCTTGCCCTTATATTTGAGATATTTCACTACCCTGTTTGTGAACCACTGCTGAAGCTCATCTTCGTCTTTAAGCCCCTCTCTCTTTATAAGAGCCTGACACTTCGGGCACTTCTTCCAGTGATTTCTCGGGCACTCGTCGCCGCCGATATGGAAATATTCATAAGGGAACATTTCGCACATTTCATCAAGAATATCAAAGACAACCTCAAAGGTCTTTTCATTGCCCACACAGAGAACGTCTCTGAAAACGCCGGCGACCTTTTTGACCTCGACCTTTTCGTCGCTACAGGAAAGCTCGGGTATTGAAGCGATAAGAGCCGATGTGTGACCCGGCAGATCAATCTCGGGTATAACGTCAATATAACGCTCTTTTGCGTATTCGATAACCTCTTTTACGTCCTCCTTAGTGTAATAGCCACCGTATTTTCGGGAGCTGACCTCGGTGCCGAGAGACGTGCCGTTTCTGACCGAGCCGATTTTAGTCAGTTCGGGATATTTATCAATCTGAACTCTCCAGCCCTGATCTTCGCTCAGATGCCAGTGGAATTTATTGAACTTGAAATCGGAGCAAAGGTCAATCATTCTTTTGAGCACAGGCACGGGGAAGAAATGACGGCAGCAGTCAATCATAAATGAACGGTATGCATATTTCGGTTCATCCTTGATTATCATGCACGGTATGCAGTCTTCATACTGCGCAAAAATCTGTTTGAGCGTCTTTTCCGCATAGAAAAAGCCTTTATCGGTCGAAGCTTTAACGGTAATATCCTTTTTAATTATAATTTCATACGCTTCTTCACCCAAAGAGGCGTCTTTTTCTCTGACGGTGTCTGTTTTACCTATGAGCATACCGCCCAGATAGCCTATTTTCGAAACGGCAGGTATAAGCGCAGTGCGTTTCATAAATTATGCCTCCTCTGCCTCTGCCTTTTCCTCTTTTTTCTTCGGGAAAAGAAGCTTATCGACAGGGAAATACAGGAAGAACTGAAGAGCCGAGCAGCACATTGTTGCGATGTTTACCGCCGCGTCATAGCCAAGACCGAACCTTGTAATGCAAAGATTTGAAAGCACGGGATTGAGCCACGCAGAGAAACATATAAGTGCGATTGTGAAAACTATATATATAGGGAGAGTGATGGCGATATTTGCGTCAGAGTTAAATGTCTTGTCACGGTTGACAAAGAACGAAACTATCTGAGCGACGATATTCGCCGTGTTGTTGACTATGAAATACCCGAGACCGCCGCTCGCCGCCGTAACGGTGAAAACAAGCCAGTGAAAGTCGGGGTCGCCCTCTGCCGCATACAGATTGGCAATAAAGGGAACAAACTTGAGCGTGTTAAGAAGCACGAACTGCACTATCATGGCAAGAAGCGAAACAAAGATAAATTTAACAAACTGCCATAAGGTGACGAGAGCCGAACCTTTCTGCTCCGCCGCTGAATCAATTTTTGATAATTTTGACATTAGTATTTCTCCTTTGAATTATTTTTTACAGCATATTTATCATGCTGTAGGCTTCACTGTAAAAGTCGGTGATATCCTTTGCACGGAGAATATCGCCCATGAAATATGTGTGGTCGCCGCAGACCACCGGCATTATGTTCCAGACGCCCCTTGCGACTGAGTCGGGGCTGTATTCCTGCTGTGGCTCGTCAAACGGAGCAAGTGCGGAATAGGTGTTGACAAGTCCGTCGTTGGCAAGCCACTTTTCATCAACAACCGTTCCGCCGGGCGTTGTGAACATTGTCTTGCCTATGCCCTCGCTTCGTGTGGCGAAGAGCGGCTCAAGCTTTGTGTAATCAGGCATGTGATACCCTCTTTCGTCCTCGCTTGTGACCTGTGTGGCGTATGAGAAATAATAAATTGAGGGAACTGTCTTTATTGTCTTGTTAAGAGCTGTAGCGTTGTCAATTCTGAGCTCATAGTGAGTGGTATCCGGCTTTATTTCGCCGTCGGGACCGCAGCACAGACCGACCATAAAATCAAAAATGGACTTTGTCGGGTCAACCTTGTTAAGCGCCTGTTCAGCCTGTGAAAGCGCTGTTTCGTCGATATCCGCCCACACCTCGGATTCGTATGCGCTTGTGCCGTTATGCGGAGTAGAGAGAGTCGTAACACTGTAAATCATATTGCCCTTTCCGCCCTTGAAGAAATCCGAAACACTGTCGCCCGATTTTTCTTTTTCAGCCTCAGAGCCGTATTCAAGTATTGAGACAAAAAGTCTGACGGTTGCTCCGCCGAAGGAATGACCGACAAGATTGATTTTATCCTCTTCGCTCCATGAGGAGATAAGTTCTCTGCCCGAGAAGTCTTCGCCGTAGCGGTCATGACCGAACTCTTCGCTGTGGGCTTCGCCGTAGTCAACTACCGTACCCGTAAGCTGGGCATAAAGCTCACACGCTCTGTCCCATGCACTGCCAAGCGGTGAAACCGAAGCCGCATAGCAGTCGTAGCCCTCAAGATAAAGTCTTTCAATCATGTCGCCCGAAAGCATACCCCAGTAGGGTGCGATTTTATTGGCGGCATCATAACTGCCCCAGCCCATAAGACCGTGAACCATTACATATTTGTAGTTTGTTTTCCACTGAGAATCCGGTTTTCTGATAACGCTTGTGTCAACGCCGATTAACATAAATATTGCCATAACAATGCTTATAATCTTAGTCAATATTGCTTTAATTGCTATCATTTTCTTACCCCCCTTTCGTTTCTTATTGTGTATTATATCTTATGGCGGTGCTTTTTTCAATGAGGTTAGAAAAATTTTAGCAATAAACATCATTAAATGTTCAGAATTATCATCGTTCCGAAAATCACTGCGCCCACCCGAAGAGCGCTGTTCTAAAGACAGCTTAAAAGGGGCTGTCGTATTAAACAAAGCCCCTGTAATGTTACTTTAAAGTTTTTTCGGGTCATATTCCGGACTGCATAAACTTTTTTATCAGTACTTCGGGAAACCGAGAATCTCATCAATGTTGCTTTCGCCTGTATTTATGTCGAAAATAAGCGTTTTCTTTTCTTCTCCGTCAAGAAGCTGAACAACATATTTGTTACCCTTTCTTTCATCAACGGAAAGAACCTTGAGACTTCTCTTTTCAAACGCTTTTTTAAGAACGTCAACATCGCCGATTTTATATTCCTGCGCATTGTCGGAGACGAAAAGAACGTTGCCGAAAATATGATTTATACCCGCAAGAAGGTGCTTCTGCTCCATAGTGAAGTCAAGGTTTGAATAACGCAGGAAGAAAACATCGGGGTCATTGCAAAAAGCCCTTGAGTCGAGGTGGCGGCGGAACATTGCATTAATCATTGAGTTTTTAGCTGAGGGAATCTCATTGTTGACATGAAGCTTGTTATAATATTTTCCGCTGTATTTCAAATCAACGTCGCAGCCCGTGCGGCAGGCGTCAACATATCCGAAAGCGGCACCGTGATGAACGCCGCACCCTAAAATGAGCTTATCGCCGCAGCACTCACGGAGAAATTCCATAGCTTCGCACATGATTGTGCCTCTTGACTTTCCGTTTCTCGGGAACAGACACTGGCTGTAGAGGAAGTCGAGCTTAACCATATCATAGCCCCACTCGTTAAGGATAACGTCGAAAAATTCCCTTATGTATGCGCGGCACTCTTCGTTATAGATATCCATTGTGTATGCGCCGCCCCAGCCCACACAGCCTAAGAGAGGGTGACCGTTTTTATTCTTTATGACCCAGTCGGGGTGCTCCTTATACATTCTTGAAGCTCGCTGGAGGTTAAAAGGAGCAAGCCAAATGCCCGCAAGATAGCCTTTCTCATGGATTTTATCGGCTATCATTTTCATACCGCCGGGAAACTTTTCTGGGTTCGGGTCGAGCCAGTCACCGACAAAGGTTTCATATCCGTCGTCTATCTGAAAAATTGAAACGCTGTCCTTTGCGCAGTCAAGCGCGTCGAGGTCACGAAGAATAATGTTTTCATCAATCTTCTGAAAATAGTTATACCATGACGTATAGCCCGACATATGGTCAATTCTCGGCTTTTTGAGCTTCATAGCGGAGAAATAGCTGTCAAAGACCTCATCGTAGCCGCCCTCAAAGCAGACCATATCGAAAAGGTCATATTCGCCGTTTACTGTTACGCCCTCAACATCTTTTGAAAGAGTGAGGAGATTTTTGTTCATATCGGCGTAGATAACCGTGAAGCCCTGTCTCTCGGTGAGTGAGCCGACAAAAAAGAATTTGTCGCCTTTCTCATTCTTTATATATGTATATGTATGGCTGTAAAACTCACCCGCAACTTTAGGCGTCTCAACAAATCGGCAGTCAGATGAAATGCCCGCAAGATTTCTGAGCGACTCTGTAGCGGCAAGAGGAATAATCTCTTTCATTTTTTCTTCTCTTGCGTATTCCTTTGAAGTAGTCCACGCCTGATAACCGTTCCCGAAGAATTTATCCTTTTCGCCGTATTCATATGAAAATATCATATCAACTCTTTTAAGAGTGATTTTTGTCTTTGAGATAATCGACGCTTTGACTGAGCTTTCAGTTATCTCCCTGTCAATCTTATAGTGCTCATTCTCAGCGGCATAGGATATATATTCCTTACCTCCGATAAGATAAGTCACCGTGAAAGATGAAAACTTCATATTAACATTCCTTTCAAAAGTGTTTTTTTCATGCTATGTAATTATATCAATTTTATTTATGAGTTTCAAGGAATATTTATAATTTGTTCGCTTTAGGCTTATAAAAACAAAAGCTACGCCATTTTTCATACATACGGCTAAGCCTAACTCACAATTTCGCCGTATCCGAAGAAAAAATCGCTGTCTGAGCCGTACTCCTTCGCCCTGACCTCGTTTTCGCAGTTCCCCTCAACGGTGAAGAGCTTTCCGTCCTGAACAGAAGTGATAATTCCGACATGCTCGGGAATGCCGTCTTTGTTATAGTCAAAGAAAATAATATTGCCCGCTTTCGGCTCAGAACTTCGGTCACGGAAAAGACCCACATTCTCTTCTGAAAGTTTTTCAACCCACCTCGAACAGCTCGCCTCAATCGGAAAATCATCTATCCCCGCAAAGCGGACGCAAAACGAAACAAACATGGCGCACCAGTCGCCGTATGGAGAGCCGTACCAGTCGCCGTAGCGTGTGTAGCCCATTTTTCTTTCACCGCTTACGGCATAGTTTTCTCTGCTCGCCGTGTAGCCGAGCTGGCTTTGAGCAACTGAAATAATATTCTGCGCACGGTCGGCGGAAAGCTCAATATTATCTATCATTCTTTCCCAGTCTCTTTGGCTCTCCTTATCCGCCTCGGGGTTTGAATAACACATCAGGCTATGCGTATGCTCTTCAAGTCCGCAAATATATTTTTCTTCATCGGGACTGCTTTCTTCGCCGCTCACAGCCTCCTTTTCACTGCGTTTCGGCGTCGTCTTTTTCTCTGTACACTGCGCTGTATGCAAATGCTCCCTCTTTCCGCAAAAGGTTTTTTCTTTCGGCACAGAAGCGGAGACTATGAGCACAGCCGTTACCGCAAGCACAAGTAATACGCCCGACACAGTCACCTTTCCGTTTCGGCGGCGCAGTTTTGAATATTCATAATATCGTTTTCTGATATTTATTTCTGACATTCATATATCTCCTCCCAAATGCTATTTTTCGTTCTCAGTTTTATAAATGTCAGTCATTACTTCTGCTGACAGACTTTTTATAAGGCTGTTACCCTCTTTTCTCTCTGTTAAATAGTATTCAGCCGAAAGCTCTGTAATTTCTTAAATTTCAAAACTAAGCTCTGATGTAGAAAAAGGCTGACTTCAGCTTAAAAATCAGCTAAGAGCAGTGTGTAAATTCACCTTGCAAAAATCTCAAAAAATTTCGAATAAATTCAAAAAAACATTTGACAAGCAGATATATATCTGATATAATATCTCAGCAGTTGAGAGACTGAAACAAATAATTCGGGGTGTGGCGCAGGTGGTAGCGCGCTTGACTGGGGGTCAAGAGGTCGCAAGTTCAAGTCTTGTCACTCCGACCAAAGCCAATAAATACCGCAGAACTTAAGGTTCTGCGGTATTTATTTTTGTATTAACTGCACGCTTGATTTTTGAATAAAAAACAAGGAGTTAAGCGTGCTATGAAAAAGCAAAAAATCAAAATCAAATTGAGTGTAACAATGGAAGAAACTTTCGACGACTTTCTTCTTTCTCGAAAAGCGAAAGGATTAAGCGAAAAAACAATATCAACCTATCAACATCACTTTCATGCAATAAGCAAGCATTTACCAATAGATAAAGAAATTGAAGCCATTGAAAAGGTTGACCTTGAAAGAATGATTTCAAGTATGCGTGATATGGGGCTTGCCGCAAATTCAATACAAAGCTACACTCGCACTTTAAAGAGTTTCTTTTCATGGTGTAACACAGAGGGTATAACAAATCTGAATATCACTAAATACAAAGCAGAAGAAACCATAAAAGACACTTATTCAGATGAAGAGTTGCAAAAACTGCTCCAAAAGCCAAACATAAGAAAATGTAGTTTTTCAGAATACCGAAACTGGGTCATAATTAATCTTTTGCTCAATAACGGTTGCCGCGCCGCGACAATACGCAATATAAATAATAAAGATGTTGATATTGTGAACCATGTTATATATTTAAGACACACAAAAAACAAAAAAGCTCAGGTTATTCCAATTTGTACAATGCTATGCGGTATTCTCAATGAATATATGCGTATTCGTGGTGGTTGTGATGATGATTATCTTTTTCCGAATGAACATGGCGAACAGCTCACCGAAAATGGTTTTCGTTCAAGTATTGCAAGGTATAACAAAAGGCGCGGTGTTGAAAAAACAAGTATTCATCTTTTCCGTCACACCTTTGCAAAGAAATATTTAGTTGACTGCGGTGGAAATGCTTTCACATTACAACGCCTTTTGGGACATTCAACGCTTGATATGACAAAACATTACTGTGCTATTTTCGACAAAGATATAACAAAGAATTTTGACAAGTTTTCACCGCTTGCACAATTCAACACCAAAAGCGAAAAGATAAAAATGCCGAAACGGTGAGCGTCGGCAATAAACGAATACAAAGAATTTCACAGAGGTAAAGAAAAAGACGAGAGTGCTTATTGAGGCTCTCGTCTTTACTTGTTTTAAAGAGAATTAAGAATATCTTTTATATCTTCTTTCTTAACATCAAATTTTTTCCAGTCATTTTCTTTTGGTATTTGCGTATTTAGAGCGGGTTTATATTTTCTTATATAATAACCTTCTCTTTCACCAATGTCCTCTGTGATGGCTTAATATGAGCGTTCTTCTGATACATATAACACATCAAAACCTATCGCATGCCCTCTGTGCTGTGCCTCGGCTAATATTTGATATTTTTTCTCACTTTTGATTTTTATACCGACATAATGCTATGCAACACGGCGAAGCATATTATGACTTTTACCGATGTAAACAAGTTTATCATCAATACTTATACTGTATATGCCCGCATGTTCATATTTTTTGTCATAGCCTTTCCTTTTCAGATAATTATACATGTTCTCTTCGTATGACATTATATCCCTCCTCAAAAAATATATGGTTTATCATCTTGTGCTTTTGGCTCATCATAATCAATAAATACAGAATTTTTACTATTTATTCTTCTGTTATTTAAAAAATCTATATTATTTATTTCTGTATTATCGCCCGATATATTTTTAGCGTCAGTCGTTAATTGATTGACGACAACCGAACTGTTTTCAAATGAACTGACGAACGCCGACCGCTCTTCAGTTTTTTCTTGAAATGCTCTCGGTTGTGGTTTTTCATAAAATTCGTATGTGTTGCCGTGGCTCAACACAAGATAGCCTTTATCTACTAATATTTGAAACTGGTCTCGATAAGTTGACCTTGCCATTCCTATTGATTGCCTGATGTCTGTTGGTGACAACGCAAGTGTGAAATTGTTTGCGTTTGCCGCAAGATATAAATATAAGCGTAGTGCGGTTGCTCCTAAATCACGGCTTGCAGCCATCCATGACTCGTTTTTTATACCGAGAAAATCCTTATCAAGCGGCTCGCGGTGTATATTAATCATTCTCTGATTCGGAAATGTAACTGGCATTTTGTTTACTCCTTTTTCTCTTATTACTTTTATTTACCTAAATTATTAATAGCTTCATCAAGCTCTTTTATTTTCTTTATAATATCCTCTGCGTCAACCGTGATTGATAATTTATCAATTACCCTGTTTGCAACGACGTCAATCATTCGTTCTGACATGATATAATCTTTCATCATCTATTTTTGTAAATGAAATGCCACAGCGACGCTCGCCGTCTTATTTGCCGCTTCAAAATAACGTTCAAACAAAGTTTTATCATCAGCCATTCAGGCCCTCCTTTCTCTATTGGAACATTTAAGTTTTTTCTTTATCTTATACAAATATTTTACAATATTTTTTTAACAAAATCAAAAAAGACCGTTTATGCCAAACATAAAGAAAAATGCACAGAGGGCGCGCGTATTGTGGGAATAAAATAGAAATTTTCTAATTCTATTAATAATCATGGCATGCGCCGCGCACAGGTGTGTTTTTTATTAATCGTCACCGATTTCGAGCAATTCAGTAATCTTCTTGCATATTCTATCATAATTAAATAAACGTTGAATGAAAAAGTAAATGCAAATATTTTGAAGAAAAAGAGCAAATTCAGTT
>JBJEOI010000008.1:0-69907 GCA_051880635.1 Acutalibacteraceae bacterium | reverse complement strand
TAACAAATTACATGGTTAAAATGAATATTTGCGTGTTTAATATAATCATTTTCATCGCCAATTATAATATTATTCCACTGTTCCTCTGAACCACCGTAATATATATCTGTAAGGTTGTCACAACCGGAGGATGCACATTTACCAACAGTGATAACGCTAACCGGAATTATTATGTTTTCAAGGCTTTCGCAATTCCAGAACGCATAATCGCCAATAGTTATTATTCCATTTCCAATCATTACACTTGTAATATAGGGGCAATCTCTAAATGCCTCACTAGCAATCAACCTTGTTCCCTCTTTTACAATATAATCACCAGAAATTGAGCTTTTAGCTTGTATTAAATAGTCTTCTATATATAATACATCATTTTCCCAGTTTTCTTCATTATTATATAGTGCTGTATCATAGAAAGCCCAATCACCAATCGAGCTAACGTTGCTTCCAATCGTTATATTTGAAATGTTTTTGCTGTCCTCGAATGCCCATCTACCAATAGTAGTAACGCTATTACCGATTCTTATACTTTCAAGGTTGCTATATGCAAATGCAGAATTACCAATGATTGTAACGCTGTCCGGAATCTCGTAAGATGTTCTTTCGTCACCTATTGGATATTGAATTAGTTTCGTTTTATTCTTGTTGAACAATATGCTGTCTGCACTTGAATAATTTGGGTTGCTTTCATTGACTTCAATTTTTTTAAGGCTGTAGCACCGTCCAAACGCATGCTCATCAATAGTTGTAACACTTCCCGGAAGCATTACGCTTTCAAGTCTATTACAATCAAAGAACGCATACTCTCCAACGGTTTCAACACTGTTGCCAAATATTACGTTTTTAAGGCAATCGCAATCTCTAAATGCTGAATAACCAATAGTAGTTACACTGTCCGGAAGCATTACACTTTCAAGTCTATTACATTGATAGAACGCATGTTCTCCAACAGTTTTAACACTGTTGCCAAGTGTTACGCTTTCAAGATTGTAGCATTCACAGAATACATCATCGCTAATTGTAGTAATTCTGTTACCAATCGTTACACTTGTAAGGCTTTCGCAGTTATAAAACGCATTCTTGCCAATAGTTGTAACGCTATTGGGTATTGTTATATTTCTGAGTCCGTCGCAACAACTGAATGCATTCTCTTCAATTGTAGTTGCACTGTTACTAATAATTACGCTTGCAAGACTTTCACAATGCTCAAATGCACTATCCATAATTGTGGTTACACTGTCTGGAATTGTGTAAGCTGTCCTTTCATTTCCTATGGGGTATTGGATTAGCACAGTTTTATATTTGTTAAACAACACACCATCTGCGCTTGAATAGTTTTGGTTGTTTACATTAACCTCAATGTTTGCAAGGCTTCCGCAACTGCGAAATGCACAATTGCCAATGGAAGTAACGCTACTGCCGATCGCTACACTTTTAAAATCGTTGCAGCCTTGAAACGCATAATCAGCAATTAGCTTTGTTTCATTTTTAATGGTGTAATCGCCCGAAATCGATTCTTTAGCTTTTATTAAATATTTTCCAATATACAATACATTATTTTCCCAATTATCTTCATTATTATATAATGCTGTATCCTCAAATACATCATAGCCAACGGAAGTAACGCTATCACCCAAAAATACGCTTTCAAGGTTGCTGCAATATCTAAAAGCAAGACTGCCGATATATGATACGCTGTTTGGAATTTTTAAACTGGTAAGGCTTCTGCAATTTTCAAATGCACTCTTTTCAATTACAGTCACGCTATTACCAATCGCTACGTTCATAAGACTTTCGCAATATTCGAACGCTTCTTCCCCAATAGTAGCAACACCGTTGCCAATTGTTACGCTTTCAAGACTGTCGCAGCTGTAAAACGCATTCTTGCCAATAGTTGTGACGCTGTCTGGTATTGTTACACTTGTAAAGTCTTTACACCAGCCAAATGCCCAATCGGCAATCAGCTTTGTTCCTTCTCTAATGACACAATCTCCCAATGAATTCCAATAACCAGCCGTTATTAAATATTTTCCGATATATAATACGCCATTCTCCCAGTTTTCTTCATTATAATATAATGCCGTATCGTGAAACGCATAATCTCCAATGGTTGTAACACTGTCAGAAATTGTTACGATTTCAAGCCCATGGCATCTGTAGAATGCACACTTGCTAATGGTTACAATGCTATTTGGAATCGTTACACTAGTTAATTCATCACAATCTTTGAACGCATCGTCACCAATAACAGTCACAGTATACCCACCAAGTGTTGACGGAATTAAAATATCACCGCTAATGTCCTCGTCAACATCAGTTATCGTAGCCGTTCCATCATCATTTACTTCATAGGTGAAATCCCCCTGAGTAATTTCTCCAGTTGCACTCGCCCTCGCTCCAAGTTCAATCCCCACAAAGCCGCTCAGCGGCGCAGCGGTCAGCGTCATGATAACCACCATAACGCAAGCTAAAAACCTTTTAAGAAACTGATGTTTTTTCATAACTATTACTCCGTTCTGAAATTTTTCTTTAAGTTGAATTTATCATAAATTGATAAAAAAATCAATACTTTATCTATAATATAACCGTCTGTCTGTCTCCGCTAAGGAAGAAAAAACTCAGCGCAAAACCGCCGGGTTTCCCCGGCGGCACGCATACGTATTATCACTTTTTCATATCCGCTTTACAGTGCGGCGGGAAGAATTCCTCCAAGGGGAAGCTTATCTTTCTGAATGTGTCGCACGGGTCGGGCGAATCTATACAGCACTCCTTAGTCGGCACACAGAAGTCATAAGCGGGAATGAGCATCTGAACATCTCGTTCAAGCTGAACTATAGAGAAAAGTCCGAGCGTGACAAGCACCGCATTCTGACCGTCGCCGTGACAGAACTCACCGTCAAAAGCCGTTCTTATACAGTCGGGTATTCCGCATTCGGGAATGCATACACAGCGGCAATCGCAGACCTTGACAAGGCGGGCGTCGAGAGTTATCGGGTCAACAACCTGAACCTTTGCTCTCGGAGCGGTCGAAGTGCTGCTTATGATATTGTCACAGCTTTTGTTTCTTATATCGCTTGTGAACACCTTGACGTTGCCCTCACTGCCGAAGAGAATGCATTTCTTCGAAAATGAAGCAAGACCGCTTACATTCTGCGCAGGCATACCCGAGGCGGTGCATACATCAAGATAAACACGGAAGAAATATGTTATATCAACACTGTAACACCCACGGTTGAACTGAACAGGGTCAACATTTATTGTCGTGTTTATAACCTCTGCCCCCCTGGCGCGTATCGAGGTTGCCATATCAATAATGCACTGCGCTCTGTCGGTGAACATAAGTCTGAGGTCGCTCAGGCAGTCCTTGTCGGCGCAGGAGTCATAGACCCTGTTTGTGTCAATACAGACTGCTTCCTTAATCCCTCTGTCACATGAACCAAAGCTCTTGTTATCCAATTCCATTACCTCCTGATATCAGATTTGAAATTCAATAATTTCAATACTATTTTATGACAGTTAAAATAAAATGTGAATTGAACAGAGCGCCAAGATGTGATAGAATATAAAAAAGCGATAAAAGGGGTTTAAATATGAAAAAGATAGTTATTGCGCCGGACTCTTTCAAAGGCACGCTGTCCTCGGTTGAGGTGTGCAGACTGACCCAAGAGGCTCTCAGAAAAAAATATAACGATGTCGTATGCGTGAGCATACCTGTAGCTGACGGCGGCGAGGGCACGCTTGACGCTTTTATGTATGCGCTTGACTGTGAAAAGGTCAGCGTCACGGCTCATAATCCCGTCGGCGAGAAAACTCAAACTCATTATGCCGTACTGCCCGACGGTTCAGCCGTTATAGAAATGGCGGCTGTCAGCGGAATAACGCTCATTTCCCCTCTTGAGCCGCTCTTTTCTTCAACCTTCGGCACAGGCGAGCTTATTTTATCGGCTCTCGACAGGGGTATAAGAAATATATACATCGGCATAGGCGGCAGTGCAACAACCGACGGCGGAACAGGCTGTCTCGAAGCTCTCGGCGCAAAATTTTTCGATAAAAACGGCGTTTGCCTTTCCGGCTGCGGGGGTAATCTTATCAATATAGACCGAATTGATTTATCAGAGCTTGACGGCAGAATAAAAGAATGTAAAATCACTGTTCTGTGTGACGTCGAAAATCCGCTTTACGGCGAAAACGGGGCGGCATATGTTTTTGCCCCTCAAAAAGGGGCAACACCCGAGCAGGTTGAATATCTCGACTCGGGTCTGAGAAATTTCGCCGAAAAAACAGCCGCCGCTCTCGGAAAGGACTGCTCCTTCGTCAGCGGAGCAGGAGCGGCGGGCGGCTTAGGCTTTGCGCTTATCAGCTATCTCGGCGCACAGATGAAAAGCGGCATTGACACTGTGCTTGATATATGCGGTTTTGATGAGAAGATAAAGGGAGCCGACCTCATTATCACAGGCGAAGGGAAAATGGACTTTCAAAGTGTTCAGGGCAAGGTTCCTTTCGGTGTGGCTAAAAGAGCAAAGGGCGTTCCTGTCACTGCTATTGTCGGGCTGAAAGAAATTGACGATGAAGAAGCAAGGCAAAACGGAATAGAACGCATTATTGAGACGAATGAAGAACGTCTTGATTTTGAAGAGGTAAAAAAAGTATATCGTGAGCAGTTTATCTCAGCCGCAGAAAGAATATGAAAATAGGGCGAAAAGCATAATCCGATAAAAAACTTGAGTTTGGACTATTCTTCTCACCCTGAAGCAGACCGCCCGTACAAATGAGCGGTCTGTTTTTTGCATTATTCGGCTTTGGAAGCTCAGTCGTTTATTGCCGCCTTTATATTCTCATACCATTCAATGAGCTTGAATTTGACCTCATATTTTTTACCCGAACGGGTGAGCTCAAGAGCGTCCTGAGAAAGCACATCGGAAAGGGTTACGTCACCCTCGGCGGCGCTCAGACACATCGGAGGGAACATTACGCACCACCAGTTATGCCCCTCCCCTTTGCCGAGGATTACACGCACCGCCGTGTATTCGCCCGCAGGCAAGGTCACATCTTCATAAACCCTTGTCGGAAAGCGGCTCTTACCGACCTCTATTTTAACGCCGTAGTCAAAGCCTTGTTCATCTATTACAGCCTGAGCCGCCTGTTCAAGATATTCTGTTTCGCTTTTTGCAATCTCAGTGGCGTTCTTTGTGTTGACCTCGCCGTCAAACAGCGGACTGCCCGCAAAAAGAACGGCGTCTCTGACCGCAAGTTTCAATTTTTGATCCTCTTCACTGTCAGAATTTGCTATGACATGGAGTCTGAGCACATTTTCTTTTATATTGTCGCAGGTCTTATCAAGGCAGTAAAATGACGACACTGCGACGGTCAGGATAAATGCGGCAAAAACAGCAATCTCAACGGCGATTAATTTCTTTTCGTTTTTCATTTCTATGTATCTCCTCTGCTTTATTTATTCCAAGTATTGGTAAAAAAACATCATTTATACATTTTTCTTTTTCAAGAATTGATAAATTTATTAAAATATGTTATACTTAAAAAAAACGGAGATTTATAAGAATGAAGAAGAAAAAAAAGAACAAACGGATTTCACTTCATCAGCGGTTCTCGCTTTATAACATTATGGCGGCTATCGTCCCTGTTTTTCTCGCAATATGTATTACATTCATCTTTATGGTTTCGCTGATACATATAATTTATCAGAGCGACAACAACGGTAACCCCGCTGTCACAAATTCCCGTGATATTATCACTGTCTATTTCTGTCAGTTCAATATGAGAACCATTGAACGGGGCTTTGAAAACGGCGAAGGAGAAAAAACGCCGAGACATGTTGAAAAAGCATACAAACGCCTTGAAAGCTACGGCTTTTCGGTATGCGTTAAACTTGAGGGAAAGATTATGTATATCTCCGAGGGAAGCGATGAGGAATATTTCAAAGACCTGAACACTGACACCTATCAATACAAAGGAGGTCTCGTTTTCCTCGACAACAACACAATGCAGATTCGCGATGTCAGCACAAACTCTTTAGGGCAGATAATATCCATCACCCTAAAAAGCACCGGCAAGCCGACAGAAAAAAGAACCTCTGTTGCTCTGACTTTGTGGCAGCTTTCGGACATCAGCTTTCTGGGAGTGTTCATTATTGTTGTTATTCTCGCTGTAATGTTTGATATTTTTATTGCCCGTTCGCTGGCAGAGTCGGTTATGGCTCCTATGGAAAAGCTCAGTAAGGCGGCAGAAAGAATAAAGCTCGGCTCTTTAGATGAACCTGTTGAAATCGACGACTCAACTCAGGAGTTCGGAGACCTTTGCAGAGATTTTGAAGAAATGAGAGTTCAGCTTAAAAAATCGGTTGAAGCGAAGGAAGAATATGAAAAGGTCAGGCGAAACACATATTCGGGTCTCAATCACGATATCAGAACTGCCGTCACGACAATTAAAGGCTATACACAGGGGTTAAAGGACGGCATTGCAAACACGCCCGAGAAGCGTAAAAGATATATAAACGCAATTGCACTCTCAACGGAAAGCCTTGAAAAGCTCGTTGACGCTTTATCCGAAATAACCAACCTTGAGACAAACACCGTCTCTTTCCATTTCAAGGAAAGGGATATGTATGCCGTGCTGGTAAAATGGTATGAGGAATCCTATCCGTCGTTTGAGGCGAGGAACATAGGCTTCTCCATGACATACAACTGTGACAAACGGGTATTTTGTAATATTGACACGTTCCAATTTGAAAGAATAGTTGACAACATACTGACAAATTGTGTAAAATATAAAAAACCCGAAAGCGATCATATAGATGTCAGCGTCACTGCAAGTCTGAGTGACGACGGAATGTATCAGTTAGTCTATGCCGATAACGGAATCGGGATTTCGCCTGAAGAAGCCGAGAGAGTTTTTGATGTTTTCTTCCGGGCTGACGAGGCAAGAACCAATGTTCAGAGCGGTAACGGAATGGGGCTTTCGATAGTCAAACAGATAATACTCAGACACGGCGGAACAATCACCGCCGGCGGAGAAAAAGGAAAGGGTCTCACACTGACAATGAAACTGCCTGTTTCGAGAATGGAGGATTTATAATGGATAAAAGAGTGCTTATAATTGAAGACGATAAATATATTGCCGACCTTGAAAAGGATTATCTTGAGGTCAACGGATACAGTGTTGTCATTGAAAACGACGGTCTCAGTGGGCTTGACAGAGCCTTGCAGGAGGATTTTTCACTTGTTATTCTCGACCTTATGCTCCCGAGTGCAGACGGCTTTGAGGTCTGCCGATGCATACGCGAAGAAAAGGATATTCCTATAATTATGGTCACAGCCAAAAAAGAGGATATTGATAAAATACGAGGCTTCGGTCTCGGCATTGACGACTATATCGTTAAGCCTTTCAGCCCCTCAGAGCTTGTGGCAAGAGTCAACGCTCATATTGAAAGATATAAGCGCCTGACAACAAAAAGCGACTCAGACCTCAGCGACACCATCACAATAGGAAAGCTCTTTATCGACAAAAATGCCCGCCGTGTTTTTGTCGGTGGCAACGAGGTCACATTCACTCACAAGGAATTTGACCTTCTCGTTTTTCTCGCAACAAACCCGAACGTCGTTTTCAGCAAAGACTCTCTCTTTGACAAGATATGGGGTCTTGACGCTATAGGCGAAACGTCAACCGTCACTGTTCACATCAACAGAATTCGTGAAAAGATTGAAGACGACTCCTCTAACCCGACCTATATTGAGACAGTCTGGGGCGTCGGCTACAGATTCAGAATTGAAAGCTGAGATCTAAAATAAACTGAGTAAACGGCCATCATTAGTTGACCGACGTCACCGTTCTGCCGTTCGCACACGGCGCTTCAATCATTTCACTTACATAGACTTGTATGCTTTGGATATATCAAATATCTGCGGCGTACAGGTCTTTCTTTTTTGTTCGTAACACTTTGTCAAAAGATATCTGTTGTATTACGCCTTTTCAGCCTGGCAGTATCGGACTTTCATCTCCGAGTGTTTACGCATGCCGCACGCACTAACAAAACCTCCTACGGCAGGTGTATTAACTCTGCCATAGGAGGTCTCTTTTATAAATTACCCTTTTTTTGGGGGGCTTGAGCAGAAAAACTGCCCTGTTTTTTTGTTAAGCTCAAATTCAACCAATTATTTATTATCGACCCGTCTATCTAAAATTACAATTCCGCTTTCTCTTGCTTTAACGGCAAGCTCTGTCCGGGAACGAAAGCCTGTTTTTTCAAGCATCGTCTGTATGTAGTCTCTGACTGTGTTTTTTGACATTCCGAGTCTTTCGCCTATCTGCGCATTAGTGTCTCCGCTTGTCAGTTCACGAAGCACATCAAGCTCCCGCTCCGTAAAGTTTCTGCTGTCGGTCAGTCCGAACTCAACAACGGGCGTGCTGTCGGGGTAGATAGATTCCCCTGCGACCGTTCTGTCCATAAGCTCGATAATAGACTGCTCGCTTATTTCCTTATACCAGAAGCTGTCAGCTCCGGCGGCTTTCGCTCGCTTTATATAAGACACCTCAGGCATTGAAGTGACAATGATGATTTTTGTTTTTGGCTGCTTTTCTTTTATTCGCTTCGCCGCTTCAAGACCGCTTGAATTTGACTGAGTGCAGATATCCATAAGAATAAGGTCAATCTGCGATTTTTCGCAATAGATATCCGCCATATCGGCATTTTTGATTGAATAAATGAGACGGTAATTCGGGCTGTTATTGATAAAAGTCTCAAAAAGCTGTCTCGGCATTGCCTGATCTTCAACAACCATTACATTAACCATCTGAACACCCCCATGTCTTAGGTATTTTAATTTTCAGCATAAACTGCGGTGCGCTTATAATATTCATTTTTCCGCCCTCGGCTTCAACATTTTTACGAAGTGAGGACAATCCTCCGCCCTCTCTTATCTCATCTTCGGGCCTCCTGCCGTCGTTTGTGTATTCGACGGTATAAAAGTTTCCGTCAAAAATGATTTTGATTTTAAGAACGCTTGCGTCGGCGTGATGAACCGCATTTGTGATACATTCTCTCGCCGCACTCAGAATAACACGCATTATTCTGTTGTCATTTTCGGGCAAATTCCCCTCAACCGAAAGCGTTATGCCCATAATCTGCGCCGCCTCGTTAAGGCTTGAAAGCGTTCCGTTTTCGGCGGGCTGTTCGGCTTCTCTTCTTAAAAGCGCAATGCAGTTTTTCCATATGTTCAAAAGAGACTCACGGCTCACTGCGTCTTCGCCCGTTTCAATATAGCGTCTTGCGGCAAGCAGGGCGTTGCCCATACGGTCATGTATGCTCACCTTAGCGGCAAGTATTTCTTTCTCTCTTGTTATGTCTGAAACATTTTCACTGAAGAGAATAAGTCTCTTTTTGACCTCTTCAAGCTCCGAATTATACTCAATAAGGCGACAGCTTAGCTGATGCTGCTCCGTAATATCAGCCGCCGAAATCTCATAAACCGTCTTTTTACCTGAAATAAATCCGCTTTTTGAAAAGTGCCGCACCTCTGAGCTTGCAAGAAGAATTATCGGTTCATCGCCGCTCTTTATAACGGTATTCCCAGCAATAACTTCACCTTTGGTGAGCCTGTGCCAGAATTCGTTTGCGTTCAGAAGCGGCTCGCCTGTTATACTTCGGCAGAGTCTTTCCATACTGTGATTTATAAGCGTCGGTCTGCCGTTTTCATCAAAGCAGCAAAGCCCCGCCGTCAGTCTGTCTGCCCCCTGTTTTATTGACATCGGGGTAATATTTGTTTTTCGCCAGATATAAATGCGCCTAAGGGCAACGCATACCGCAAAAATCTGAAAAATCATCAAAAAGACGGTAAAGACCGCATGGAGACCGCAAACGGCTTCTGTCACAGCAGGCATTTTTATATCTTTGCTAACGCACATAGACCCTTCATCAAGGAGAAATAGATTTATCAGAGAAAACATGAAAAGCAAAACTGTCAAAGCCGTGTTCAGCTTCTTTGTTTTATAGATAAAGCAAGCTATCAGGCAGTAAACTTCGGTTAAAACAATCAAGGTATATAAGCAAAGCAGTAAGGTCTGAACCAGACTCGGAAGTGAAAAAAAGCCACTCATCTTTTCTCACCCCCTCTTGGTATGAAAAGACGCACAAAAACCGTACCGTCTTCCTGTTTAACGCTCATTTTTCCCCCGCATAAGCTGAGTTTTTCGCCGGTCACTTTATCGGACGGAAAATCACAAACACCGTCAAACGAAAGTTTAATTAAAACAGAGCCCTTTTCTGCATAGATGTTCGCCATAACCGCATTAAGCGTATTAAGCGACGCTTCTACCCAGCACTGCCATATATCAAAGGCGAGCAGAATGTGTTCGGATAAAGCGGCGCAGTCACCGCTGAAGCTGACAAAACCCGACGCTCCGCAAAGCTTGATATATTCGACCGATTCCCTTATGCTTAAATAAAGCTCACGGGAATCAATATATTTACAGCTATCAGCGAGCAGAGCTAAATTTGCCCTTCTTTTTACATAACAGTTGAGCACGCACACAAGCCGTATTTTTTCATCAAAATCCGCTTCACTTTCGAGCAGTCTCGCTATTTCGTCAAGCTGAGGCTTTAAAAGAACGGCTATACTGTCATAAAGACGGTTCTGTTCTTCAATTCGGGCTCTCTGCTCCTTAATCTCATTTTCCGCGCGAAGCAATTCGCTCTCCTCGCTCAGTCTTTCGCCGATTTCCCTCAGCTCACGGTTCATCTTGTTGACCGCCGTCAAATCCTCCGTCCAGAAAACATTTCCGCCGCATACCGCATTGGAATGTAAAACGGTATTTTTCGCTATCAGCACCGGCGATTTTTTGGCTTGCTCCATCTGCTTCTTTGTTATATCGGCGGCGCTTTTTGAGCGGAAAACAACATTATTTTCCGCATCCGCAATCTGAGCCGACAAAGACGAATTTGTGAAATATTCGCTGTAGCCCGAGTTACAGGGAATAAGACCGATTTTTATGCAGCTCTCCCAAATGGCGATAAGAATAAAACAATGTATCTCCGGCAGTTCAAAAATTGACTCGACACCCGTCACGTTCTCAATCGCCAGCATTATAACCATAATTGTGCCCACAGGCAAAAATACAAGCGGTATCCATGTGTTTCTCTTGATGCTTGAAACTCTGCATTTGTGCCACAGCATAAAAACACTTGCAAAAATAAAAAAATATATCCAGCCCGTAACGGCGTAAAACAAGAAGCCGTATGAATAGTCGCTCTCCCAATTCAGCATATTTTCGTTAAATCTGAACGCAAGCTGATGAAAATCGTTTGTCATAATCCCTGTGGCAAGCAAAAACGCCGCAATAAAAACAAAAATCCAATGCTTCGAGAGCTTTTTATCCTCGGGGTTTCCGACGGTGCAGGCGGTCATAAAAGAAATCAGCGGCGCAAAAATCTGAGGCAGATAATAGCTGTACCACAAAAACCTTGCAAGCGTCTGCTGATCCTCGCTGATAAATCTGTATTTTACGGTTCGGGTTAATATGTAAAGCAGTAAAAACGCCGCCATCGAAATCAGCATTTTTCTTATTCTGTCGGATATGAAGCGTTTATCGACATAAACCGACCAGCTCAGAATTAACCCGAGATAAATGAAGGTGGTTGAAATAAAAAATATAGTGTTTATTCCCGGGACCGATGATTTCAGCGTATGCAAATAACCTGCAATAATAAAAATTATCAGTGCGGCAGACGCAGGAAAGCTCTCAAAAGCCTTTTTCTTTTTCATTTTAACGCCTCCTGCTTCTTTAAACTTTAAAAGTATTATAACACATTATCGGCTTTATGCACAAGAGGCGGTTTTCGGGGTTGATGAACACTCAGGTTAAAACAAGGTATTCAGACTTATAATCGAAAACTTCTTTCATGAATATTTTCGAATAAAATTTTCAAAAAGGGTCTCTCAAAATCGGTCAACGATTTAAAATAGTATTGACCGAATCGGTTAACGGAGGTTAAGCTATGAACGAGAGATTCTTTTCTTTCCCCGCAGAAAAGCAACAGGCTATCATAAACGCCGGCTATCGGGTGTTTTCACAGATTTCTTATAAAAACAGCCCTATGAGTGAAATAGCAGACGCGGCGGGCATAAGCAAATCCCCCTAAAAGAAATCAGTCTCTTACATCTCGCCTATTATCTGCTCCGGATAGAACTTTCGGGAATTTGCTTCGGCATTTTGGCATTCATTCGAAAAGGCGGGGCGGGCGTCGGACTCGGAATTGCCACTTTGATGTATTTTCTGAACATTATCGCAAACATTGCCGATGTCGCTGAGTTTCTGAAATACATAATGCCGTTTGGTTATTGCGAGGGAGCCGATATTATATCGAGCGGCAGTCTGAACGGAGTAATGATTTTGGTCGGCATGACACTTTGTATAGTCGGTATAGCCGCCGCCTATATGAAATATATAAAAAAGGATATTCATTCATAAATCAGGTACAAAATAATTTGGGCGCCACAGCTTTTGTGACGCCCTTAAAATTTGGATTTTCATATTCTTTCGTGACGGATATTCACATTGAATTGTGGCAATATCGCATAGCTTTGTGTGGATATTCAAATCAGATTGTGACCGATATTCACATTATCCCGAAAAGTCTTTTGCCGTTTTCCGTCGCCGTATCGACTATCTGCTGTGCAGAAAGTCCCTTAATCTCAGCCATTTTTTCAGCGACGAAGCCGATATACGAAGACTGATTTCTCTTGCCTCTCATCGGCACGGGAGCCATATAAGGGCAATCAGTTTCGAGAAGTATTCTGTCAAGCGGAACAATACTTGCGACTTCCACCGTCTTTCTTGCGTTTTTGAAGGTCAGCGAACCGCCGAAGCCGATATACATTCCAAGAGACAAAACCTCCTTAGCCATTTCGACACTGCCCGAATAGCAGTGAAGCACGCCTTTAGGCTTAAACTGTCTGAGAAGCTCCATTGTGTCGCCGTGTGCTTCTCTGTCATGAATAATTACCGGTAAATCAAGTTTTTCGGCAAGCTCAAGCTGTTTTTTGAAAACCTCTATCTGAGTTTGTTTCTTTGATGTATCCCAATAATAATCAAGACCTATCTCGCCTATCGCGACGACTTTTTTGTGCCTTGCCGCTTCAGCTATACGGCAAAGCTCATCTTCCCAGTCATCATTTATGTTCTCAGGGTGAATACCGACCGCCGCATACATAAAATCATATTTTTCGGCAAAAGCCAAAGCAGTGCGGCTGCTTTTTTCGTCACAGCCGCAGTTTATTATCAGCTTCACACCCTCTTTGTGAATTTCATTCAACAGCTCGTCTCTGTCAGAGTCAAAGGCTTCATCGTCATAGTGGGCGTGAGTGTCAAAAATATTCTTTATCATCTTATTTTCGCACCGTTCGGCATTCCGTCAACGAAAACGACCTTCACGTCATTTTCGCCTGCGTCGGCGGCGAGTATCATTCCGCAGCTCTCAACGCCGCAAAGCGTAGCGGGTTTCAGATTCGCCACAACGATAACCTTGTGACCGATAAGGTCCTCGGGCTTATACCAGGGCGCTATACCCGAAGCGACTGTTCTGGGCGTCTGAGTTCCGTCATCAAGGGTGAGCTTCAAAAGCTTCTTCGCACGCTTTACAGGCTCACAATCCTTTATTTCAGCCACACGAAGGTCAACCTTTGCAAAATCATCTATACCGATTTTTGCTACGCCCTCGATTTCTTCTATGGTTTTCTGCTTTTTAAGCTCGGCTTCAAGTTTTTCTTTAATCTGAGCGAGCGTCTTTTCAGCGTCAAGACGGTTAAACAGCGGCACTGCCTGACCGACTTTTGTGCAGGGATTGAGTCTGCCGAAGCCTGAGAGCGAATCATAGCTTCTTTCATCAGCGCCTATCTCATCTAAAATCTTCTGAGCAGTATCAGGCAGGAATGCTGTGAGAAGAATTCCGATAAATCGGATGCTTTCAAGAAGATTATAGAGAACGGTGCCGAGCCTGTCATATTCCTCGTTTTTGGCGAGAGTCCACGGAGCTGTCTCGTCGATGTATTTGTTACATCTTTTCGCTAAATCCATAACTGCGCCTACAGCGTCAGCCATATGGTATGAAGAGATATTTTCGTCAACCTTTCTGACGGTGTCAAGGCAGAATGTCTTCAGCTCCTTGTCAAGCTCTGTTTCTTCTTTGGGCGCCTTGATTTCGCCGTCAAAATACTTATTGCTCATGGCAACGGTTCTGTTGACAAGGTTGCCGAGGGTATTGGCAAGGTCGGAATTATATCTGTCAATAATCATCTCATATGTGATTGAGCCGTCGTTTGCGTGGGGCATTTCGGCTAAGAGATAATATCTTGCTCCGTCAACGCCTATAAGGTCAACAAGGTCGTCGGCATAAATAACATTGCCTCTTGACTTGCTCATCTTATCCGTGCCGAAGAGAAGCCACGGGTGACCGTAAACCTGTTTGGGAAGCGGTTCGCCAAGAGCCATAAGCATAATGGGCCAATATATCGTGTGGAAACGGACAATATCCTTGCCGATGATGTGAACATCTGCGGGCCAGTATTTTTTATACTTTTCCGAGCTGCCGTCGGGGTCATAGCCCAGAGCGGTGATGTAGTTTGAAAGAGCGTCCATCCAGACGTAGATAACATGATTTTCGTCAAATGTGACGGGGATACCCCATTTGAATGAGGTTCTTGAAACGCATAAATCCTGAAGTCCCGGCTTTATGAAGTTATTGAGCATTTCTTTCTTTCTTGCCTCGGGGTAGATGAACTTATCGTTATTCTCGATATACTCTTCAAGCTGTTTCTGATATTTCGAAAGCCTGAGAAAATAGGCTTCCTCCTTTGCCTTTTTGACTTCTCTGCCGCAGTCGGGGCACTTTCCGTCAACGAGCTGTGACTCCGTCCAGAAGGATTCGCAGGGCGTGCAGTAAAGACCTTCGTATTCGCTCTTATATATGTCGCCCTGATCATAGAGCTTCTTGAAAATCTTCTGAACCGTCTTTTCGTGATAGTCGTCCGTCGTTCTTATAAAGTGGTCGTATGTTGTGTTGAGAAGGTCGCATATACCTTTGATTTCACCCGCAACCTTATCGACATACTGCTTGGGTGTAACGCCCTCGGCTTTTGCGTATTCCTCAATTTTCTGACCGTGTTCGTCAGTGCCTGTGAGGAAGAACACATCGTAGCCCTGAAGTCTCTTGTATCTTGCTATTGCGTCAGTGAGAACTATTTCATAGCTGTTGCCGATATGCGGCTTTTTTGACGTGTATGCGATAGCGGTGGTGATATAGAACTTACCTTTATCCATATTTATCATTCCTTTCAAGTTATTTTCGTTAATAATTTCAGGTATGCGTTAGTTTTCCTGCCTAATCTTTTATAGTATAGCATATATTGTAAAAGAATAAAAGGGAAAAAAGGAAAAATTTTAAGCAGAAAAGCAGATGAATATAACGCAAGAGTTCTTTTTAGCTTTTTCTATTGCCTTTTTCGTCTGAATTTGATAAAATGTTATTTGTATAAGTATAGGTATAAGTGAAAGAGCGGTGATAATCAGTGATAGGTCGTTTTATCATAACGAAGCTCCCGTCGGGAGATTATACCTTCGAGCTCAAAGCGGGCAACGGTGAATCAATAGCAATAAGTCAGACCTTTCCCACCGTTGAAAGCTGTGAAAATATAATCGACAGCATACGCAGAAACGCTAAAGCCCAGATTGAGGACAGAACGCTTTCAAAATGGAAGGCTGTCCCCTACCCCAAATTTGAAATATATAAGGATATCTCAGGTGAATTTTTCTTCCGCCTTAAAAGCTCAAGCGGCGAAGTTATTGCTACAAGCGAAAGCTACACCACAAAAGGCGCATGCATCAAAGGAATAAAAAGCATAGGTAAAAATGCGCCCGATTGTGAAATCCTTATAAGATAGAAAAGAGGTTATTTCATGGACAGAGAACAGCTCAGAAACTACGAACCGTTTTTCGGCGGATATTTCGCTTATGAAGAGCTTTCGAAAAATGACGATTACACTTCCTACAGGGTGAGAAAGCAGTCGCCCGACGGCAGAACTCATAACGCTGTGCTCAGGTGCTATTCATTTGAGTGCGAGGGTGCGCTCACAGGTGCGGCGGCATACCCCGCAAGGCTCAGACGCCTTATCGCCGACACTGAAATGATGCTCAGACTTCAGAACTGCGCAAACATTGTTAAGTTCTATGAAAAGTCTGTTTCGGCGACTGAAACAGGCTATGAGCTCTTCATTCTCACTCAGGACGCTACACCGCTCACAAAAAAAGAAAATATAGAGGCGCTCCCAAAAGCCGAGGCATACGCTGTCGCTTCTTCGGTCTGTGAGGCGCTCACCTCTTTCCGCTCGCTCGGAATTGTTCACAGAAAAATCTGCCCCGAAAATATCTTTATAAGCAGCACGGGCGACTACCTTTTGGGCGACTTCGGACTGGGCGGAACATATGTTGAGCCCGAGGATTTCATGGCTCCCGAGGAACACCGCGTCTCTTCGGATATTTCTTCGGTGGATATTTATCAGACGGGTATGCTGCTCTATAAGCTCCTGAACAAAAACAGAGCGCCGTTTCTGCCGCAGTACCCCATCGAAATAACAGAGGAAAACCGCAGAAACGCTTTCATGCGTCGCATGAACGGCGAAATGACAGGTTCATTCGAAAACTCAACGCCTGAGGATGAGCAGATAATCCTCAAAGCCTGCGCTTTTGCCCCGTCTGAGAGATACAGAAATATTGCTTCGCTCAAGAGCGATATTGACGGCGTTATCCGTTCTCTTGCGCCTAAAGCGGCTCACGATTATTACGCAGGGTATGCGCCCGCGCCCAAGGTAATTCAGATTGAACCCGAAAGGCAAGGCGACATTATTGAAGATGATGAAGCCGATATCAAAGACGCAAATCTTGTCATTCCCGAATACATTGACGATATTGATGACGGCGACGACTCGGGCAAGCTGATAAAGGCGCTTATAATTTCAATCCTTGTTATAGCTCTTTTAGCCGCAGGCATCATCGCATACACGATAGCCGATAAGAAAAAAAATCAGGAAAATTCGACAACCTCAACAGAGTCTGCCACTCAGTCAACCACCGAATCGACAACAACCACTGAATCAACGACCACCACCGAGTCAACAACAGAGTCAACGACTGAGTCAACGACAGAATCGACAACAACCACTGAGTCAACGACAGAATCAACAACGCAGTCAACTACAGAATCGACAACCGAAGCCGAGTCGACGACCACCACTGAGTCAACAACAAAATTCACCCTCCCCGAGGGCTTCACATTGTTCACCACAACCACAACAGAGTCAACCGTGCCTCAGACGGTTTTCATGAATGTTGAAGCAGACGGCGCTCAGGTCAAGGCTTTTGAGGACGGCGACAGAATAGATGAAATAGTTGTCACCCTGCCAAACAGCTTCGGCAAGTATGTCACCGCAAACGGAGAGGTTCTTGTGTGTGAATATAACGAGGGCAGTCTTATAAGAACCTGTTACGCTGAACTGACTTGTATGTATGACATCGGCGACACCTCTAAAACAATATGTGATATTCACCTCCCCGATGACTTTGTCATGGACACCGAAAACTGCACCTACCGTCTTGTTTTTGAGCGCGGTATCATTGTCGGCTACGGCTATTCAAACAACGAATTTGCCGTTGAATTTGACGCTTCCGCTCTTGAATAACGCTTTTATGTCAAAACAAATGAGCAATTATTGGGAGAATTACACAATTTTATTAATAAATTGTAACTCTTATTGACAATTTATTATTTTGAAACTATAATATATTTATCTAAAATGTTCTATTATAAGGAGGATTATAATATGAAAAAGATAATTTCACTTCTGTTAGCTGTATTAATGATTTTTTCGGTCACGTTAGTTGCTTTTGCCGGCTCTTATAAGGAAGAAGCCGCAAATGAAGGCGTGCTTGTCAGGTGCGCCGAGTGCGACAAATGCACAGGCAAGTTCGGCTGTAACTGCTGCACAGAGTGCCCGGGTTACATTGATGAAAAAACCGATGTTGCAACTAATGTCGCTCAATTCCTTGACTGCGCATACGGCTCATATTATGATGTTGATATTTATAGATATGATGAAAACGGCGCAATAATCAAGAAAGACGACGGCACCTACGATCTTGAGCACGATGGCGACTACAAAATGCATTATTACTGGAAGGCTCTCTGCTGTGAAGAATGCACAGGCAGAAAGGGCTGCAGATGCAACAACACCGATTATGAAAATCCCTGCGGCTGCCCCTGCTGCTTATATGAGCCGGATCACACCGAAGAAAAAATTCAGGAGGGTCTCGATAAAGGTAAAGAGGGCTATACAAACGGGATTCAGAGCGCACTTATCGCTATAAGAGATGTTATGTATGAGCTCTTCAATAAGCTTTTCGCTTTCCTTCGTATTGACATCATTCTCGGGAAACAGCCCTCAGAAACAGTTTAAATAGTTTTTATTAAAATTAAACTATAACAAAGCGAGGTAAAAAACAGTGGAAGACTTTTTCGCAGCATTTGAGAAGTTTTGGGCAACGCTTTGGGAGTTCATCTACAAGTTCTGTCCGTTCTTCAAAGACATTCAGGCAGAGTAATAATTATTTATTCAACATAAAACACCGGAGCGTTCTGTTTCGGTGTTTTTATTTGACAAATATTGCATTTTTGTTGCATTTCATTACCATTTTAATTAATGTTTGTAAATAAATATTGACTTGAGATAGCAACTATTGTAAAATATGAGCAAGAAATAATTGCTGAGGGGGGATTTCTCTATGTTTCAGGTTGACATTTTTTTCAGAATATTATCTTACTTTAAACTGCTGATTTCCCTCGTTCTCCCGTTCTTCCCCGGAGATGATGATGAGCCGTCAGATAAAACCGACGAGGTCTTTAACAGCTAAAAAAGTAATAATTGATTGACAGCCGGCTGAAAGCCGGCTGTTTTATTGTGTAAAGACACAAAGCGGCAAAAGGGGTACAGCCACTTTATTTGTTTTGCAAATTGTAATTTTATAGATGTGTTATCTGCGCAAGTGTTGCTTCCGTAACTTCAAATAAAAGTATTCTTCATTTTGCTGACAGCATAGTGTCAATCCCTCATCTTCGCACATTTTTAATATAGAACGAATGTCTTGAGAATCTAACTTACAAACACCGTATGTTGTTTTTATTGTTTCGTGAGGCATTTGAACTACTACATCCACACAAAAAGGAACCGGATAGGCTGATGCAATATTACAATCCCAAATATGAATTTCCCCACCGCTTTTCAAAACTCTTGCCGCTTCTCCAATAGCCTTTCTTTGCTCTTTTTCCTGCATAAACATAAGAGTAAAAAAGAAGGTCACATTATCAAAAGAATTCGCTTCATATTTGAGCTCGGTTGCATCCATAAGCACTTTTTTGCATACATTTGGTGCTTCGTCAAGTTCTTCCTGTCTGTTGTCGATGGCTGTAACCTGTTCATGATAAAGGCGTCCGATAACAGCTTCCCCACCTCCTCCAATGTCAAGAATGTTACCTGACAACTCTTTATGCAACTGCAAAACCATTGTAATCACCTCCCTGAACTCCCGATTTGTAGGTCTGTTCAATTTTATACTATCACATAACAGTAAAAAATACAAGAACAGCCACAGCAGTTCGAATTACTGTAACTTTAATCTGTCTAATCACCGCACTTTAACCGATTGTTAAAGTACACTATGCAGTTTTATTCGCCTGACGGCGAGTGATATTGCTTCGCAGTTTTATTATGCTACGCATAGTTATATTGTGCTTCGCACAGTTTTTTGCGGATAAAATAGTAGGGTGAAAAGTATAAACCGAACCCGATCTTGCAGTGTTTTGCATTTTATGAGCGTCTTATATATACCAAAAAGAAAGCCCCGAACCACATGGCTCGGGGGTACAAATTACCTTGTATAAACTTATTACTGCTCTACTGCGTAAACGCTTACTTTCTTGCGGTCCTTACCGACTCTTTCAAACTTGACCTTGCCGTCAATAAGAGCGAAGAGTGTGTCGTCTGAACCCTTGCCGACATTGTTGCCCGGGTGAATGTGAGTGCCGCGCTGTCTGACAAGAATATTGCCGGCGAGAACAAACTGACCGTCGGCGCGCTTTACACCGAGTCTCTTTGACTCTGAGTCACGGCCGTTACGGGTTGAACCCATACCTTTTTTATGAGCGAATAATTGAATGTTTATCTTAAGCATTTTGTTACACCTCCGTATAAAACTTTGTTTTCAATCGTTTACGATAACATATTGAGGATATTGCTCTGAAAGCTGAGTGAGATGAAGTCTGAGCCCGTCAATAAGAATATCCGTCCCATGAGAGGTTTCTCTTATTTTAAGCTCCATAAAGCCGTCATTGACTTTTATATCAACCTCAGCGCCTATTATATCAGTGACGGTGTTCGCCACCAGATAGACAGCGGAAGAAACGCTTGCGCATACTATATCGCTGCCCTGATGAGAATAGCCGCTGTGACCGCTTATCACGACACCCTTTTTACCCTCAAAAAATTTAACGGTTATCATGCATTGATAGCGCTGATAGCAACCTTAGTGTAGGGCTGTCTGTGACCCATCTTGCGCTTCTCGTTCTTCTTTGACTTATAGGTGAAGACAACAATCTTCTTAGCCTTGCCGTTCTTGATGACCTTAGCTGAAACTGTTGCACCCTCAACATAGGGAGCGCCAACCTTAATTCCGTCATCTGAACCGACAGCTATAACCTTGTCAAAGGTATAGTCGGTGTCTGCTTCGACGTCAAGCTTTTCGATAAAGATTTCCTGACCCGGTTCAACCTTATACTGCTTGCCGCCTGTTTCGATAATTGCGTACATTTTGCTTTCCTTCCTTTATTATGGACTCGCTGCTCATTAAGGCAGACTTTTGTCTTTATGGCATGACGAAACACGCCGCCCATAGCATGCGGTATGAATTAGTATAAACTAAACTGTCAAGTTTGTCAATACAATTATAAAAAATAATTTATAAGGTGACAACGAAGCATACCCAGCCGCCGCTTGTGCGTCTTTCTTTCACCTTAAAGCCGTATTTTTCGAAAGCGGCAAGAACGTCGTTTTCTCTGGTGTCAATAATGCCTGAGGTAATGAAAACACTGTCCTTTTTCATAAACTGCCCAACATTTTCACAGAACATAATTATTACATCGGCAACAATGTTTGCGACAACGACATCATATTTACCTGTCACCTTATCGCAAAGGTCGCCCTGCAATATTCTGAGCTTGGGCTCGGTGAAGCCGTTGATTTTTCCGTTTTCGACAGCCGTTTTGACGGCGAGGGCGTCAATATCGACGCCGACCGCCTTTTCTGCGCCGAAAAGCAGAGAGGCTATAGAAAGAATACCGCTCCCACAGCCGATATCAAGAACGCTTGTATTCTCACAAACATAGCTCTCAAGCGTCTGAAGGCAGAGCCTTGTCGTGTCGTGAGTGCCTGTGCCGAAAGCAAGACCGGGTTCAATTTTAAGAACACGACGGTCTGTTTCTTCTTCTTTCATCTCCTCCCAAAGAGGCTGAATAAGAAGTTTTTCACCAATGGGCATGGCGTGGAAATACTGCTTCCAGTTGTTTTCCCAGTCCTCATTTCTGCAAGCGATGAGGTCTATCGAGTTTTCAATTCCCTCGGCGGTGTATCTTTCCGAAAGAAAAGCGACAGCTTCGGCGGGATTTTCTTCGGGTGAGATATAGATATGAACTATAGCCTTGCTTCTGTCCTTTTTAAGAAGCTCCTCGTCTATAATGTCAATATGGGCAATCTCCCAAGCCTCCTGTTCGAGGTTTGAATAGTCCTCAATATAAATTCCGTAAGGCACGACCATTGTCGCTATATCCGAAGCCTTATCAACATCTTTTGCGTTTATATTAATTCTGACCTCTGTCCACTGACTCATTTCATTCACCTTTCACAAGCGCAAGCGCGCTGAAGCCTTCCATTATTATTCCGCCCGCGGTCTTTTTGCCTGAGAAATACAGCTTTCCGCTGAGCGTATTTTCGTCAAGATAATAAATAATTTCACAGGGATTTCTGTTGACGATAACCATGACTTCGTTTTCGCCGTCCGTTCTGCGGTATGCGATAACGCCGTCCTCTTCCGAAAAAGGAACAAATTCGCCTTTCTCAAAGACACTGTGGTTTCTTCTGAACGAGCCGAGCTCTTCATACCACCTGACAAGGTCTTCGTTTTCACTGCCCCAGGGGTAACAGACACGGTTAAACGGGTCCTTGTAGCCCTGCATACCCGCTTCGTCGCCGTAATATATTGACGGAACGCCCGGTAGAGTAAACTGTATAAGCGAAGCTATTTTCATAAGCCTTACGCCGTATGCATATTCCTGAGCACTGAGCTTTTTCTTTGACTGCCAAAATCTGTCACGGTATTCACAGCTTTCGCCCGCAAGCGCAGTTATCGCTCTCATTGTGTCGTGAGTGCCGATATGATTCATAAGCACATCGACAACATCTTTCGGATAGTTTTCGAGCACCGTCATAATTTTATCAGTGAAGCCCTCGGCTATACCTGTTCTGACAAAGTCGAGAATTGCCTCAGCGAAGGGATAGTTCATCACGCTGTCAAGCTGTGCGCCCTGTAAATAGCGTCTTCTGCCGCCGTAGCTTATTTTGTTTGAAGCGTCCTCCCACACTTCGCCCATGAGAAGAGCTTCTTCGTTTTCTTCTTTTATCGCCTTTCTGAAAGCGTCAATAAATTTATCGGGGAGTTCGTCGGCTACGTCAAGCCGCCAGCCTCTTGCGCCCTTTCTGAGCCATTTTCTTGCAATGCCGTTCTCGCCCGTAATAAACTCAATGAAGCTGTCATTAGTCTCATTAACCTCGGGCAGTATATCTATCCCCCACCATGAGGAATATTTATCGGGGAAATGCTGAAAGCTGTACCACTCGTAATAGGGTGACTCCTTGCTCTGATATGCCCCCACAGACGCATACCTCGAATATTTGTTGAAATAAACGCTGTCGTCGCCCGTGTGACTGAAAACACCGTCAAGAATTATCGAAATGCCGTATTCCTCAGCTTTTCGGCAAAGCGACTCAAAATCCGCCTCACTGCCCAAGGCGCTGTCAATTTTCGTGTAATCCGCCGTGTCGTAGCGGTGGTTTGAATTAGCCTCAAATATCGGGTTGAGATAGATGCAGGTGACGCCGAGCCCCGAAAGATAAGGCAGCTTCTTTTCTATGCCTTTAAGGTCGCCGCCGAAATAATCATTGTTGAGCACCTTGCCCTCTTTGTTCGGCATCCACTCGGGCTCGCCGCCCCAGTCCTCCCGAAAATGCCTATCAGACGGCATTTTCTTTTTCTCCCCCGAAAAGAAAAAACGGTCGGGGAAAATCTGATAAATAAGTCCGCCTTTAAGCCAGTCGGGCGTTCTGAAACTCTCTTCAAAAACCGTGAGCTGAAACTCCTTGCCCTCGGGTGAAATAATACCCACTCCGCTGCCTGAATCGGTTATGTAATTCGTTCCCCAAGGGGTATAGCACTCAAAAGAATACATATAAAGCCCCGCTTTTTCGGGCTTATAGTCGAGATACCACCATTCTTCGCTTTCGCCCTCCATGCGCTCCCATGAAAAGTGACAGCGAAAGCCATATACTCTGTCTTCATCATCTCGCCTTATAACGAGAGTTACACCGTTACAGCCCATTTCACGGGGCAGAACAACACGAAAACGGACACTGTCATTTTCTCTGACAGCGCCGAAGATGTTTTTATGATAGGTTTTTCTTGAGTTAAATGGAATATACATTTATTTCACCCGATATAATTTAATTAGACGATAATTAAAGGTTGGTGTAATTATGTTTGTTTTTTCGCTTAAAGCCGCTAATATCAAAAAAATATTACTTATTGTTCTCGCCGCAATACTCATTTTAACAGGCGCATTCGTTCTGCTGAAAAGGGGCGGAGAAAGCAAAAGCACCGTCAAAAACGGCATGAATCTGAAAGCCGAAACCGCTGAGGAAAGAATAGCCTTTCTCTCTCAGTTCGGCTATGAGGTCACGCAAGACCCTCTGAAAGTCGAAGAAGTCATCATTCCCGAGGAATTTGACGAAACCTACACTCAGTATAACGAAATTCAGAAAACGCAGAATTTCGACCTTGAAAAATACAAGGGTTGCAGAGTCAAAAAATGGACTTATGAGGTCACAAACTACAAAGGCTATGAAAACTCCGACGGCATTATTGAAGCAAATCTTCTGATATATAACTCCCTCGTTATCGGAGCGGATATTCAGTGCCTTGAACAGGACGGATTTATAAAAGCCCTCAGCGATAAATCATAAAAGTCTGAGCACTAAGTCCTTATATCTTTCAAGAAAGTCTATATCGACCGTAGCAATCATTCTGAGTCCGTTTTCGGTGTATTCCTCTTCGTCAACAGCTCCGTCACGGCGTATCTGCGCCGCCAGTGCTCCCTGTGAAAACGGAATAAGAAGCTCCGCTTTCTTTCTTGTCGGCGGCAGCTTCTGCGCTATCTTTTCAAGCAGTGCGTCAAGCCCTTTGCCCTCAAGCGCAGATATCATAACCGTGTCGCCGAAGGTCGGCAGAGAATAGACGTTGCCCACCTTGTCGCATTTATTCATGACCGAAATAACAGGCTTGTCGTCACAGGAAAGCTCATGAAGCAGCTTTCTTGTGACTTCAAGATGCTCACTGCATAATTCATCGGAAGCGTCGCAGACATTGAGAATAACCGATGCGCTCGCCGCTTCTTCAAGAGTTGACTTGAACGCTTCAACAAGATTGTGAGGCAGTCTTCTGATAAGACCGACAGTGTCTATGAGCATTACCTTTCTTCCGTCGGGCAGGGTTAATGCTCTTGAGGTCGGGTCAAGCGTTGCAAAGAGCATATCCTCGCTCAGCACGCCTGCGTCGGTCAGCTTATTCATTAAGGTTGACTTGCCCGCATTTGTATAGCCGACAATGGCAACGGTCTGAACACCGTCTTTTTCTCTTCTTTTTCTGTGTCTCTCACGCCTTTTTGAGACCTCGCTCAGCTCGTTTTCAAGAGCCTGAATACGCCTTCTTATATGTCTTTTATCGCTCTCGAGCTTACTCTCGCCCGGACCTCTCGTGCCTATACCGCCGCCGAGTCTCGACATCTCTATACCCTTGCCGGTAAGGCGCGGGAGAGAATATTTGAGCTGAGCCAGCTCTACCTGTAATTTGCCCTCTGTGCTTCTTGCTCTGAGAGCAAAAATATCAAGAATAAGCGTTGTTCTGTCAATGACCCTCACATCGGTGAGCATTTCAATATTTCTCTGCTGAGACGGTGTCAGCTCACTGTCAAATATGAGAAGGTCAACGTCGTTTTCTTTTATAAACGCTATTATTTCATAGAGCTTGCCCCTGCCGACAAAGGTTGCCGCTTCGGCTCGCTCCTTTTTCTGGATAACCTTGCACACAACCTCGGCGCCTGCGGTTTTCGCAAGCTCTTCAAGTTCGTTTATTGATATTTCAGCGTCAAAGTCGCCCGTGTCAACGCTTATGAGCATTGCTCTTTCAGGTCTTTGTGTGTTTTCATAAAGCTCGTGCAAAGTCTCACCCTCTTTATTAATTATTTAAAATAATAAGCTCCTTAGGCGCATTTGTCAGATTACGGTATCCGTCTTTTGTGATGTATGCCATATCTTCAATTCTGACGCCGAATTTACCCGGAAGATAGATGCCCGGTTCATTTGTTATAACATATCCCTCTTCGAGAACATTTTCGCTACGGGGCGAAACCGCAGGCATTTCGTGGATTTCAATGCCGACTCCGTGACCGAGTGAATGACCGAAGTATTCACCGTAGCCTGCGTTTTCGATAACATCTCTGCCCGCCTTGTCAACCTCGGTGCAGGGTACACCCGGCTTCATAAGCTCAAACGCCGCAAGATTAGCCGAAAGAACGGTGTTATAGACTTCTTTCATCTCGTCTGTCGCATAGCCTACTGCTACGGTTCTTGTCATGTCGCTGTGATAACCGCCGCATACCGCGCCGTAGTCCATAGTGACAAAGTCGCCCGCCTTGACCTTATTCTCCCCCGGAACACCGTGAGGCATACTTGTCTTTTCACCGCAGACGGCTATCGTCTCAAACGAAAGCGCATCAGCTCCGTTTCTGAGCATGAAATAGTCAAGCTCAAGACCGATTTCTTTTTCCGTCATACCGACCTTTATAAAGCGGCAGATATGCTCAAACGCCTTTTCGGCAATTCTCTGAGCCTTGACCATAAGCTCGACTTCACTCTCGTTTTTCTTAATTCTGACAGAGTCGATTATATCATCAAGCGTGGAATCGGTCTCAAACTCAATTTCAAGAGCCTTTTTAAGCGCCGAGAGAACCGAAAGAGTAATTCTTGAAGCCTCGACAGAAAGCTTTTTTATCCCCATTTCTTCGATAACGGATTTGACGCTTTCAGACATTCTTTTGAAAAGCTTCACTTCGTCACAGCCCTTACACTCGAGCGAAGCCGCTTCGATATATCTTGAATCGGTGAAGAATATTGCCTTGTCGCCTGTGACCAAAAGCCAGCCGTCAGACGACGGAAACTCGGTGAAATATCTTCTGTTTTCTTCGGAATATATAAGCGCCGCACAGTTTTTCTCTCTGAGCGCGTTTTTAAGCAAATCCATGTTCATAGGTTATCTCTCCCTGACTTTATTTTTTACTCCTGTTTTTTCTTCAAGACGGAGCATATTTTTAATATGAGGTCTTTCCCTAAACCTGCGTATGCGGTAGAAGAAGAAAAAAACTATCTCTTTTGCCGGCGGCTCAACATAGACTGAAACTCCGCCCGCATCGTTTGCGCCTTTAATATCGGAAAAAATCTGATCGCCGATAAAAGCCATGTTCCTGACATCAAGACCGAGCATCTGAGCGGCTCTGAAAAATCCGTCAGGCTTAGGCTTCTTAGCAAGGCCGACATATGGCAAAGACAGCATTTTCCCTATCTTAACAGCGCGTGAGCGGTTGGCGTTTGAGACGATAATAAGCGGAATACCCGCTTCTTTTATTTCTTCAACCCACTGGCGGGAATTGCCGACAAACTTTGTTGTGGCGTCATAACAAATGGTGTTGTCGATATCAAGACCTATCCCCTCGACGCCCCACGAGAGAATATCTTCTATTGTGATGTCTTCTATTCTTTTATAGTGATATTGGGGTATATAACTTAAATCCATATTTAACCTCAAAAAGTCATAACTAAAAATAGGAAGCACACACAATGTGGTGCTTCCCGTTTTCACTGATTAAATTGAAAGATGCTTCTTTCTGCTGCGTGCACCTGATTACTTATACTTACGCTTACGAGCAGCTTCAGATTTCTTCTTTCTCGCCACTGAGGGCTTTTCGTAGTGTTCTCTTTTACGCACTTCCTGAATGATACCATCTCTGGATGTCTGTCTCTTAAAACGTCTGAGAGCACTGTCAAGGGATTCATTTTCCTTAACTCTAACCTGACTCATTTATTTCCCTCCCTCCGCCTGTAGCAGGGGTTATTTCCATAGTTGGATACCTTGCAATTATACAACAGTAAAATTCTTCTGTCAATAGCACAGGTTATACTTTTTTGTGAAAAGATTATAAAATTTATCACTTTGCAACGATATTGACGAGTCTGCCCTTGATATAAAGCTCCTTGACTATGTTTTTGCCCTCGATTGCCGCTTTGACGGCGGCGTCTGCCTTTGCGCTTTCGATAGCTGTCTTATCGTCAACATCGCTTGCGACCTTAATTCTTGACTTGAGCTTTCCGTTGACCTGAACGGCTATTTCTATCTCATCGTCAACGCACTTAGCTTCGTCGTATGCCGGCCACTCACCGTTTGCGAGCATACCTTCAAATCCGAGAGCCTCGTTCATCTCTTCTGTGACATGAGGCGCAAACGGATTGAGAAGCGTGATAAATGTCTTTATCTCTTTTCTTGTTATCGAGCCCTTTTCATAAATAAGATTAATAAGCGTCATCAGAGCGGCGATAGCGGTGTTGAACTTGAGCGTTTCGATATCGTCCGTGACCTTTTTAATAGTCTTGTGGAAGGCGCTCTCAAGCTCTTTTGAATATTCGTCGCCAGAAGTTACAATCTCCTGAAGGTTCCACACTCTGTCAATAAGTCTCTTACAGCCCTTAACGCTGTTTTCTGACCAGGGAGCCGCCTTTTCATAGTCGCCCATGAAAAGAACATAGGTACGAAGAACATCTGCGCCATAGGTGTCAACAACCTCGTTGGGGTCGATAACATTGCCCTTTGACTTGCTCATCTTATCACCGTCGGGACCGAGAATAAGACCCTGAGCAGTTCTCTTTGCATAAGGCTCATCGCAGGAAACCGCACCGATATCATAGAGGAATTTATGCCAGAAGCGTGAATAGATAACGTGCCTTGTGACATGCTCCATACCGCCGTTATACCAGTCAACGGGCATCCAGTAATCGAGCTTTTCCCTGTCGGCAAAAGCCTTGTCGTTATTCGGGTCGATATAGCGAAGAAAATACCATGACGAGCCTGCCCACTGAGGCATTGTATCCGTCTCTCTCTTAGCCGCACCGCCGCATTTTGGACAAGTGCAGTTGACAAATGAATCTATTTTAGCTAGGGGGCTTTCGCCGTCTGTGCCGGGCTTGAAGTCCTTGACCTCGGGGAGTCTGAGCGGAAGCTCTTCATAAGGCACGGGAACCATTCCGCACTTTTCACAATAGACAATGGGTATGGGTTCGCCCCAATAACGCTGACGGTTGAACGCCCAGTCCTTCATTTTATACTGAACGCCCTTTTCACCGATACCCTTTTCCGTGAGGTATTCAAGCATTTTTTCTATTGAAGCCTTTTTATTGTCAAGACCGTTGAGGAAGTCGGAATTAACCATTTCGCCGTCGCCTGTATAAGCCTCTTTTGAAATGTCGCCGCCCTTTATGACTTCGACAATATCAATGCCGAACTTTTTGGCGAACTCCCAGTCTCTCTGGTCGTGAGCGGGCACAGCCATAATTGCGCCTGTGCCGTAGCCCATCATGACATAGTCTGATATGTAAATGGGTATTTCTTTACCGTTTATCGGGTTGACAGCCGAAAGACCCTGAAGCCTTACGCCTGTCTTTTCCTTGACAAGCTGTGTTCTCTCAAACTCGGTCTTTTTTGAGCACTCTGTCTTATAGGCGTCGATTTCGTCTGTGTTTTTAAGCATGTCTCTGTATTTATCAAGCATCGGGTGCTCGGGAGCCATGACCATGAATGTAACGCCGAAGAGTGTGTCGGGTCTTGTGGTGTATATTCTGAGCTTTTCGTCTGTACCCTTGACCTCAAAGTTTACGAAAGCGCCTGTTGATTTGCCTATCCAGTTTCTCTGCTGAAGCTTAATGTTCGGGAGAAAGTCAACACGGTCAAGACCTTCGAGAAGCCTGTCGGCGTATTCGGTTATGCGCAGATACCAGACCTCTTTTGACTTCTGAACTATATCGCTGTGGCAGATATCGCACTTTCCGCCCTGTGAGTCCTCGTTTGAAAGGACAACCTTACATGAGGGGCAATAGTTGACGAGGGTTTTATCCTTAAAAGCAAGACCGTTCTCAAACATTTTGAGAAAAATCCACTGCGTCCATTTATAATAGTCCTCCTGAGTGGTGTCTATTGTTCTGTCCCAGTCAAAGGAGAAGCCGACCTTTTTAAGCTGTGAAGTGAATCTTTTTATATTGTTATCGGTAACAACTCTCGGGTGAAGTCCTGTCTTGATAGCATAGTTTTCTGTCGGAAGTCCGTATGCGTCAAAGCCAATAGGGAAAAGGACGTTATAGCCCTCCATTCTTCTTTTTCTTGAAACAATCTCAAGACCCGAATAAGCCTTGATATGACCGACATGCATACCTGCGCCGCTCGGGTAAGGGAATTCGACAAGGGCGTAGAACTTCTTTTTATCCTTAGCGTTGTCGTCAGCCTTGAAAACTCCGGCTTCTTCCCACTTTTTCTGCCATTTTTCTTCTGTCAATTTAAAATCGTATTTCATCTTTGTTCCCCCTGATTATTCGGTTACGATATCGCTTATATCAATTATTTCAGCATCAGTCCAGAGTCTTTCGAGATTGTAGAAATCTCTGCTCTCCTTTGTGAAAATGTGAACTAAAACTTCGTTATAGTCGAGAAGTATCCAGCCCGTTGCCCTGCCATCGATGTGCATAGGCTCAATGCCCTTTTTGCTCATTTCACACTCAACCTCGTCGGCAAGAGCCTTGACGTGAGTGTTCGATGTGCCGTTTGCGACGATGAAATAGTCGCTGATTATAGTGTGCTCGCTTGTTTTGATAACCTTGATGTCCTCCGCCTTTTTATCGTCGAGCACCTTGACGATAGCCTTGCAAAGCTCTGTCATATATTATCTTCCTCTCCGTTAAATATAGGGTGAAAAGTATAATCCGAACTCAGTTTTTTATCGGAATATTTCCGCCCTTTATTCGTTAAAAAATATTGGTTTAACGCCTTTTTCAATAAGCTCGTTATAAAGCCTCACGCTGTCAAGATGAAGCACCTGTCTCTTTGAAACGAGATCCGGAATACAGAAATCAAGCGCAAACATCGCCGCCTTATCGAGGCTCTCAAAGGCAAGCTCTCTCATAAGCTCAACGCCCGGAAAGCTTCTTTCGGCTGAAATGAAATCGGCTATATATATTATTTTTTCAAGCACCGTCATGTTATCCTTACCCGTAGTGTGGTATCTGACGGCGCTGATTATTTCTTTATCGGTAACACCGAGCTCTTTTTCAATGAAAACACTGCCCGAAATTGCATGAAGGAGCTTTCTGTTATTTTTCTCCTCCGAATTCAGGATTATACCACCGTTTTCTATAATTTGCAACTGTTCTTCATAAGGAGTGTTCTTCGTTATATCGTGAACAAGCCCCGCAAAATATGCTCTTTCTTCGCTCTGACCGTAATTTTTTGCAAGCTCTGCGGCTTTGTCGGCAACGCCGAGCGAATGAATGAAGCGGTATTCGTCAAGCCTGTCTTTCAGAAGCTCTTTTATTCTTTCAATGTCATAAATCATAAATAAAGCCCTTTTTCTTTTATATAGTCCTCAACCTCTTTTGTCAGGTAATCGGAAACGTCTTCTTTTTTTGCGATTTTTTCTCTTATTAAGGTTGAGCTCATTTCGTATGCGCCTGCGTCGGACAAAACTATATCTCTCTCGCTCAGCCCAAGCGTCGAGCCTGCATACCAAAGCATTTCACCTCGGGTAACGCTGTTTTCTCTCGTCATAACGCAGAGAGTACACTTTTTCAGAATGTCCTCGTAGCGGTACCATCTGTGAAACGACAAGAGCATATCAGAGCCGATAATAAGATAAAATTTTGCGTCGGGGTACTCCTGCGAGAGAGCTTCAAGCGTGTCAACGGTATAGCTTTTGCCCTCCCTTTTTATTTCAAGGTCGCTGACCGTGAATTTGCTATCGGGAAACATCAGTCGGCACATTTTCAGCCTTTCCTCAGCGCTGACATAATATTTTATATCCTTATGAGGCGCAATAAACGTCGGGATAATCAGCATTTTGTCAAGGCTCAGCTTTTCAAAAAACTCGCTCGCTATTCTCAGGTGAGCCTTGTGCGGCGGATTGAAGCTGCCGCCGAATATAGCTATATTTATCATTTTCAGCGTCTGCCCTTTGGTGATGCCTGCTTGCCGTAAAGCCTTTTGTAGGCGTCATCCTTTGCCTTTCTTGCGGCGGCTTTTCTTGCCTTTTCCTTAGCTTTTTCCCTTTCTTTAAGCTCGGGATTTTCTCTGTATAAAACTATCACGCCGCCGATAACCTGAATAACCTCGCTTTTCGTCTTTTCGGCAAGCTCATTTGCGGCGTCTCTTGGTGAAATCGGCGTTGACTCTAAAAGCACCTTGACCTTAATAAGCTCTCTTGCCTTCAGCGCATCGTCCGTCTGCTTGATAAGAGCGTCATTTATTCCGCCCTTGCCTATCTGAAACAGCGCTTCAAGTGAGTTCGCTTTCGCTCTCCATGAAGCTCTTTCTTTACCTGTCATACACTTAACTCCTTCGGTTTCGTCATTCTTTATCTAAATATTTGTGCAGAATTTTCACAAATTTTCTCAGTGCGTTGCCTCTGTGGCTTATACTGTCCTTTTCTTCTTTCGTCATCTCGGCGAAGCTCTTGTCACCGACCATGAAAAGCGGGTCATAGCCGAAGCCGCCCCTGCCGTGTCTCTCAAAGGCGATAAATCCCTCACATTTCCCCTCAGCCTCAAGCCTTTTTCCGTCGGGGAAAACACAGCATACCGCACTGACAAAACGCGCCGTTCTTTTTTCATAGGGCACGCCCTCAAGAAGAGAAAGAAGTTTATCGTTGTTTTTCTCATCGTTGCCGTGTTCGCCTGAAAAGCGAGCCGAGAAAACGCCGGGCGCACCGTCAAGATAATCGACCATAAGACCCGAGTCGTCGGCTATGCAGGGCATACCGCTCTCACAGCAACCGCTTTCAGCCTTGATAAATGCGTTCTGAGCAAAGGTTTCGCCTGTCTCTTCGGCGTCGGTGAGAACTATACCTTTTTCGTCAGCAGTGAATACGTTTATACCGAGCGGCGACAAAATTCTTTGGAGCTCATCACGCTTTTTCAGATTGTGCGTAGCAATAATGAAATCCATCAGATGTCGTCCTCCTCTTTGACGGTCTCGGCTGTGTTTTCAAACAGTGCCTTGGCAAACGCCGTGGGATTAAACGGCTGAAGGTCGTCTATACCCTCGCCCACGCCTATATATCTGACCGGGAGCTTTAACTCATTCTTTATCGAGAGAACAACGCCGCCTCTTGCCGTACCGTCAAGCTTAGTCAGAACAATGCCCGTGATTTCGGCAACATTCATAAATTCTCTCGCCTGATTGACGGCGTTCTGACCCGTTGTAGCGTCAAGGCAGAGAAGAATTTCTCTGTCCGACCAGGGGAGTTCTCTGTCAATAACTCTGTAGATTTTCGCAAGCTCGTCCATAAGATTTTTCTTATTATGAAGTCTGCCGGCGGTGTCGCAGATGATGATGTCGCAGTCTCTTGCTATACCTGCGTTTATTGTGTCGAAAACGACAGCCGCAGGGTCTGAGCCCTCAGCGTGCTTTATCATATCAACGCCCGCTCTCTGCGCCCATATCTCAAGCTGGTCGATAGCCGCCGCTCTGAAGGTATCGGCGGCGCCTAAGATGACCTTCTTGCCCTGAGCCTTAAACTGAGCCGCCATCTTGCCGATAGTCGTTGTCTTGCCAACGCCGTTGACGCCGATAAGAAGAATAATTGACGGAATGGTAACAAGACCCATATCCTCGCCGCCCTGAAGCATATCCGAGACAATCTCCTGAATGATGATTTTGGCGTGCTTCGGGTTTCTGACCTCGTTTTTGTTAACCCGCTTTCTCAGCTCTTCAACAATATCCTGAGCGGTCTGAATACCGACGTCGCCCATTACAAGAGCCTCTTCAAGCTCGTCAAAAAGGTCGTCGTTTATCTCCTCGTATGCGCCGAGTACGTCTTCTATCTTACCCGACATGTTATCTCTGGTCTTTTTAAGACCGAAGCCAAGTTTTCTGAAAATACCCATTTTTAACTACTCCTTTATGTAATGCCGAGCCGTCTCGCCATTTCGGCGGTTTTGAGCTCTAAAACCTTTGAAACTCCCTCTTCCTGCATTGTGACGCCGTAGAGTGTGTCGGCCTCCTCCATTGAGCCTCGTCTGTGAGTGATAAGAATGAACTGAGTTGTGTCTGTCATTCGGCGAAGGTACTGTGCATACCTTGAAACATTGACCTCGTCAAGTGCGGCTTCAACCTCGTCGAAAATACAGAACGGCGCAGGGTTGACCTTGATTATCGCAACAAGAAGAGCGATAGCCGAAAGCGCCTTTTCACCGCCCGAAAGAAGGTCGATGTTCTGAACGTTCTTGCCCGGCGGCTGAACCTTGATTTCAATATTTGACTCAAGCACATTTGTCGGGTCTTCAAGCCGAAGCTGAGCCATACCGCCCGAGAAAAGCTCGGAAAACGTGTTCTTGAACTCGTTATTTATACGGTTGAACTGATCTCTGAACTGCTCAGCCATTTTCTCGGTCAGGTCATCTATGAGCCTTTCAAGCTCTTTCTTACTCTTTTCGATATCGTCAACCTGAGAAGACATAAACTCATATCTCTGACCGACCTCTTTATACTCCTCAATAGCGCCGACATTGACACTGCCGAGAGAACGAATCTGATTTTTAAGCTCATTGAGTCTCCTCTGAGCCTTTGCCGGCTCTTCAATAACAATACCGAGCTCTGTCGCTTCACGCTTTGTGAGCTGATATTCGTCATAGAGCTTATTTATCGTGTCGTCATACTCTTTCAGCTTTGATATTTTTCTTTCTTCAAGTCTTGCAAGCTCGCCGCTGATTTTTTCTCTTTCGACGCTCTTGTTTCTCTCAAGCACACGCAGTTTTGTTGACTGACCCTCGGCTTCATTTCTCTTCTGCTGAAGTGAAGCGATGGCTTCTTTTGAGTTTCTGCCCTCTTCACGAATTGAAGCAGCCTTTTCTCTGTGCGCCTTTATCTCTTCTGTGAGCTCGTCGTTCTTTTTAAGGATTTCTTCAATTTCCTTTGACAGCTCCAAGACCTTTCCGCTTCTTGATTCGATATGCTTTCTGAGATCCTGCGCCGTCTGCTTTTTCAGCTCGATATCCTTATTCGCCGAGTGTATGGCAAGATTTATTTCTGTCGCTTTCTGTGAGATTTCTTCACGAAGCTGAGCTGTTTTCTGCCTCATTTCGCCTATCTCGTCAAGCGCTTTTTCTTTTTCTTCAATCTGAGCAGAGATGTCTTCTATGCGTTTATCTGTTTCATCGCAGATTTTCTTCATCGCCGCAATTCTTTCGCCCGATGAATTCTTTTCACTCTCAAGCTCAGAAAGAGCTTTTTCAGAAGATGAAAGCTGTTCGTCACACAGTCTCAGTTCGCCCTCGGCTCGGATTTTAGCCTCCTGTGAATTGAGAAGGTCTGCTTTTGCGCCCTCTAAATCGGCTCTGACGGACGCTAAATCCTGCATAAGAAGCCTATAGCTTTCCTTTAGAACGTCAAGCTTCTGCTGTTTTGAAAAAACGTCCTTTCTGAGCTCTTCTATCTGCGTTCCTCTTGAGAGAATACCCGCATTCTGTGTTCTTGAGCCGCCTGTCATCGAGCCGCCCGCATTTATAACCTGACCGTCGAGCGTGACTATCTTGAAGCGGTTCTGATAGCGTTTGCCTATTTGTATAGCGCTGTCCATATCCTCGGCGACAACTGTTTTGCCGAGAAGATTTCTGATAATATTATCATATTTCTTATCGTATGAAAGAAGGTTTACCGCAAGGTCAACAAAGCCGAAGCAGTCGTCAAGCCCTCTCTCATCGAGGGTTCTGCCCTTTATAGCTGTCATTGGCAAAAATGTCGCTCTGCCTGCATTCGCTTTTTTCAAAAACTCAATGGCACGCTTTGCGTCGGTTTCATTTTCGGTGACAATATTTTGAACAGCCGCACCGAAAGCTGTTTCAATCGCCGTTGCATACTTATTCTCAACGGTAATAAGCTGTGACACCGCTCCGTGAATACCCCTGAGCGCACCTCTGCCGACCTCACGCATAACCGCCTTGACTGCGCCCGAATAGCCCTCCATATTCTTTTCGAGGTCTTCGAGCATTTTCGCTCTTGACTCTTTCTTCTGAATGTCGAAAGTCTTGTCGTCGATTTCTTTTTTCATCTCGTCAGCCTTTCGGCTTCTGTTTTGCTCACGCAGAGTATAGCCGTCAACGGTGTTTGAATGTGAGATTATGTCGCTCTCAATTTTTGAAAGCGTTTCTTTCTTCTCGTCATATTCTTTTTTTATACCCTTCAGCTCGTCTTCACGCTGAGAAATAATTTCATCTATCGTGTCAACCCGTGAGGATATTTCTTCAATAGACGAATGAGCCGCCTGTGAAGCGACACGGTTATCGGCGAGAATTTTTGTCAGACGGGCAATCTCGGCGGAAACCTCTGCGCTTTCGCTTTCGAGCGAGCCGCCCTTTTTCTGAGCCTGCGTAATTTTTTCGGCAAGAGAAAGAAGCTCCGCCTGCTTTTCTTCTGAGACTTTTTTAAGCTCTTCGATTTCTCTTTCGCAGTCCTTGATTTCGTTTTCTGTAGCTTCTCTTGCGTCTGTGTTTTCGTTTTTCTCACGAAGTATTCTTTCAACCGTCTGCTTATTATGCTCAATAGAATTTTCTATAACGGCGATATTTGCTTCAATCGCCATTGCCTTTTCTTCATAGGCTGAGACATTCTGTCTTATTTCTTCTATCTCTTCTGTTATTTTCTGAGCCTCAGAGATAGCTTCTTCTATTTTTTCTTCGATATCGGAAAGCTCTTTTTCGCAGTTTTCATACTGAGAAGCGGCGACGGCGAGCTTGTCCTCCTGCGCTTTAAGCTCCTGCTTTGCGTTTTCTATTGTGCGAAGCCATAAGCCAATCTCAAGCTCTCTTTTTTCGCCGGCGAGAACGAGAAACTTTTCGGCTTTTTCGCTCTGAATTTTAAGCGGCCCTATTCTCCCCTCAAGTTCAGAGAGAATATCCCTAAGTCTTATAAGATTTTCTTCAGCCTGAGCGAGCTTTCTGAGTGAGTCGTTTCGGCTGTAGCGGTAATGCGAAATACCCGCCGCTTCTTCAAACATTTCACGGCGTTCGTTACCTCTTGTTGAAATCATATTTGCTATTTTGCCCTGACTGACAAGTGAATATCCGTCACGCCCGAGACCTGTATCCATAAACATCTCGTGTATATCACGAAGTCTGACCGTTTCGCCGTTTATAGCGTATTCACTGTCGCCCGAGCGGTAATATCTTCGTGTGACGCTGACAACATCGGTGTCATATTTCTTTATGCTCTTATCGCTGTTATCGAGCTTTAAAGTGACCTCGGCAAAGCCCAAGGGTCTTCTGACCCCTGTGCCGCTGAAAATAACGTCCTCCATCTTTGAGCCTCGAAGGCTTTTTGATGATTGCTCGCCGAGAACCCATCTCACTGCGTCGGAGATATTGCTCTTTCCGCTGCCATTTGGTCCGACTATAGCTGTTATTCCCTTTTCAAACTCAAAAACGGTTTTATCCGCAAAGGACTTGAAGCCCTGCATTTCCAATGCTTTTAAAATCATTCGGGTAATTTCCTTATCTCAATTTCGTATTTTGACATATCCTCACGCTGAACGGTTTTAACGTCATAGCCGAGTGCGTGAAGTTTTTTTATATTCTCTTTTTTCTGACCGTTCATCATTGAAACATACCTTGACGAAACGGCTATTTCAATCTTTCCTTTCGGAATGTTTTTCAGCTTTTCGGTTATATTTTCAAGATATATTCTGCTCTCGCACATTTCTCTGAATGCGGGGTGATAGACGCCTGCTAAATAGCCGTCCTCGACATTTCCGCCCGAATGAAGACCGAGCCTTATAACGGGTATGCCCGCCTTATAGAACATTCTGAGGAGCTTTGAACAGCTTGCTATAGCTTCTTCAAGCGTTTGAGGTATATATTCGCCGTTTCTGTATCTCTCTGCGTTTTCGGTGTTTTCAAGAATAACGGTCGGGTATATTCTCACCGTATCGGGGTGAATTTTTATAATTTCCCGAGCGGTATAAATATCCTTTTCAGGCGTCGAGGTATAAAGCCCTGTCATCATCTGGTGCCCAAGCTCAAAGCCGTATTCCCTTATAAGTGCAGACGCCTTTCTGACATCTTCGGCGGTGTGACCTCTTTTATTATTCATAAGAACACTGTCGTCCATACTCTGACAGCCAAGCTCAATCGCCGTCACGCCGTATTCTTTAAGTATAGAAAGCACTTCTCTGTCTATACAGTCGGGGCGTGTTGATATTCTTATCCCTTTCACCGACCCTTTGCGTACATACGCATACGCCGCAGAAAGAAGTGAAATCATATATTCTCTGTCAATAGCCGTGAAGCTGCCGCCGAAAAAAGCTATCTGCGCCGTTTCGCAGTCGGAAGAAGACAGCGCCGTTTCAACTGCGTTTCTGACGTCCTCTTCACTTGTCTGCGTCACACAGCCCGAAATGCTCTTCTGATTGCAAAAGCTGCACTGATGGGGACAGCCAAGGTGCGGCACAAAGAGCGCAATATTAATGTGTCTGCCCATTATGAAAGCTCAACGCCCATGAGCGACAGGGCGCTTTTTGCAGCCTCCTGCTCGGCGATTTTCTTGCTTCTGCCCTTGCCCTGACCGATTACGTTTGAGTTTAAGTGAACCTCAACCTCAAAGCATTTGTCATGGTCGGGTCCGCTCTCGCCGACAAGCACGTATGATATATGCTCGTCATGGTTTTTCTGAATAATCTCCTGCAAGGCGGTCTTGTAATCGTGAAATTTCGGCTTCGTGATAATGGCGTTCTTTATGAAGCGCAGAACGAATTTCTTCGCCTCTTCCATTCCGCCGTCAAGATAAATAGCCGCTATAACCGACTCAAAGGCGTCGGAAAGAATTGACGGTCTTTCGTTGCCTCTGGTGCGTATTTCACCTTTGCCCAAGAGCAGATATGAACCGAGATCCAGCTCCTTGGCAAAAGTGAAAAGCGATTCTTCACAGACCGTTGACGCCCTCAGCTTTGTCAGCTCGCCCTCGGGCAGTTCGAAATTCTGATAAAAATATTCGGCGGTGATTACGCCTAAAACCGAGTCGCCTAAAAATTCAAGCCGCTCGTTGCTCCCGTAGCTCAGGTGTTTTTCGTTAGCGTATGACGAGTGTGTCAGCGCATGGATTAAAAGATTTTTATCCTTAAATTCATAGCCGATTTTCTTTTCAAGTTCTGTCAAGTTTTTTCACTCCTTTCGTTCAGCGCGCGTTAAATTTTGTCGGGCTGAACACTGTTTTCAATAAAATATGCTTCAAGGTCAGAAAGCCCTCTCTTTGAAAGAGCGGCATAGCGCTGCTTTTTATCTCTGATTTTATTTTCGAGCGGCGGAAGAACGCCGAAATTTGCGCCCATAGGCTGAAAATTCTTAACGCTTCTGTCGCTGATGTATGCGCTGAGTGCGCCCATCATGGTTGTTTTCGGGAGGGTAACGGTTTTCTCCCCTCTGAGTCTTCTTGCGGCGTTCAGGCCTGCGAGTATTCCTGAAGAAGCTGACTCCATATAGCCCTCAACGCCCGTAATCTGACCGGCAAAGAAGAGGTTCTCTCTTTCTCTGAACGAAAAGTCGGCGTTTAAAAGCGACGGTGAATTTATAAATGTATTTCTGTGCATTACGCCGTAGCGCATAAACTCAGCGTCATGAAGGGCGGGAATAAGTGAAAAAATCCTCTTCTGCTCGGCAAATTTCAGGTTAGTCTGAAAGCCGACAAGATTATAGAGCGTTCCGTCATTGTTTTCTTTTCTGAGCTGTAACACCGCCCAGGGTCTGTGCCCCGTTCTCGGGTCTCTCAGACCGACGGGCTTTAAAGGTCCGAACCTCATTGTGTCTGCACCTCGTGAAGCCATGACTTCAATAGGCATACAGCCCTCATAGACGTCTTTTCTCTTATCAAAAGAATGAAGCTCTGCACTTTCGCCGTTTATAAGCTCACTGTAAAAAAGCTCATATTCCTCTTTATTCATCGGGCAGTTTATATAGTCGTCCTCACCGCCTCTGTCATAGCGGGAAGCCTTGAAAGCCTTTGACATATCAACGCTGTCATATGTCACAATGGGTGCGGCGGCGTCAAAGAAATAAAGCCCGTCGCCGCAAAGCTTTCTTATGTCTTCACTCAACGCTTCGCTCGCAAGAGGTCCAGCGGCAACTATAACGAAGCCGTCGGGTATTTTTGTCACTTCTTCTCTTATGAGATTTATATATTTATTTTCTTCAATCTTTTTTGTGATAACTTCTGAAAAAACATCACGGTCAACGGCAAGCGCTCCGCCGGCGTCAACCTTTGCGATATCCGCACTCTGCATACATATCGAGCCGAAGCGGCGCATTTCTTCTTTAAGCAGACCCGCCGCAGATTCAAGCCGCATAGCTTTGAGCGAATTTGAACAGACAAGCTCTGCAAGACCCTCGGATTTATGGGCAGGTGAAAATTTCACCGGCTTCATTTCGTAAAGGTCAACATATATTTTGTTTTTCGCAAGCTGCCACGCAGCCTCGACGCCCGCCATTCCGCCGCCGATAACCGTAACCTTGTTTTCCATAATTATTCCTTTGCACTCTTTCTCTTTGCCCTGCCTGTGTAGCCGCACTTCTCATCAAGGCAGGAAAGCATTCCGCCCTTGCCCTTGAAGAGACTCTTGCCGCACTGAGGGCACAGCTCGTCAGTGGGCTTATCCCATGTGGCGAAATCGCATGAGGGCCAGTTTTCACAGCCGTAGAAAGCATAACCCTTCTTTGTTTTTTTCTGTATAACCTTGCCGCCGCATTTGGGGCAAAGTGCGTTCGTCTGCTGAATAAGAGGCTTTGTTGTCTTGCACTCGGGGTAACCCGGGCAGGCAAGAAACTTTCCGAATCGACCTGTCTTTATGACCATCATCCGGCCGCATTTTTCACAAGGGATATCGGTCTGATCCTCTTTAAGGCGGATTTTCTGACCCTCCATATCCTTTTTCGCTTTGGAGAGCGTTACCTCAAAGTCGTCATAAAATTCGTGGAGCATTTCAACATAGTTTTCTTTGCCCTCGCCGACCTTATCAAGGTCTGTCTCCATCTGAGCGGTGAATTTGACATTGACTATCTTTGGGAATTTATCTTTAAGAAGATTGACTATAGCTTCCCCGAGTTCTGTCGGCGCAAGCTGTTTTTTCTCTCTTGTGACATATTCACGTTTAATTATCGTTGAAACGATAGTTGCGTATGTGCTCGGTCTGCCGACGCCGTTTTCTTCAAGCGTTTTGATAAGGGAATCCTCCGTGTATCTTGCAGGCGGCTGTGTGAAGTGACAGTTGCCCTTGATTTCCTTTGATTTTACCTTATCGCCCTTATTGACCTGAGCCGGGAGAGCCTTTGCGTCTTCATCGGCGTCGTTGTCATAAAGAGCGGTGTAGCCGTCAAACTTTACGCTGTAGCCGCTTGCACCGAACACGCAGAAGCCCTCTTTGCCCTCTTTTGTGGCTGTTATCTCCATTTTAGCTGTGTTCTGAATACAGTCAGCCATCATTGAAGCTATAAAACGCTTCCAGATAAGGGTGTATAATTTATACTGTTCAGCCGTAAGGTCGTTTTTAATCTTCTCGGGCGTCAGAGAAACCGTTGAGGGTCTTATAGCCTCGTGACCGTCCTGAGCGTTGCTTCTTGATTTAAAGTATCTCGGCTTCTCGGGATTATAGTTTTCGCCGTAGCTTCCGGCGATAAACTCTCTTGCCGTCTGTCTTGCTTCTTCGGATATTCTCAGTGAGTCTGTTCTCATATAGGTTATAAGACCGACTGAGCCCATACCGCTGATATTTATACCTTCATAGAGAGCCTGAGCGATTTTCATTGTTCTCTCGGGTCTCATACCGAGGCGTCTTGAAGCCTCCTGCTGTAAAGTTGAAGTTATAAACGGAGGAGCGGGGCTTTTCTTTCTTGTGCCCTTTTTAAGCGAAGTGACTGAGAAATCCGCGCCGTCAACTCTTTCAAGGTATAAGTCTGTCTGCTCTTTATTTTTCAGCTCTACCTTTCCGTTTTCGTCGGATACGAGAGAAGCGGCGAAGGTTTTGCCCGAGTGGACGAATTTAGCGTCTATTGACCAGTATTCCTCGGGACTGAAAGCTCTTATTTCATTCTCACGGTCAACTATCATTCTCACGGCAACAGACTGAACTCTGCCCGCCGAAAGACCCCGTCTTATTTTCTGTGAAACGAACGGGCTGAGACTGTAGCCGACAAGGCGGTCAAGTATGCGTCTGCCCTGCTGAGCGTTGACGATATCCATATCAACCTTTCTAGGTGCGCTCATTCCGTTTTTGACACCCGTTTTTGTGATTTCGTTGAATGTAACACGGTTGTTCTCGCTTAAATCAAGACCGAGAATTTCTGCCAGATGCCATGAAATAGCTTCTCCCTCACGGTCAGGGTCAGTTGCAAGATAAACATAATCGCTCTTGCTGACTTTATCTTTAAGCTCCTTGACGAGCTTTTCTTTTCCCTTTACAATCGCATACTTGGGCGCAAAGTCATGCTTAACGTCAACGCAGAGTTTTGCCGCCGGCAGGTCTCTGACATGACCCATTGAGGCGGTAACCTCATAGCCCTTGCCCAGATAATTCTGAAGTGTCTTCGCTTTTGACGGAGACTCAACTATAACAAGTTTCGACATTTTATCACCTTTAAATTAAAATATATTCATTGCCTGCGCCGCACTCGATAAGACCTTCCATCTCAAGATTTGTCAGCGCAATCAGCACATCTCTTATCTGAATTTTAAGTAAAGCGGCGATATCGTCAAGTCGGTCTGCGCCGCCTTTTATCGCCTCAAGAACCGCTCTTTCGTTCTGAGAAAGAGACGAAACATCATATTTCTCGAAAGAAAGCTGTGTTTCTTCGTTCTCTGATTCTGGTTTTTTCTTCATTTCTTTTGCCTTTTTCGGCTTTTCTTCTTTTTTCCCGTCGGGGAAGCTGTCTATCCCCTCAAACACTCCCCTGCCGAGCGAACCGAAATAAAAAGAATCCTTATTCTTCACTTCATAGCCGTAGAGGGATAAGATATCCTGAGCGGAAAATATGACCTTTGCGCCGTATTTCACAAGCTCGCGTGCGCCCAGAAAGCTCGTGCCCTTAGCGTCGCCCGTGACAACGAAAACATCTCTGTTATAGAGAAAGCTTCTTCTTGCCGTGCTCAGTGTTCCGCTTTTTTCACCCGCTTCAATCACAAGAACGCCCCGGCACAAGCCTGCGGTTATTCTGTTTCGCTGAATGAAGCTCACCTTTGTCGGCTTCATAAACGGCGGAAACTCCGAAATAAGCGCACCGTTTTGTGTGACACGCTGTCTCATATTCTCGTTTTCCATAAGATAACTGCACCCGAAGCCGCAGCCCATGATGAGAACGGTTTTGCCGCCCTCTTCCATAGCCGTGTTATGCGCCACCGAGTCAATGCCCTGTGCGCCGCCGCTGACAACAACCGCGCCGTTTTTCGAAAGCTCTTTCGTTAGGGTGTAGGCAACGTCTGAGCCGTATTGAGACGGTTTTCTCGTGCCGATAACGCCTATATGCATTTTTTCGCCGAGCACCCTTTCATCACCCCAGACATAAAGCACAAGCGGATAGTCCGACGTTTCAAGCAGCAGCTCGGGGTAAAACGGACTGTCGGGCGTGACCGTCTTCCAGCCGTATTTCTCACAGTCGTTTAAGGCTTTATCGGCGACCGAAAGAGGAAGCTCTTCTTTTCTGTCAAGCTGAGCTTTTTTGAAAAGACCGCTGTTTTTCAGCGTTAAAGTATCTGCTTCATATATTGTCTTAGGGTCTTTGAACCTGTCGAGAATTTCGCTGACATTTTCACCGATTCCGATAACATTCTGAAGCCATATCCAGTAGCGTGAATCAATCAAACCGATACCCCCGTCATCTCATTATTTCCCACATGACGATAGCCGCCGCCATTGAGGCGTTAAGGCTTTCCGCCCTGCCGAGCATGGGGATAGTGACCTTTTCACACAGAGATTTTATCTCTTCGCTGACACCGCTGCCCTCATTGCCTATAACGGCTAAAACGCCCTCAGACATATCGGTCTGAGTGATTTTCTTCGCCGAAGAATCGGGCACTGTCGCAAGCGTAAGTATCCCTTTTTTTTCACACTCTGAAATAACAGCGGAAAGGTCTTTTGTTATCATAAGCGGAAGTCTCAGAAGAGAACCCATGGCCGCTCTCTGAGCCTTCGGGTTATATATGTCACAGCAGGAGCACAGAACCGCCCCGTCGATACCGAGAGCCTCAGCCGTTCTGATTATTGCGCCGAGATTTGACGGGTCCTGTATATTTTCAAGTGCGATATACTTTTTGCCGCTTTCAAGCCTGAAAGCCGTGTCACAAGGCATGGCGCATACCGCAAAAATGCCCTGCGGATTTTTCGTGTCGGAGAGCTTCCCTGCAATATCTTCACTGACTGAATATGCGCTTTCGGCGCAGGAAATAACCTTTTCGACCTTTTCGCCGTGCTTCTGTCTCGCCTTTTCGGTGAAAAAGCACTGCTTTATTCTGACTGCGCTTATCGCCGCATCATAGCAAAGCCTCGCACCCTCAAGAAAAAATTCACCCTTTTCATGACGGTATGACGACGAGGACAGCAGCTTCTGAGCCGATTTTATCTTGTCGTTTGACTTGCTCTCAATATGAAAAATCATCGTTTTGCACCCGTTTTTGACACATTTCGGTCAGTTTCGTTCTAAGTTAAAAAATGACAAATACGCCCGAGATGACCTCTCGGACGTACTGAAATCTGAATTAAAGAGCTGCCTTAGCCTGTTCGCAAAGTGCTGTGAAAGCTGCCGCATCTGAAATTGCAATTTCTGAGAGCATCTTTCTGTTGAGGCTTACGCCCGCTTTCTTGAGGCCGTTGATGAATGTTGAGTAGTTCATGCCGTTTGCCTTGCAGGCTGCTGAAATTCTTGTTATCCATAAACGGCGGAAATCTCTCTTCTTCTGCTTTCTGCCGATGTATGCGTAGTTGCCTGACTTCATAACAGCCTGTTTAGCTGTCTTGAAGAGAGCATGCTTTGAGCCGTAGTAGCCCTTAGCCATCTTTAATACTTTATTTCTTCTCTTTCGAGTCATCATTGCGCCTTTAATACGTGCCATGATTAAGTACCTCCAATATATTCAAAATTTAATAGTCCGTCTTGTTTCCTGAATTATTTATAAGGAATAAGGCGCTTGATCTGCTTCTGGTTGGTTACGTCAGCAACCGCTGTCTTACGAAGATTTCTCTTGCGCTTTGTGCTCTTCTTGTTAAGAATGTGTGACTTATAAGCATGTGCACGGATAGGCTTACCGTTCTTTGACATCTTGAAACGCTTTTTAGCGCCGCTGTGGGTTTTGATTTTAGGCATTGTAATATCCTCCCTGTTTTTACTTTGTTGATTTTGGTGCAAGGAACATCATCATAGAACGACCCTCGAGCTTTGCGGCCTTTTCAACGGAGCCTGCTTCTTTACACGCATCGGAAAAGTTTGACATGATGACCAGACCGTTTTCGGGGTGAGCCATTTCTCTGCCTCTGAATCTGATTGTAACCTTGACCTTATTTTCCTGTGAAAGAAACTTCTTCGCCTGATTGACCTTTGTTTCGAAGTCGTGCTTGTCAATGTTGAGAGATAATCTGACTTCTTTTATCTCAACGACACGCTGATTCTTCTTCTGTTCCTTTTCTCTCTTGGCCTGTTCGAAACGGTACTTGCTGTAGTCCATTATCTTGCAAACGGGCGGGGTTGCCTGCGGGGCAATCTTAACGAGATCGAGGTCTCTTTTCTCGGCTTCTTTAAGAGCGTCCTCTGCGCTCATAATGCCGAGCTGTTCGCCGCTTTCGGTGATAACTCTCAGTTCCTTGTCGTTGATCTCTTCATTGATCTGCATTTCTTTAATAGCGATGTTCATGCACCTCCCAATATTTTCGTGCAATAAAATCAAAGCGTGAACAGCACAGTGTTCACGCATCAATACATAGTTAGTCTGACTAAAGTATTGACCTTCGTCGGGAATCCCCGAAGGTGAGAACACATAGCTCTGCTTTGTTGTGGAGATATATTATCACCAAAAGGATAAAATGTCAATACTTTTTTTGATTTTTTCAGTTTGTGCCGTATTTTGCCACATAGTCCTCAAGGCACAGCCCGCTTTGATTTATTTTCTTTGCGTATTCAACGCCGACATACCGCCAGTGCCACGGCTCGGGGACGATGCCGGTTGTTGACTTCCATTCGGCTTTATATCTTAAAATGAAGCCGTAATCCTCAGCGTGCTTCAAAAGCCATGCATATTCCTTTGTATTAGCAAAGCTGTTATAGAGTGAACAGATATCCATAGCGATGCCTAAGTTATGCTCGCTTGTGCCGGGCGGGAGAATAACCTCGGAGGCTCTTGCGACGGCTTCGTTATAGCTGTAGCCGTTTGCCTGCTCGTTCTGTATTCTTGCTTTCCAGTTTCTCTCCTGAAGCTCATAGCTTCTGTAGCCCGAAATAGGTGTAAGCGTTATTCCGTCCTTTTTTGCGGCGTTATACATTTCGGTGTAATGGTCGGCGGCTCTTTCGTCCATATACATATTATATCCCATACCCGGGCAGACCTCTTTCAGCTTCGGTGAATACGAGCGGTCATATTCGATGTATGCGTTGACTATAACGAGCTTCCAGTTTCCTGCTGCGGGATTGACAACCTTGCGCTGAACCTGTGAGATATTAGTACTGCTCTGCGTGCCCGAAGCGGACTGGGAGTCAGCTTTAACGAGATAACTGCTTGAAACATATCTTTCCGAGCCGTTATATTCAATCTTGCTCCAGCCGTTTTCCTCACTTATTCTTGTGACGTTTGTGCCCGTGGGAATAAGCCCGACCTTATCGTAATCTGTACCCGGACCTGTTCTGACATTGAGAGCCGCTGTGGTTTTCATAATTTCCTTTTTGGTATGCGACGGACTCTGAGCGGTGCTTTCCGAGGTGCTGTTACTCACGCTCTCGGAAGTACTGTCGCTTACGCTTTCGGAAGTGTTGCTTTGGGGCTCTGAGCTTTCAGAGGTGCTCACATCGGTTGAGGCTTCATCTGTGCTTTCGGTGCTCTTTGAGACATCAGCCGTATTTTCGGTTGTTTTTTCTTTCCCCAGCACCGAGGGCAGAACTCCTGTCCTCGAAAGCACAAGTGCGACGCATACCGCGGCAAAAACCGTCACAAGAACCGACAGCGCCGTGATAGCCGCATTATACTTTTTTCTTTTCATTTAAGTCCCCTCTTTATCTCACTTATATTTGACGTTTCTCTTCATCTGACCGCCCTTGCCCTTTGGCTTTTTGCCGATAAAAAAGATTATTGCAATAACTGCCGCCGCAGCAAGGAGAATGACGAGCGCCCAGATAAGAACCGTGATTGCGATTTTGGTCGTGTCACGGCTTACGTCTTCTTTGGCGACAATGTCAACCGTTTTAAGCGTGGTTCCGTCCAAAATAATATCGCATGTGCCGAGCTTGTCGCCTGCCTTGACCGGCTTCTTTATAAGCTCGCTGTCAAGATTTATTTTTGTCTCAACCTTTTCGCCTTTAGCCAAAAGATATGTGAAATTATTTTTATAAACGCCCTGAGCCTCAGCGTCTATGCCGAAACACTTGACAGGGACTTTCACAACGTCAGAGCCCTTTTTAGCGGCTTTTTTAAGCGAATAGCTGTTGAACGCGTTTTCAAAAAGCGAAATGCTGTCAGAAAAATGCTTGCACGCCATAGTGCCGTTATCGTTATATGCGTCACAACCAAGCACAACGCATACATATTTCGTTTTTTCGTCAGTTGCCGAAGCGATAAGACATCTGCCTGCGTCTTCGGTATAGCCCGTTTTGACGCCGTCGGCTTTTTCATAATAGAAGCCGCTGTTATACATGAGAAGATAGTTTGTCGTGGCGACCGTTCTTGAGGGGTTCATATTTGTCGGCTCGGTTGTGTAGGTGCTTCTTGAAACTATGTCACTGAAAATCTCGTTTTTTAGCGCATACATAGTGAGCACCGCCATATCTCTTGCCGTTGAATAGTGACCCTCGGCGTCAAGACCGTGCGTGTTGACAAAATGGGTGTTTGTCATTGAAAGCTCCTGAGCTTTTTTGTTCATCATCTCAACAAAGTTTTCGATGCTCCCGCCGATATAATCGGCGAGCACGACAGAAGCGTCAGCCGCCGAGTGAATAAGAAGGCAATAGAGCATATCCCTGACGCTCATCTTTTCACCGCTGACAAGATTAATCGTGACAAGACCCGTGTTGCCGATAGCAAGAAGCGAGCTGAGCTTTGTTTCAACAAGCGCGTCAAGGTCCTCACAGTTTTCGATAACGACAAGAGCCGTCATTACCTTTGTCAGAGAAGCTATTGCAACAGGCTCGTCCGCATTTTTTTCAAAGACGGTTCTGCCCGTGTTTGTGTTTATAACTATTGCATTTTTACAGTTGAGCCCGTTGCCGTCTTCGCCGTTTTCCATAAAAGCGGTGAAGCTAAGACAAGAGAACATCATTATAAGCGCAAGAAAAAGCGCAGAGATTGATTTTTTCATAAACATTCCTCTTTTCATTTCGTTTTGTTTTTTGTAACGGTTTATTTTATCACATAACGGGGATTTTAACAACCGATATGAGAAAGATTTTTCAGAAATTAAAAAAATTCCGAAACCGCATAAAACCGGGTTCGGAATTCTTTGGTGATCCATCGGGGACTCGAACCCCGGACACCTTGATTAAAAGTCAAGTGCTCTACCGCCTGAGCTAATGGATCATATGTGTTTAAACAGCTTGTATATAATAAATGATTTAACTGAGAATGTCAATAGTTTTTGATAAAAATACATAAATTATTTTTACATATTTTTCATCAGAATAAATTCAGCCGACACCGTTTGATGCCGGCTGAAATATTCATATATCAATTATTTGCCGAAGATATTGCCTCTGCCCTTGAATGTGGGGAGAACATCGCCGTCATCATCGTCATCGTCAAAAACTGAAGCTGTGCTCTTTTCGGGAGCGTGGAAAGCCTCCGAAGCCGGCTGCTGCGCAGACGGAGCCTGAGCCTGCTGAGACTGAGATGAAACCTGCTGGCTTTTATACGCTTCATTGAAAGCGCGAAGAAAGTCGCTGTTCGGGGTTGAGGTCGTTGTCGGTGTGAAAGCCGATCTGCCCGCACTTGTGACAAAGCTCTGCTCGGCATTATTTGAAGCTACCGGAGCTGAATCCATCTTGTTAAAGCCTGTTGCGATAACGGTAATGAGCATTTCGTCACCCATTGTTTCGTCAAAGACCGAACCGAAGATGATGTTTGCGTCGGGGTGAGTGTATTCGGCGATAAGGTCGCCCGCCTGCTCTATCATATCAAGCGACATATCGCTTGAGCATGTAACATTGATAATAACGCCGCTTGCGCCCTCGATTGATGTTTCGAGAAGCGGAGAAGTGATAGCCTTTTCCGTCGCTTCCGCCGCACAGTCGGGACCCTTGCCGTGACCTATACCCATATGAGCTCTGCCGGCGTCCTTCATAACGCTCTTGATATCAGCAAAGTCAAGGTTTATGTAACCGGGAACCTTAATCGTGTCTGAAATGCTCTTTACGCCCTGCCAGAGGACTTCGTTAGCCTTTGTGAAAGCGTCGCGAACACCGAGAGACTTGTCCCCTAAAAGGCGAAGTCTGTCGTTGGGAATAACGATAAGGCTGTCCACATTCTTTTCAAGCTCCATGATACCCTCTTCAGCCTGTGTCATGCGCTTTCTGCCTTCAAATCTGAAAGGCTTTGTGACAATGCCGACAGTGAGAATACCCATTTCTTTGGCGATTTCGGCAACGATGGGAGCTGCGCCCGTGCCTGTGCCGCCGCCCATACCTGCGGTGATAAAGACCATATCGGTGTTCTTGAGAATTTCTGTGATAGCTTCTCTGCTTTCCTCGGCGGCCTTACGACCTACGCTTGCGTCGCCGCCTGCGCCCATTCCGCCCGTTGCTTTTTCACCTATCTGAATCTTATGTGTAGCCTTTGAATTTTCAAGGATCTGTCTGTCTGTGTTTATAGAAATAAATTCAACGCCTATGATACCTGCGTCAACCATTCCGTTGACGGCATTTCCGCCGCCGCCGCCGACACCTATAACCTTTATCTGGTTATAAGCGACATAATCATTATCAATTGCAAAACTCATTTTACTTCCCCCTGTATATCTTTTACAAGAATTAGATTTTATGCGACAATAAGTCATTTTATACTAAGAGATTATAACACGCTGTTTTCAAAAATTCAACCATATTAAGAAATAAAGTTTGCTAAATTTACTCTGAGTAAAATGTGGAAAACGACGAATTAAAGCATAAAACAGTTCAGCCCTCAGGTCTTTCCGAGGGCGGTTCGGGAATATCCGAGCCTCCCGAAGCTGTATTATCCGCAGTCGTAGAAGCGGTGCTCTGAGCCGCCTGAGAAGCGGATGCGTCGGCGCTGTCCGTATTATCTGAGCCTGAGGTCTGACTGTCTGAGGCGGATGACGTAGAGGCTGTAACGGGGTTTCCGTTTTCATCAGTCACCTGAGCTTCAGGAGCCGCTGTTGTCTCGGTCACGTCCATAGACCCTTCTTTATAAAAAGCCTTTGTCGTACTCTTGAGATTGAGAACCCCCTCGCTGACTGAGCCCTCTTCTTTAAGCTTGAGTAAAACCTCATTTGCCATTTTCATTTTTTCGCTGAGCTGTGTCGCCGAACCTAAATCAAGTCGGATTTTCACACTGCATACCGCAGAAATGTTGTTCGGGTCTGAAATATTTATGCTTTTGAGCTTAATGCTGTTTTCCTGAGCGCAGGAAAGAACATCTTTAGCCGTCTGATAGCTTTCGGGCGACTCTGCGCTGAGCTTTTCACCCTCGCTGATTTCTGAAAGCTTCAGCCCCTCAATAATAGTGTTCTTGCCGGCTTTCTTCGCCTTAGCTTCAAGAACCTTGTCGCTCTCATCGACAAGAACATACTTTTTGCCTCTTTTTACCGCATACTTCGGAGAGGTTTCTTCAACCTCCAAGGTCAATGTTGAAGGTATGCTTCTCTTCAGTCTGACCCTGCCGACATAAGGCAGTGCGGTCGAAACCTTTGACGAGACCTCCTTAGCCGAGGTGCGCCAGAGGTTATCGCCCTCTTCAATTTCAGAAGCCCCGATAATTTGCTCGACCGAGTAGCGTGTGTCGCCCTCAACCTTTATTTCTTCAATATGAAACAGAACCGTGAACGATGCCGCAACGAAAATCCCGACAAAAATCAGCGCCGTGAAAACGAACCACTGAAGGATTTTGCGCTTTCTGTGTTTTCTTGTTTTTTCAGAGTGTTCCAGTCTGAGTTCATCATTGCTTTTGCCGCTGTTTCTGCTTCTGTTTGAAGCTGAGCGACGGCTCGGGCGGTCTTTTTTTCTGCTTTTTTCAGGAGGTTTTTTCGGTGCGGCAGGTTTTGTTCTACTGCTTTCCGGATTTATTTTTCTACTGCCGCTTTCACGGTAAGGCGGTTTTGCTTTGTTTTCAGGCTCACGCTTATTGTTCACGTCATATCTTCCGCCCGAAGTATTTATTCGCTCGCTCTGACGCTGTGTGAACCAGTCGCTTGCGCTCTGCCAGTCAGTCTGAGCGTTTTGTCTGTCTCTTTCGCTTTCCTTCATCGTAGTTCCCTCTCCTGATATCTGCGCCAATTAGTTTAAGATTTTTCTCGATATTTTCATACCCTCTGTCGATATGATGAAGTCCCGTCACTATGCTTTCGCCGTTTGCCGCAAGCGCCGCCACGGTAAGAGCGCCGCCGCCCCGAAGGTCAGACGCATTGACCTTTGCGCCGTAAAGCTCATTGACGCCGGTCACAACAGCCGCCCTGCCCTCGGTTTTGATATCCGCACCCATTCTGATAAGTGCGGGAACATGTTTGAATCTGCTTTCAAATATATTCTCAACCACAACGCTCGTACCCTCGGCAAGACACAGAGCCACCATCACGGGCGCCTGAGCGTCGGTCGGAAAGCCGGGGTAAGGCATTGTTCTAATTGATTTCACACTTCTGAGTTTTCTGTTTTTTCTTATTCTGACGCTGTCGTCACTGACGTCAAGTATGCACCCCATCTGTTCGAAGACCGAAATAACGGATTTAATATGAGCTGTGATTATGTTTTCGACAAGCACGTCGCCGCCCGCCGCCGCAACAGCGGAAAGATAAGTTGAGGCGGTTATTCTGTCGGGTATCACGGTGTATTCACAGCCGTGAAGTTTTTTGACGCCGCAGACGGTAATAGTCCCCTCACGGTTTATCTTTATTTTTGCACCGCATGCATTAAGAAAGCCTATAGTGTCGGTAATCTCGGGCTCACGGGCGGGGTTAAATATATTGGTTACACCGTCGGAAACTGCCGCCGCAATGATAATGTTTTCTGTCGCTCCTACGCTCGGAAACGCAAGAGTAATGTTACAGCCCTTGAATTTTCCGTCAACGGAGCATGAGAGCCTTCCGCTTTTTTCTTCAATGACTGCGCCTAAAGCCCGAAGTGAAGAAATATGAAGGTCAATGGGTCTGAGCCCTATCTCACAGCCGCCGGGCGTATAAAGCTCGGCTTTATTCATTCTTGAGAGAATAGAGCCGAGAAACACTATGGACGAACGCATTTCGTGCATAAGGCTTTCGGGTATGTCAAAGCGTGTGACGGTTGACGAATCAATTATGAGAGTGTCGCCGTCACGTTTTACCTTACAGCCGAGATAATTCAGAATATCACACGCCGCTTTCACATCGGAAAGCTCGGGGCAATTATGTATGACACATTCCCCTCCCGAAAGAAGCGACGAAGCAATTATCGGAAGAGTGCTGTTTTTGGAACCGTGAACTTTAATTTTTCCGTCAAGCTTTTTTGCGCCGTTTATAATGAGACTTTCCACATGGAACACACCTTTCGAGAACAAAAATCTTTCGATGTATTCTATGTATCAAGTGCAGATAACGTGAATTACTTACCCGTTTTTGCAAGTTCGGTAATAATTTCAGCTATTCTTTCTTTTGAATCGGTGACTGCCATCTTGCCTGCGTTTTCGCCGATTTTTCTGCGCTTTTCGTTATCGGAAAGAAGCTCGTCGAGCATTTTTGTCAGCTTTTCTCCCGTAAGCTCCTTTTCTTCGATTATCATCGCCGCATTATTATTGACAAGAGCCATTGCGTTATGATACTGATGATTTTCGGCGACATTCGGTGACGGAATGAGGATTGAAGCTTTTTTCAGAGCCTCGATTTCGCTCAGGGTTGACGCACCTGCACGGCAGATTATAACATCGGCAGCCGACATGCATCTGTCCATATCGCTTATGTATTCTCTTATTTCAATATTATCGTGCTGAGAAAGGCTGACGCCTTTCTTTTCTATCTCTTCGGGCACCCATAAGCCGAATTTGCCCATCGAATGAAGAAATCTGATTTTTTTGTCGTCGGCTTTATTTGCGATAACCTGAACCATAGCCTTGTTTATCGCTTCTGCGCCGAGTGAGCCGCCCATTGAAAGCACAAGTTTTTCGTCATCTCTTATGCCCATTTCGGCTCTTGAAAAATCACGGTCGGCTTTGAGCATCTCCCCTCTGACAGGGAGCCCCGTGAAAATACATTCGTTTTTGCTCTCAAGTCTGTCTCTGACGCTATCAACGGTAATCATAACACGGTCAACGTGTTTTGCAAGCGTCTTATTTGTGATACCGGGGTATGCGTTCTGCTCATGTATAGCCGTCGGATAGCCGAGCTTATAGGCTGTTCTGAGCACGGGACCGCTGACATATCCGCCGAAGCCGACAACTACGTCGGGGTCAAATCTTTTTATTATCTTTCTCGTCTGAAAAGCCGAGATAAAAAGATTAAAAAGGGTTTTTAAATTTTTAAATATATTAGCGACGGTAAGCTGTCTTTGAAAGCCCGAAATTGATATTGTTTCAAAGTCAAAGCCCGCTTTCGGGACAAGCGTCGCCTCCATTTTATTTTTAGTGCCGATGAAAAGTATCTCGCTGTCGGGATATTTTTCTCTTATTTCGCCCGCAACGGCAAGCGCCGGATTAATATGTCCGCCCGTACCGCCGGCGGCAAAAAGATATTTCATAGCTTATACCTCTTTTGTTTTGACATATGAGTTTTGTTTTGAAACCGACAGTATTACGCCCATTTCACACAGAAGCATACACAGCGATGTGCCGCCGTAGGAGAAGAACGGGAGTGAAATGCCGGTGTTGGGGAAGGTGTCGGTGACAACGGCGATATTGAGAAATACCTGAAGACCGACCTGAAGAGCGATACCCATAGCGAGCATTGCGCCGAAAACATCATCGGATTTCTTTGCTATTCTGAAAGCACGCCACACAAGTGCCCCGAAAAGGCAGACAATTGCGCCTGCGCCGACAAAGCCGAGCTCTTCGCACACTATTGCGAAAATGAAGTCGTTCTGAGGCTCAGAGACATACATATGCTTTTGTCTCGAGTTGCCAAGTCCCAGACCGAACGGTCCGCCCGAGGCTATTGCACGAAGCGACTGGTTCGTCTGCCACCTTGCGCCGAGCGGGTCGTATGCTTTATCCTTCCACGCAATTATTCTTTCACCCGCATAGCCGGGAAGCACTTTGGGATACATTATAACAACCGCAACGGCAAGACCGACAAAAAGCGTAAGAAGCACAAAATACCCTTTTTTTACGCCGCTCAGCCACATCATCGAAACGCCTATCATAAACATAAGAATCGTGCACGAGAGATGGTTTTCAAGAAGTATAAGACAGCAGTAAAAAGCTACGGTCATAGTGTAAAGAAGCGTCAAAGCAAACGACTGCGTGCTTGCGTTTCTGTAAAAGCTCGCCCTTATTTTCGAAGTGAACCGTGCGTCGATATCAGACCAGAAGCCGTCATGCATTTTCCCCTTTGAGGTTATGACGCCGTATTGCCTTGCGGTGATATACGCAAGCATAAGAATAAGAGCGAATTTCGCTATTTCGGAGGGCTGAAATCTTATCGGACCTATTGAAAGCCAGCGCTTGAAGTCGCTGTCTTTTCTTATATTGACAAGAAGCGTAACGACAAGCAGGAAAGCCGAAGCGGCATAGCCGAAAATAGCTATAAAGCCGTTAAATTTTTTATAATTTATGAAGCTGACGCCGAACATCAGCCCGACGCCCAATAAGGCGAAGAAGCCCTGACGCTTAATATAAAAGAGAGCGTCATGACCCGTCTTCTGGTCATAATAGGCATAGGTATAGCTCGCCGAGAACATCATGACAAGACCTATGAGGAGAAGAATAAGAACAATAAAAATGAATGTGACATCGGGAGTGCCGAGGTTGAGCCAGCCTTTGAGCGGTGCTTTTTTCGCCGCCGGTCTCACATTTTTATGAGGCGTCTGCGGACTGCGGGGGTTCGTCTGCCGCTGACCCGTAGCTTTTTCTCTTCCGTCCCTGCCTTCGGCATTGTTTCTGACTTCAAATCTGTCAAGATAAAAGGGTCTCGAGTTAAGCTCCCTGTTTCCCCTGTTCTGCTGCATTTCATTCCCTCCTCTTTCTGATATAAAAGCTCTGATTATAATACTCTTGAGTCACCGAAATAGATGATTATAACACCGCCTGCGCTGACAATGAAGTTTAAGAGTGAGAAGACTGTCACAATCTTATTTTCACTCCAGCCGAGCTGTTCGCAGTGGTGATGTATAGGCGCCATTAAAAACACCTTTTCATGTCTGAGCTTTACGCTGAAAATCTGAATTATGTCGCTGAGCGCTTCGACAACATAGATAAAGCCGAAGAAGATAAGTATTATCGGCATGTCAATCGCATACGCCAGAGCAACAATGATACCGCCCAGAAACATCGAGCCTGTGTCACCCATCATAACCTTTGCCGGGTGACGGTTATATATAAGGTAACCTGCGCAGGCGCCTATGAGAGCCGCGCCTAAGATACCGACCGAAGTCATTTTGTAGAGGACGGCTGAAACTGTGAACGCAAGAGCCGCCGTGAGAGTGACAGAACCGCACAATCCGTCAATACCGTCGGTGAAATTCACTGCATTAACTGCGCCGTAGATAACGCATACGCCGAAAATCCAGTAGAAAAATTTTAAATCGACCATGCCTGCAAAGGGTACATACATTTCCGTTCCGCTGACCTTGAAGTTGCAGAAAAGATATGTTACAGCTATGATAACCTGAGGTATAGTCTTCTGCATTTCGGTCAGACCGAGATTTCTTTTCTTCACAACCTTTGTGTAGTCGTCGGCAAAGCCTATCATCGCAAGCGTAAAAGCAAGAATAATTCCGCCGACGAGCTTCATAAACTCTTTATTTTTAAGGGGGTCAAGCTCAGAAAACACCGAAACACCCGCTACCTTACATATGATACACGAAATAATGACAGACATAATAGTGCTTATCATGAAAATTATACCGCCGCAGGTAGGTGTGCCCTGCTTCTTTCTGTGCCACGCAGGTCCGATGTCAGTGAGAATATACTGAGTCAGACCGAGCTTTTTCAGAAGCGGTATCATGACCGCTCCGAGAAGAGCCGTCAACACGAAAGCTACTAACACTGTGATAATAATTGCTATGGTACTGTTCATTTTATCATGTCCTCTCTTGAGTTTTGCCCTGAGACGGCTTTATCTCAGGATTTCAGCCACCTTTTCTCTTTCGTCAAAAGGCATTTTTTGGTTTTTGATTATCTGATAAGCCTCGTGCCCCTTGCCCGCAAGAAGAACAATGTCATCCTTTTTTGCGCTTTCAAGGGCGAGCTTTATTGCCTTGGTTCTGTCTTTTTCAACATATATTCTGCATTTTGGGTTATTCATTCCGCTGAGAATATCGCTTATTATTTCGTCTTCGCTCTCGTTTCTCGGATTATCGTCTGTGACAACAGCAATATCGGCGAGCGAAGAAGCTATACTGCCCATATCGGCGCGCTTGCTCTTGTCCCTGTCGCCGCCGCAGCCGAAAAGGACTATGAGCCGACCCTTTTTCTCTCTGCTCAGAGCGTACAGCACATTATAAAGTGCGTCGGGAGTGTGGGCATAGTCGATAATCACAGTGAAGTCTTTCCCTGTTTCTATGACCTCTCCCCTGCCTCTGACGGGTCTGACAAGCGACATTTTTTCACATGTTTCTTCAAAGCCGAAGCCGAGCTTAATCATCACCGCAAGAGCGGCAAGCGAATTTTTGACGGAATACTCTCCTATACCCGAAATTCGCACTCTGCCGATTGCGCAATACATCACCGCCGCATATTCGGCAAAGCCCTGACCGTATCTGATATTTTTAGCTGTTATGTCGGCTTCGTCTTTTTTCACCGAAAACGTCATAACATCACAGCCGATATCGGATAATACACTATCGGCATAGGGGTCGTCAAGGTTTATTATTGCATTTTTGCACGAAGAAAAAAGTTTTTTCTTGGCGCTGAGATAATTATCAAAGGTTTTATGATAGTCAAGGTGTTCATTTGTGATATTTGTGAACACACCGACAGAAAACCTGCAGCCGTCCGTTCTGCACTGGTCAAGAGCCTGTGACGAAACCTCGCACACACAGTATTTCGTGCCGCAGTCAGCCATTTTCCGAAGCAATCTGTTAAACTCAAAGGCGTCGGGCGTTGTGTATATGCTTTCGGTTTTTTCACCGTCAACAATGTTTTCAACCGTTCCGATAAGTCCTGCTTTTTCACCGAAAAGCGTCAAAAGGCTGTATATAATATTGGCGGTTGTAGTTTTCCCGTTAGTGCCGGTTATGCCTATGAGCTTCATTTCTTTTGACGGCTCGCCGAAAAAGTTTGAGCACATAAGAGCATAGGTTCTACGGGTATTTTTGACTATTATCTGATTTTCTCTTCCTGTATCTTTTTGGGTGATGAAAACCGACGCGCCGTTTTCTTCGGCTTTTTTGATATAATCGTGCCCATCGCAGTTTTTCCCCTCAATGCACACGAAAGCGCAGTTTTTCACGCATTTTTCATAGTTATCCGTTACAAATGAAATTTCGACGTCCTCATACGCATTTTCAACATCCGCCCCGAAGAGCAGTTGTGATAATTTCATTTGCAGAACCTCCGATATGTCAATGTGAAGCGTTAATCAGCCGTATCCTCGACGCCGCTGACCTCCTTGAAATAAACGGTGACTGATGAGCCCGCTTCGACCTCTTCTCCCTCGGGTATGCTTTGCTTATAAGCGCGCATACTGCCTGTTTTATTTGACGGACCCGAGAAAACTATATTTATACCTGTCGAAACGGCAAGCTGATTTACACTTGAAATGCTCATTGATGTGAAGTCGGGAACCTTGACCTTTGAAGAGATCTGCTCCGAGTCGGTGTAGAGGATAATAACTCCGCCCTTGGGGATTGACTGACCTGCGGCGGGCGTCTGCGCCACAACCGTTTCGCCGTCGCCGACAACCTTTGTCGAATAGCCTGAATTAGCGGCTGTCTGTTTAGCCGATGAGACAGCGTTTCCGACAAGTTTGGGAGCGTATGAAACAACCGCCGCCAGCTCTTCGTTTGTGTATTCGGGTTCTATGTTGAGATAAACGAGCGTGTCCTCCATAATCTGCTTTGCGACAGGAGCGGCAATAACACCGCCGCCGTATAACGCTCCCTGAGGTTCATCCATAATAACAAGGCAGGCGACCTGAGGGTCGTCGGCAGGAGCAAAGCAGAGAAATGAAGCCGAATAGATTTTTTTGTTTTCAAGGTGGCTTTCCTGAATTTTCTGTGATGTAGCGGTCTTGCCCGCAACACGGTAGCCCGCTATGTATGCGTTTTTACCCGTGCCGCTTGAAACGACGCTTTCCATCATTGAGCAGACTGTTTCAGCCGTTGACTCGGAAATAACCTGTCGTCTGACAGTGGGCTGTGTAGTTGAAAGAACATTACCGTCACCGTCAACAGTCCCTGCGACGATATACGGTTTCATAAGTTTTCCGCCGTTTGCTATCGAGCAGGCGGCAGTAATCATCTGAATGGGTGAAACCTTGATTGTCTGACCGAAAGATGTACTTGCAAGATTGACGTTTGAAAAATCATCTTTTGGGTGATATGTAGTGCCCGAAACAGGAGTCGCTTCACCCGGCAGGTCAATGCCTGTTTTTTCTGTAAAGCCGAAGGCTTCAAAATATTTGAAGAATTTTTCCGTGCCTATCTTCTGACCGACATATATAAAGAACGGGTTGCAGGAATTCATAAGTCCCTGTCTCATGGTCTGAGTACCGTGACCGTTTCTGTTGACGCAGTGAATATTCCAGCCGCCTATATTATAGACGCCCGTGCAGCAGTATGAGGTCTGTTCGCTTATGACGCCCTCTTCAAGCCCTGCGGAGAGAGTGAATATCTTGAAGACAGAGCCCGGTTCATAGACGAAAGAGACCGTCTTGTTATTCCACTGTGAGAAAAGAGCGTTGTTATATTTTTCGGCGTATTCGTCGGTGCCCTTATATTCTTCAAGCTCGGCTTTGGCCTTTTCGTCATAGACGGTGTAGGCATCGTTTGAGTCATAATCGGGCTTGCTTGACATAGCTAAAATTGCGCCTGTTTTGACATCCATAACAATGCCGTATGCGCCCTTGGTCTCGTAGTCTGTCATACCCTCCGAAAGAGCTTTTTCGAGATAATACTGAATGTTTGAGTCGATTGTCAGAATGAGACCCTCGCCGTCCTGTGTGTCAACGATGCTTTCATACTCCGAACCCATATTGTTTGACTTTCCGTCCTTAGCGGTGATAATTCTGCCCGGGGTGCCGGTGAGTTCTTCGTCATATGTCAGTTCAATGCCCGCTTTTCCCTCACCGTCCCGGTTTGTGAAACCGAGGATTGTTGAAGCGAAGTTATTCTTAGGGTAATAGCGCATTGAGCTCGGTGTGAAATAGAGAATACCGCCGTATTTATTTTCTGTGATAAAAGCGTCAATTTCACTCTTCTGAGCCGCCGTGACCTGTTTTCTCAGCTCGGCGTAGCGGCTTTCGCTGTTTAAAAGTTTTGTCAACAGTTTATCATAATCGGTCGATAACACTTCACTGAGGTATTCGGCTATTTTTTTTTGCCGTTTCCTCCTTTTTGATATAACTCGGCGTTGCGCAGAGAACCCACGCCGAAGCACTCTGAGCCAGAACATTCATGTTTCTGTCATAGACGGTCCCTCTCGGTGCGGCGACAACGGTGTCGCTCATCTGCTGACTTTCTGCCTGTTGTCGGTATTTTTTGCCGTTTATAACTGCGGTTCTGATAATTCCCCCGAAATCGGCAAAAAGAACGACAACCGCAAGAAATATCAGAAGAATATTTGCATTCTTCCTGAGTTTACTGTCAGGTCTTCTTATGATCATATTAGCCCCCTCTTTCATTCTTCACCCAAAAAGCCGTTTTTTCACGCTTTCCCGTGTTTTTTCATTCTTTCCCTAAATATCACTATGAGGCGAATAAGCTACAGTCAGTTTAACCGCAGCTTTTCCGCCTTTGAACAAACAATATTATAAAATTATCACTGAACTTTGCCCTGTGTGATGAGAACCTTGTTTTCCGCTTCAAGTCTGACAAACTCAATATCAGATGAATTCAGCTTGACAAGCCCGAGCTGCTCAACGGCAACCTTTTCAATCTGTTCGAGTGAAACCATGTTTGAAAGTTTCATCTCAAGCTCGGTGTTCTCACCGCATACCATATTATAATCAGTCGTAAGCGCCGTTATTTTTCTGTCAATGCTGTCACACTGACAAAACGCATAAATGTATGTCATAAAGAGCGCCGACAAAACCGTAAGAACAACAACGGCTCTGACGCATCTGACTCTTGCTTTTCTGTTATCTTCACGAACCTGAGCCTGAGTTTTTTTCTCAGGTTTCGCTTCGAGCTTAACAAGTCTCGGGCGTGAAGCGGACTGCTCTTCTTTTTCTTTCAGTTTTCTCGCCGCCGATGACTCGAAAGCTGAAAAATCATATTCATAAGCCGCCATTTTTCTTTTCCTCCTATATTGTATTATCTTAGTTAATCAATTATGTAATTTTTCTATTGATCTGAGCGTTGCGCTTCGTGAGCGGTTATTCTCGCTGAGCTCCTCTTCGCCCGCTGTTATAAATTTGAACGGAAGCTTCCCTCTCGGGGTCTTGCCGCATACGCAAACGGGAAATTCTTTCGGGCAGGTGCAGCCCTCGCAGTATGAAGCAAACCTCTTTTTCACCAGCCTGTCTTCAAGCGAATGAAAGGTTATTATCGAAAGTCTCCCGCCCTCTTTCAGAGAGTCAAACATTATATCGAGAGTGCTTTCAAGTCTTTCAAGCTCTTTATTGACTTCTATTCTTATCGCCTGAAAGGTTTTTCTCGCCGGATGCCCGCCTGTTCTTCTCTGTGAAGCGGGTATCGAATACTTAATTATATCGGCAAGCTGTAAGGTTGTCCTTATAGGCTCTTTAGCTCTTTCTCTGACAATATTTCTCGCTATAGAACGGGCAAATCTCTCTTCGCCGTAGCTTTGGATTATCCTCCCGAGTTCTCTTTCGCTGTATGCGTTGACAACATCATAAGCCGAAAGTCCCTCACGGCTCATTCTCATATCAAGAGGCGCGTCATTGTGAACCGAAAAGCCTCTTGAGGCTGTGTCAAGCTGAAACGACGAAACGCCGAGGTCGGCTGTTATGCCGTCAACCTCGCTTATTCCGAGGCTATCAAGAATTATGTCAAGATTAGAGAAGTTGTCCCTTATAAGCGTCACTCTCTTGTCGCCGCCTATCCTCTCAGAAAGAACCTCTATAGCGTCGGGGTCCTGATCTATGGCGATAAGTCTTCCGTTTTCACCGAGCTTTTCGAGAATTGCCCTCGAGTGACCGCCGCCGCCAGCCGTGCAGTCGATATATATTCCGTCTTTATTTATATTGAGTGAGTCTATCGTCTCTTTGAGAAGAACGCTGAAATGATTGAACTCCATTTATATCTCCTCAAGCTCCGCCATCAACGCTTTTTTTCTCTTAAGAAGCTCTTTTCTCTTTTCGATAAGTCTGATTTCTTCTTCAAGATCTTCAATGTCGTTTGCGGCATTCGTTCTTTCATTTATCTTATCTCTCATCTTTTCGAATTCATCTTTTGCCCATATCTCAAAATGATCGCATGCGCCGATGAAAACAACATCCTTGTCGGCTTTGATTTTGCTTATAAAAGCCGGCTTTAAAATAATTCTGCCCTGATTGTCTATAGGCTGAGTGTCACCGTTGAGCCGAAGACCTTCTATGATAGTTTCTTTTTTTAACAGACTGTCTTCTTTAGAAACGGCATTCTCAAATTTTGCTTTTATTCCGTCCTCGTTATAGCACTCGATACAGTCCCTGCCGTCTATAACCATATGAACGGGCGACCCTATCTGGTCACGGAATTTAACAGGGATGAAGACTCGGCCGCGCGGGTCTATTCTGTTTTGATATTCGCCGAGCAGAAACACAAGTCTCCCTCCCTTCTTTATTTTCACACTTAATTTTCCGACATCTTTATGTGATGTATCAACATTCTAAAACATTTTCCACCCATAGTCAAGTGAAATCACGATTTTTCAAGGCTTTGACAGAATTTTGTAAAGATTAAACAAACCATTCGTTCGATTGTTTCGGAGTACTCGAAAGAGTTGTGGATATATCAAAACAGCAAGGCTAAATTACACAATATATAGTGCTTTTTTAAGAAATTTGTATATGGTAAAATTGTCAATAAGGCATTTTATTTTTGGAAGCATTTACCTCATTTTTCATTAATTGGGTGGAAAATGTTGAAACTCAGATAATTCAATTTTAAGATATAAGAGTCATAAAGAATTGACCTTTGAATTTCAATGTGATAAAATCAGATCACACATAAAAATCAAGGAGAAAGCAATATGGACAAACGTGAAAAAAAGCTCTTGAAACTCAAAAAAGCTAAAGAACATCCCCAGACAGGCTCGACATTCATTTTTCTTTTCGTACTTCTCGCTATTGTGTATATTGTTGACGAGATTGCGTCTAACATGACAAGCACAATGCAGCCTTATGTTATTTTCGACCTGTTCAGAATACCCGGGGCGGATATTCTGTCTGACGAATACGCCTCTGCGCTCAGCACAATGACAGCCGCCGCCATGCCGGGGTATGCGTTCTATATTCTGCTCCCGTTTTATAAGTCTCTGGCTGACAGATTCGGCAGAAAGCCTATGCTTATCATCAACACGGCGGGACTCGCCCTTGGTATGTTCGTTTGCATGACGGCGAACCATTTTGCCGTATTCGTTATAGGTATGCTCATAATTCAGTTCATGATGCCAAATGATATGCAGGTTATATATATTATGGAAACAGCTCCGTCAAAACACAGAGCGAAGCTTTGCTCCGTTTCAAAGGCAATAGCTCTTGTCAGCGTTTCACTTATAGGCGTTCTGAGAAGCGCTTTCTATAATCCCGCCGATGTCACAAGCTGGAAAAAGGTCTATCTTGTTCCTGTTCTGATAGGCGTCGCTGTTGTCGCTCTCTGCATACCCTTTGTCAAAGAAACTCCGACATTCATTGACAAAAAAATCTCTGTTCTTGAGGGCACAAAAGAAAACGCTGAAAAACCCAAAAACGAGAACGGCGGTTTTATAAGTGCAATAAAATATATTTTCAAGACAAAACAGCTTCGTTTTATCGCAATCACCTGTTTCGTTTTCTATTTCGCAACAGGTATCACAAGCCATTACGCAACCGTTCTTGAGGCTTCTTCAAATGTCGGCACACTGACAAAAGCAAGCATTGACACAATTATTATTTTCTTCCCGTTTATTAACGGAATTGTCACTTTCCTGAGCGGCTTTTTAGCCGACGCACTCGGCAGAAAGAGAGCTAGTGTTATTCTCTGCGCTGTTTCTGCTGTCGGACTGTTCACATTTCTCTGGGGCACTAAAGCCGGCTGGAACCCGTATCTTATCGGCGCGGGCTACGGTCTCTATATAGGCGGTCTGTGGTCAACGAGCGACACGCTTTATATAATGCTCCCGGGCGAATCAACTCCGACAAACCTCCGTTCATCAGTCATTGGCGCAATGTCTCTTTTCGCTGTCGGCGGTATGGCGTTTAACCTCAGCATCGGTCTTTTCGGCGTAAAGCTGATAGGCGCCGAAAACCTCGGCACATTATGTCTTTGCGTTTGTCTGCCCGCTATGATAGCGTCGCTGCTTATTCTCACCTTTAAGGTCAAAGAAACAATAGGCACCGATCTTGACAGTGTCGGGGAAGAAACAGCTTCAGCGGAAAACACTGTCGCATAAAGGAATTATCTGTCGCAAGCTGATTGTTTTCAGTACGAAAAACTTAGAACTCTGCACAAAAAATCACCGCTCCCCGTAAAAACGGAAAGCGGTGATTTTTATTTTTTCATATTACTCTTCAAGCCTTTTTATGGCTTGCATTTTGTTATTCGGTTTTTCATGCTTGCATCCGTATTTTCAGAAAAGCCCTGTCTTTTAAATCTTCATCGCCTCATCCCATGCCTGCCAGATAACAGAGCGGAGATTGCCTATTTTGTCGCAGTCGCCGACAAGGTGAACATTCTTTGCTTTCTGAGTGAGCGGAGCGGGAATATAGCCGACACAGCTTATAACCGAATCGCACTTGATTTCGAGCCTGTTGCCGCTCTTATCAGCACAGATTATCGAGTCGTCTCTGACCTCTTTAAGCGTGGTCTCGAGATAAACGGGGACTTTGTTCAGTTCAAACCACTCACGAAGATATGAGCTGTTTGCAAGGCATACGCCTTTCTGACTGATAAGGTCGTCTTTCATTTCGACGATGATAGGTTTCTTGCCCTGAAGAGCTATTTCATACGCTATCTCACAGCCTGTGAGACCGCCGCCTATAACGGCAACAGTGTCGCCGACCTGTTTTTCGCCGCTGAGATATTCACAGCCCTCAACCGTCTTGTCAAAGCCGGGGATTTTTGAAAGTCTGACGGGTTTAGAGCCTGTGGCTATAATAACGGGAGAAGAACCGAAAACAGAAATATCCTTTATTTCATCATTAAGATGAATTTCAATATCAAGCTTCTTCATCTGAAGTCTGTACCAGTCAAGAAGCTCTCTGAGTTTTCCCTTGTAGCTCTCGGCTGAAGCGGGGATAAATGTTCCGCCGAGAACGCCGCTCTTCTCGTGAATAACGGGGTTGTGACCTCTCATTTTGAGAACACGTGCGGCTTCCATACCGCCTATACCGCCGCCGATGATGTGAACGGTCTTAGGCGACTTTGTTTTCTTTATGTAGTGCTTGTTCCACTGCATCGTTTCAGCGTTGACGGCACAGCGCGCAAGGTGAAGCGAGTCGGAAAGATCCTGATCGTTTGCGACGCCCTTGTAGTGGCACATATTGAAACAGCCGTTGTGACAGAGAATACACGGTCTGATATCCTCTTCTCTCTCTTCAATAAGCTTTGTGACCCACTCCTGGTCGGCGAGGAACGGACGGGCGAAGCCTGCGCCGTCGATTTTGCCCTCACTGATTGACTTCGCCGCAACGGCAGGGTCAAGACGACCTGCGCATACAACGGGAATATCACAGAAATTCTTTATATGCTCAACATCGGCAAGATTGCAGTTTTCAGGCATATAAATCGGCGGATGCGCCCAATACCATGCGTCATATGTTCCGTTGTCACAGTTGAGCATGTCGTAGCCGGCGTCCTGAAGAAATCTGACCGCCTGCTCGCTTTCCTCCATGTCTCTGCCGACCTCGGTGTATTCCTCACCGGGGAGCGCGCCCTGTCTGAAGCCCTTTGTCTTTGAAAGAACACTGTATCTGAGCGAAACGGGGAAATCGTTGCCGCATACCTTTTTGATTGCCTTGACAATTTCGGCGGCGAAACGGTAACGGTTTTCAAGCGAACCGCCGTATTCGTCAGTCCTCTTGTTGACGTATTTGAGCGCAAACTGGTCGAGAAGATAGCCCTCGTGAACAGCGTGAATTTCAACGCCGTCAACGCCTGCGTCCTTTAAGAGCTTTGCCGTCTTTGCGAAAGCGTCGATAAACTCCTGAATTTCTTCTTTTGTCATCTCTCTTGACGGCACCTTGTCAGACCAGCGGTTAGGCGAGGGTGAAGCCGAAGCCGTTATCTTGTCGATATCCATAAACGGCTTGCCTAAAACTCTGAGCGCCTTGTTTGTGTAGAGCATTTCCATCATACTGCTTATCGTGAAGGAGCGACCGAAGCCCGCCGTGAGCTGAATAAACAGCTTTGCGCCCGTCTTGTGAAACTCGGGCATCCATTTTTTGAGGTCGTCATACATCTTCTTATTCTTATAGAGCCACTGACCTCTCATCGGGTTATAGATAGGCTGACAGCCCGGCAAAACAAGACCGCAGTTGTTTTTGGCGACCTCCATTATGAACTTTGCGCCCTCTTTGTCGAAGTGGTTCATAACCTCCATCCAGCCGAAAAGGTTAGTGCCGCCCATACTTGTCAGAACGATGCGGTTCTTTATTTCACAGTTTCCGATTTTCCACGGCGTGAACAGTGCATTATATTTTGCGTCCATAGTTAAATTCTCCTATAAAATATGTTTTTATCCGTCAACCTCGACCGTTCCGTCCTCATAGACGGTGACATTCATTTCATCCTTGACATAGTCGAGAAATTCCTGACCCAGACAGTCAACGACTGGCATGGGGCTGTCTGACCACACTGCGCCCAGAACCGCTCCTGCGGCGGCGAGAGAGTCAATGTGCTCCGAAAACAGAAGACATGCCGGGCACTTGCCCATAGCCTTTGCGCAGTAGAGCACCATTCCGCCTGTTGTTGAGCCTATAGTCTGCGGCAGACACAGAGCCTTGCCGAGCATGGGTTTTCTGTAAAGATCCTTGTTGTTCTGGTCGTCACATTCCGTCTGCTTATACTTATTGCCGAGAATCGGCATATCGCCGAACTGAAGAGCGCCCTGAAAAGAGGCAAGTGTGTTGAAGCCGCCGTGAGAAACGAGGGCGGGGGCGGTGCATTTGCCGGCAACTACGGGCCGTCCTTTGAACTGTTTCATTTTACTTAACCTCCTTTGTGATAATTGAAAGAATTTCATCGCTTGTGTAATAGCGTGAGGTAGTGTATGTTCTGAGCTTATTTGAGTTAGTGATAACGGGCATAGACTTTGCAAGAGGGTTGTTCATATACATCAGCGGGCAGATATAGCTGAGAACAACGCCTGTCGCCTTGAGCTTTGCGGCGTAGGGTGTTTTTTCAAACTTTTCGATAACGCCGGGTGCGGCTGTGAAAACGGTATCGACGGAAACTTTTTTCAGACCGTTTTTCTTAAGCCCATCATAAACCTTGTCAGTCCACTCAATAAGCTGGTCAAGCGACAGATGAGGGCAGCCGATAAAGCAGAGCTTGGGCTTTGCGTCTTTGTTTTTCCACATGACGGGGTAGCTGTTCTTGACTCTTTCAAGTTCGGCGTCGTCAATGACATAGACCTTAGCGTTTTCGGCTATGAGAGACTGACCCTGCTCCTTTGCCTCAGGAGTGAGGTTTTCGATGTGATAAAGACCGACAGCGCCGTTAGAAGCGGTTGCCGCGCCGAAATCCTTGAGGTATGCGCAGGTGTCGCCGTCAAGCTCGGTGCCGAGGAATTTATCAAGTCCTCTGATAAATGGAACGTCCTCCATGACCTTCATACCGACAGCAGAGCCGAGAACCTGAGCCTCGGGCTTTTTCGTTGTCTGAATGTCAACTATCCATGTCGCCTTTCTGCCCTCGTCGGTGAGAAGACCGAAATAGGGTACACAGCCGACTATTGAGCCGAAAAGCTCGATAATGCCTGAGTTTCGGTTACATCTTGCGCCGAGAACCGAGTTTGCATAGACAACGGCAGAGCTTTCAGCCCATGAAAGAATTTCACCCTTATTGGGCTTGTTGCCGACCTCGTCCATATAACAGGTGCATGTGTAGCTCTTATCGTCGATAAGACCGAGCTTTGAAAGCTGGGCGTCGTATTCACCCTGCATTGAATACATCAGCTTGTTGAAAACGAAGTTTTGTAAAAAGTTTGCCGGTACGTTTTTGTCGAGGGGCTTGGGGTCAACCGAGAATTTCTGAGATGAGAGTGCGCCGCCCTCAATGAGCTTATCCATCAACTCATAGACGGGCTTCATGACCTTGAGACCGAAAGAGGTGACAAGGTGACCTTTTTCGCTTGTGACGGGCACCATTTTTTCAGCCCCGAAAGCGTCGCCGTACATAACGAGGGTTTTCATTACCTTCGCCATGGTTTCGCCCTTTGAGCCGCTTAGAATTTCTTCCTGTTCTTTTGTTAAAATCATAGCTTATTTCCTCCTTTTAAAGATAAAAAACTATCCGGATTTATTTTAAACTTATTGTCAATCTGTGTCAATAAAAAAATAAAAAAACTATAAACTTTAAAAATGTTCAAGTATACCGAGCACTGATAAGGAAGTATTTGTTTCTCGGGCAAAAATTCTCCGTATTATTGCCAAAAGCCTCACAAGGCGACAGCCTTGTTTCGTTTTGTGGCTTCAATACAGAAAATTTTTGCTCCTACGAAACTGCGAAGCACTTTAAAATATAAATTTTGGATGCAAGAAAAGGCAAATCCCCACGATAATGCTGACGCATATCGTGGGGATTTAACGTATTATTGCGCCAAAAGTTCATATTTTAAAGAAATACGGCCTTGTCAGTGCTCGGTATATGCTCTCGGTGTTTTCTTCGGAGTATTCCGTTTCGGCTGAAAAAGCTCTTGAAATATCAGCTACGTTGTCTAAAGTCAGAGTGCCTTTCTCTTCGAAAATTTTCTGACAGAGCATAGCCGAAGCTACAACAGAAAGATAAACAAAACACGCTCTCTCGCTTATTCTCATATCAAGGTATGCCCCGGAAATATGGCGGTAGATAAAGTATTTAGTCAGATTTTCAAACCACAGCGCATACCTCTTATCGTCAATGACGGAAAAATCATCTGCGCCCCTGAGCTTTTCGAGCTTTTCGTCACGGCTTTCTTCGAGCTTTTCAAGAGAGGTCAGAAGAGCAAAAAGCTCATCGCCCGAAAAATCGGGCTTCTCTGCCTCGCAGAACGAGAGCATAGTCTCGAGCTTTTTTGAAAGAGGAACGCCATTTTCTTCGATGATTTTTATACACTCGTCACGAATGAAGATAATGTATTCGCCGAAGCTGTCCTCTTCACCGCCCGCTCCGTCGTCAGACCTGAGAGTGAGCGAAAACGGCTCAGAGTCCGAAAGGATAATTCTTGCCGCCTCTTCACAGCAAAGACCCAAGCCCCACTCGGTGCGCTCAGAGAAAAAGTTATAGAACCTCGGGTGCTCACGGCAGATATCGCAAAGGTTTTCTTCACCGAGATTTTTAATGATTTCACACAGGTTATTTTCACAAAGAAACGGGCATCTTCCGTTTTCTTTCATGGAAAAGAACGAAACCCCGTCTTCTTCGCTTATGCTTTGACGGATTTTTTCACCGAGAGAGCCGCCTGTTTCTTTATATTTTTTCAGCGTTTCGGGGTCTATATCGACCTCCCAGCCTATACAGCAGTTATGTCTGCAATCGGAGGCAATGCAGTGAAATCTGTCATAATAATGCGGCGCAAAATCTTTCATGCTTTATACTTCTTTCATATGTTGTTTTGATAGATTTTATCACCGCTTTCCGGCTTGTGTCAAGGTAGCTATACCGAGAGAGTAAAACAAAGCCGTCAGCGAAGCTGACTGAGGGAGTATAACCCTCTCCGAAAAATCCTACGGATTTGGTACGGCTCGTACCTCGCCCAGACCCTTTTGTCTGCTTCGCAGACATTTCCCCTATGAGGGGAATAACACCTCTCCCAAAGGGCGAGGCAAGTACTTTTTTCTTGGCTCTCCTTTTGGGAGAGCTGTCGAGCGTAGCGAGACTGAGAGGGTGAAAAGTCACAAAACCCGATAGGGCTTTATCAGGCTCCTTCTTTGAGGGAGCTGTCAGCTTGTTGACTGAGGGAGTGCCATATATACCCTTTCCAACTCTTTACGCTGTTCTCTATCCCAACATTTTTTTACACAAAAATATCTCTCATTCTAAATTTTCTTTCTGCTCGCCGCAGGGGCGTTTCTTTCTCAACAGCAAGAAAGAAACCA
>JBJEOI010000007.1:0-4642 GCA_051880635.1 Acutalibacteraceae bacterium | reverse complement strand
GCCCCTATTCCTCCCGACACCCACCATCACCCCGCATTTTTCAGATGTCTTTATCTTACTGCACAGACGCACTCCAGGCGTTTGCACGCGTTTTTTCACTATCCAAGTTTAAAGTGATTTATGTTCACTATCTTAGCTCGTGTGTCTGCGCCTTTCCATTCCTCACAAACAGAACGGGCAAAAATAACATCTTCTCGGCTCTCCCACTGGGAGAGCTGTCCGTAGGACTGAGAGGGCGAAAACCAAATCTGTCCGATAGTGTATTATCAGGCTTCATCCTTGAGGGAGCTGTCAGCTTGCTGACTGAGGGAGTAATATATTTCTCCCCGTGTGTCTGCGCCTTTCCTGTATTAGTTTTTTATATCCAAACCCTTAGCGGCGGTCATCGACCGTCTGTTCGGGCAACTATATTTTTTCGGCAGAGCAATGCTCTGCACTACGGAAAACTAACCCTGAAAAGAAAAATTACTGCGCCCGCTTCAGCAAGGCGCAGTAATTACTTTTCAGGCTGAAATTTCAGCCGTTATTTTATTAATATGAAGCTGTTGCGCTTTCGGCGGCAGCCGCTATCTGCTTCTTGGCAAATGCCATTGTTGCGTCGATAACGCTCTGAAGCTTCTCTTCGTCAAGAACCTTTGCCTCATGTGACTTGATATCGCTGTCAATCTTGTCATAAGCGAGACTGTCCTTAACCTGCATCTCCCAGTTTGATTCGTCGAGAGTCTCTCTGAAGTAGAGAACGTAATAGCCTTCGCCTGCACATTCAACAACGCCGACGTCGCCGGTCTTTCTTGACTTATCGAGAGCCCATGCCTCAACCTCACCGTCAACCGTGTTTGAGTGAGGATAGATGTTTTCAACAAGGCTTTCGTCATGATAATCTTCGCTTGAGGTGTCTGCGCCTGCCTGTTCGTCGGCAAGAGCCTTGAAGGAGTCTTCTGTCTTATCGCCTGAAAGATATTTTCTGAGTATAATTTCAGCGTCAAGGTATGTGTTCTTGTCGCTTGTCTTCTTTTCGATAACATTGAAAACGGGAGCGTCCTTGAATGTGTCAAGAGCCGCAACAGCCTTATCGGCTTCAGCTCTTTCTTTTTCAGCCTTTTCAAGAGCTTCTTTCTGAGCCGCTACCTTGTCTTCATATTCTTTGATTTTTTCTTCCGTAGCGTCGTCGGCGGGCTTTTCAATTTCTTGCTCTTCGGGGATAGAAAGCTCTATCTGTCTGATAGAAACCATCTTTGTGTCGTCTCTTTCGGGTAAGGCGTAAGCGCACGCAACAAGATAGCCCGAGCCTGACTGTTCAACGACCTTGATGTCGCCGACCTTTGTCTTTGATGAATAGAGCCAGTCTGAAACCTCTTCGCCGAGATACTGAGCGATAGTTGACTTTGTGACGCCCTCCATGAGCTGAAGCTCGCCCTTGAGAGCCTTGACCTTGGCTGAAAGGTCGGCGTAATCCGAAGCCTTCGCAAGTTCATTCGCCTTTTCCTTAGCGACCTTCATGGTCTTTGATGTGACGTTCTTGGTCTCTTCGCCCTCTTCATCTTTGGTTGTTACCTTTTCAGCTGAAACCGTGTAGTATGCGATACCGGCTACATCGTAGGTATCTTTATCAGCCTTATAGCCGTCTTCTATTTCTTCGGCAGTCAGAGCGTTTCTGTATTCGTCTTTAAGAACCTCCTGATAATGCTGAGCGATTATCTGTTCTCTTATAGCTTTTTTGACAAGACCCTTTGTGACGCCCTTGCCGTAATAGATTGAGAGATATTTGTTGACTGAAATCATGGACTTACCGGCGGCGTCCTTCATCTGACCGTATGTCTCATCAATCTCCTTCTCGCCATCTTTGTCAAGCTTGAAGCCCGCCTTATCAGCCATCTGATTGAGAACCTTCATCTGGGCAATCTGAAATCTTGTGACATAGTCGAAATAATCAGCCCATGTGGGTTCTTCATAGCCCATCTCCTTGAGAGCCTCATAGTCGGCGTGATCTTTGGGGAACGCCTGAGTCTCGGGTGACTTTTTGTATTCATAGCCGCCCATAAACATTGCGCCCGCACCTTCGCCGTAATATGAAGCGTAATACTGCTCATACTGAGCGGCATAGTTGAAATAATAGCTGAAGGTCTGGTTATAGTAGTATGTGTATTCGGCAAGGCTTATGTCGGCAACATCTTCGATTGTATAAATCTTGTCCATCTGACGGCTTATGCCGAGTGAGACGAAAGAGTAGCTGCATACGCCCAAAACGATAACGACAGCGACAAGAACCGCTACAACGGCCTTAACGCCGACCGACATCTTCTTTTTGTTTCTTTTCTTGGCAGCTTTAGCAAGTCTCGCTTTGCGCTCCTCACGGTAAAGCTCTGCCTTTGTTTTGTCTGTTTTAGCCATGTTTTCTATCATCCTTTACAAATGTATGGTTTTATCATTTTATAATATTTTGGAATAAAAAGCAAGTGAATGAATGTTAATTTTCATAATCATAACATTTTCATCAAATTTATCAGCTCTTTCTGAACTGCTGTTTAAGTCTCTGCTCCTTTGAAAGAATTTTCTTTCTCAGTCTCAGCGACACGGGTGTGACCTCAAGAAGCTCGTCGTCCTTGATAAACTCCATTGACTGCTCAAGCGACAGAACCGAATGAGGGACAAGTCTCAGCGCATCGTCTGAACCTGCGGCACGGGTATTCGTCATCTGCTTGCGCTTGCAGACGTTACAGACAACATCTTCACTTTTGGCACATTCGCCGACTATCATGCCCTCATAAACGGGAACGCCCGGACCGATGAAGAGCCTGCCTCTGTCCTGAGTGTTGAAAAGCCCGTAGCCTGTGCTTTCGCCCGTCTCATGAACGACTATCGAACCTCTTTCTCTTGTCTGAATATCTCCCTTATATTCCTCATAGCCCGCAAAAAGCTGATTCATAATACCGTTGCCGTTTGTGTCGGTCATAAACTCACTTCTGTAGCCGATAAGACCTCTTGATGGGATTCTGAACTCAAGGTGCGTCATACCGCCGTCTCTTGCGCCCATGTTTTCAAGCTCGCCCTTTCGTGAGCCTATCTTCTCCATAACTGCGCCGACATACTGCTCGGGCACTTCAACGATAAGAAGCTCTATGGGCTCAAGCGTTTTTCCGTTTTCTTTCTTTAAAATAACCTTGGGTCTCGAAACCTGAAATTCATAGCCCTGTCTTCTCATTGTTTCGATAAGAATCGAGAGATGAAGCTCGCCTCTGCCGCTGACCTTGAAGGTGTCCGTTGAGTCGGTCTCCTCAACACGCATACTGACATTTGTCTCAACCTCTTTGAAAAGTCTGTCACGGAGGTTTCGGGAAGTGACAAACTTGCCCTCCTGACCTGCAAACGGGCTGTCGTTGACAATGAAGTTCATTGAAATTGTCGGCTCGTCAATCTTGACAAATGGCAACGGCTCAACGCAGTCGGGGTCGCAGGCGGTTTCGCCGATGTTTATATCGCTGATACCCGAAACGCTGATAAGGTCGCCAAGCGACGCACTCTGAGCCTCGACTCTCTTGAGACCCTCAAACTGATAAAGCTTTGAAATTCTGACATTGTTCGTGACTGTTCCGTCCATGTGGCAGATTGTGACCCTCTGCCCCTCTTTGACAGTGCCTCTTTCGACTCTGCCGATGCCTATTCTGCCGATATAATCGTCATAGTCGAGCGATGAAAAACGAATCTGAAGCGGACCGTTCAGTTCCCCCTTGGGCGGCTCGATATTTTCAAGAATTGAATCAAGCAGCGGTCTCATATCGCCGCTTCTTGCCTCGGGGTCAAGAGATGAATATCCGTCTCTCGCCGAAGCATACACAACAGGAAATTCAAGCTGGTCTTCGTCCGCGCCAAGCTCAATGAAGAGGTCGAGAACCTCGTCAATTACTTCAAGCGGTCTTGCGCCGGGTCTGTCAACCTTATTGACAACGACAACAACTTTTTTCTTCAGTGCAAGTGCCTTTTTGAGAACAAACCTCGTCTGCGGCATACACCCCTCAAATGCATCAACAAGAAGAAGAACGCCGTCAACCATCATAAGTATGCGTTCGACCTCGCCGCCGAAATCGGCATGACCCGGAGTGTCAACTATGTTGATTTTAACACCTTTATAATGAACAGATGTGTTTTTTGAAAGGATAGTTATACCTCTCTCACGCTCAAGGTCGTTTGAGTCCATGACCCTCTCCTGAACCTGTTCGTTTTCACGGAAAATGCCGCTCTGATGCAAAAGCTGGTCAACAAGAGTCGTCTTGCCGTGGTCAACGTGGGCGATAATGGCTACATTTCTGACTTCATTTCTGACTTCCATTTATTTCACCTTTTTTCAGTAGTATTAACAAAATCCAAATGAGAATTTTATCACATCACGATAAATTGTGCAATATTTTTCGTCAAATTATTCCGTGCCGTTTAAGAAATTATATAAAATCTCAGCGTATTTGTAAATGTTTTGTAAACATATCGGGAAATCATAAATTTTGCGTCTGTTTTTGCGCAATTTTTTGGGGCGTTAAGGGTATTAGTGAAAGGACTTTTCTTTCAAAGTGAAAAAGGTCACTGCTTCACTTCAGGGTGAGAAGAATAATCCGAACTCAGTTTTTTATCGGAATATTTCCGCCCTTTC
>JBJEOI010000006.1:0-23904 GCA_051880635.1 Acutalibacteraceae bacterium | reverse complement strand
CCGACTGCACAGACACACTCCAGCCGTTTGCACGCCTTTTTTCACTATCTCAGTTCAAAGTGCTTTGTGTTCACTATCTTAGCCCGTGTGTCTGCGCCTTCCATGCCTCAGAAATAGAGTGGGCGAAAGTGACATCTTCCTTGGCTCTCCCATTGGGAGAGCTGTCGAGCATAGCGAGACTGAGAGGGCGAAAAGCTACAAAAACCGATAGGACTTTATCAGGCTCCTTCATTGAGGGAGCTGTCAGCTTGCTGACTGAGGGAGTAACCCCTCTCCGAAAAATCCTACGGATTATTTCAGTAAGATAAAACCTACACCGCAAAAAGACGCCCCGAAAGGCGTCTTTTCTATGTTATAAAATATCGTCAAACTCTTTAAACGGTTCAAGGCTTCTTTTGAGTATTCCGTGCATATATGCTATAGCTATGCCGTAGTTCACCATAGGAACACCCAACTTTTCACAGCTCTCAATTCTTGAGTGCATTTCTTTTTCGTTAAGCATACAGCCGCCGCAATGAATAACCGCTTTATAGCTTGATAAATCATCGGGGAACGAGCCGCCCGAGGTAAATTCAAACTTTGGTTCGGACTTTGTGAAATTCTTCACCCAGCTCGGCATTTTCACCGTGCCGATATCTCCGCATTGGCGGTGGTGCGTGCAGCCCTCGCTGATAAGCACCCTGTCGCCGTCTTTTATACTGCTCAGCGACTTTGCCGCTTCGACCGTCTTTCTGAGATCTCCTTTATACCTTGCGAAAAGAATTGAAAAAGAGGTCAGAAGAACGTCGGGCGGTGTCTGCTTTGATACTCTTTCGAAAGCCTGAGAATCGGTAATCACTAAAGCCGGCTTCTCTTTCAGACCTGACAAAGTTTTCGCAAGCTCGGTGTCCTGACAGCATACGACTGAGCAGTGAATGTCAAGAAGCTCGCGAAGAACATTCTGCTGAGGGAGAATGATTCTCCCCTTTGGCGCGGCGGCGTCAATAGGAATGACAAGCACAACCGTATCATAAGGCTTCAGAATGTCGGCAACAATGTATTTTTCGTTTTTCTCTCTGCCGCCAAGCTCGGCGATTTTATCCTTGAGAGCGTTTATCCCCTCACCTGTCATTGCGCTGACATAAAGTGCGTCGTCTTCTTCTCTCTTCTCAATCAAATCGCACTTGTTAAAGGCTTTAATATAAGGTATTTTCTTCTCTTCAAAAAGAGAAATTAAAATTCTGTCGGTCTCTGAAAGCCCCAAAGCGCTATCAACTATCAGCACGGCGACATCTGTGTGAGAAAGAGTTTCTTTTGTCTTTTTCACTCTCAGCTCGCCGAGGTCGCCCTCATCATCAAAGCCCGGTGTGTCGATTATCACAACGGGACCGAGAGGCAGAATTTCCATAGCCTTTTTCACGGGGTCGGTCGTTGTGCCCTTATGAGCGGAGACAACCGAAAGCTCCTGACCTGTGACAGCGTTGACTACGCTTGATTTGCCTGCGTTTCTCAGACCGAAAAAACCGATATGAACTCTTTCGCCCGAGGTGGTTCCCATTAAGCTCATAATAACACCGCCTTAAAAGCGAAAGTCTCTGCGGTCAGAGGATTTTATAGCTTCAATATTGTCTTTTGCAATATTTCTGACCTTTTCTTTAGGCACACGCTTCAGTTCTTCGTCAACCATCTTAAAGCCGACTTCTTTTGTCTTGTCTGAAGCGTAGTCAACCAAGTATTCTGTAAGGGTCATAAGAGCGTTCGGGTGACAGCAGTTGAGAATCTGACCGTTCTTGCATAGACTCATGAAGCGGTCGCCTGTTCTGCCCTCACGGTAGCAGGCTGTGCAGAATGAGGGAATATGCCCGTTTTCCATAAGCCAGCGAACGACCTCATCGAGGGTTCTCTGGTCAGAAACATCGAACTGTTCGGTGTCGTGAGGTCTTTCCTCCTCGGTGTAACCGCCGACCGAGGTTCTTGAACCGCCCGAAACCTGTGAAATGCCTATTCTGAGCATTTTTGAGCGAACCTCTTCTGTCTCTCTTGTCGAGATAATCATCCCCGTGTAGGGAACGGCAATTCTGATACAAGCGGCAATCTTTTCAAATATTTCGTCTGAGATTGAGTTGTCAAAGGCTGTCGGGTCGATATCGTCAGCGTGCTTGACTCTCGGAACGCTTATGGTATGCGGTCCGACGCCGTGAACGGCTTCAAGGTGCTCTGCGTGCATAAGAAGCCCCGCAAACTCATATTTATACATTTCAAGCCCGAAGAGAACGCCGAGACCGACGTCGTCAATGCCGCCCTCCATGGCTCTGTCCATAGCCTCTGTGTGGTATGCGTAATCGTGTTTCGGACCTGTGGGGTGAAGCTGTTCATAGCTTTCTTTATGATATGTCTCCTGAAACAGGATATATGTACCTATACCCGCTTCTTTGAGCTTTCTGTAGTTTTCAACGGTAGTAGCGGCTATATTGACGTTGACACGTCTGATATCGCCGTTTTTATGGTGCACGCTGTATATCGTCTTGATACATTCAAGAATATATTCAATCGGGTTATTGACGGGGTCTTCGCCCGCTTCAATGGCGAGACGCTTGTGACCCATATCCTGAAGAGCTATTACCTCAGCTCTGACCTCTTCTTGTGTGAGCTTTTTTCTCGGAATATGCTTGTTCTTTAAATGATAGGGGCAATAGACGCAGCCGTTGACGCAGTAGTTTGAAAGATATAACGGCGCAAAGATAACTATTCTGTTGCCGTAGAAAGCAAGCTTGATTTCTTCGGCAATCTCATACATCTTTTCGATAATTTTCGGGTCTTCACAGGCCAGAAGAACAGAGGCTTCTCTGTGTGAAAGACCTGAGCAGACACAGCCCGTTTCTGTTTTCTTGGGTCTTGCCTTTTCGAGAATTTTTTCTATTAGCTCGAAATTGTTCTTGTTTTCCTCGGCATAAGCGAGGGTTTCACGGATTTCTTCATCATTGATAAATTCTTCCGCTTTGAGTGATTTGGGGTCATAAACAGTTTTCATAATGTATTCCTTTCTTCGGGTCAGAAAATCTTCCCCTTCAGATTAATTTATTATATCTCCTCTATGGGTTACAGCTTCGTAGCCTATGGAGCTGATATCTTTTTTTATTTCTTTTATACACTGAGCAGATTCCGTGCCCGTAAACGCTTTGTTATTATAAAGCTCATATTTGCTTCTGACGTCTGAAGGCGACAGGTTGGGCATCACGACATTTGCGCCTGAAAGTATGCCTTTTCGTCTGCCGTCGGGGCTCACCGTATTCAGCGCCGTTGTAGCCGGAAGAAGAATATTGGGTTTAATAAGTCTTATAATTGAAAGCAGATAACAAGTCAGCTCAACCGAGCCTGACGGGAAGTCACGAAACGGCGTATCCTTATGCGGAATAAACGGACCTATGCCGCACATCTGAGGCTGAAACTCTTCTATGAATTTAAGCTCCTTAGCTAAAATTTCATTTGTCTGAAACGGCGCTCCGACCATGAAGCCGCAGCCTGTCTGATAGCCGAGCTTTTTTAGAGTGTTAAGACAGCGTATTCGGTTGTGAAACGACATTTCAGACGGGTGAAGACGAGAATAATACTCAGGCGCTATCGTTTCATGGCGAAGAAGATATCTGTCTGCGCCCGCTTCTTTAAGAAGTCTGTAGCTTTCGTCGCTTCTTTCGCCCAGCGATAAGGTTACGGCACAGTCGGGGTGATTTGTCTTCAGCCGTTTTATTATATCACAAAGTATTTCATCTGTATAATAAGGGTCTTCCCCGCCCTGTAAGACAAAAGTGCGCATCGAAAGCGCATATCCCGTATCGGCACAGTCGATTATCTCATCTATTGTAAGACGGTATCGGTCGCAGTTTGTATTGCTTCTTCTTATTCCGCAGTAGAGGCAATCGTTTTTGCAGATATTGCTTATCTCGATAAGCCCACGAAGATAGACCGTATTGCCGTAGAACTCTTTCCTCTTTTTAACCGCACAGTCGGCTAAAGCGGCATACGCCTCATCGTCTCTGTTTTTGAGAAGCTCTTCATATTCAGAAATTGAAAGAGTCTGAGTTTTATTAAGTTTTTCGATTAAAATTTTTATCCGCTCTTTCATTTTTTCACTCTCAAAGACTTTTTCCGTTCTTTATATTATAACACTTTTTTCGGCTTTATTCAATGTTTTATCCGTCTTTTTGTCACATAATTATTTATACTGATAAGCTCTGACATAGTCAACGACAAAGTCCGTAATTTCGTTTCCGGCTGTTTCGATTGATTCCCCGACCCAGCTTTCTTCAGGCTTTCCGTTTTCGCCGCCGACCTCAACCGAAAGGATAAGATATTCGGGCACCTGTGATACGCCGCCGAAATCGCTCCTGCCCGCTTCAATGCCGTTTATATAGAAAATGTATTCGTTTTGATTCCATTCAACGCCGTAGGTGTTAAACTCTTCATAAGGATTGCTTGCATAAACAAGGCTGTTGCAGATGTTTTTTGACCTGTGCGCTTCGTCATAGCCGTCAACATGAATGTTTGACGAGACGGAATTTTTAAATTTGCCGTTTTTAAGCGAATAGAAGCAGGATTCAAAGACATCAATTTCCGCTCCGTTAATTCCGCCGTTTGTGACATCGGTCATTGAGTCGCACAGAAGCCAGAACGCCGACCAAAGACCCGAGCCTTTGGGCAAAATACAGCGTGTCTCAAAATAGCCGTAGGTCTGCTCGTAATGATAATTTGTGTCAAGAGCATAGGAATACCAGCCGGCTGGTCCGTTCCCGTCAACGCCGTTTTCAAGATATTTCGTCGAAACTCTGAGACAGCCGTCACTTACGCTTGAAAGCTCCTTGTTCCAATAGCCGCCCTTGCGCACTTTTGTCTGACCGTCTTTGACAAAATGACCGCTCCACTTGGTTTCATCAAGTCTGTCGCCGTCAAATTCATCGCTCCAGACAAGCTCAAACCTGCCTAAATCCATTTTTTCGCCGTGAGGAACCGTTACTCCTCCGAATACATAACAGAAGACGGATATAAACGCAAGAAAAATTGATGTGAGACGGTAAATAGCTGTGTTTGACATGTTATACTCCCCTTTTTCATTATATTAATCTTCATATTTAATTTTAATATATACAATTACGCCGACTTTGTCAATTATGATTTCAAAAAAATCTATAATGAAGATTTTATTCCCCTTTTTCGGCTTATAATTTCAAAAATTTATATATTATATATTGAAACAAAAGCAGACTGTGTGTTAGAATGATAAGCTGAAAGGAGAGATATATATGAAAGAATATATCAAAAGACATCACGAACTGTCGAAACTCAGCGAAAGAATTTATTGGTGGATTTTAAGAGTCATTATGATAGGCTCTATTATCTACAGCTTAGTCATGTTCATTAAAACAAAAGACAGCGAAAGACTGACTCAGGTAGCTCAGTCAAGCGCCAATCTCTTCGGTATGTTCGCTTGGGAAATCATGATGAAAACTTCACAGAAGAGCCTTCTGTCCTACATACCGTCATATGTTCAGAACATAACTCTTCTCGGGTTTTTCCTCGGTTCATTCGGCGGAGCTTTTCTCAATTTCTACTACAGTATTCCGCCCTATGACATCATTCTTCATGTTTTCGGCGGAGCGGAGGCCTGCTTTATAGGCTATGAGCTTATCACGGCTATTCAGATGCGTGACAGACAGACGGCTCCGATTGCCCTTGTTCTCTTCGGCGCATGCGGTATATCGTTCATTTTCGGCGTAGGCTGGGAAATCTTTGAATTCACCTTTGATCAGCTTGCAGGTGGCGACAGTCAGCACTGGTCATATCAGCTCGCTGTAGAGGCTTGTGAAAAATACGGCTGTTCAATGCCAAATGTCATAGACCCGCTTGACCCGTCGAGATACGCCCTCATTGACACTATGGAGGACACTATAGCAAACGTTATCGGCGCAGTCGTTATGACGCTCATTCTCAAAGTCAAGCCCTATCATCATATGGGTAAAAACGATGTCAACAAGGCGATTGAAGAAGGAAAGCAGTTCGGCTACGCAGGCAGAGTGCTTGAAACGGTCACTAAGTAAAAAGCATACATAACGAAACGCCCCGCAGGAAGTCCTGCGGGGTAAATCTTTTCAGTCAATCTCAACTGAGATTTTTTCATCATTGCGGTTTGCGGTTGCTCGCATGACCGTTCTGATAGCCTTGGCTATTCTGCCTTGTTTGCCGATAACTCTGCCCATGTCGTCAGCGTCAACATGAAGGTGATAAACTGTAACACCCTCTTCGTTGACCTCGTCAACATCGACTTTAACAGCTTCGGGCTTATCAACAAGACCTGCGGCTATTGATATAAGTAAATCTTTCAAGTCCGAATCCTCCTGAAAAATTACTTAATTATGTCTGATTTCTTTAAAAGTGATCTGACTGTGTCTGTGGGCTGTGCACCGTTTGAAAGCCACTTCTGAGCCTTGTCCGCGTCAATCTTGATTTCAGCGGGGTTCTTCATGGGGTCATATGTGCCTATTTCCTCAATGAAACGACCGTCACGGGGATATCTTGAGTCAGCAACAACTACACGATAAAACGGTGCTCTCTTTGCGCCCATACGGCGAAGTCTGATTTTTACTGCCATTTTTGTTACCTCCAAAAATAATATACAAAATTAATATATTTGACACGCATTGGTGTTTATTGCGTGTTTTAAACCTGTTCTTACATCATACCGCCGAACATATTCGGGTCGAAGCCTTCCATATTTATCGGGGGCATTCTTCTTCTGCGCTTTTTACTGCCGCCCTTTGAATTCATCTGTTTGAAGAGCTTCTGCATCTGCCTGTACTGTGAAAGAAGTCTGTTGACATCTTCAACCTGCATTCCGCAGCCAGCGGCTATTCTCTTTTTTCTTGACGGATTGATTATATCGGGCTTTTCCCTCTCTTTAGGCGTCATTGAAAGAATGATTGCCTTTGTCCGGTCAAGCTGTCTGTCGTCAATATCGGCGTCTTTAATCTTGTTGCCAATACCGGGAATCATCTTCAAGAGGTCCTTGAGAGAACCCATCTTTTTTATCTGATTAAACTGGTCAAGAAGATCGTTTAAGTCGAACTTGTTTTTTCTGAGCTTTTCTTCAAGCTCTTTGGCTTTTTTCTCGTCAAGCTCCTGCTCCGCCTTTTCTATAAGCGAGAGCATATCGCCCATACCGAGTATTCTCGAAGCCATTCTTTCGGGGTGGAAAACGTCAAGGTCTTCGAGCTTTTCACCCGTACCGACAAACTTAATGGGTTTACCCGTGACCGCTCTTGCCGAGAGGGCGGCGCCGCCTCGTGTATCACCGTCAAGCTTTGTCAGAATAAGACCGTCAATGCCGAGCGCTTCGTTGAAAGATGTCGCAACATTAACTGCGTCCTGACCTGTCATTGAGTCAACAACAAGGAGAATTTCGTGGGGGTGAACCTCACTTTTTATATTTTTAAGCTCATTCATGAGCTCTTCGTCAATGTGAAGACGGCCGGCAGTGTCAAGGAAAACGTAATCGTAACCGTGATCCTTAGCGAGCTTCACAGCTTCTTTAGCTATGTCAACGGGGTTAATCTGACCCATTTCGAAAACGGGCACTCCCGCCTTTTCACCGACAACCTGTAACTGCTTTATTGCGGCGGGACGGTAAACGTCGCAGGCAACAAGAAGAGGTCTGTGACCCTCATTTTTAAGCATAAGCGCAAGTTTAGCCGAATGGGTTGTTTTACCTGAGCCCTGAAGACCGCACATCATAACGACTGTGGGAGGGTGATTTGCAACGGAAAGTCTTGATTTCGTCCCGCCCATAAGGTTTGTCAGCTCTTCGTTGACAATCTTAATAACCATCTGTGACGGTGTGAGACTTTCCATAACCTTTTCACCGACCGCTCTTTCGGTGACGTTCTTTGTGAAATCACGGGCGACTTTATAGTTTACGTCAGCCTCAAGAAGAGCAAGCCTGACTTCACGCATAGCTTCTTTAACGTCGGCCTCGGTGAGCGAGCCCTTGCTTCGCATTCGCTTGAACGCGGCTTCAAGTCTTTCGGAAAGACCTTCAAACGCCATAATATCTCTCCTTTATTCCTTCATTATCTGTGTCAGAGTCTTTATTCTCGTGACAGAGTCATTTATCTCCCGCGAAAGCACGGTTGAAAGATTAATCTCGTTAATTCTGTCTGCAAGAGCGTTTATTTCGTCGGCGCTCTCTTTGAGGAAATTAAAGCGGCGGCAGTGCCCGAGCTTCTCTTCCATATCGAAAAGAATAGCTTCGGCTCTCTTGATTGAGTCACGCACTCCCTGTCTTGTTATTCCCTCGTTTTCAGCTATTTCGGAAAGCGACAGGTCATCGTTATAATAATAATCGAGAAAGTTTCTCTGCTTCTCAGTGAGCATATCGCCGTAGATATCAAGAAGCATCGTAATATCAAGATTTTTTGTCATTAAGCTCCCTCGCTTTCGTCGCTGTGTAAAGAGTTTTAACTTTACAGCTCGGTTATTATACTATAAGGAACAGCCGTTGTCAAGGGAAAAAATACAAAAAAGACGGAAAAATCCGCCTTTTTCAGTCAATCGAAAGAGATATTGAGCCTTTGGTTTCATTATAGCAGTCAATGACACTGTCTTCGGTTATCTCGCCTGCGTATGCACAGACAGTGTGTGTTATCCCTAAGCTGTCTTTTGCTTCAAGATATAATTCAATTTTGTCGCCGTTTGTCACATTAAACTTCTCATTAACGGGAATATCAAAATCACATTCACCTGTTTGCGCCCTGAGATAAGAAGAAACATCAAGCTCTTTAACCAAAGCGCCGTTCTTTTTAAAAATCAGTCTGCCCTTAGTGAAAGCAGGGTCTTTGCCGTAATATGAAACGCTGACACCGAAAGACGAATTGAATACGATGCTGCTGTCACCTGATGAGAAGTCAGGCGAAAAAATGTATGTCGCATTTATATTCGGTATAAAGCTGTCTGCCGCATACTCAAAGCTCATATCTTCGAGCGTTTCTGTTTTTGTCACGCCCGAAGAAGTCAGCGTTGCGGAAAAAGCATGATAATCTTCAGAGTCTTCAATCACATCAAATAATACGCGGAAAACGAAGCTGTTCCCCTCTCGCTTGCCGATATATTCTTTATCGCCCGCTATAAGAGTCATTTTAGTGTCGGCTTTTATTTCTTTCGGCACAAGCGTGACGGTTATTTCACCCTTATGACTCTTTTTATCATAGTCTCCGTATTCCATTTCGGCTGAGGAAAACAGACTGTTCTGTCCTTTTATCTGCTGTTCCATGTCATAAGATAAATCGTTGATAGTATTCTGTAAGTCCCTTATCTGATTGAGATAATTATTACTCAGGTTCTGAACCTCGGTTTTGAGTGAACTTATCTGAGAAAAACAGATTAAAAAGCACACTATTGTTGAAACAACCAAAATCGTGAAGCCGACACTGCCCGACTCGGGCATATGTGTTTTATTTCTTTCGCCGCTGCTTACCTTTTTATTGATAAAAAACAGATAAATCAGCATATACGCTACAAACAGAATAAGTGCTGCGGCAATAATAATTAAAGGCAAAATTGCAATTCTCATTATTTATCCCTCCTATATACCGAAAAATTCTTTGACAATATTATAGTAGCTTCTTGTAACCTCGACGCTGTCGCCGTTTTCCATTGTGAGGACGAATTTTCTTGAAAGAGTCGGCATTATGCGCTTGACCTTGTCTGTCGAAATGACGGTCGAAACACTTATTCTTAAAAAGTGCTTAGGGTCGAGAATAGCGCATAGCTGATAAAGCCTGTCCGACGAAATCCATTCCTTTTCAGCCGTATGCACCGTAACCTTATGCCCCAGCGACTCGGCATAGACGATATCCTTAACCGCTATATGTATCTTTTCACCGGTTTTCGCATCTCTGACAGCTATACGGTCAACATATTTTCCGCTCTGTGTGAGAACAAATTCCGCATCGTCGTCAATTTCAATGCCCTTTTCTGTCAGAAAACCTTTCAGCTCTTCATAGCTTTCCGAGCTGACTGCGAGTTTTATTTTCACACGCCGCCCTCCTCTTCTTTATTATGGTTTCATTATATCAGACCAAAAGAAAAGTGCAAGATATTCGTCACACCTTGCACTTATTTATTCGTATTTTACATAAAGCCTTATCCGCCCGCGCATTTTTTACAGGGAGTTCTTCCTCTTTCCTGCGCTTCGGCTTTTGAAACGGCTGAAGCGTTTTTCCCGGCGCAGGTTTTTGAATAGTGATACCTCTTACCCGTCGGAGCAATATAGACGGTGTCCCCTTGGGGCTCGGTCGCTTTTTCGGCTGTCTTTTCCGCCGTGCTTTCTTCACTGACATATTCGGTATGCGCTGTAGTTTTGGCTTCGGTCTGTTTCTCGGTTGTCTTTTCCGCCGTGCTCTCTTCGCTGACATATTCGGTATGCGCTGTAGTTTTGACTTCGGTCTGTTTCTCGGTTGTCTTTTCCGCCGTGCTTTCTTCACTGACATATTCCGTATGCGCTGTAGGCTGAACTTCGGTCTGTTTATCGGTAGTTTCCGTTTCGTCTTCTTCATAAGGAATATCCGTCGTCGGCTCAGCGGAAAAATCGGTAGCTTCGGCAGTAATCGGCTCGGTGATTTTAGGAAGAACAACCACCTTTACCTTTTCGGACACGGTTTCTCCGTCGTTCGCCGTAAAATAAATATAGGTTTCACCGACAGAATTTGCCTTAACCTTATAGCATACGTATCGGTTTCTGTCAGTCAGACTGTATTTCGCCGAGGCGACGCTCTCGTCTTCACTGACGAAGGTGATGTCTTTTGATGAAAATCCGTTTTCAAAAATCACCTCGAAATACTGCTCATAGACCGTTTCGCCCTCATGAAGAACTATATCATCGCTGAACGGCGGAAGCTCGAGCGACAGAATTTTTTCATTGCTTTCTGAGCGGAACATATAGTATTTTCCGCCCGCAAAACAGGCTGTCAGAATTATCAAAACAGCAAAAAGCGAAACTATTATCTGCTTTTTCACCTTATCACCCCATTTTTGTAATATTATCACACATGGAAAATTTTGTCAAAATTTGTCGTTTAAAAAGCAGAATTTTTTGAATAAATCGGGCTCATATTTCAAAACTAAATAAAAAACGAGTGGTGATATTATGATTTCTCTATGGTCAGACACGGCAAAAATGCCGCATTTTGAAAGACTTCAAGGCGACGCCGAGACCGATATTCTCATTATCGGCGGCGGTATGGCGGGCATACTCTGCGCCTTTGAGCTTCAGAAGAAAGGCGCCGATTATATTTTAATTGAAGCAAATGAAATCTGCGGCGGCATAACTAAGAACACAACGGCAAAGATAACGTCACAACACGGCTTTATCTATGATACGCTGATAAAAAAATACGGTCTGCATGAAGCTAAGCTTTATCTTGAGTCAAACGAAAATGCAGTAAAAAAATTCACAGCCCTGTGCGAAAACACAGACTGTGATTTTAAGATATGCGACAACATTGTTTATTCATATGACAGCGAAAAAATCGAAAAAGAGCTTGAAGCGCTTGAGGGGCTCGGCTTTAACGCTCAGCGGTGTGAAGATATTCCCCTGCCCTTTTCAGTTATGGGCGCAATAAGATTTAAAAATCAGGCGCAGTTTAATCCGCTTAAATTTATTGCCGGAATATCAAAAGACCTCAGAATTTATGAGCACACCAAGGCTTTGGAGCTTCAGGGAATGACAGCCGTCACGCAATACGGAAAAATTAAGGCAAAAAAGATAATAATAGCGACTCATTTCCCCATTCTGAACAAGCACGGGCTGTACTTTATGAAGCTATATCAGCACCGCTCATATGTAATCGCTCTTGAAAACGCAGAAAAACTTGACGCAATGTATGTTGATGAAGCTCAGTGCGGTATGTCTTTCAGAAGCGCAGGCGATTTTCTTCTGATAGGAGGCGGCGACCACAGAACGGGCAAAAGCGGCGGGAATTTCACCGAGCTTGAAAACTTCAAAAAGAAATATTACCCTGAGGCTAAAATAAGATACCGCTGGGCGACTCAGGACTGCATGAGCCTTGACGGTATCCCTTATATAGGGCAATACTCGAAAAATACGCCCGATTTATTCACGGCGACGGGCTTCAATAAATGGGGAATGTCGTCTTCGATGGTATCGGCTGAAATTCTCGCCGACCTCGTTCAGGGCAAAAATAACAGGTATGCGCAGCTTTATTCGCCGTCAAGGTCTATGCTTCACGGTCAGTTATTCGTCAATGTCGCAGAAACACTTATAAACTTTCTGACGCCGACAAAAAAACGCTGTCCTCACATGGGCTGTGCGTTAAAATACAACAAAGACGAACACTCGTGGGACTGCCCCTGTCACGGCTCAAGGTTTACCGAAGAAGGAGAGCTTATAGACAACCCCGCAACCGATGATATGAAGAAATAAAACGATTGCCGCATTGAGCCGAGCTTGCATGTGCTTTTCCAAAAATGGAGGAAAAGACATGCAAAGCGCCTCAATGCGGCAGTTTTCATCTTTTCTTATACATTATTATTTCGGGCTCTTTACCCTCACAGCCGTATTCGCAAACAAGTATAAATTTTTCGTCGGCAACAACACCGTAGCATCTTTCTTCGCCTTTCTTTTCGACCTGAGTGCCCCAATAGACCTTGTTATCTTCAAGAAAATCGACCGTTTTTCCGTTCGGGAGCGGGTATGTAAGATTAACATAAAAGCCGGAAAGAAGGTTTAATGACGAAATGTTGAGACCGTCAATGCCTAGGGCATTAATCTCACCGCATAGCTTTTCAGTATAATCGGAAAGTTTATCAAAGCCGTGTTTTCTTATACATTCGGCGGCGACGCAGGTTCCGCCGCAGGGGTGACCGTCAGTTTCCTTACAGCCTGAGCAGCCGTTATTTTTCTTTGTGCATTTGCTGCATAAATCTCTGCCGCAAAGTTCGTTCATATTGTTTTCTCCCTTTTTCTGTTATTGGGCTTATTTATTTTTTAGCCTTGATAATTGTATATCCGAGCTGTTATAAAGTCAAGAAAAGCTGAAAAATATTGCGATTTATATAACATTTTAACAATTTTATTATATTTATGATAATTATATAATTTTTTTGACAATCATCTTGAAATTCGGCTGAAAAAGTGATAATTTGTCATTAAAGGCAAGATATGCCTGATAAAAATATAGTATTATTCTTAAAAGCAGTTTTTGGCTTTTAAGAAGCTGAAAGGATGATTATTATGAAAAAATTCAGACGTTTTTTATCTATTGCTCTGTCTGTTATAATGCTTCTTTCGGTCTTTCCGTTTGTCGGAAATAGCTCGGAGCTTTTCCCCTCGGCTCGGGCAATAACCTCAAGCGGAGCAGGGAACAATCTGAGCTGGAGCATTGATTCAAACGGAACGTTAGAAATCAGCGGAACGGGCAATATGTATTACTTCTCTATTGTTCAGGGCGCTGTTTATCAGATTACTCCGCCTTGGTATGACAAACGGGGCTCAGTTAAAAAGATAGTAATATGTGACGGTGTAACGGAAATCGGCAATTATGCCTTTTACGGCTGTTCAAACGCCGAATCCGTTGAAATTGCCGGAAGCGTCAAGAAGATAGGTGAAAAAGCATTTTCGGGCTGCAGCTCGGTTTCTGAGCTTATTCTTAACAGCGGTCTTGAAGAAATCGGCGAATACGCTTTTGAAAACTGTGACGGACTTATAAATGTCACTCTGCCCGAAACTTTGAAAGCAGTCTCAGACGGCTCATTCTTTTCATGCGGAAAGCTCGAAGCAATAAATCTGCCTGAAAGTCTTGAATGTCTCGGCAAAAAGGCTTTTTATGGATGCGGCTCGCTGAAAGCTGTCACTATACCCGGAACCATTAAGGTTATCGGAGATAAAACCTTTTATCAGTGCTACGCTCTCGCCTCACTGACGCTTTGCGAAGGTGTTGAAGAGATAGGCGATGAGGCTTTCAGAAAGTGCGGTGCGCTTAAAGCTGTCAGCCTGCCGAAATCATTAATATCTGTCGGTCAGAGTGCGTTCATTAACTGCGGTTCCCTCGAAGAAGTTCTGATTTCAGGAAAAACCGTTATAGGTGACAGCGCTTTCAAGTCCTGCGCCGGTCTTTCTTCACTGACCTTATCAGAGGGTGTTGAAACAATTGGCAAAGAAGCATTTTCAGGCTGTGCAATCGAAAGTCTCGTTCTCCCGAAAACTGTCAAAGCCGTCGGTGACGCGGCGTTTATGAACTGCACAAGCCTTAAAAGTATTGAAAACAATGCTGAGATAACGAATTTCGGTATTCTTGTTTTCTACGCAACAAAATGGCTTGACGAATACCCTGACAATGTGGTTTATCTGGGCGATATTCTTTATGCAATAAAGGGAGACTTTTCCGAAACATCACTCACGGTTAAAGACGGAACAAGACTTATAGCCGGCTCTGCCTGTAATAATCTCACTTCTTTAGAAAAAGTCAGCCTGCCGTCAAGCGTTGAAATAATAGGTAAATATGCGTTTTATAACTGCAGCTCACTTATATCGGTTACTCTTTCAAAAAATGTTTCTTCGGTTGAACAACAGTCTTTTGCAAACTGCTCAGCAATGACCGACATTACAATATTCAACCCCTCATGCGCTATCTATGACGCTGAGAGCACACTGCCGGCAGACGCAGTTATCACTTCCTTTGAAAATTCAACGGCTCAACAATATGCGCTGACATATTCGCGTCAATTCATAGCGCATACTCATACATTTGGCGAAAGCGATTACACAGCGCCGACATGCACTCAGAGCGGAGAACTCATTTCAACCTGTGTTTGCGGCGAAACAAGCATAAGCGTTATTCCCGAGCTTGGTCACGCCGACAGTGACGGCGACGGAGTCTGTGACAGATGCGGTCAGGTGATTTGTTCATGTATTTGTCATCAGACAGGGTTCAAGAGAGTGATTTATAAGCTGATGCGCATTTTCTGGAAGATTTTCGGAATAAACAAAATCTGTGAATGTGGAATTTCACACTATTAATTATCAAAAACACAAAATTCAGCGAATTGGGTTTTATCTCAATCCGCTGAAAAATTTGCCGTAAATAGGTCTGGGCAATAAACGGAACAAGCAAAAAATTAGCTGTCATATTCAGAGCATACGCACTGAATATGACAGCCTCTTTTTATGCCCAAGGGTTACTGCTTTCGGGCTGTTTGATACCCGACAGCAAAAACTGCTCCCAAAGATACCACTTGCCGTCCTTTGCCTTTCTGAGCTGAATGGGTCTCGGGCTGTCTGCACCCGAGCACTCGACAAACAGCTTCATTAAATTAGGTTCTAAGCAGGAATTTTGATTTTCACTGACCGTAACCGTATAAGGCAAAGCGGGTGTGTAGTCATTTTCAGGTGACGAACCGCCGAAATAGGAGCGCATAAGATATTCCTTGCCTCTGAAACGGTCGGCAATAAACTGCTTATCCATATTGCTCAGCGGTCTCGGTCCTCTTAAAGCATCAAGCATATTTATAGAAAGTTCTTTATTTTCAGGGTAAACGCTCAGAGCCAGCACCACAAGCGCCGCTGTTTCATAGGGCGTTTTCATCTGAGCCTGAGGCAAAGATAAAAATTCTTCAAGACTTTCGGGGATTTTCCCGAAAACTATTTTTTCAGCCATGCCATATCTCCTTTTTAAAACGACGAGCCACCGCCGCCGTGAGTTCTGCCCGATGAGCTTGTGTGAGTGCTGCTGCCGGAAGAACTGCTTTCACTCTGTATTCTGACTTTATCGACATTTCGATAAAGGAAAACATCAGATCTGTCAATGATATTAACCGAGCTTGCATAGTCGCCGGCGTCAACCTTATGTCTGACCGATTTAAGCGAGCTTGTTGAAACCTTCATTATTGCAAACGAAATAACGAAGCCGATAATAAGACAAACGGGAATCCAGAAAGGACTTACGCTCGGCTCAAAGCCCATTTCAAAAGCGTTTTCACACTCGTCGGAAAAAGCCGTAAAGCCGCTGAGATAGTCTTCATCAATGAAGTACTGCTTAATATTATTAATAACGGAATTTATCTTTGCGTCGTTCAACGCATTAATAGCTTTTCCGCAGGTTGATATCTGTAGCCTTCTGTCGCCCTCAGCGCCGGGCTTATAAACAAGCAGAGCACCGTCGGCGTCCTCCCCTCTGCCGTAGCCGTTATAATCATAGAAATCATCGGCAAAAGCCTCGGGGGATTTACCCTCAAAGCTGTTAACCGTTACAACGGCGAGGTCAAGCTCAAATCTGTCAGAAATCTCGGTGAGCCTCGTGATAAGCTCCGCCTCCTGAGCGTCGGTCAGAAGCTCCGCTTTGTCAACAACGAGCGGCAGAAGTCTTTCTGTCGGAAGATTCGGGTCTATTGTCACATTCTCCGAAACGGGCACATTTGTAACACCCGCACTCTTCAGAGCGGCATCTACGCTGTCAAAATAAGCAATAACGCCGTCAAAATAAGTTTCGGTTTCGTTATATGCGCCCCAGAGTTCATTCTGAATATCTTCGCTGAAAACCTCTTCAGCTTCACCGATGAAGTTGAAAGAAAAAACATTTTCTTTTGTGTTATGTGTGAGAGCGACGCCGTTATCACAGTAGGAGTTTGACTCAAGCGTCGTCTGACCGAAGTCATAAGTTGCACCCTCGCCATCAACATCTGTCAGGCAGAACATAACAAAATATCCGTATTCTTCCTCAAGCGACAGAGCGTAGCCCTCAAGCTCATTGAACTCACTGTCGCTGAAAATGTTCACATTGTCAACGATATGAGGATTTCTCGGCGTTATCGCAAAGGCAGGCATAACGAAAATAAAACAGAGAATTAACGCTGAAAGCGCCGAAAAAAGTCTTTTTTTCATTAAATCACCCCCGCAAAAATCCACAGTGCGCCGTAAAGCGCCGCACCGATACCTGCGCCGATAAGAGACACATATTTCCAGAACTTGCCCTTATCGAGCGGTAAATCGCCGACAAACTTGCCTGTCTGACCGTTCATGGCAAAGGTATATTTCTTACCGTTCCACGAGGTGTTGAGAAGCCAGACCGGGTAAAGCGCATACTTATATTGACCGTTAGAAATATTGAGCTGTATATCTCTGGCGGTAACATGGTCGTAGCCCGTTATGCTTTTCCCGAGAGCGTCGGCGGCGCTCTGACGAATTCTTTCATTTGCACGGGGTATGCTCTCTTCAAGACCGACATCATATTTATCGGCGAGATAGCCCGCAAGGTAAGCGGTGTTGAAATCGACTGCGTCGCTCAGGTTAAACGGCTCAATGGACTCCATAAGGTCGTCGTCCATTTTTTTCGAGCCGTCAACGGGAATATCTGAAAAATGCATTATGCCCTTTGTGATGACATTATAATGCGTGCGCTCGGTGTAATTGTACTGCGAGTCGCTCCACCTGCGCACTCCTTCAGCCTCAAACTGACCCTCGGCTAAGGAATCGCATGTGAAAAGCCAATGTGGAACATATATACCCTTTATTTCGTCAATGTGATTTTTATCCTTGAAGATTTTTGGTATAAACCTGCTTGAATTAACATGCTTTAAAAGGGCGGCTTTTGCCGCTTTTTTGTCGAGCTTGAACGGAATAACCAGATCGGGGCGAAGCGCACCCGAGAGATTGCCGCTCATGACAACGGGATTGTCGCAGAACGGACAGCTTGTCGCCGCCGTTTCACTGCCGCAGACAATTTCTCCGCCGCAGGAATTACAGGTATAAACCCTCATTCCTTCCTGCTCGCCCTGTTGCCATTCAGTCTGACTGTTCTGCCAGCTGACATTATCTTCGCCCTGAGCCTGCTCGGTCTGTTTGAGCGCGTCAACATCAAACTCAGTGTCGCAGTAGGGGCACTTCAGCTTCTGCGCTGAAGTGTCAAATCTGACCGCTCCGCCGCAGCACGGGCATTTATACTCTAACACGGTTGACACTATGCATCAACTCCTTTATACCATATCGTTCATATCAATCGGGTCGCCGCAGTAGGGGCAGAACTTGGGCACAGGCTCGCCGCTTTGAGGCTGCCAGCCGCATTTGTCACAGCGGACAGAGCGGCTCTGAGGAGCCTGCTGAGGCTGTGCATATCCGCCCGCAGGAGCCGCACCGTATGCATTTTGCTGAGAATATGCGTTCTGCTGTGCGTATGCATTCTGCTGTGCGTATGCATTCTGCTGTGCGTACATATTATTGGGCTGACCGTAAGCGTTCTGCTGACCGTAGGGATTCTGCTGAGCGTAGCCGTTCTGAGGCGCATATGCGTTCTGCTGAGCGTAAGCATTCTGCGGAGCATACGCATTTTGCTGTGCGTATGCGTTTTGCGGTGCATAACCGTTCTGAGGGGCAAAGCCGCCCATTGAGCCTGCTCTGCCGGGCATAAGAGCGTTCTGAACCTCCATAGCCATCTGCTGGAAGCGGTGATATTCAGCCGTGCCGACATCCTTGACCCTGCGATCGTTAAGCTGAACGGTAAATTCATCAAAATAGGTGTTATTAACCTTAAATTCAAGGTCAAAATCATAATAGAACTCATATCTGGGCGGATTATAGCTGACTCTTTCGCCGTCCTTACCCTTAGTGTAAATCTCGTCTCTGTCCTCACGGATATTCAGATTGCAGGAAATAAGCTGTGAAAGAGGAACGATATCGGGATTTTCTTCACTCCACGAGCCGGGCGACAAGCGTGAAACAACAAATGCTCCCTGCATGGTGTCAATATAAATCTTTTTGTCCTCACCGTAGATAAGCGTCGGGTTGAAAGACATAAGATTGCGTTTGTTCTGCTCACGGTATTCAAGCTGTTTCTTAATCTCGGCAACCGTTGAACTGCGTCTGTCGCTGAAAAACGGCGAAAGTTTTCTTGCGCAGTCCTTGCAAAGATTGCCGTCCTCAAGTTTTCTGTTGCCTAAAAGTCCTATTTTTTCTCCGCATACATCGCAGAATTTTTTATCAAAAAGTCCCATATCAATGTCTCCTTTTAAATTTTATTTTATAACATATCGGACTTATGCCGATAAATTATTTCACGTCGTTTTCGTCAAACACGTCGCCGCATTCGGGGCAGAATTTCGGCGGATTCTTCGGGTCGGCAGGCTCCCAGCCGCACTTATCACAGCGGTAAAGAGGAGCGCCCGCAGGCTTTTTTGCGCCGCACTCGGAGCAGAATTTGCCCTTATTGACAGCTCCGCAGGAGCAGGTCCAGCCCTCGGCTTCGGCGGGCCTCGGTGAGCCACATTCGGGGCAGAACTTTCCGCTGACCACTGCGCCGCAGGAGCATTTCCAGCTATCGGCGGCGGGTCTGGGCTCGGGCTTTTTACTGCCGCAATTCGGGCAGAAATTACCCGTAGCGGTTGCGCCGCAGGAGCACTGCCAGCCGTTCTGAGCCGGAGCGGGAGCAGACTGCTGAGCCTGTTGCTGTTGCTGACCCATAGCGAAAAGATTCTGTGCGTTCATTCCGCCCTGATTCATTGCCATACCCATGCCCATAAAGCCGGTGAAAGCTCCGGCTTCGTTGGCGGCGGCTGTTCTCATTGTGTCCGCCTGAGCGCCGACAATTCTTGAAGCCGCAGTCAGGGGATCTCTCGTCATTGCGTTTTCTTCCCACTCGGTTATCTTCTTTCTCTGATCCTCGGGAACGGAGATTGAATTAATGGCAAACGAGAAGACTTCAATACCTCTCTTTTCACGCCACTGAGATGAAAGCACCTCGTTGAGTTTGTCGGCAATTTCGGTTGTGTGAGCCGGAATTTCATAGTATGCTATTCTCTGAGCCGCTATTTTGGCAAAAGCCGGCTGTAATGCGTCCATCAGCTCGCCCTTGAGTCTTGTGTCGATTTCGCTTCTTTCGAAAGTGTCCGAAACATTTGCGCATACGTTTGTGTAAAACAGCATCGGGTCACAGATTCTGTAGGAATAAACACCGTTACAGCGAAGATCGACCGAAAGGCGGAAGCCCATTTCTTCATCAACAACTCTGAACGGTATGGGATTCGCCGTGCCGAAAAGGTTGTCGCCGATTTCTTTGGTGTTGAAATAATAAACTCTCTGATCCTTGGGCGCTTCGCCGCCGTAGGTGAAACGCTTGCCGATATTTTTGAAAGTCTGCTTTATGCTTTCACCGAGATTGCCTGAGAAAATGCTCGGCTCGGTTGAGGCGTCATATGTAAATTCGCCCGGTTCGGCGCAAAGCTCAACGACCTTGCCCTGATCGACTATCATCATACACTGACCGTCGGCGACAACAATGCCCGAACCGCTTGTGATGATGTTTTCGTCGCCCTTATAGTTTGAGGAACGACCCGTTATTTTTTTCTGACCTTTAGCGACAAGGACATCTTTGCTGAGAGCCTCACAGTAAAAATACTCTTTCCATTGGTCGGCTAAAACACCGCCCGTTGCGCCCGTAATTGCTTTAATAAGACCCATTTGTCATATCTCCTTTATGTATAGTTCGGTAAAAACACCGTATTTTTATTATATATTGAATTTCGCTGAAAGTAAATATATCTCAGCCCGATTAGCCCGATGAGCTTGTGGCATAAATCTTATAGTCCTTGCCGTTGCCGGGGTATTTATAAGGCACTGTGTGGCCGCTGTCCATATAAAAAGTTACCTCGGAAGAGTCGTTTATAAAAACCTCCCAGTCAAGCGGCAGTTCAAGTTCTGTATGCTTTTCGGTTCTGTTATTGCCTTTTTCTTTCTCGGCATTAATCGTGACCGTTTTTTTCGGACCGTGCCAGCCTGAAAGAATACCGGCGTAATCTTTTGTGTCAACGTCGAGAGTGCATTTAAGCGTTTCCGTCACTTCGCCGTCTGACTTAAAGACCGCCTTAGTCACCAAAAGCGTATCCTTTCTGACGGTAACGGTGACCTCCATATCATCAACGCCCATATCGGGGTAGGTGACCTTTAAAACATAATTCTCCGAGCTTTCTTTCACAAAGCTCACTTTGCTGTTTGTAAATATTTCGGCGACAGTGTTGTCAAAAGTGGGAGTAACAACTCTGTTGAGGTCGTCAAACAGAATGTATGCTTTTGTTCTGCCACGCTGAACCTCAAAATAGAAGCCGCCGTAAAGCCCGTGATAAAATGTTTTTTCACCGTTCGGAACCTCTTTGACAATCTGAATAATATCTTCATTAAGTCGGGAATACTGCTCGATTTGCTTGCCGAAATCAAAGGTTCTTTCCACTCTGACGCACGGGTAAGTATTCAGCAAAACGCTTATCGCATTGGCGTCAAAAAGATCGGTCGGAGTAATCTTCGGGCTTTCTTTTGTCTCCTCTTTTGTTGTTTCTGTCTGAGTTGTCACGGCATTGGTCTGAGAAGCCGCCTGTGTGTTTTCTTCAGTCTCACCCGAAGAAACAGCTTGAGTCTGAACACTTTCGACCGTGCTTATCGGCTCGGAAGAAACGGGCTCTTCGCCGCCTTTCCCGAAACAGCCCGAAAGCATACCTATTAAAATAACAGCCGCAAAAATCATCACAGCCTTTTTCATCATATTAATCCCCTCCTGATAAAGTAATTATAAATCACTCTTCGCTTTTTAACACCCTACATTTGTAGGGATAAATGTAATTTTTTGTCTTTTTATTAAGTCACCCCTACATTTGTAGGGTGCGGAAAAACACCTTTAGATTTATAATTACTGCGTAAGGATTTCTCTGCCTTATAGATTATCAAATAGATTATCAAATCTATAAACAAAGAAAGGAAAATAATTATGAGAATGAAAAAGTTATTCAGTTTCATTATTGCATTGGTGTTGATAGTCGGCACTGTTAACGCCGCTTTCATCGCCACCGCGCAGCAGTGCCCGTGGACACTTTATGTTGACGGGCAGCCGTATTCAACAAGCGCCTCATACTATGTTTCGGGTCAGTTGAAGTATTATAGCGGAACCGTTTATCTCAACGGATTCACCGGCAAGACCATTGAAGCGATTCCCGGCGGAAACTACGGTGATGACGACGCACCTGTTCTTAATATCGATGTAGCGGGTAATTGCGCTCTTACCGGCGATATACTTGACGACGGTACATACGGTGCTCTTTACGCAGAACCCCGACAGGGCGGAAGCGGAGAAGACAGCAAAATTTATATCACAAGTTCAAAAGAAGAAGAAGGAACACTGAACATAACGAAGAGGGATTATTCGTTTTCACAGTCTTCCTCCGAACCGAAAGCCTATAACGCTGTTCGTGCTGATAAGGTTGTACTCGGCGGCAGCTTAAACCTCAATATCACGACCGAGCTTTACGGCGTCGGAACAGAGACAACCCCTAAAGAGGTTTCCGGAATCTATGCAGGTTCGCTGATATCAATTTCAAACACAGGCATCAATAATATTAACGTTTCTGTCGGCACGGCAACGATTCCCAGACCCAGCGGCATTGTCAGTGAATATTTTTCATACGCAAAGGTTTACGGTATTGCCTCAATCAACAGTACCGGAATAAGAATTGGCGGCGCAAGCGGCTACACTTATATTGACATTTCAAAGACAAATTCAAAAGTATCAGGTAGCTGCTGCGCAAAATCAAACAATGGAATTGCCCTTGCAGACTCCCGTTACGCCTTATACTTAAAAGCAGGAAAGAATTCTGTTTTCGATTCTAAAATTTCTAATTTAGTAAATCTTGATCAGTTCTCAATAGCTGATGAAAATATGAATTACACAGCTTATATTCCGAACTTGCAAACTTACAATTCAACTCTTTCTGAAATAAAGCCCGAGAAAGTTATAACTAATACTTTCTATAAAATCGGAGACGATGCTCCTGCGGGTGATACATATTTTTCCGAAAAAGCAGAATGTTACACACAAAAATCTGTTGAAAAGGTAACATCCCTCGAGTCAAACTCTACAATGTCATTTTCAAAGTTTGAAGACGGCTCTTTTTACAGATATGTTTATAAGTTTGTGCCAAAGCCGGGTTATTGGTGTTCTTCAGAGAATAATCTCAATCTCGACGCAGCTACTGTCAAAAACTTGTGCGGATTATCCGTATTGCCCGGCAAAGCACAGTATGTAAAAGTCGATCAGGTTTCTGCGTATGTTTTAAGATATAATTACACCGCTCCGAAGATTACGCCGAGTTTATCAGATTTAGCTATTGACGCTACTCAACCGGCATCTTTCTCTGTCACAACGAACGGCAACGATTCTGATTATAAATATCAGTGGCATTCGGTTCAGGGCAGCACCGACAATGTTCTTAGCGGCGACAGCGCACAATCGAAAACACTTATTATCTATCCCCCTACTTGTCAGTTTAACGGCACAAAATACTATTGTGAAGTGTCGAATGATTACGGAACGGTTAAAACAGCTCAGGCTACCCTCACCGTTAAACATGTCAGAAACGGCGATTACGTATCAGGTAAAGAAAATCACTCATATACGTGCTATTGCGGTGAAGTGATTGAAGAAAATCACACCGTAGTCGTTGACAAAGCAGTATCTGCAACATGCACTAAAACAGGTCTCACAGAGGGTAAGCACTGCTCCGTCTGTAACGCTGTTCTTGTCGCTCAGGAGGTCGTTGCCGCCAAGGGTCACACCGAAGTCGTTGACAAAGCGGTTGCCGCCACATGCACTAAAACAGGCAAAACCGCAGGTAAGCACTGCTCCGTATGCGGTGAAATCTTAGTTGCTCAGACAACGGTTCCCGCAACCGGCAAGCACACCTACAAAACCACCACTAACAAAGCCACAACTTCAAAAGACGGCAAAGTTGTCACCGCCTGCAAGGTATGCGGCAAGGTTTCAAAAACGGTAACAATTTATAAGGCTTCATCTGTGAAGCTTTCAAAAACATCTTATACATATAACGGCAAGG
>JBJEOI010000005.1:0-4811 GCA_051880635.1 Acutalibacteraceae bacterium | reverse complement strand
TGAGCAGGAATTTTGCGTGAACATCACGGTTTGCGCGCGCAACGACAAACCTTGCCCCGAGGTCCTTCACGAGAGCAGTGGTTTCAAGCGAGCTCTGAAAATTGTCGCCTATAGCGACTATACATATATCATAATTATTAATTCCGAGAGACTTGATAAATTCATAGTTTGTGCTGTCGCCTATCTGAGCGTTTGTGACAAGCGGCAGAATATCGTTTACCCTTTCTTCGTTTTTATCAACAGCCATGATTTCATGACCGAGATTATAAAGCTCGGCGGCTATATGTCTGCCGAATCTGCCAAGTCCTATGAGTAATACTGTTTTCATGAGTGTTCTCCTATCCTACAATGATTTTTTCCTGCGGGAGCTTTGAAAGTTTTTTGCCCGTGTTAGACAGCGCGGCATATATCAAAGTCAAGCCGCCGACTCTGCCGAAAAACATCAGAACAATAAGTATGCTTCGGGATATTACCCCAAGCCCGGGAGTGATACCGAGCGTAAGCCCTACCGTACCTATCGCTGATGCAGTCTCGAAAATGCAGGTGCTGACAGGCAGCTTCTCGACTGCACTTATGACTAATGCTCCGCTGAAAAACAGAGCCGCATACATAAGAAGAATTGCCGACGCATTTCTGACTGCGTTATTATTTATCCGTCGGTCAAACGCCTCTGCGTCGTCTTTACGGCGGAAAACCGCAATCGCATTCAGCACAAGCACTGCCACGGTGGTTGTTTTCATACCGCCGGCGGTTGAACCCGGTGCGCCGCCTATGAGCATAAGAACTATGATAAGCGCACGGCTCGGACCTGTCATTGAATTTAAGTCGGCTGTGTTGAAGCCCGCCGTTCTCGGCGTTATCGCCTGAAACAGTGAACAAAACAGCCTTTCTTTCAGCGGCAGAGACGAAAAATCGGCGAAAAAGAAAAATACTGCGGGGAATACTATCAGAATTGCCGCCGTAACCAGTATGATTTTACTTTGCATACGGTAACGCTTTATGTGGTGCTTTTTCGTGATTATGTCTTCCCATGTCAGAAAGCCGATACCGCCCAGAACAATAAGAAGCATAGCGACAATGTTAATCAGAGCCGACGAGCTGTACCTCGTCATAGACGAATACGGAGAAGCGTCGCTCCCGAGAATATCAAACCCTGCGTTGCAGAAAGCCGAAACAGAGTGAAAAAAAGACATCCATATTCCTTTAGGTCCGTAATCCTTTATGAATACAGGCGACATGGCGACAGCGCCGACAAGCTCGGCAAGAAATGTTATTTTAAGAATAAAAACCGTGAGATTGACAATTCCGCCTACGCCCGGCGCAGAAATAGCCTCCTGCATTGTGCTTCTCTGAGTCAGCGATATCCGCCTGTGTGACAAAAGCGCAAGAGAAGCCGCCACAGTCACAACGCCGAGCCCTCCTATCTGAATAAGGATAAAAATGACTGCCTGTCCGAACACCGACCAATATGAAGCCGTGTCGTGAACTACAAGCCCCGTCACGCATACGGCTGAGGTTGAGGTGAACAGAGCCTCGCTGAAAGGCGTAACCGCCGAGCTTCTCGAAGAAATCGGAAGCATCAGAAGAAATGCACCTAAAAGTATTACTCCGGCAAAGCCCATAATAATTATCTGAAAGGAGGAAAGCCTCTTTTTTCTTCTTTTAAGTCTTTCCATTTTTAACCTCCTTGTTTATCGAAAACGATACACCTTGATATTATTACTTTGCGTGATAAGATTGTGTTAGAGTATCTCGTATGATATTAAGATTTCATAAAGATTAACATAAAAAGATCGGATATTTCTTATAAGAAACAGAAACAAATTATAATATGATAAAAATACCATACTGCATTATATTGACAAATCAATTATTTACTGTATAATTTAATTTATAATCATTACAAATTTATAATCATTTCAAGGTGGTGAGAGCTTGACTGAGACAGAAATCGCAGATTTATTCAGAAAAAACAACTTCAGAGTGACGCCGCAAAGAATTGCCGTTTATAAATATCTTTGTGAAAACCGCACTCATCCCGACGCCGACGAAATATATAAAAATGTCGCTCGGACCAATCCGTCATTTTCGAAAACGACTGTTTATAACTCTCTTCTTGCTCTTGAAAAACAAGGTCTGGTTGTGAGAATAAATATCGACAGCGAGCGTGTCAGGTATGACGCTTATATGGATTTACACGGTCACTTCATTTGCAGTAAATGCAATAAAATCTATGATTTTGCTGTTGAAAAAGTTCTTTGCAGTCTGCCCGAGCCTTTTGAGGTTGATGAACAGAATGTATATTACAGAGGCGTATGCCCTGAATGTAAATAAAAAATTTTAGGAGATGTAGAATTAATGCAAACGAAGTATTGTTTATCTGACGGAGGTTCAAAAATGAAAGATATTAAGTATATCGGTGTAAACGACTATGATATAGACCTGTTTGAAGGTCAGTATATGCTTGAAAAGGGAATGGCATATAACTCATATATAATTTTTGATGAAAATATCGCCGTAATGGATACTGCCGACAAAATCGCCGTTGACAGATGGCTCAGAAATGTCGACGAGGCTCTTGACGGTAAAAATCCCGCTTATCTTGTGGTTCAGCATTTAGAGCCCGATCACAGCGCAGGTATAGAAGCGTTCGCAAATAAGTACCCGTCGGCGACATTAATTATGACAGCCAAAGCTAAAGCCATGTTGCCGCAGTTCTGTGATGTTGACCCGGGTCGTGTCAAGGCAGTCGCTGAGGGCGACACTCTTTCGCTGGGCAGTCACACTTTAACCTTTATCACCGCTCCGATGGTTCACTGGCCTGAGGTTATGGTCAGCTACGAAAGCAGTGAAAAGGTTCTGTTTTCCGCCGACGCATTCGGAAAGTTCGGCACAACCGACGCTGACGAAAAGTGGAACTGTGAAGCAAGAAGATATTATTTCAACATTGTCGGCAAATACGGCGCTCCTGTTCAGGCACTGCTGAAAAAGGCTTCTTCGCTTGAGATTGAAACAATCTGCCCGCTTCACGGACCTGTTCTCACCGACACCATACCCGAGGTTCTTGATTTATATAACACATGGTCGTCTTATCAGCCCGAAGACAGGGGCGTATTTATCGCCTATGCTTCAATTCACGGGAACACTGCGCAGGCGGCTCTCAAGATGAAAGAAATTCTCGAAGAAAAAGGCTGTCCGAGAGTTGCTGTCGCCGATCTTTCAAGAAGCGATATAGCCGAATGTGTTGAAGACGGCTTCAGGCACAGCGTACTTCTCTGTATGGCGTCAAGCTATGACGCAGGCGTGTTTGCACCGATGGCGGATTATATTCACCATTTACAGACAAAAACCTTCCAGAACAGAACGGTTGCTCTGGTCGAAAACTATTCATGGGCTCCCTCGGCGATAAAGACAATGAAAGCCGAATTTGAAAAGATGAAAAATATCAATCTGCTTGAAAACACGGTTTCAATTAAAACAAGGCTTAATGACGAGAGCATTGCTCAGCTTGAAGCTCTTGCCGATGAACTTATAGCAAATTGCTAAGCTTTATATCAGAGAAAGGATAATTATTATGGAACAAAAGATTCTGAACAACATCAGCTATGGACTTTTTGTCTTAACGGCAAACAAAGACGGAAAAGACAACGGTTGTATAATTAACACAGCTTCTCAGCTTGCGTCAGACCCTCTGACGATAAGCGTCGCCGTCAATAAGGCGAATTTCACCTGCGATATGATAAGCAGCACAAAGAAATTCACCGTTTCGGTTTTAAGTCAGGCGGCAACCTTTGACACCTTCAAGCACTTCGGCTTCAGCTCAGGCAGAGACACCGATAAATTCTCAGGTTACGCTGACTGCAAAAGAGTTAAAAACGGAACAATGGCTGTAACTGCCGGCACAAACGCATACATCAGCGCCGATGTAATAAATCAGATTGATTTAGGCAGTCACATTCTGTTCCTCGGCACTCCCACAGACGGCGAGATATTATCCGATATTCCCTCGGCGACATATGCTTATTATTTTGAAAACATCAAGCCGAAGCCGCAAAAGGTCGGTGAAACTCCCGACGGTCAGACGATATGGAGATGCAAGATATGCGGCTATGAATATGTCGGCGAAGAGCTCCCCGAAAACTTTATCTGCCCGCTTTGCAAGCACCCCGCCAGCGACTTTGAAAAGATAGTCAGAGCACCTGAGCAGACCGGCAACAAATACGCCGGCACAAAGACCGAAAAGAACCTTTGGGAAGCCTTTGCAGGTGAATCACAGGCGAGAAATAAATACACATATTTTGCTTCGGTTGCCAAAAATGCGGGTTATGAGCAGATTGCCGCTTTATTTTTACAGACAGCCGAAAATGAAAAGGAACACGCAAAGCTGTGGTTCAAAGAGCTTGGCGAGTTAGGCGACACGCCCGCAAACCTCGAGCACGCCGCCGACGGCGAAAACGCAGAATGGACCGATATGTATGCCCGTATGGCGAAAGAGGCTGATGAAGAAGGCTTCCATGAGCTTGCGGAGAAATTCAGGGGCGTTCTTGCGATTGAAAAGCACCACGAAGAAAGATACAGAAAGCTTCTCAAGAACATTGAGATGAAACAGGTCTTTGAAAAAACCGGCATTTCGGTCTGGGAATGCAGAAACTGCGGTCATATTGTTGTCGGCACAAAAGCACCCGATTATTGTCCCGTATGCGACCACCCGCAGTCCTTCTTTGAAGTCAGAAGCGAAAATTATTAATCCTATAAAAATCAAAACCACCGGTTCAACCGGTGGTTTGATCAGCCCCTTCAAGGGGCTATTA
>JBJEOI010000004.1:0-71682 GCA_051880635.1 Acutalibacteraceae bacterium | reverse complement strand
CCGCATTTTTCAGATGTCTTTATCCGACTGCACAGACACACTCCAGCCGTTTGCATGCCTTTTTTCACTTTCTAAGTTTGTAGTTATTTATGTTCACTATCTTAGCCCGTGCGTCTGCGCCTTTCCTTTAAACGCTGATTGTTTACGAAAATTTTCAGAGATATTCTCGGTTTTTAGTCTTATCGTGTTAATCTTTTATCTTACCAAAATGCCACATATAATCCGGAAAAGAAAAACCCGCACCGCAACAAGCGGCACGGGAAAAGTCATATTATTTTGCAAAGTGATAAACTCTCACTTCATAAGGTCTTGTGATGAAGCTGTTATCAAATATCGGCGTTGTGTCATAGTTTGAAATGACAAGCTCGCCCTTTGACAAATCATAGCCCTCGGGAGCGGTGAACCTCACACCGTTTTCCGTGAACGAGCATACAACGAGAAGTCTTTCTCCGTCGAGAACCCTCTCATAGACATAGAGGTCTTTGCTCTTCTTGTAAAGCTCGTTATACTTGCCGTAAATTACAAGCTCGTTGCCCTTACGGTAATGAATAAGTTTTCTGTAGAAATTGAGAAGTGAGTTCGGGTCTTTGTCGGCGTCCTCAACATTGATTGTGTCATAATTCTTGTTGATATTGAACCAGGGCGTACCTGTGGTGAAGCCTGCGTTTTCTGCGTTCTTCCACTGAACGGGGGTTCTTGCGTTCTCACGGCTGACCTGACTTGCGAGCTTCAAGAACTTTTTCTCACTGTAACGCAGAAGATTGTGGAACAGTCTCCAGTTATTGAAGGTCATGACATCCTTGTAATCGGACAGTCGATCAACCTCGATATTTGTCATACCGATTTCCTGCCCCTGATAGATGAACGGAGTTCCGCACTGAAGAATATACATAGCGGCAAGCATCTTTCCGCTTTCAACTCTGTATTTCAGGCTGCCGTAGCGGTCGATAACTCTTGCGTGGTCGTGATTTTCTATGTAAAGGCAGTTCCATCCCTTGCCGTACATACCCTCCTGCCACTTTGTCATGGTTGATTTGAGCTTTTTCAGGCTGAACGGAGTCTTTATCCAGTCAACCATGAAGCAGTCAGCGTTCATGTGGTCGAATGAAATAAGCATATCGAGCTTCTGATTCGGACCCTCGGTGCAGAAATTAACTGCGTCTTTAAGACTTGTCATCGGTCCTTCACCGACAACAAAGCAATCATATTCGTTGAGAACCTGTCTGTATTCGTCAAGGTATTCCTCAAGGTGCGGACCGTGCTTATAATGCTCAATACCGCAGGCGACGGGAATAGGTATTCCGTTGGGAAGTCCCTCCGCCTTTGAAATAAATGTAATAACGTCTTCTCTGAAGCCGTCAACACCCATGTCAAGCCAGAAGCGCATAATGTCCTTGACTTCCTGTCTGACCTTGGGGTTGTCGTGGTTGAGGTCAGGCTGTTTCTTAGCGAATACATGAAGATAATATTCATCAATATCCTTGTTGTATTCCCATGCGCCGCCCTCAAAGGTTGAAAGCCAGTTGTTCGGGGGATTTTTTCCCTTGCCCTTGCGCCAGATATAATAATCGTGATAAGGGCTGTTCACATCTTTTGCGCTCTCCTTGAACCACTCGTGCTCGTCTGAGGTGTGGTTGACAACAAGATCCATGAATACCTTCATTCCTCTTTCGTGCGCACCGTCAAGAATCATCTTGAAATCGTCAAGAGTGCCGAATTCGGGGTTAATGTTTCTGTAGTCCGAAATGTCGTAGCCGTAGTCTGCGTTGGGCGTGGGGTAAATGGGCGAGAACCATATACCGTCAACGCCGAGACTCTGAATGTAGTCCAGCTTGCTGTAAACACCGGGAAGGTCGCCTATACCGTCTCCGTTTGAGTCGCAGAAGCTCCTCGTCCATATCTGATAGACGGACATTTCCTTATACCATGTCTTCTTCATATCTTATATCCTCCTGTTAATCCAGCTCATAAAGACCGTTATAGAGCTGGTAATATTTACCCTCTTTTTCGAGAAGCTCTTCATGATTGCCGCTTTCGATTATTTCACCGTTTTCAAGAACCATAATCTTATCCGAATTTCTGACGGTGGAAAGCCTGTGAGCGATAACGAAAACCGTTCTGCCCTCCATAAGCTGATCCATACCCTTTTCGATAAGTTTTTCTGTTCTCGTGTCAATAGAAGATGTCGCTTCGTCGAGAATAATAATCTGCGGGTCGGCGACAGCGGCTCTTGCGATTGAAATAAGCTGTCTCTGCCCCTGCGAAAGGTTCTTTCCGTCGCCCTTGATTTCGGTTTCATAGCCCTTAGGCAGTCTCGTGATAAACGAATCGGCGTTTGCAATCTTTGCCGCCGCAACAACCTCTTCGTCGGTGGCTTCAAGTCTGCCGTATCTTATGTTGTCGGCGACAGTGCCCGAGAAGAGATGAGTGTCCTGAAGAACTATTGACATGCTGTGGCGAAGATCGTCTTTCTTTATCTTCTTGATGTCAATTCCGTCAACGGTGATTTCACCCTCGTTTATATCATAGAAACGGTTAATAAGATTTGTGACCGTAGTCTTGCCCGCGCCGGTTGAACCGACGAAAGCAATTTTCTCGTTTGGTTTAGCGTCAATCGTGATGTGCTTTAAGACTGTTTTTTCTTCGTTATAGCCGAAGGATACATCATTGAACTTAACTTCGCCCCTGACCTCTGTGTAGAGAAATTCTCCGTTATTGAGAGGAATTTTCCACATGAGGACAGCGTCTTTGTCATCACATTCAATGCAGTCGCCGTTTTCGTCTCTTAGCGCTCTGACCATTGTCACCGAGCCCTCGTCGATTTCGCCGTCCATATCCATGATTTCAAAGATACGTTCAGCGCCCGCAAGAGCGGACATGAGCGAGGTAAACTGAGAAGCAAGGCTTGTTATCGGGCTTGTGAACGACTTTGCATATGAAAGGTATGCGACAAGACGGCCGACATTCATTCTCTTGCCCTTGATAATCATGGTTGCGCCGAGAAGAGCGCAGATAGCATAGTTCATCTTTGAGATAAAGGTCATGATAGGCGAAAGAAGACCCGAAATCGTGTTTGCGCCGATACCGACGCGCTTGAGCTTCTTGACAATCGCCGAAAATTCAGCCTTGTTCTCTTCTTCACGGCTGAAAATCTTGACAACGCGCTGACCCCTGATATATTCCTCAATATAGCCGTTACATTCGCCCATTGCTTTCTGATACTTCATGAACTGTCTTGCGCTCAGACCGCCTATTACAATTATAACAATAAGCATCGCTATAACCGAAAGGAAGAGTATAATTGTAATTTTCGGGCTGTAATAGAGCATCATTCCGACCGTACCGATAAGCGTGATGCCCGAGGAAATCAGAGTTGTCATACCGTCGTTTATAATGTTGTTGACGGTTGAAACGTCAGAAGTGAAACGGCTCATGATGTCGCCTCTCTTATGCGTGTCAAAATATTTGACCGGCAGGGTTTCAAGGTGCTCGAAAAGGTCTTTTCTTATATCGAGCATTGTCTTCTGTGAAACCGTGAGCATAATTCTCGAATAAGCAAAACTTGCCAGCGCAGAAACAACGCTCAGACCCACCATAAGACCGAGCCAGAGAGCAAGCTTCTGAATAAATTCACCTCTTGCCATTCTGTCGGCAGGGTTGAGAACTTCTTTACAAAGATTGACAACGGGTTCATTTATAGCCGTTGAAGCGACGCTGACCGCCGCTGAGAAGAGAACAAGAAACGCAACAAGACCGAGAAGCGCCTTTCTCTTGAGCATATAGCCCATGAGTCTTTTGAAGGTTTTCTTTGCGTCCTTCGGCTTTGATTTGTTTACTTTCTTTTTCTTTTCGCCGTTCTGCCCTGCGCCCGAGTTGCCGTTCTTCATGGCGTTTATTGCGCCGACGAGAGTTTTTTTCTTTCGGCGTTTTTTCCCTTCGGGAGCTTTTTTGTTTTCACCTGAAGCCGTTTTTTTCGGGGCTTCATTTGTTTCCTGTGCCGATGTTTCTTCGGCTTTAGTTAATTCTTCTTTAAGCTCGGGAGTAATGTCACTCATTGTGCCAACGCTCCTTCCTGCTGTGAAATATAAATCTCACGGTATATCTCATTGTTTTCCATAAGCTCGTCGTGATTGCCTATTCCGTTAATCTTGCCGTCGTCAAGAACAATAATCTTGTCAACATGGCGCAGGGAATTTATTCTCTGAGCTATTATGAGCTGAGTCATATCGGGATAATTCTTTGAGAGAGCCTCACGGATTTTTGAATCCGTTGCGGTATCCACCGCGCTTGTGCTGTCGTCAAAAATAAGGATTTTTGATTTTCTCAGAAGCGCTCTGGCAATACAGAGTCTCTGCTTCTGACCGCCCGAAATATTGACGCCGCCCTGACCGAGCTGTGTGTCATAACCGTTTTCAAACTCCTGAATAAAACCGTCTGCCTGAGCGGCTTTACAGGCTTCTGTGATTTCTTCGTCTGTCGCTTCGGGCTTACCCCAGAGGAGATTTTCTTTGACTGTGCCCGAGAAAAGAACATTATTTTGAAGAACAACGGATACATTTTCTCTCAGATGGTCAAAGGTATAATCCCTAACATTTCTGCCGCCGACGAGAACTTCGCCCTCTGTTGCGTCATAGAGTCTGGGTATGAGTGAAACGAGCGTCGATTTCGCCGAACCTGTAGCACCGATTATACCGACCTTTTCACCCGGATTGATTTTAAAGTTTATGTTTTCAAGAACATTCTTTTCTGCGTCCTTGCTGTATTTGAAGTTGACGTTTCTGAACTCAATGCTTCCGTCGCTGACTGTGAGTGACTTATCCGCTCCCTTATCGGTGAATGTGGGCTCGTCGTCAAGAACCTCGTTGACACGCTTTATAGACGCTCTTGCCATCATCATTGTCATGAATATCATTGAAACTGTCATGACTGAGCTGATAACAGAAGAAATATATGATGTGAACGCCGTGAGAGTGCCGACCTCCAATGCGCCGGGCTGACCCGCCTGATCGTAGATCTGAATACTGCCCGACCAGAGCGTATAAGCCATACCGCCGAAGAGAATGAGCATAAGTATCGGCATATTATACATGAGTATTTTCTGAGCGGACATTGTAGCCTTATAAAGCTCGTTGTTCGCTATGCCGAATTTTTCATTCTCCTTTTTCTCTCTGACAAAGGATTTAACAACTCTGATACCGAGGAAGTTTTCCTGAAGAACCTTGTTGAACCTGTCTGTCTTTTCAAGCATTACTTTGAATTTAGGCACAACGAGAACACCGAGGAAGACAAGAACAGTCAGAAGCGAGGGAATAAGAACTATAAATATCTTTGAAAGCTCCCTGCTTATGCTCAGTGCGCGCACAAGAGCATACACAAGAGTAAAGGGCGCTCTTATAAAATAGTTCAGCGCTGTCTGAAAAACCATCTGAACGGTGCTTGTGTCATTGATAATTCTTGTGATGAGCGAAGAGGTCGTGAACTTATCGAGATTTTCAAACGAGAAGTCCTGAACCTTGTTGAAAAGAGCTGTTCTCATATTCGCCGTGAAGCCCAGAGAGGCAATCGCCGTACATCTTGCGGCGAGAAAGCCGAACAGAAGCATACCGCAGGAATAGAGAAGCATCAGAAGAATCTGATGGCGAAGCTCTGTCAGATCACCCGATTTAACGCTGTTGGGTATGCTTTCGTCAATAAGCGTCGCCGTGATTTTCGGCAGCTGCATTTCAAGCATAACATCACAGAAAACGAATATCGGCGACAGTATGGTAAATATCCAGCTGCCTTTGATAAACCCGAAATATCTTTTCATTTGTTTTATCATCCTCCTCTTTGGCCGAGTGCTCTAAAGGACACTCCTCTTTATCAGAGCAATTTTTGTGTGTTACGTTATTTTTATAAACAGTGTGGCAAGGTTGAAATAAATCAGAAGCGACACTGCGTCAACAATCGTCGTAATCATGGGACCCGCCATAAGAGCCGGGTCGAGCTTCAGCATCTTCGCCACAATCGGCAGGGTGCACCCTATCATCTTCGCAACCATAACTGTCAGCATTATCGACAGGCATACGACAAAAATAACGCTGTTTGACGCGTCGTTATGAAGAACATATCTCAGAATGAACATTCTGCCGCAGTTAGCTATCGCAAGCGTAACGCCGCAGATGAGAGAAACCCTTATCTCTTTCCACAGAACCTTGAAATAGTCCTTTATCCTGATATCGCCGAGGGCGAGACCTCTGATTATAAGGGTTGAAACCTGATTGCCCGAATTTCCGCCCGTGTCCATGAGCATAGGTATGCAGGCTGTCAGACCCGCTATAAGGGCAAGTTTGTTTTCAAAGCTCTCGATAATCTGACCTGTGAAGGTCGCCGAAACCATGAGCACGAGAAGCCAAACTATTCTGTTTTTTGCGAGTGTAAGAACACCTGTTTTGAGATATTCGTCCTCCGAGGGGCGAAGAAGAGCCATCTTTTCAAAGTCTTCCGTAGCCTCTTCATCAATAATATCAATAATATCGTCGATAGTTATTATGCCGACAAGTCTTTTTTCCGTGTCAACAACGGGGATTGACAGAAGGTCGTATTTTTTGGCAAGCGCCGCAACCTCCTCCTGGTCGTCGAGTGTGGTGACGAAAATAAGCTGTTCATCGTCATCCATAAGCTCACTGACGAGCTTTTCTTCATCGTTGAGAATAAGTCTTCTCAGCGGCAGAGTGCCGACAAGATGTCTTGAATTGTCAATGATGTAGCAGGTGTAAATTGTTTCTTTATCAACGCCTGAGCGTCTGATAGATTTGATGGCTTCGCCGAGCGTCAGGTAGTCGTGAAGCTCGACCATCTCGTTTGTCATAACGCTGCCCGCTGAATTTTCGGGGTATTTGAGAAATCTGTTTATCGTTTCTCTTGTTTCTTTATCGGTGTTTGCGAGCACCCGCCTGACAACGTTTGCAGGCACCTCTTCGAGGAAGTCAACAGCGTCATCGACAAAGATATCGTCCATAATCTGCCCGATTTCTCTGTCTGTTATTGACTGAACAATAAGCTGCTGCCGGTCCGCGTCAAGGTATGCGAAAACATCGGCGAACATGTCTTTCGGCATTATTCTGAACGCCTTAACCGCTGTTTTCTCGTCGTCGATAAGCATAATGAATTCCGCTATATCGACAAAGTTCATCTCAATGAAGCGATTTTTGAGCTCCTTGTATTCTTTTTTGTTCAACAGCTCAAAAAGACCTTCAAATGCGAATTCATCCATTAAAAAAGCCTTCTTTCTGTGTCACCGAAAGAAGCCGCAAGACGGCGGCTGCGCTTTCGGCTTATCTGTGTTTTCGGAATTTCTACTCTTAGGTTTTCCGTCACCGTTATCCAAAGCGTATCCACCACCTTTTCTTGAAATATGTCTTTAATATGCAACTATTGAGTTACATTATATTGTAACTTAAAAATGAATTTTAGTCAATATTTTAAAGGTACCTATTTCCTTTTCCTTTCATTAAAAATAATATAAAAAAGGCAGAGGCTAAAAAGCGCCTGTAGTATCATTAAAAGTTTTGTTCGCCCAAAACTTTGCGAAGCACAATAAAACTATTCTTTTCTCCCTTGCATAACAAAACTGCCGGGTGTCCTTCAGAACACCCGGCTAAGCCTCTGCCGCGGCAAATAAATATTAAGCGTTTGCTTTATTTATTTCTTCATAGAGCTTTATGCTTATTCCGATAATTCTCGGGTCGGCAATATCAAGAAGATCGTCAATGATTGAGGCCTGTTCAAGATACGCTTCATCGACAAATGCATAGAGAGAAAGACCGAATGAAATCCATGCGTGATCGTCTTCATCATCAAAATAATAAGGAAGTGTCTCCCACTTAACGCCGCCGTGCTTTATGGCAACAAGGCCGCCGCCTGTCTGGATTGTTGTCGGAGTGAAGCCGACTGCGCCGCCCATAAAGGCAAAATTGATGTTACCGAGAATTTCCCAGTCCATAACGACCCCGTAAACCGAGAAGGAATCATTGACTCCGAGACCCCAGTCTGCGGCAATATCCTGATGATTTTTCGTGACCTTGTAATCCCACATTCCGCCGTCCTTTACGGCATTATAGAAGTTTATCTGACCCTGAATGGGAACCTGCTTCCACTGCTTTGCAATTTCAAGGTTTGAATCAAGAAGCGCCTGATATTCTTCGGTTACGTCTTTGAGATTTTCAGCCTTGAGATTGTTTTCTCTGTGATAGTCATAATTTTTCTGATAGAAATCATAATATTCGTCATATGAGCGTTCAACCGTTTTGCTCGCTGTGATAAGCCAGCTTAAGTCGGGCTTTGACTTGATGTTCTCGATAAAAGCGGGGATTGCGGTGAAGAGCGATGTAATATAAGTAATTATCGCCATAATGACAGCCATAAAGGTTTCCATATATTATTCTCCTTTTGTTCAATATTTGTTCTTATATTTTACTATTAATTCTTTATTCTGTCAACAATTTTTTGCTTATTAACGAAAAAATAAAGCATTAACAGACCTTATTTTAATCGGAAATGAGTCATATCTGTTTATAATACAGGCAAAATTATTTAAAAATTGGAAATTTTATATTGATTTTTATAATCTCTTTTTGTATAATAACTAACGAGGTGATTATTATGAAAAAGATAATAAAAAGAATATCTATAATGTTATTGGCAATTATTTTGATTATTACAGCAATGCCAATATCATCAGCAGCGGTCACATGGATTACTCTTAAAAAAGCTGATGGCTATTTGTACCACGGAGAATACAAGACATATCGTTTCGAAATACCTGTAGAATCAGATATCAGAATTAAATTTGGTGATGATTCCTATGGTTACTATAAACTAAAAATCAGAGATGCAAACAATAATGAAGTATACTCTAAAACCGGATACTCTTGTTATAAAGAAACAAAGCATTTTTTGACACTTAAAAAAGGCAGCTACAGACTTACCATTAAAGAAAATGATGATTTTGAGTTTGAATATAGCCTTCTTCTTTCATTCAGACCACTCAAACCTATTGCTACAAAAAGCGTTAAACTTAATAAATCCTCATTATCTCTTCAAAAAGGCAAGAACAGCTCTTTAAAGGCAACCGTCAATCCAACTTATGCGGACGCAGTAATTTGGTCAAGTGATAATACAAAGATTGCAAAAGTTGACAAGTCAGGAAAAGTTACCGGAGTAGCTCTCGGTAAGGCAACTATTAAAGCAAAGAGTGGTAGTAAATCTGCAACTTGCAAAGTTACGGTCAATTCAATGTCTGTTAGTATGTTGATAAAGAAAACAAAAAATCTCAGAAGCTATGTTGAAAATATTAAGAATTATAAATCAGGAAAATGGTCAACCTCAAAGAGTTCTGTAGCTACTGTTAATTCTTCAGGTGTTGTTACCGGTAAATCAAGCGGCAGTTGCGTTATTACCTTTACCGCAAAAGATAATACAAAGTATAAATTTAACTTAAGTGTTAAAAAACCTGTTACCGCAAAAGTTACTTCTGTAATAGAAGATAGTATATATAACGACGTTAATGTATATGTAACTAATAATACTAATAAAGATATTACATACATTACGCTGACTATTACTCAGTACGATAACAGAGGCTATAAATTAAAGAGTCCGTATGATTACTATTATTATAATGATACGCTTCCAGCAAACAGCGGTGTAAGTATGACGTTTTGGGTTAATGAAGACACAAAATCAGCATCTGTTCATATCAAAAAAGTTTGGTTTGCAGATGGAAGTACATGGACTCCCTAATTTTAAAAATTTCAGTCTGTTAAAAAACTAAATGTCACTCAATCCCCTGTCCAATTCTTTGTTAGGCAGGGGATTTTCCTTTGATTATTAACGCTCCCTAAATATAACTAATATATCAATTGCTTTTTCATCTTATTTGTGCTATACTGATTTAGAATAGGTTAATTATGCGCCTATAATAAAACAAAGAGGTGAGAAAATGGGACTTTTTTCAAAAATATTCGGCAACTACTCCGAAAAAGAAGTTAAGAGAGTCAGACCGATTGTAAAGAAGGTTCTCGACCTCGAAGATGAGTATTCAAAGCTCACTGATGCTCAGCTTCGTGCAAAAACAGATGAATTTAAGGAAAGATTAAAGAAGGGCGAAACCCTTGACGATATTCTCCCCGAAGCATTTGCAACCTGCCGTGAGGCTTCATGGCGTGTTCTTCAGATGAAGCACTTTGAAGTTCAGGTTATCGGCGGCGTCATTCTTCATCAGGGCAGAATAGCCGAAATGAAAACAGGCGAGGGCAAAACTCTTGTTGCTACCCTGCCCGCATACCTCAACGCTCTTTCGGGTAACGGCGTTCACATCGTCACAGTCAACGACTATCTTGCCAGACGAGACAGCGAATGGATGGGCAAGGTCTATCGTTTTCTCGGTCTTAGCGTCGGTCTTATTGTCAACGGTCTTGACAATGAAGAAAGACGAAAGGCGTATGCGGCGGATATTACCTACGGCACAAATAACGAGATGGGCTTTGACTATCTTCGTGACAATATGGTTCAGTATCTCAGAGATAAGGTTCAGCGAGGACATGCTTTCGCCATTGTTGACGAGGTTGACTCAATTCTTATTGATGAAGCCAGAACTCCGCTTATTATTTCGGGTCAGGGCGCCGAGTCCTCAGACCTTTACCGACAGGCGGATTCCTTTGTCAGCCGCCTGAAGTGTTACCGCATAACAGAGGTCAACTCAAAAAAGACCATAGAAGACGACGAGGAAATCAAGGCGGCTAACCCCGACTATATCGTTGATGAGAAAGCAAGAACGGCTACTCTGACAAAATCGGGTATTGAAAAAGCCGAAGAATGCTTCGGCATTGAAAAGGGTCATTTCGCCGACCCCGAAAACCTTACGCTTGCTCATCACCTTGATATTGCCATAAAGGCAAGGGGCGTTATGAAAAACGGCGTTGACTATATCGTTAAGGATAACGAGGTTCTTATCGTTGACGAATTCACCGGTCGTATAATGATAGGCAGACGCTACAGCGACGGACTTCATCAGGCTATTGAAGCCAAAGAGGGCGTTGAGGTTGCAAGAGAAAGCAAAACTCTCGCCACTATCACACTTCAGAATTACTTCCGTCTCTACAAAAAGCTTTCGGGTATGACGGGTACCGCTCTGACAGAAGCCGATGAATTTCAGCAGATATATTCTCTCGACGCTATCGAAATTCCGACAAACAAGCCTGTCAGAAGAAAAGATGACGATGATGTTATCTATATGACAGAGGCTTTCAAGTTTGACGCAATTATTGAAAAAATTCTCGAGTGCAACGCAAAGGGTCAGCCCGTTCTTGTCGGTACTGTTTCTATCGAAAAGAGTGAAAAGCTCAGCCGTGCTCTCAAGAAAAGAGGCATAAAGCACAATGTTCTCAATGCCAAATATCACGACAGAGAAGCTGAAATCATCGCTCAGGCGGGTAAGCTCGGCGCAGTCACCATAGCTACTAACATGGCGGGTCGAGGCACAGATATTATGCTCGGCGGTAACGCCGAATATCTGGCAAAGAGCGAAATGCGAAAGCTCGGCTATACCGAAGAGCTTATAGCCGAAGCGACGGGCTTTGCCGAAACGGATAACGAAGAAATTCTTGAAGCAAGAAATACCTTTGCCTCTCTTGAAAAGAAATATAAAGAAGAAATCAAAGATGAAGCTGATGCTGTCAGAAAAGCGGGCGGTCTTTTCATCATCGGCACTGAAAGACACGAAGCAAGGCGAATTGACAACCAGCTCAGAGGTCGAAGCGGCCGTCAGGGAGACCCGGGCGAAAGCTGTTTCTTCCTTTCAATGGAAGACGATCTTCTCAGACTTTTCGGCGGCGACAGAATGAAGAGTATAATGAACACTCTTGCCCCCGATTCAAGAGAGCCTATATCTTTAGGTCTTATGTCAAAGACTGTTGAAAACGCTCAGAAGAGAATGGAGAGCAACAACTTTGCAACCCGACTTCACGTTCTCAACTATGACGATGTCATGAATCAGCAGAGAAAGATTATCTACGGTCAGAGAGATCAGGTTCTCAACGACGAGGATATGAAGGCTGTTATTTCAAAGATGATTGAAGACTCAATCATGGATAATATTGAGTTCTTCTGCCCCGATTCCGTCAGCCGTGACGAGTGGAATTATGAGGATCTCAGAAGAAAATATATATGGCTTCTGGGCGACACCGAAATCGACGGTATGAAGAAAAAAGAGCTTTGCGAGACATTATGCGACCGTGCTCATGAGCTTCATGATGAGCTTGAAAGAAAATATTCACCCGAGGTTATGCGTGAGGTTGAGCGTTATTCAATTCTCCGTTCGGTTGATATTCACTGGATGGATCACATTGACGCTATGGATGAATTCAAGAGAAGCGTCGGTCTTCGTGCTTACGGTCAGCAGGACCCCGTTGTCGTCTTCAGAAACGAAAGCGCAGATATGTTTGAAGAAATGACAAACGAGATAAGAGAAGAGGCTGTCCGTCTTGTTCTTTCATTCTCACCCAGACCGAGCGGCGAAATCAAAAGAGAAGCCGTTGTCAAGGTCACTTCGGCAGGCTCGGGTGACGGCAGTGAAAAGAAACAGCCCGTCAGAGTCTCAAAGAGTGATAAAATCGGTCCGAACGACCCGTGCCCCTGCGGCAGCGGAAAGAAGTATAAAAAGTGCTGCGGAGACCCGAGAAAAAGAAACGCACAATAAATAATGAAACGGAGAAAATATTATGATAAGACCCTTACCATTTATAGCTTATAAAGTTATGGCGCTCGTTATGTCAATCATGGCGTCGCTGGGAATGATTTCAACCCCCTCGCAGGATACACCGATTACTGTTGACGAAACAGCACAGCTCAGCTTTGTCGTGTGGGGCGACACACAGGTTTCAAACTATCTTTTCGAGAGAGCGGCAAATCTCAAAGCCTCATGTGACGACCTTAAAAACACTCAGGGCGAGCTTGACGCACTTATCATTGTCGGCGATATTGCCGAAAACGGTATGCAGAGTGAATACGCCTCAATCACAGACCTTCTCAACGAAGCAAGCGGCGCTTTCAGAAACTTTATGGCTGTTGAAGGCAACCATGATGTCAGAGGAAAAGCGTATTGCGTTCAACTAAAGCGTTTCACAAAATTCAACAACAGTGTGAATAACGCCGTTAAGATGAACGGCGACCGTTATTATTACTCATATGAGATAAACGGCTATAAGTTCATCGCTTTGGGCACTGAATCGACTGTTTTTGAAGAATCCGATATCAGTGAAGCCCAGCTTAAATGGCTTGACGAAGAAATCGCTTCAACACAAGGCACAGGCAAGCCGGTATTCGTTCTCAATCATCAGCCGCTTCAGAACACTCACGGTCTGCCCGGAACATGGAACGCACCCGAGTTTTTAAAGGCTGGCTCGGTCGGCAAGGACAGTGACAAGATAAAGGCGATTTTTGAGAAATACAACAATGTTATTTTCATCACCGGTCATCTTCACACAGGCGTCGGTGAATACACCTATGAGGATTACGGTTCATTCAAGTCAATCAATGTTCCGTCTTTGTGTATAGATAACGCAGACGGACTTGACGGCTCGACGCAGGGCTATGTTTTCACCGTCTATGAAGACAGGCTCGTCGCCAGAGCAAGGGTTTTCGGCGAGGGCAAATATGTTGACGAAAGCGTAGAAAACGCAGTTTTCGAAATACCGTTTAACTACTGAGGAAGAGCATATGCTTCACCCGTTTTATAATTATGCTTTTAAAAGAATGGCGAAAGTGCTTTCCGACAGAGAAAAAAACGGTCAGCTTCACATTCCCGACAAAGCTACGCCTATTGAGATTGACGAAAACGCAAATCTCACCTTTGCGGTGTTCGGCGATTCTCAGGTTTCGAATTATATGTATGCGAGAGAGTGTTGCTTTTACTCGGCCTGTCTTGATATAAAAAACATGAAAAAGCCGCTTGACGCTCTCATTATAGCCGGCGACATTGCCGAAAACGGTATGCAGTGCGAGTACGATATGACTTCACGCATACTCGGCGGTGCTTCGGGCGGCTTCAGAAATTTCATCGCCTGCCCGGGTAATCACGATTTAAGGCTTCGCCCTTATAAACGGCAGAGAAAGCGTTTCACCTCTTTTGTAAGTTCGGTTAAGAGCGAAATAAAAATGCCGCAGGACAGCTACAGCTTTTCATGCGAAATAAACGGCTATAAATTTATCGTTATGGGTTCGGATTTTTCTACCTTTGAGGGCGCATACATAAGCAAAAAACAGCTTTTGTGGCTCGACAGGGAGATAGCTTCAACCAAAGACAGCGCAAAACCCGTTTTTGTTATCAACCATCAGGCGCTCAGGCACACAAACGGTCTGCCTGACACTTGGCTCGGCAAGGGAAATTGGCGAGGCTCTGTCGGTCGGCAGTCGGATAAGGTCAGAGCCGTGTTTGAAAAGTATAACAATGTGGTTTTCATCACCGGTCATCTTCATTTCGGTCTGAATGAACACACATATCAGGACTGCGGCTCGTTCAAGGCGGTCTCGGTTCAGACCGTCGGCGCAGGTAATCACGGTCAGACAAACGATGACTGTCAGGGCTTGGTCTTTTCGGTCTATGACGATAAAATCATTGTCAGGGCAAGAAAATTCGGCGAGGGAAAGTATTTTGACGAAAGCGTAACAAACTATATGTTTGAAATAAAAATATAATTTTCGGGTGTCAAATTGTTTTGACACCTTTTTTAAAAGGAGAGAAGCTTATGACAGAAAAAGAGCTTGTGTTTTGCTCTGATATATATTATCAGGTGAGAGATATACTGAAAAAACCGTCGAAAGATATATATAAGTCATCAAAAATAAAAAAAATAAGAGAAATCGTCACTTCAAATCTCAACCAAAATCCCGACATAAGCGAGAGCCTGAGAGAAACGCTGTCGGGCAATAATATAGAATATATTTATTCATTTCTTTCAGAAGCAGACAAAAAGCTCGAAAAACTCTACTGTGAGAAAAAAGAACAGACGGATAATATTCTTCTTGAGTTTGATGAAGACACCCAAAGAAAATTCAAAAGTTTCCCTTTTACAATGCGTGGCTTTATGAAAGATGGTAAAGATGTAATTATAGAGGTTTCTTCTCCCTGCTGCAATGAAAAAATAATTCTTGAGGACTGTGAAACAGACTTCGACTCTTGTTCGATTTTTGAAGTTTTTGAATATAATCTTTCAAAGTCAGACGATAAATATCTTTTGACCGTTTATTTGGATAACGATGAAGTTCATTTTAAATTCTCTTCAGCTCACAGTGAAAACGATATAAAAAAGCCTGCTGATTTTGAGTTTTATTGTTACAGCCCTTGGAGTATTATTTATTCCGGTGCTTCATCTGTTGTCGATAAATATGAAATTTCACCCTCATTGCTAAATGAAAAAGAAAAAGATATTCTCCCTATTATGTTTTTCTTTAACTTTCTTTTTTCTCCGTTTAAGACGGAAAAATCCGATAACAGAGCCGACAATATCGAAAAAGGGTATCATTCATTTGTTGACTTATGCAAAAAATTCGGCTTTGAGGAAATAATAAGTAAAAAAATTGATTTTTTCAGCGGGTCTTATAATAAGATTGACAGACAATGTGCGCGAATTGGCAGTGAACTGTCCGACATAAAATATAAGCCTCTTTTTGATGAAATATATTCGCTTCTCACTGATTCTCAGAAAGACTATCCGTCTGAAATCGAGCTTTATTCTTCAAAAGAAGAACTTGACGCTCAGCGAAACAAAATAACCGAAATTCTGTATTCACACGGCTACAAAGGCGAATACCCCGAATTTTATAAAGACGGAAAAACCAAGCAGACAAGAAATGTCATGTCATACGGCGTTACATATACAGTGTTTAAAAATTCAGCGGCAAGATATTTTATCAGAGTAAGCGAAAATTATGATGTTTATGAGGGAAATATTATTTTCAACTTCATTTGCGCAACTCATATTAAAAGGAAAAACGAAGATTTTGCCGATAATGCAATTTCTGCCATGTTCCGTGACAAGGGTCACAGGTTTTTTTCAGTTGTTTCAAATGTTTATGAGAATTTCGTATCTCTCGACATTTTGACAAATGCGGCTGTCAAAAAAGCGGAACTGATAAAACTATCAAAAGAAGAAAGAAAGCTTATCCCGGAAACAAATCACCACATTTTTCTTAGGCTCTTTCTTTTTGTATTTGTGTTCACAAGTGTATTTTTCGGTGTCTTTTTCACTCTTTTTATTATGCTTTTATCTCTCATTTTTGTAGGCAGAGCGGGAATAGAAGCAATTCCTTGGGGACAGGTCGGTCTTGTTTCCGGTCTTTTATTCGGCAGCCTTTCTACCCTTGCAATGATGCTTATTTTGCCAAAGACATAATTCCAATAGAAGCAATAACAAAATCCGCTGTGCTTGTCTAGCATAGCGGATTTCTTCATAATATCATAATAAAAACTGTTCAGACAACAGGTGAGGCTGCTTTCACCATGTTGATAAAATATTTATGCACCGACAAATCCTCGTTAAGCTCGGGGTGAAAAGCGGTCACAAGAATGTTATTTTCCCTTGCCGCAACAATTTTTCCGTCAATGACAGATAACACTTCGCATTTGCCGTTTGCTTCTTCAATATAAGGCGCTCTTATAAAAGTCATCGGTATTTCGCCTATTCCCTTAAAGTCGCCCCTTGTAAAAAAGCTTCCGAGCTGTCTGCCGTATGCATTGCGCACGGCTGTGATATCCATTATCGCAAAATGCTTTCTGCTGTCGTTTTTAATTTCTTTGGCAAGAAGCAAAAGACCTGCGCAGGTGCCGAAAACGGGAAGTCCGTTTTTGAGCTTTTCCATAATAGGGTCAAAAAGCTCCAGTTCACGAAGCAGCTTTCCCTGAACCGTGCTTTCTCCGCCCGGTATAATCAGCCCGTCAAACTGCTGCTCAATATCCTTTTTCTGACGGATTTCAAACGAGTCAACGCCGAGTGTTGAAAGCATTTGGCGGTGTTCAATAAAAGCTCCCTGTAAGGCGAGTACGCCTATTCGCATAATTATTTTCCTCTCTCCGCCATAAGTATTTCAATCTCCTGCTCATTGATACCGACCATTGCTTCGCCGAGATCCTCCGAAAGCTCAGCAAGCATTTTTGCGTCGGTATAATTTGTAACCGCCTTAACGATAGCGGCAGCTCTTTTTTCGGGATTACCTGACTTGAATATGCCTGAGCCGACGAATACACCCTCTGCGCCGAGCTGCATCATCAATGCCGCGTCAGCCGGGGTAGCAACTCCGCCCGCCGCAAAGTTTACAACCGGCAGCTTGCCGTTCTCGTGAACATAAAGAACAAGATCAAAGGGAACCTGAAGCTGTTTTGCGGCTTCGAAAAGCTCATCTTCCGACATAGAAACAATTCTTCTGATTTCCGACTGCATCATACGCATATGGCGAACAGCCTGAACAACGTCTCCTGTGCCTGGCTCTCCCTTTGTTCTTATCATTGAAGCGCCCTCGTTTATTCTTCTCAGAGCTTCGCCTAAATCCTTAGCTCCGCAGACAAAGGGAACATCAAACTTTGTCTTGTCTATGTGATACTTATCATCTGCCGGCGAAAGAACTTCGCTTTCATCAATATAGTCAATCTCAATAGCCTGAAGAATCTGCGCTTCTGCGAAATGACCGATACGGCACTTAGCCATAACCGGTATAGAAACCGCATTTTGTATTCCCTTAATCATTTTGGGGTCGCTCATTCTTGAGACGCCGCCGGCGGCGCGAATGTCGGCGGGGATTCTTTCAAGAGCCATAACAGCGCATGCGCCTGCCGCTTCTGCGATTTTTGCCTGCTCGGGTGTGGTAACATCCATAATTACGCCGCCCTTAAGCATCTGGGCAAGATTTTTGTTTAATTCAAATCTTTCGTTTTTCATGGAAAAGCTCCTTTTCACTTCACTGTTTAAAAAACGGTGAAAACTTAATTTGTTGCCAATAATATACTCGCAATCTGTCATTTTTAAAATACACAATTTTAACTATTTTTTAAGGGTCAGTTTTAAAATAATATACTTATTCTGCGATATAAAGGCATACATATTGCAAATGAGTTATAGCAATAATCATATTTTAATGCAAAAAATCCGCCGTGCTTTCTGTATAGCGGATTTCTTAGTATATATAGTTTTTTTAATACAGACTGAATATTATTTTTCTGCCCTCTTCAAGCACAATATTTGAAGAGCCGTAAAGTCCCTCCTGAATAATCTGTGCAACCTTGGGATAATCCTGAAGAACAATGCTTGCGCCGAAAAGTGTCGGTGTCTGGAAAATGCTGCTGTCTGAAATCTGAATTGTTTCAATCGGATAGTTCAGCCAGCCCCACGCAAGAGCCTTTGCGGCATAGCCTAATATTTCCGTTTTTGTCAGGTCGGTTTTGATTAAGCTGAAAACACTGTTAAGCGCGTCTGAAAGCTGCGAAAAAGAAGCTCCCTTACAGCTATTGATGAACGCAGTGATAACCTGTCTCTGTCTTCTCGTCCGGCTGACATCGGCATTGCTGTCACTGTGTCTCTGCCTTGCGAACCAGAAAGCCTGTTCACCGTTAAGATGAACAAGATCGTTTTCATCCTTGCTGAAATCAACATCAATATTCCATTCTCTTTTCATGTTCTTGGCTTCATATTCCTGAACATATAAATCAACGCCACCGACGGCATCAACTAATTTTTTGAAATTTCTGAAGTCAACTATCGCATAATGGTTAATCTTTATCTTGAACATCTTTTCAATCGTCTGAACCGTGCAGTTAATGCCGCCGTAACGATATGAACCGTTCATTTTTCCGAAATGCACCACTCCGTCCGACGGAACAAACTTTGCCCATGTGTCACGGAAGAGTGAAACCATGCTTATTTTTTTTGTTTTTGTGTTGAGAGAAACAACCATCATGGTGTCGCTTCGGCTGTCGCCTGTTTTAAGACCGTCCTTTGAGTCAAGGCCGACAAGAAGAACGTTTATGACATTCTTTGAATACATGCTCTCGCCGCTTTCGTACCACTGGTCAATATACTCATTGACGGAGCCTGCCGAGCTGACGGCTGAGAAAAGATCAAAGTCCTCGTCGTCATAAATTATTTCTTCACCGAGTTCATTTTTAATGTTCGGATTGTTGTCGTCAGCCTCAACCTTATCGAGCATTGCATTAATAAAACCATATGCCGCACCGACAATAACAAGAATAAAAGAAACAAATGCGTAAGCGAGCCTTGCTCTTCGACTTTTATTTTTCCAGAGAGAAGCAAAAAAACCGAGTTTTTCTTCTTTTTCAGGTTCTTCGCGTGATGTTATTTCGTTATCATCAGAAATATTCTGCTGTAACAAATCGCCGCTGTTTTCTTCCCCTGTTTCACTATTGTTATCTTTCTTATCATCAGGTATAAGGGAGCTGTCGCTGTAGAAATCTTCTATTTTTAACTCTTTTATCTCTTCTTCATTTTCAAAACCTGTAATATCATTTCTGTAAAAACTTGATATTTCTTCAAATGCGTCTGTGGATTCTATCTTATCTGAATCATTCTCAGCGGAAAAATCGCTGTTGTCATTTTGAATGTTGTCATTTTCGATAATTCTCAAAAAACACACTTCCTTTTCTTTTTTCTTTCAGATTTTACGGAGATTTCCGAATATCTGTATAATCTTATTCCTCTGCTTTTTCTTCTGCGTCGCTCAAAGCAGCGTCTTCGGCTGTCTGCTCGGGAAGCTCGGCTGTTTCTTCTTCTTCGTCGTGAGCGACGGCGACAACGGAAACTATTCTTTCGTTTTCGTTGACTCTCATAACACGAACACCCTTTGCTCCTCTTGCGACAGTGCTTATCTGTGAAGCGGGAATACGAATCATTATACCATCAGATGAGATAATAATCAAGTCATTACTATCATCTACCATATTGACAGACGCAACAAGACCGTATTTATCGGTTTTATAGTTTTTGACGCCCTTGCCGCCTCTTGACTGCAAGCGGTAGTTTGAAATGTCGCTTAATCTGCCGTAGCCTGTCTCGGTGATAGTGAGCATTTTCATATTTTCCTTTGCAACAGCCATACCGACGACCTCGTCGCCCTCTCTGAGGGTGATGGCCTTGACACCTCTTGCGGTTCTGCCGAGAACACGGGCGTCCTGTTCATTGAAGCGTATGCTCATACCGTCTTTTGTCGAAACGATAACATCGCTTTCGCCGTCTGTGAGCTGAACCCAGGCGAGCTCGTCGTCATCGTCGAGGTTAATGGCGATAATACCCGATTTTCTGAGGTTTTTGTATGCGTCAAGCGGTGTTCTCTTGATTATACCCTTTCTGGTTATCATAACAAGAGCCTGATTTTCTTTTTCAAGGTCCTGAATATCAATCATTGCAGTAATTTTTTCATCGCCTTCAATAGGAAGAAGGTTGACGATATTCATACCCTTGCTTGTTCTGCTGCCTTCGGGGATTTCATAACCCTTTAAGCGGTATGTCTTGCCCTTATTTGAGAAGAACATAATATAGTCGTGAGAACTGCTTGTGAACATAATTTCGGCGAAGTCCTCTTCTCTTCTTGTCATACCCTTGACGCCCTTGCCGCCTCTGTTCTGAATAGCATAGGTGTCAACAGGCTGACGCTTGATATAACCTCTGTTTGTGAGGGTATAAACGCAGTCCTCAACGGGAATAAGGTCTTCGATGTCAACCTCACCGCTGATATTTGCTATTTCAGTCTTTCTGTCATCGCCGAACTTGTCACGGATTTTCATAGCCTCTGTTTTGACAATTTCGGAAACTCTTGTTTCATTTGAAAGAATATCAAGATAATCGGCTATTCTTTCTTTAAGCTCGGCAAGCTCAGCTTCTATTTTTTCTCTTTCAAGACCTGTCAACTGACCAAGTCTCATCTGAACTATTGCCTGAGCCTGAATTTCATCAAGACCGAAACGCTCTATAAGAGCCGCCTTGCCACTCGCCTGATCCTTTGAGGCGCGGAGAATGGCAATAACCTCGTCAATAAAGTCAAGAGCAATCTTGAGACCCTCTAAAATGTGGGATCTCTCCTGAGCCTTTCGAAGGTCATATCTCGTTCTTCTTGTGACAACCTCTTTCTGAAAGCCGATATAGTTACATAGAATATCCTTGAGTGAAAGAATTCTCGGCACTCCGTCAACAAGAGCAAGAAGAATAATGCCGTATGTTATCTGAAGCTGTGTAAGCTGGAAAAGTTTATTTAAAACGACCTCCGGATTTGCGTCACGCTTGACGTCAATTACAAGGTGCATACCCTTTCTGTCGGAATAGTCGTTTATGTCTGAAATACCCTCAATTCTCTTGTCCTTGACAAGGTCGGCTATTGAACAGATAAGTCTCTTTTTGTTGACCTGATACGGAAGCTCCGAAACGACAATCTGATACTTTCCGTTTTTGCCCTCGGTAATTTCTGTTCTGGCGCGGACTAATATCTTGCCTCTGCCTGTCGCATACGCCGCACGGATGCCTGCACGCCCCATTACAATGCCCGCTGTCGGAAAATCAGGACCCTTTATAAACTCCATTATTTCTTCAAGCGACGCCTCGGGGTTGTCAATAACATAACACATTCCGTCGATAACCTCACGCATATTGTGGGGAGGAATGTTTGTCGCCATACCGACGGCGATACCTGTCGAGCCGTTGACGAGAATGTTCGGGAAGCGTGACGGGAGAACCGTCGGCTCCTTGAGTCGGTCGTCATAGTTTGGCATAAAGTCAACCGTTTCTTTTTCGATATCGGTGAGCATTTCAAGAGAAATCTTGCTCATTCGGCTTTCTGTGTAACGGTAAGCCGCAGGGGGATCGCCGTCAACCGAACCGAAGTTTCCGTGACCGTCAACAAGAAGATATCTCGTCGAGAAATCCTGAGCCAGACGAACCATTGCGTCATAAACCGAGGTGTCACCGTGCGGGTGATAACGGCCCAGAACCGCACCGACCGTATCAGCGCACTTACGGTATGCCTTATCGGGATAAAGGTTGTTTTCATACATTGTGTAGAGAATTCTTCTGTGAACGGGCTTTAAGCCGTCTCTTACATCAGGGAGTGCTCTCGATGTGATAACCGACATTGAATAATCAAGGAAGGATTTTCTCATCTCCTTGTTCAGATCAACATTTATTATCTTCTGATTCTCATAGGGATTATATATGTTATTATCCATTTTTAATTACCCTCTTTTATCTTAATTTCGTTTTTCATATCTGCCTATAAATACGTTCTGAATAAGATTATTCATTTTAACCGTATCTTCTTCACTCATTGACCTTTTAGGTATAATTAGAGCTTCAACAGGAGAAATAAAAAACAAATAATGCTCTTTTGTTTCCGAAATACTTCTTATCGCTTCAAGCGGAAAATGCTCTTCAAACGAAATGCCGGTTTCTCCGCCTTCATTTCTTTCAACTATATGGTCGTTATAAAAATCAATGACAATATTCGTTCTGAAAGCAAAATAATTCTTAAATGTTTTTTCGACAGTCATTTTTGTAATTAAAGGTCTGAAAAGTATGAATATAACACCTAAAACAATAACACCGATAAACGTATAAGGAATATAGCCCGATGAAATATTTGCGATTATCATATAACCGAATAATACCAAAAATAAGACTGTAATTATATTGTTGCTTCGTCTGAGAGCAACTTTATTGAACTTTATAAGATCGTCAATATTAAGCCTGAAATTTAAGCTCATTTCACTCATAATAAAAACCCTCACATTTTATAGATAAATTTTTCGCCGAGCTTTTCTCTTAAAAGATTATCTATACCGAAAAGATCGTCGGGGCTTTGATTTATCTTGGGAATATTTCTGACTTTGTTTTCGCCGCCGAAGCTGAAAATAAAATTAAGCCTGTCGCTTATCAAAAAATCAATTTCTTCATAAGGCACCGAAATTTTTGCGTATCCGCTCTGTAAAGTGAGTTTTTCATTATCAAAACAAGCCTGAGCAGGGCTTTTTTTATCAAAGCCGTAATCAAATGTCATTCTGCAGAAATTTTTTATCTGCGCCTTGTTTAACGCTCTTGAGACAAAATGCATAACTGTCATTGTCGCTGTCATTATCAAAAGCATAAATATTATAAAGAATATATCATCCTTTAACGACACTTTTTCTTCGATAAATAACAAAGCTAATAGTATAACAAAAAACAGTAATGAAAAAGAAAATACCTTCAGATTATATTTTTTTGACAGCTTGCCCTTCAGAAGCGCATATGCATAATTAGCTTCATACATATTCTGATAATCGTTTCTGAAGGTTAAGGATATATTTTTTTCTTCCATAACAGTCACCTTAAATATCAAGGTTCTGAACGTATTTTGCGTTCTTCTCAATGAATTCTCTTCTCGGCTCGACCTGATCGCCCATGAGAATTGAGAATGTCTCGTCAGCCTGAATAGCATCTTCAAGAGTAACTCTGAGCATTATTCTCTTTTCGGGGTCCATTGTTGTTTCCCAGAGCTGTTCAGAGTCCATTTCACCGAGACCTTTATATCTCTGAATGTCACAGCCCGGGTACTCGGCCATGATTTCATTTCTCTCTTCATCCGAATAAGCATACATATGCTTTTTGCCCTTTGAGAGCTTATAGAGAGGCGGCTGTGCGATATAAACATAACCGTTGTCTATAAGAGGTCTCATATAGCGGAAGAAGAATGTCAGAAGAAGTGTTCTGATATGTGCGCCGTCAACATCGGCATCCGCCATAATAACTATCTTGTGATAACGGAGCTTTGAAATATCAAAGTCATCGCCTATACCCGTGCCGAGAGCAGTGACAACAGGCTGTAATTTATCGTTGCCAATTATTTTATCAAGTCTGCTCTTTTCGACATTGAGCATTTTTCCCCAGAGTGAAAGAATGGCCTGAGTCATTCTGTCTCTGCCGCCCTTTGCCGAACCGCCCGCCGAATCACCCTCAACGATGTAAAGCTCAGTGTTTTCCGGGTTTTTATCAATACAATCCGAGAGCTTATCGGGCATTGAATTGCTTTCAAGCGGAGACTTTCTTCTTGCGGCTTCTCTGGCTTTTCTCGCGGCTTCTCTTGCTCTTGAAGCGTCAAGCGATTTTCTGAGAATTGCTTTTGCAACTGAGGGATTTTCTTCAAAATATGTTGAGAGCTTTTCATAAACGACATTACCGACTATTTTTGTCATTTCCGTGTTGCCGAGCTTACCTTTTGTCTGACCCTCAAACTGAGCCTCTGTGAGCTTTACTGAAATAACGGCTGTGATACCTTCACGGCAATCGTCGCCCGAAAGCTTTTTGTCCGCGTCCTTTAAAAAACCGTATCTCTTGCCGTATTCATTAAACACCTTTGTCAAGGCATTTTTGAAGCCCGTTTCATGAGTACCGCCGTCAACTGTGTGAACGTTGTTTGCAAATGAAAGAAGAGTTTCGTTATAGCCGTCGTTATACATTAAAGCTATCTCTGCGCTCTTATCATCCTTAACGCATGAAAAATGAATGGGCTTTTCATGTATTGGTGTGAGTCCTCTTGACTTATTTATATATTCAACAAATGAGCTAAGACCGCCCTCATAACAGAAAACATCCTGAACAATATTTTCACTGTCTCTTGAATCTGTGAGAGTGATTTTAAGACCTGCGTTAAGAAAAGCCGATTCTCTTAAATGACGCTGAAGTGTTTCATAGTCATATTCTGTTGTTTCGGCGAAAATTTCACTGTCGGCTTTGAAGCGGACAAGCGTACCTGTTTCATTTGTGTCGCCGATAATATCAAGATTTGAAGCGATGTTACCTCTTTCAAATCTCTGTTTATGAACCTTACCGTCACGGCTTATCTCAACCTCGAGCCACTCACTGAGAGCGTTGACAACAGAGGAGCCGACGCCGTGAAGACCGCCCGAAACCTTATATCCGCTCCCGCCGAACTTTCCGCCGGCGTGAAGAACGGTCAGAACAACAGTAACAGCCGGAAGACCCTGTTGTTCGTTTATATCGACAGGTATTCCTCGACCATTGTCTCTGACCTGAATAACATTACCGGGCAGAATATCAACCTCAATATGAGTGCAGAAGCCGGCAAGAGCTTCGTCTATTGAGTTATCAACTATTTCATAAACAAGGTGATGAAGTCCTCTCGGACCTGTCGAACCGATATACATACCGGGTCTTTTTCTGACAGCCTCAAGACCTTCAAGAACCTGAATAGCGCCTGCGTTATATTCCTCAGTGACGACAGTGTCCATAAGCTGAACCTCTTCCTGAGCAACTTCTTCATGCGCTATTTCAAATGTTTCCGTATTAACCGCATTTTCTTCTGCAATTATTTTTTCGTTGCTGTCCATCTTGTTTGCCTCCGTTTAGATAATATCTGAATTTTTCACTCTTTTTATCAGAGTGGAAGTTGAAATCTGTGTTATATAAACCGTTATTTCTTTATTTTTATTCTCACAAAGAACAAATGATTTCGGCAGTTCGTAGGATACGTTTACTACCCTGCCTTCTTTTTCTTTTTTTGCGAGAAAATCTCTTGTCTTTTTTGAAACCGTTGTGTTATCAAGATCAAATATACCTATGATATCATCCTGATGAATAACGGTGTTCTGACCTAAGTGTAAAAACATTTAAAAACACCTCTTTAAAGAACATTGCCGTTTTTTATGTGAAAGCTTTTTCCCTCTTTGAGATGATAAATTGTGTTCGGGTCACAGCAGGTTATAAAAACCTGCCAGTTTTTTATATGATTAAGAATATAATCCTGCCTTGAAACATCAAGCTCGCTCATCACATCGTCAAGAAGAGCAACGGGCTGCTGAGAAGTTGTTTTTTTAATCATACTCGCTTCGCCGAGCTTGAGAGCCAGAGCGCAGGATCTCTGCTGACCCTGTGAACCGAATTTTCTTGCCTGATTTCCGTCAATACAGATTTCTATATCCTCTCTGTGTGTTCCGACCGATGTCGTACCTGTCAGAATATCTTTTTTTCTTGCCTTTTTTATTTTTTCAAGGTATGCGTCCTTTGAGGTGAAATTTTCTCTTTCTTCGCACTGAATATAGCTGAGAGAAAATTTTTCTTTGCCCGAGCAAAGACCCGAATATATTTCACCTACTTCCTCTGTCAGCTTTTCAAGATAACTTGTCCTATAAAACGAAATCTTTGCCGCATACTGAGCGGCTTCTTCATCAAATATGTCAAGCATATCATAAAGCCCGCTGTTTAAGTGAATATCCTTTAAAACAGAATTTCTCTGAGTAATAACTCTGTTGTATTTTGTCAGAAGAGCGGCATACTTCGGTCTGAGCTGACTTATAGCTATGTCTAAAAATTTTCTTCTTTCGGCGGGTCCGTCTTTTATAAGAGAAAGATGAACGGGCGAAAATACGACAGCCCTGAATTCACCGACGCTTTTTGACGGTGAAGAAAAAGCAATATCGTTGAGAGAAACAGTCTTTTTCTCGTCAATTTCAATTTTCATTTTTTGCTCTCTGTTATCAGAAAAAAAACTGAGTTCTGTTTTCGCTTTGTTTTCATTGAAACGGATAAGCTCTTTATCCCTTGAACCGCGAAAGGAACGAAAGCCTGTGAAAAGCCATATACTTTCAATTATATTTGTTTTTCCCTGCGCGTTTTCGCCGAAAATGACATTTACATTCTCACAGGGCTCGATATTCATTTTTTTTATATTTCTGAAGTTTTCAATATCAAGACCCTTGACAATCATAGTCTGTTCCTTTACATATCTATTTTATATATGATGTGTTCATATTCAAATCTGTCGTTTTTTCTGAGCTTCTTGCCTCTTGAAAGACAGACTTCTCCATTCACTTTGACTAAACCGTCCTGAATTATCATTTTTGCCGCTCCGCCTGTCGTTACGGCGTTTGAAAGTTTAAGAGCCGAATCAAGCCTTATAAATTCGGTTGTTATTTTTATTATTTTTTCAGGCTTATCTGCAACTTTAACTTTAAATTTCATTTTCGTTCTTTAACCTCATGGGAAGAATAAGGAAGAGGAAATTATCTTTATCTGTCGGTGTAATTATTATCGGCGTTGCACTTGTGTTAAGCTCGATATTTATTTCATCTTCATCGCATGCCTTGAGAGCGTCAAGCATAAATCTTGCGTTAAAGCCTATTTCAACGCTGTTTCCGTCAATATCGGCGGTGCACTTATCTTTTGCTTTACCAAGTGACGTTACATTTGAAAGTTTAATTTCATTTCCCTCCGCTAAACAGCGTATCGGAGTTTTTATTTTTTCTGTCGAAACAAGAAGAGATGTTCTTTCAACGCACTCAATAAGATCTTTTGTATTAATTCTTATTGTTGTGTTGCTCACTGCGGGAATTGCCGCTTTATAGTCAAGAAATTCGCCTTCAAGAAGTCTTGATATAATCTTATAGTTATCTACCTCAAAAACGATATGCCTTGTGCCGACAGTTATTGAAAATACTCCGTCATCACTGTCCGCATACTTAATAATTTCATTGAGCGTTTTTGCCGGAACAACAAAAGAAACGGGTTCTCCCTCATAATCAATATTTTCTCTTCTTATAGCAAGTCTGAAGCCGTCAAGAGCAATAAGCGATATCTTTCCGCCGCCGATTTCAAACTTTACGCCTGTGTGAACAGGTCTTGCTTCTCCTATAGCGACGGCATAAATGGTCTTCTTTATCATATCTTTTAAAAGATTCTGATTTATAACTATAGGGAATGTGCCTGTTACGCTCGGAAGGTCGGGATATGTGTCGGCAGGTATTCCTATAATTGAATATTCTGCTTCGCCGCTTTTTATCTTGCACATATTCTTTTCGTCTGTTTCGAGCGAAACCTTGCTTTCGGGTAAAAGCCTCAGAATATCGCAGAGATGTCTTGCGTTTATTGCTATCTTGCCTTTTTCTTCAATAAAAGCCGAAATATAGGTTTCACTGCCTATTTCAAGGTCATAACCTGTGAGACTGACTCCGTCGCCGAGTGCGTCGATAAGGATACATTCAAGAGACGCTATTGTGCCCTTGTTTGAAACTGATCTCTGAATATTCTGACAAGCTATTGAAAATGTTGATGTGTCGCAAACTATTTTCATAATTCTTCTCCGTTCCGATTTTTAAAATAAAAATTAAATAATTAATTTAGTATTATTAGTAGGTGATGTTAAAAAATGGAAAACTGCTTTTTTCTTTTATTTTATAAGGGAAATCAAACCTTTTTTTATATTGAAAAAGATATTGAAAAAACAGAGTTTTTATTTTAATAAAAAGAAATATAATAATATGTGAATAACGTTATTATAAGTCTATGTTAATTCATGTGGAAAACTATGGATTAAATCTCATCTGTTATGTTTTTTAGAACGTCGTCAACAGTCGCTCTCAAGGTAACATTTCTTTCCATTTTCGTTTCTATTTCTTTCAGCGAATGAATAACTGTAGTGTAATGCTTATTGCCGAATTCTTTCCCTATAGCCTGAAGGGAAAGATTTGTTATGTTGTGGACAATATACATTGCAACCTGTCTTGCCTGAACGATATTTGCGTTTCTTTTATCCGAACGGATATCAGAAGCGGAAACATTAAATATTCTTGCAACCTCTTTGATAATATTATCCACCGTGACGGCGCTTGACGGCTCGTCGTTAATTAAATCTTCCATTATAATATGAACGGAAGCCATCGACGGTATTTTTCCGTCAAGGTTATACATCGCTTCGAGCTTTTTAACGATACCCTCAAGCTGACGGATATTTTTCTTTATGTGTTCGGCTATATATCTTATTACATCGTCGGGCAGAGAAATACCTCTTTCTTCGGATTTAACCTTTATAATAGCCATTCTTGTTTCGACCGAGGGCGGCTGAATATCACACATAAGACCGTTTTCAAATCTTGAGCGGAGTCTTTCATCGAGAGTAGGCATTTCCTTTGGCGGTCTGTCCGAAGTTAAAACAACCTGATTACCCTGCTGAACGAGATAGTCAAAGGTGTGAAAAAATTCCTCCTGAGTGGTAGTTGTTTTGGCAATAAACTGAACGTCGTCAATCAGAAGAACATCGACATTTCTGTATCTCTCGTGAAAGGACTGCATATTCTTTATACTGAGATAATGAATAAGTTCATTTGTGAAAAGCTCGCCGCTTGTGTAAATGATATTTGCATTAGGATTATTTTCAAGTATGCGCTTCTGTATGGCACAAAGAAGATGAGTTTTGCCCAGTCCCGAGTGACCGTAAATAAAAAGAGGATTATATAAGTGACCGGGATTGTTTGTAATATTCAGAGCGGCGGCGTGGGCAAATTTATTTGTCGGGCCTATAACGAAATTTTCAAATGAATAGTCATATTTTTTCTGAACTGTCTTTGCCGCCGAATCAGGCACTTCATTATTTGACGGGTCGTCGCCGGGGAGAATGATATCAACATCAACCGCAAAGCCGAAGACCTCTTCAACGGAGTCTCTTATCGTCGTTGAAAATTTGTCAAGAATAACATTACGCATAAATTCAGCGGTTATTTTCAGGGTAATTTTATCATTTTCATATTTTACAAATTCAAGCGGTTTTAGCCATACGTTGTATGCGGTTTCGGTAACCTTTGATTTCATGTTTTCACACACAAGCGCCCATAATTCAGCAAATGAATCCATGTCTGTCTCCTTTAATATTAAATAAATATATATAAATAAATATAAATATACTATTATAATTAATACACCGATTTATTATAGCAAAAAAATAATATTTTTGCAAGTGTTTTCGCCTTTTATTGCACATAGTATGTTAAAAAAACATTTTGAAGAATAGTTTAAAAATTGAAAATAAAAAAATTAGCAATTTTTGTAACAAAGTAAACAAACAACATATAAAAAAATCAAAAAAAATTGAATAAAATATGCAAAATCTCTTGAAAATATAAGTTACATTGTGATAATATTATTTTGTATAATTACAGCTAAATTACTTAAATGGGAGTGGGATAATGAAGGAAAAGAAAAAGACCGACGATGTGGCTCTTTATTTATTTCATCAGGGTAATAATATGAGGGCTTATGATTATCTCGGTTCACACAAAACAAACCATGACACGGTAATGTTCAGGGTATGGGCGCCGAACGCTCAGAAAGTGAGTGTTATAGGTGACTTCAACAACTGGCAGGAGGGAATAAATCCTCTTACAAAAATAAACGACGCCGGAGTGTGGCAGGGTGAAATTGAAAATGTAAAGGTGTATGACAACTATAAATACGCAATTACGACATGCTCGGGTGATATAATAAACAAATGTGACCCATATGCTTTTCACTGTGAAACAAGACCCTCAAACGCAAGTAAGTATTATGAGCTTGACAATTATCAGTGGAAAGACGCAAAATGGATAAAAGAAAGAGAAAAGAAAAACGTCTATGAATCCCCGATAAATATATATGAAATTCACGCCGGTTCATGGAAGGTTCATGAGGACGGAAGTTTTCTGAGCTATAGAGAGCTTGCCGACGAGCTTGTGCCTTATGTCTGTGAAATGGGCTATACACATATCGAATTTCTGCCTCTTTCGGAATATCCCTTTGACGGCTCATGGGGCTATCAGGTCACAGGTTATTTTGCCGCCACATCACGCTACGGCACTCCCGATGACCTAATGTATTTAATAGATAAGTGCCACCAGAAAAATATCGGCGTTATTCTTGACTGGGTGCCCGCTCATTTTCCGAGAGACGCTCACGGTCTTGCAGAATTTGACGGGACATGCTGTTATGAATATCAGAACCCGATGAAGGGCGAGCACAAGGAATGGGGAACAAAGGTGTTTGACTTCGGCAGAAATGAAGTTATATCGTTCCTTATGAGCAGTGCAAATTTCTGGATTGAAAAATATCACGTTGACGGTCTCAGAGTTGACGCAGTCGCTTCAATTCTCTATCTTGACTACGGCAGAGATGACGGTCAGTGGATACCTAACAAAAACGGCGGAAAAGAAAATCTTGAAGCTGTTGCTTTTCTTCAGAGACTCAATGAACATATTTTTAAAGAGCATCCTTATGTAATGATGACGGCGGAAGAAAGCACGGCATGGCCCCTTGTTTCAAAGCCGACAAGTATAGGCGGTCTCGGTTTTAATTTTAAGTGGAACATGGGCTGGATGAACGATGTTCTTCGTTATTTCTCACTCGACGGAATTTTCAGAAAGTATAATCATAATCTTCTGACATTTTCATTTTTCTATGCGTTTTCGGAAAACTTTGTTCTTCCGATTTCGCATGATGAGGTTGTTCACGGCAAATGCTCTCTTATAAATAAAATGCCCGGCACATATGAAGAAAAATTTGCGGGTATGAGAGCTTTTCTGGGCTATATGATGGCTCACCCCGGCAAGAAACTTCTTTTCATGGGTCAGGAATTCGGTCAGTTCATCGAATGGAAGTTTGACGCAGGTCTTGACTGGCTTCTTCTTTCTTATGAAAAGCATCAACAGCTTAAAGAATACACAAAGACGATAAATAAACTTTATCTGAAAAATCCGGCTCTGTGGGAGATTGACTACAGCTGGGACGGCTTCAACTGGCTTGTCAGCGACGATAATGCAAACTCATGTCTTGCGTTTTTAAGAAAGGATAAGGAGGGCAACGAGATAGTTGCCGTTCTCAATCTGACAAAGGTTACAAGAGAGGGTTATTCTTTCGGCGTGCCTGACAGCGGCAGTTATGAGGTTATTCTCAATTCCGATGATGTAAAATTCGGCGGCGAGGGCAGAGGTCCGAAAACAAGGGTTACGGCAAAAAAGAAAGCTATGCATTCACAGCCTTATTCACTGACAATGACGCTCCCGGGTAACAGCGTAATTTATCTCAGACATAAAAAGCCTGTCACGGTGAAGCTTTCTCCGTCTCAGAAAAAATCAAAAGGAAAAGCTAAAAAATGAAAAAGAAGCTGACGGCGGTTATATGCATTATCATTTCATTTTTCCTTATTGCGGGCATTATGTGCGCGCGCTATATCAGAGGTGAAAGAAAAGCGGGTGAAGAAAATTATCTTTTAGCTGCAGAAAATGTAGCGTATGAAATAAATGAATATCTTGAGACCGGCGAAAAAGAATATTTCAGCCGTGCTGCGGCGGATATTTATCAGATGAGTCTTATGACAGATTCGGCCGATAATATCGTCAGTGAAAGCGACACCGAAACAATGGAATTTTTAGCTGCTGCGCTTCAATATAATGAAGACAGCATTATCAATGAGGCAGAAAGACTTTACGACGCTTTTAAATATATTTCACAGAACAGTGAAGTCGAATATGCATACGCACAAATAAAGATTGCTTTATCAAATTGCGGTCTTTGACCGTTATTATAAAACTAAAAATAATATCACATAAAAGGGAGGAAAATATTATGGCTCGTAAAACAGAATGTCTTGCTATGCTTCTGGCAGGCGGACAGGGCAGCAGACTCGGAATTCTCACAAAAAAAATCGCAAAACCCGCAGTTCCCTATGGCGGAAAATACAGAATTATTGATTTTCCGCTTTCTAACTGCACAAATTCGGGTATAAATACTGTCGGTGTTCTCACTCAGTATCAGCCCCTTGAACTCAACGATTATATAGGCAACGGAGCTGCCTGGGACCTTGACAGAATGGACGGCGGCGTTCACGTTCTTTCACCTTATCAGCAGATTGAAGGCACGGAATGGTATAAGGGTACGGCAAACGCAATATATCAGAATATCAACTTTATTGACAGATATAATCCTGAATATGTTGCTGTTCTCTCGGGCGACCATATCTATAAAATGGACTATGCGAAAATGCTCAAATATCACAAGGAGCATGACGCCGCCTGCACTATAGCTATGCTTGAAGTCCCCTGGGAGGAGGCTTCACGTTTCGGTCTTATGTTTGTTGACGATGACGGCGCAATCACAGCTTTTGAGGAAAAGCCGAAAAATCCGAAATCAAATAAGGCTTCAATGGGCGTCTATATCTTCACATGGAAAAAGCTCAGACAATATCTTATCGAAGATGAAAACAAAGAGGGTTCATCAAACGACTTCGGTAAGGATGTCATTCCCGCTATGCATGAAAACGGAGAACGACTTTTTGCTTACAGGTTTGACGGCTACTGGAAGGATGTCGGAACAATAGACTCTCTCTGGGAAGCAAACCTTGACCTGCTCAACCCGAAGGTTGACCTTGATTTAAGCGACGACAGCTGGAAGATTTATTCGAAAAATAAGGCTCTTCCGCCGCACTATATCGGCTCGGAAGCGCATGTTGAAAATTCAATGATAGCCGAAGGCTGTGATATTGAGGGCGATATTGATTATTCCGTTATCTTCTCAAATGTAACTGTTGAAGAGGGGGCGCAGGTTCACTATTCAATCGTAATGCCCGGCACGGTTATCAAAAAAGGTGCTGTTGTTCAGTATGCGATAGTCGCTGAAAACGCAGTTATTGAAGAAAACGCAGTTATAGGTCTTTCACCCGAAGAAACCGAAAATCTTGCCGACTGGGGCGTAGCCGTTATCGGCTCTGAAATAACAATCGGCAAAGGCGCAAAGGTTGCGCCTAAGGTTATGATAGACGCAGATGTAAAGGGGGAAGAATAAGATGATTAACAATAACGTTTTGGGTATAATTTTCAGCTCGGCTTATGATGATAAAATCAGAGAGATGACAAATATCAGAACTATGGGCTCAATTCCCTTTGCCGGCAGATACAGACTGATTGATTTTGTTCTCAGCAACATGGTCAACTGCGGTATATCAAAGGTCGGTGTTATCACAAAGAGCAATTATCAGTCGCTTCTTGACCACCTCGGCTCAGGTAAGGCATGGGATTTATCAAGAAAAACCGACGGAATGACAATACTTCCTCCGTTTAATCTCGGTTCAGGCGGCGTGTATTCATCAAGAATAGAGGCTCTTTCAAATGTCATGGATTTCATCACAGACTGCCGTAAGGATTATGTCGTTCTTGCCGACTGCAATGCGGTTTGCAATATTGACTACGATGAAATTTTAAAGGCGCATGAAGAAAAGGGCGCCGACATCACAATCGCATACAAAAACGGCGAAGTCCCTGATATTGATGACAGAATGGTTCTCACCGTTGATGAGAATAAGAAGGTCACAGAGGTTGCCGTTTCACCCGCTGTCGGTGTGGCAGACTTTTCACTCAACATAATTGTTATTTCAAGAATGCTCCTTGAAAGACTTATCAATGACGCAAAAAGCCAGAATTTCAAGAGCTTCGAGCAGGATATCATTCAGAATAACGTCTCAAATCTTAAAATTTACGGCTATGAAGTCAAGGAATACGCAAAGGTTATTGACTCTTTACAGTCCTATTACGATATCAGCATGGGCTTAGTCAAGGGCGATTATAAAAAGCTTTTCAATAAGGAAAGACCCGTCTATACAAAGAGCAGAGACCATATGCCCGCAACCTACGGTATTTCATCAAGCGTTAATAATTCACTCGTCGGCGACGGCTGTATTATCAAGGGCAAGGTCGAAAACAGTATTATTTTCAGAGGCGTCACAATAGAAGAGGGCGCAGAAATTAAAAACTCAATCATAATGCAGGATACATTTATCGGCTCGGGCGCAAAAATCAACTGCGCAATTCTTGACAAGGGTGTTGTTGTCAAGCCGGCAAGAGAGCTTTCCGGCGCACCGACATATCCTCTTTATGTAGGAAAGAAAATCATTGTCTGATAAGGAGTTAAAAAATGAAAGTTTTATATGTTGCAAGTGAGGCGCTCCCGTTCATGGCCAGCGGCGGTCTCGGTGACGTAGCAGGTTCGCTTCCTCAGGCGCTGAGAAAAAGACTTATCGGATGCAGAGTCGTAATGCCGATGTATGACACCATAAAGCAGGAGCTTAAAGATAAGATGAAGTTCATCACAAGCATATCTGTTCCTGTCGCATGGCGCAGACAGTATTGCGGTATTTTTGAAGCAAAGGCAAACGGTGTTATCTATTATTTCATTGACAATCAGTATTATTTCAAGCGTGACACAATCTACGGTCATTATGATGACGCCGAGAGGTTTGCGTTCTTCTCAAGAGCGGTTCTCGAAATGCTCCCCCACATTGATTTCAGACCCGATATAATTCACTGCAATGATTGGCAGAGTGCGCTGACGCCCGTTTATTACACCACGATGTATTCAAAAAATCCGTGGTATCAGGGCATAAAAATGGTTTTCACAATTCACAATATTCAGTATCAGGGAGTATATGGCAAAGAGATTATCGGCGATGTTATCGGTCTTGAGGGCAATTCAAACATTCTTGAATATGACGGCGATGTCAATTTCATGAAGGGCGCTATTGAGTGCGCCGATAAGGTCACAACAGTTTCTCCGTCGTATGCAAATGAAATTCTCGACCCATGGTACAGTCACGGACTTGACTCCATACTTAAACAAAGAAGCTGGAAGCTCCAGGGCATACTTAACGGTATTGACGTCATAAATTATGACCCCGAAACCGACGAAAACATATTTGCAAACTACAGCAGTGCCGATTTTTCAAACAAGAAGGTCAACAAAGCCGGCTTACAGGAAAATATGGGACTGCCCGTCAGAGAAGACGTACCTGTTGTCGGTCTTGTTTCACGCCTTGTTGACCACAAGGGTCTTGACCTTGTCAAGGCTGTTTTTGAAGAGCTTCTCTGTTCAACCGATATTCAGTTTGTTATTCTCGGCTCAGGCGACTGGCAATATGAAAATTTCTTCAGAGAAATGGCTAACAAATATCATGACAAGGTTGCTGTCAGAATAGGCTTTGTCCCCTCTCTTGCAAGAAAGATTTATGCCGGTGCGGATATGTTCCTTATGCCTTCAAAGAGCGAGCCATGCGGTCTTTCACAGATGGTTGCTCTTCGCTACGGCACACTTCCCATAGTCAGAGAAACAGGCGGTCTTCGTGACTCAATTCAGGACTCGGGCGACGGCAAGGGCAACGGCTTCACCTTCAAGAGCTATAACGCTCATGATATGCTGGGCGCTATAAGAAGAGCTCTCGGCGCATATTATGATAAGGAATACTGGAATACACTCGTACAACGTGCGCTTGACTGCGATATGAGCTGGGGCAAGAGCGCAAACGAATACATCAAGATGTATAATCAGTTACTTAAAGGATAATCAGAAATCAAAATAATATTAAAGGGGCTTTGCTTAGTGCGAAGCCCCTTTAAACTGTTCTTTAGAACACTCCTCTTTTTCGGTCTGTTTTTAACCGTTTCCGTTTTTACAGCGAATAAATCTCTCTGTATTCTTTGAGGTAATTATTATAAGATTCAAGTTTAGGTCCGGCAACCTTGTTCAGCCCGTTACCCATTGAGGACATTCAAAACAAAAAAGAAATGCCCGCAAGAAGTGATAAGATATGTGAAAAAATATTGTATATTTATGTTGTAGGCAAAATCAATGTAAAAACAAGCAGGAAGTAACGCATACTTAAAGATACATCTATTTTTTTCTGTAAAGTTTTATTATTAATTTGACAAGCATTAACGGATTTGATATTATATTAAAATCAGAGTTACGGGCAAGGGGTGATTTTGTGAAGATTGTGGTTATCGACGGTCAGGGTGGCAGGCTTGGTCAGCTTATCGTCGAAGGGATAAAAAAAGAAGCCATGAAGGCTGATGTATATGCAATCGGAACAAACAGTATCGCCACTTCGGCAATGCTGAAAGCCGGCGCAGACTTTGGTGCAACAGGGGAAAACCCCGTTGTGGTTGCTTGCCGTGACGCCGATGTTATCACAGGGCCTATTGGTATTCTTTCGGCGGATTCTCTTCTCGGTGAAATCACACCCGCAATGGCGGTTGCTGTCGGTCAGAGCAGAGCAATAAAGCTTCTTCTGCCCGTCAATCATTGTAATAACTGTGTTGTCGGCGTCAAGCCGCTGACTATGGGTGAGATGGTCGGGGAAACGATTGAGAAGCTGAAAGAATTTTTTTGATAACTCTGAATAAGCCGTGTCATGAAGATGCGGAAAATCGTTCAAGACGGTGATATCTGAAAAAAGAGAGGTTGAAAAGATGTCATCGAAAAAGAAAAATTTAATCAACTTGGCGCTTGCCGCAATGTTTCTTGCGCTTGCGCTGGTGCTCCCGTTTGTGACGGCGGGAATTCCTCAGATAGGTAACGCACTTTGCCCCATGCATATTCCCGTGCTTCTTTGCGGTTTTGTGTGCGGTCACTGGTATGCGATGGGTATCGGCTTTATCGCACCGCTTCTGAGATTTGCGCTTTTCGCTATGCCGCCGATTATGCCTATAGGTATAGCTATGTGCTTTGAGCTCGCCGCATACGGTCTTGTGTCAGGGCTTATGTATAAATATCTGCCTAAGAAGAAGCCCTATATCTATGTGTCACTTATCGGAGCAATGCTAATCGGCAGGGGCGTCTGGGGCGCCGCAAGAACGGTGCTCTACGGTCTGGGCAAGTCGGAGTTTGGTTTTGCGGCTTTTATAGCCGGGGCTTTCACAAACGCGATCCCCGGCATTATTATTCAGATTGTTCTCATTCCGCTGCTTGTGATGATGATTGAGAGCCTGACGAAAAAACAGAAGCATACATAAAAAATAAGGGTCTGATTCGATGAAAAACCTGAGCAGACCCTTTTCTCTTTTTGCTGAGACAACTCGCAAAAGATAAGAGGCACCCTTCACGGATGCCTCTTTCTATTTAATTAAAAGCATTGAAAAAATACTTTATTTTAGCAAAGATCATTCTCAGCCAAGCGTATATTCTTGTGAAGATTGATAAGAAGCTCGAGGAGGTGCTGTCTGCGCCCTTGCCGCATACATCGCATGTGCCGTCGGCGTTCTCATCAACATGACCCGGAGCCTTGTTTGTGGCTTCCGTTGAATAGCCGCATTTCTTACAGATAAGAACGAGCTCTTCATCTTCTGTGCATGTGCCCTTCTGAGCTGTGATCTTTTCCCAGTCATGAGCGCCCTCATGCTTGAAGATGCCGTTATCGTCGAATGCATAAACCATACCGTCGATTTCAGCTTCGCCTGTGACCATGTAGCCTGTTGCGGGGTCTAAGTAGTACTTCTGACCGTCAACTGTCTGCCAGCCGGTGAGCGTCTTGGGACCGTAATAGAGAACCTTATGACCGTCTTCATATGTGTACCATGATGTGCCTTTAAGGTGACCGTTGCTGTCAAATGAGTATCTGACCTTCTGACCTGTTGCAAGATTGATTGTTACAGTGCCGACATACATTCTGCCGTATGTTTCTTTGGAGGAGGTGAAGAAGTAATAATAACCGTCTATCTCTCTCCAGCCGGTGATGAATGTGTTACCGCGATAGCAGCGTGTGTAACCGTCTGCACACTTGTGGAATACATAACCAATCTGAGCGCCGTTTTCGTCAAAGGTGAATGTGACATTTTCTGTCTTATCTCTGACTGTGACAGGGATAGTCTTTTCGCCGGTTACTGCAAGACCGTTTTCATCAAAGTAGTAAACATCTTCAATATAAGTGAACCAGCCTGTCTGCTTTTCGCCGTTGAGAAGGTACATATTCTTGCCGGTTGCGCCGTCAGTTACAAAGCCTGTGTAGTTGAGAGTTTCTGCGAGAACAGTATATTTACAAGCTGAACATGTAAAGTATCCGTCTTCTCCGACAACGAACTTGTGCTCTGAATTTGCACAACCTTCCTTTTTCTTTGTGAATGTATCGATTACTGTTGAATTGCCGTCCATTCCGCAATCGTAAGTGGTAATTGAAAGTTCTGAGTCGGTTGTTGAAACCGAAAGATAAATTGCGTTATATGTGCTTTCAGCACCTGAACCGAGGAGCTTCTCGAAATTGAATGCTTTATTGTCAATTACAGTATAGCTCTTTTCGCCTGTTGAACCGCAAATGAAGTAGGTTGTTCCGTTTTCGTCAACTTCGCCGCCCTTCATCGGCAGTGTTCTTGCGTATGAATGATCGTGACCTGAAAGCATTACATCGAATCCTACCGTGTCAACAATAGTTCTTAGATCATTTGCAACCTTTTCGCTTGTGCCGCCCGGATTTGTGTAGTATGCGGGCTGGTGTGTAACGAGAATCTTCCACTGGGCGTCTGACTTAGCTGCGTCGTCCTTAATCCAGTCTAAGAGTTTTCCGTAATCGCCGTCGTTAGCGTAGTTAAGAACAACGAAATAAACATTACCGTATGTTACAGAGTAGCAAAGAGGTGCTGTGTCATCTGAACCGTTAAGGGCAAGATACTTGTTCGCTACTTCACCGTTAGTATCACCATAGTATTCATGGTTACCAAGAGCTGTGACAATATCAAATGCGCCGGTGTAATCATTTGAGATAACACTGCCTATCTTTTCCCACATTCTGTAGTCGCCGCCATTGTCAACAAGGTCACCTGTCTGAACACCGAAATCATAAGCTACACCGCTATTTGCGAGAGCCTTTGTAATGTTCTCTGTGTTTGTGACATCGTCAGCCTGTGTGTCGCCGATTACAAAGAAGTTGACAGCTCTGTTGTCTTTGACTGTCTTGAATGACTTGATTTCTGTCATCTTTTCGCCGTCACCGACAACATATACATACTCTGTATCTGCTTTGAGACCGGTGAATGTAACAGAATTAATTCTTGCGGCATAGTTTGATTCAATATTACCCGAAGACGGGAACTGAGTAACAGCACTTGTGCCCTCAACTTCTGTAAGAGCAGCTTCGCCGTTTGCCTCATAATCAGCCTTTGCGGCAATCTTTGCAACTGCTTTGTCTGCGCTTGCAACGACTGAGCTCATCCATGAAACATTCTGCATTGTTTCGTTATCGGCTGTTGCGTTAAGCTTAACAACTGTCGGTGTGCCGTCAGCGTTACCGCCGTCAGCAAAGACCTGAGTGGTGAAGTTGAATGAACGACCGCTGTCCTTTTCAGCGTAAAGAGTAACCTTCTGTGCTGCGTTAAGGAACATTGATGTTGTAACTACACCGTTTTCATCTGTTACACCTACAGGTGTGCCGTCTGCTGTGTAAACCGCAACGTCTGAAGCGGGGTTGCCGACTGTGTCGGTTACATAGATTTCGGCGTTTTCTGAACCCACAACCATTGTGCTTGTCGAAATATTATAAGTTGCAAGAACGGTTGTAACTATTTTGCCTGAGAATGATGTCTTTGTTCCATCATCAAGAGTAATGTCACCCTTTGTGATTCTGTATGTACACTCAAGATTTTCGGGAATATTATTCGGAATGTCTGCAATTATTCTTGCGATAATCGTGTCGTCTGAAGAAGCGTCCGCCTTTTTAACTGCCTTAAATTTGATTGAATCTGTTGCCGAATCATATTTATAGCCGTCTTCAAGTTCATAATTATCACCGGGAACAACCGAAAGCTTGTTCCAATAGCTTACAAACTTTGAAATAGCCTTAAGACTGATGTCAGCTTCTTTTACCGTTGAATTTGTAGGAACAATCTCCATGACATAGCTTCCGCCGAGAATCGGGTTGCCGACCGGTGAAAGCGAAACGCTTGTCTCATCGTTTTCAGCTTCAACAGTGAAGTAGCGTGTTTCGGTTGCAGTGTTACCGAACTTATCGGCTACCGTAACATCAATACTGTGAACACCATTTGAAAGCTTCTTGTCATAAAGAAGAATCTGATTATCGCCGGAGTTGATGAAGCAGGAATCGGTTACATCGACACCGTCGATTGCCATCTTGACTTCCGAATAGTCAATACCTGTTGCATACTTTTCTTCGATATCGGCAAATGACGCAACGAAGTTGTTTGTTGATGAGGTAAGAACCGTCTCACCGTCGGCTATTTCTTCACCGCCGAGGATACCGACTGAGTTGATTACGGGGTTAGTGATATCGTCCGTGTTTGCGCCATAAACTACCTGATAGTTATCAATGTAAATACGGGAAGCGGAACGGTCGCCCTTGCCGGTACCTGTCTGGAATGAAATCCAAAGGATACCGCCGCCCTGCTGAATACCGAACGGAGCGTTCTGCATGCCGCCGTTTGATGAGCCCGTGGGGGGAGTGACAAGGTTATATTCAAGATATGTCCACTTGTTATACATATCCGGGTTAATTTCACAAACCGGAGCATAGCAGGTTGTGCCGTGAGCTAAATTGCCGTTGCCGTCATCCATTTGGGCGCCGCACTGATAATAAACAAGGAAGTTTGAAACACCCTCGGGGACATACATCCACATACCTATTGCTGTGGGCACGCCGTCGAACTTAAAGTCCGGGCAGCCTGCGCGCAGATAGTTGTTTGAGTTCTTATTGCCGTTGTATGATTCATAGTTGAAGTCAATTCTGAGAGACTTCTGACCAAATCTGACAGGCTCACCGTCTGCCTTTGAAACGACAGTAGCCTTCATTGAATCCTGATCATCAAGAGAAGCGTTCGGCCAGCAATAAAGAGGATAGCCTTCTTCATAAAATTTTGCGCCCTGAACAGCGTGAGCTTCGGGATTAGATCTGTCATATCTCGGCATTGAATAACCGGGGACATACTTCAGCTCACCGTTTGAGGCTTCTGCCTCTGCGGCGTCTGTTGTGTATTCAAAGTCATAAATGACAACGGGCTGTGCGCCGATTATTGCTTTGATATTCGCCTTAACCTCTGTGTCACAGGCAAGTGTAGCTGTGATATATCCGGTGATTGTTTTTCCGTCAACCGAAGTGAACGTAAGACCCGAGAAAGTTCCTGCCTGCGTGCCGAGATCGTCACCGTTTTCATCTGCTATTGACCAGATGATGTCGTCATCTTTAAGGTGGACGTCCTTTGTCTCATATTTTGCAACAAGACCAAAGTCGGTTGTTTCTTCAAAGCCGAGAGAGACTTCATCGTTAGGAACATAAAGTGTGTCGGGAATAACAACTTCGATTTCGGTTGTGCCGCAAACAGCACCGCCCGACACATAATTTACCGTTACAGTACCGAGTTTTCCGTTTGAAGCAAACTTGCCGTCAGCGGTGATAGTGCCGAAGGAATCGTCGGCAAGAACAAACTGACCGTCAGCGGGAAGGTCTGCCTTTGCGCCCGAAGAGTCAACACCGTTTGCTGTGAACTGAACCGTTGAACCGGGCGTGTAAAGCTCGCTTTTCGGTGAAAGTGTTGCGTGATCAAATTCACCCGACGGCTTTGCACTTGATGTGACAAACAATGATGTAGCAACCGAACGCTCAATACCGTCTGAAGGACGATTTCTGAGAGACAGATTGCTGTCACCTTCAACTCTGGCGAGATATGTTGATGAGCCGCCGCCGTCAAGGTTGAACACATCAACACAGCCAAGACCTATCATAATTGATGTGAGGTCATAGTCCGTGAGACCGTTTGAAATCGGGAAGTTACGCCCGTCAGCAGTGTAGATAACGATTGTGCCGTCCGCTTTACGACCGACTGCTGTTTTGGGAACATTTACAGGCTGCATATCCTGATTAACCCTGACTCCGTTTTCAAGAAGCATGTAAAAACCGCCTGTAGCCTCCTGAAGCGTTGCAAGAACTTCTTCTGTGAGAGAGCCGCCCATTACGATTTCACCGCTCTTTGTGACGCCGAAATACGGTTTGCCGATACCCTTGTTATAAACTTTGCCGCCCATAACAAGAACACCCATAGGTGCGCCGGTCTGCATGTTGTAAATGTCCGCATTAACCGCAACAACGACTTTTTCACCTGTCTGCTGCATGTATGCGTTTGCCTGCGCTCTGACAGTCTGCATCTTCCATGTGTTGCCGTTGTAGTCAGCGTAACCTGTGGCAAGTCCAACGGTCGGATTGCTCATGTCAAGAGTAACAGCGTATCCGACAACCTGAGCTGTACCGGATTCGTTGTTTGTGATGATCTTATCTTCTGTAACACCGGGAGCGATTGCTGTGGTAGTATCAGAAATAAGTCGAATGTTTCCCGTTGCAGTGAAATCAACAGCCGCTAAGGTTGAAAACGGAAAAGCCGAAACAACCATCAGCACCGAAAGAAGCACCGCAACAATTTTCTTTGCCTTCATAACAAAATTCCTTTCCTCATTTTATTGTTTTGATAAACAATATATTAATTTAATATTAGCATAGAATTAAGTTATCGTCAATTAAAATTTTAAAATATTATTAAGGCTTTCGGGGATTGTTAAAATTTTTCACACGAAACGAAAAAGTTCGACAAACTCTCTTAATATTTTTATTAGTATGCGCCGGCGGTGCTTGAATAAACGTAATACACATGATATACTATATATATTATTAAACCGGGGTGTGAAAAAATGAAACCGAACATTATCTTTTATTTTTCGGATCAGCAAAGGTGGGACACGGTCAATGAAGCTGTCACGCCTAATCTGACCGAGCTTTCCCGTCAGGGGATAAAATATGAAAACTCCTTCACCTGTCAGCCGGTCTGCGGTCCGGCAAGGGCGTGTCTTCAGACGGGTGTTTATGCAACGCAGAATAAGTGCTGTTTTAACGGAATACCACTGCCAAAAAACACTAAACCGCTCGCCGAATACTTTAACGAAGCGGGCTACGAAACCGCATACATCGGAAAATGGCACCTCGCTTCAGACAGAGTGCCGCATATAGGCTTTCACTGTGAAAAAGAGGCAATCCCCGAAAACAAAAGGGGCGGCTATAAGGATTTCTGGCGGGCGGCGGATGTTCTCGAGTTCACCTCTCACGGCTATGACGGCTATGTTTTTGACTCCGATAACAACAAGGTTGAGTTCAAAGGCTACAGAGCGGACTGTATTAATGATTTTGCTCTCGAATATCTTGATAAAAAGACCTCTCAGAAGCCGTTTTTCATGTTCGTGTCACAAATTGAGCCGCACCATCAGAACGATCACGGCAGATATGAGGGACCAAAGGAGACTGTGCCGAAATTCAAAGATTATCCGCTCCCCGACGATTTGACGTTTTTAAAGGGCGACTATAAAGAGATGTACCCCGATTATATTGCGGCGATAAACAGACTCGACGAAAACGTCGGCAGACTTATTGAAAAGCTCAAGGAAAAGGGTCTTTATGAAAACACGGTCATAATTTATACAAGCGATCACGGCTCTCACTTCAAAACAAGAAATCTCGAATATAAACGTTGCTGTCACGACTGCGCAACGCATACCCCGCTGATAATATCGGGAGGTGCTTTCAAGGGCGGAATAAGCGACAGCCGCCTTGTCAGCCTTATTGACCTGCCGCCGACACTGCTCGATATTGCCGGAATAGAAATCCCCGAAAGCTATATGGGGCGGTCTCTGCTCAGAGATATTGACACCGACGCACAGCGAGACTGTGTTTTCATTCAGATTTCGGAGAGCCACTGCGGTCGGGCGATAAGAACAAAGAAATACAAATACTCGGTCAGAGCGCCGCTTAAACCCGGAATGACGGCTCATGAGTCAAAGGTCTATGTTGAGGACTATCTCTATGACCTCGAAAAAGACCCGATTGAAAAATATAACCTTATAAAAAAGCCGGAATACGCCAAAATCAGAAGCGAGCTCAGGGCTATGCTTATCAGAGAGATGACAAATGCGGGCGAAAAAAAGCCGCTTATCCTGCCCGCAATAAGAGCGAAAAAGGTATAAACATTATTGTTACACATTAAGGGACAGCTCATTTCGGAGTTGTTCCTTTTTTGGGTGCGCCCGACATGAAAGACTATCTGACAATGAAAATATCAAAGGGTCGGACGGGCAATTATTGTATCAATGAGAAAGATGGTAAAGAGTGCGGCTATTATGTTGAAAAAAGAAGCAACGCTGACGAAAACACGGTATTCGGCCTCAATCACTTCTCCCATAACGGCGGCTATACATATGACGAATTATTTCCTATTGCACAGGAAAAGGGTTTTCTTGTGTCATATGACTCAATGGAGGTTGAGTTTTGAAAAAGCATACCGTATCCGATATAAAAATAAATCCTGCATGCCTTGACGCACAAGGATTTGCAGGATTTTAAAATTCAGAGCTTATTAATCTAAACCGAACCGATGACCTCATCCTTACCAAGGATGAGGGATTTTATACATTAATTATCAGCCGTATTGCGTATAATATCAGCAGGTGAGCGGGATAAACGATATAAAAAAGATATTTGAGCCTCAGACCTCTTTTGCCGTTATACAGCTTAATCAGCGGCAGACCGAGAAAAGCTCCCGCTTCCGCATAGGTGTGGCAGGTGAGATAGATACAGCCCATACCGTATGCCTTGACCCTGTTTTCTCTCAGGGCATATATGATTGCGGCGGCGACAACGCCCATAAAGCGGTAGTCGCTTTCAAAAACATAGCTTATCAGAGCGGCGGCAGTGATAATAAGGAGCGAAATGTTAATTTTTGCACGCTTTTCATTATCTGTTTTCCGTGTGATTATTGCGTATGCAATAAGTGAAGTAGCCGCAAAGAAAATAACAAGAGGATAGTCGACCTTATAGCCGAAAGAAGCAAGAACACGCTTGACAAAATACCATGAAGCGCAGGTGAAGAAAACAAACGGACAAATATAGCTCAGCAGCTTCACCGCGCCGTGAAGCTTTTCGGTATTCATAAGCTTCTGAACAAGCAAAAGAGCGATAAGGCTCAGCGTTAGTGTGATGAAAACATTCTGACCCTCAAGAAAGGGAAGCTGTCGGGCGGGATAGAAAACGTTTTTTGTGTTCGCAAGGTTGAACGGAATTTCAGAGAGCAGAGCGAAAACCGCCATGTTACTTACATACTTTACCTTGTTTTTTGAATATTTCACTCCTTCGGAAAGGGCAAAGAGCATTATCGGGAATGTAATTCTGCCCACAGTGTGAAAGAGGGGCGACAATACGCAGAGAACAGGGGAAAGAGAAAGCCGTGACAGAGGGGTATAGAAGCCGCTTGTTGAAACGCCCGACTGTCGCAGAAGAGGGTCGAATATAAACCAGGCGGTGTGATCCATTATCATAGCGATAACGGCGATAATCTTGAGCGTACTGCCCGATATACCTTTTTTCAGCAAGGGGAATCCTCCTTTTTCCGGAAGCTGTTATATTCCTTTATACAAATATCGCCCTCCCACAGAATAAGAAGCGTTCCGCTTTTAACTTCAACCTCTGCCTCTTCACCGATAAACTCATTGCTGACGCCTATAGGGTAAAACTGGTCAAATTCTCTGTTTTCGGCGGTGTAGCTCAGTCCCTTTAAGGAGACGCCTGTCGCTTTTTCGAGCGCAAACATTGAAAATCTGCCCTTTTCAGCTTTTTCAAGTCTCATTTTTCCGTTTGTGAGACAGCTTATAGTGAAATCATCGCCAAAAAACTCGTTGAATAAGCCTTTTTTAGAAAGATAAGCCGAAAGCTGTATATTTGCCACTGTGTGATCCAAAAGACCGCCGATTGCTCCATAAACGCAGAACCTGTCACAGCCTTTACCGAGAGCATAATTTATCGCATACGCTATATCGGTGTCGTCTTTCCGCTCGGGCAGAACAATTTTGTTTTCCCTTTCGGGAATATAGCCGAGCGAATCAAAATCACCGATAATTATGTCAGGCTCTATGCCCTTTTTTTCGAGCGTTTCAATGCCTCTGTCGGCGGCTATGATAAAATCTCCCTTTTCAGGCATCTTGGGCATACGGCTGACGGGCAACGCTCCGAATATATAGCAGGTTTTCATTTTCTCACCCTCTTTTTTTGCTGTTTAGATTATATACTTTTGAATTTATATCGTCAAGAGGATTTCCATATCGTGCGTAATTGACTTTTTGTCAAATGATGATATAATAAAGTGTTAGTTTATTTATCGGAGGCGATTGAATGTCCACCATAGCAGCTATTTCAACCCCGCAGGCGGCGGGCGGTCTCGGTATTATCAGAGTATCGGGCGAAAACGCCATTGAGATTGCCGACCGTGTTTTTAAGCCTAAAAACGGTCGTGCTTTGAGCTGTTTAAAGGGCTATAGGGCGGCTCTGGGTATGATTGAAGCTGACGGCGAGGTTGCCGACGAAGCGGTTGCCCTCGTTTTTCGTGCCCCAAAAAGCTATACGGGTGAAGATGTTGTCGAATTTTCGTGTCACGGCGGACTTTTTGTTTTGCAGAAGGTTTTGCGTGCGCTCTTTTCCGCAGGTGCAGTTCCGGCTAAAGCGGGTGAGTTCACAAAAAGGGCTTTTCTCAACGGAAAGATGGATTTGACAGAAGCTGAGGCGGTTATGAGCCTTATCTCTGCTCAGGGGGAGCAGGCGGCAAAGGCGGCTGTCAGTGCGCTCGACGGCGCTCTTTCAAAAAAGATAAAAGAGATTAACCATGATATAATCAGGGTTTGCGCTTCGCTTTCGGCGTGGGTGGACTACCCTGACGAGGAAATAGAAGAAATTTCTAAATCAGAAATAAAAGAGGTGTTTACGCACGCAAAAGAACAGCTCAGCGAGCTTTTGAGCCGTTTTGATGCGGGACAGGCTATAACCGAGGGCGTGAGCACCGCTATTGTCGGCAGACCGAATGTCGGCAAGAGCACGCTTATGAATATGCTCACAGGGTATAACCGTTCGATAGTCACTTCCGTCGCAGGAACAACAAGAGATATTGTCGAAGAAACAGTCAGGCTCGGAGACGTTGTTTTACGCCTTGCCGACACCGCCGGTATAAGAGAGACCGACGATGTCGTTGAAAGTATAGGCGTTGACATGGCAAAGCAAAAGATAGAAAGAACCTCACTTGTGCTTGCGGTGTTTGATGTTTCACGTGAAACAAACGGTGAGGACAGGCTAATTATGGATTTCTGCAAGGGCAAGAACTGTATAGCCGTTATCAATAAGAGCGACCTTGAAAAGAAAATGAACACCGACGAGATATATCAAAACTTTGAAAATGTCGTTGAAATATCCGCCGACAGCGGCGAGGGGTATGATAAACTCAAAAAAACAGTTGAAAAACTTCTCGGAACGGATAAAATAGACACCTCTGCGGCTCTTCTGACAACGGAAAGACAGCGTGAGGGAGCGGTCAGGGCGGCTGAATGTCTTGACGAAGCTCTTGAAGCTCTTGACATGGGGCTTACTCTCGATGCTGTCAATGTCAGCGCAGACTGTGCGGTTCAGGCGCTTCTTGAGCTGACGGGCGAAAAAGCGTCAGAGGTTATTGTCGATGAGGTGTTCGCAAACTTCTGCGTGGGCAAATAAACGTGCGTATAAAATAGGTGATAAACATGAAATACTTTGCAAAACAATATGATGTTATAGTAATAGGCGCAGGTCACGCAGGGATTGAAGCGGGGCTTGCAAGCGCACGCTTAGGCTGTGAAACCGCCGTGTTCACGATAAACATGGACTGGGTCGGCAACATGCCGTGCAATCCGTCAATCGGCGGCACAAGCAAGGGTCATCTTGTCCGTGAAATTGACGCACTCGGCGGCGAAATGGGCAAAGCGGCTGACGCAAACACACTTCAGAGCCGTATTCTTAATCTCGGCAAAGGTCCTGCGGTTCATTCTCTCAGAGCACAGATTGACAGAAGAGACTACAGCGCATACATGAAGAAAACGCTTGAAGACACCGACAACCTTGAGCTCAGACAGGCTGAGATTACCGATTTATATAAAAATGGGGAAGGTCTTTGGGAGCTGACAACAAGGCTTGAAGCGATATATACGGCGAAATGTGTTATTCTCGCTACAGGAACATTTCTTGCGGGAAGAATTTATGTCGGCGACGTTTCTTATGACGGCGGTCCCGACGGAATGTTTGCCGCAACAGACCTCGCAAAAGCCCTGAAACGCTTAGGAATACCCACAAGGCGCTTTAAGACGGGCACACCGTCAAGAGTCAACCGCAGAAGCATTGACTTTTCCGCCCTCGAACCTCAGGAGGGGGACAGACGGGTCGTGCCGTTCTCTTTTGACTGCGATAATCCGCCCGAAAACAAAGAGCTTTGTTATATAACATATACAAACGAAAAGACAAAAAAGGTTATTCTTGATAATCTCCACCGCTCACCGCTTTACAGCGGAAAAATAGACGGCGTCGGACCGCGCTACTGCCCGAGTATTGAGGATAAAATAGTCAGATTCTCCGAAAAAGAGAGACATCAGATATTTATTGAGCCTTGCGGCGCAAATACCGAAGAAATGTATCTTCAGGGGCTTTCATCATCACTGCCCGAGGACGTTCAGCTTAAATTTCTTAAAACTATACCGGGACTTGAAAATGTTCAGGTTATGAGGACGGCTTATGCGATTGAATATGACTGCGTTGACCCGCTTGCGCTCAAATCAAGCCTTGAATTTCACGATTTTGACGGGCTTTTCGGCGCAGGTCAGTTTAACGGCTCAAGCGGATACGAAGAGGCGGCGGCTCAGGGGCTTGTCGCAGGCATAAACGCCGCACAAAAGGTTTTGGGCAAGCCGCCCATGATACTTGACAGAGCGTCCTCCTATATAGGAACTCTCATTGACGATCTTGTCACAAAGGGCTGCTCCGACCCCTACAGAATGATGACGTCACGAAGCGAATACCGTCTTATTTTAAGACAGGATAACGCAGATATACGGCTTACACCTATAGGCAGAGAAGTCGGACTTGTTTCTGACGAAAAGTGGGAGAGATTTCTGCGCAAAACCGAGCTTATAGAGCATGAGAGAGAACGAATCAGAAAGGTCTCCGTGCCGGTGTCGGACGAGATAAACGAGCTACTTGTTTCACGTGAAACAGCGCCCCTTAAAACAGGCTGCCGTATAACTGAGCTGATCAAAAGACCGCAGTTAAACTATGAGGTTCTGACCCCGTTTGACAAGAAAAGACCCGATCTGCCCTATGAGATTTTTGAACAGGTAGAAATAGAGATAAAATATGAGGGCTACATCAGAAGACAGCTTTCACAGATTGAAGAAATGAGACGGCTTGAAGTAAAGTCGCTCGAGGGCGTGGATTATAACACGGTTGTCGGTTTAAGGCTTGAAGCGGTTGAAAAGCTGAATAAGGTCAGACCCGCAAATGTCGGTCAGGCTTCGAGAATTTCAGGCGTAAGCCCTGCGGACATATCGGTTCTTCTGATATATCTTGCGAAGAGGGGGAAAAACCATGATAAATAAAGAAATGCTCCGCTCAGGCGCATATGAATACGGTGTTGAGCTTGGCGAAACGGCACTTGACCGTTTTGACAGGTATGCTGAGCTTTTGAGTGAGTGGAACACATTTATGAACCTCACGGCGATAAAAGAACCCGATGAAATAGTGAAAAAGCACTTCATTGACAGTCTTTCGCTTCTCTCTGCTGTCAGAATACCCGAGGGCTCATCGCTTATAGATGTCGGCACGGGAGCAGGCTTTCCCGGTATTCCGCTTCTGATAGCGAGAAACGACCTTAAAGTGACTCTCCTTGATTCAACGAATAAAAGACTTGAGTTTATAAGGGCGGTCCTTGAAAGCACGGGTCTTTCGGCAAAGGTCGTTCATATGAGAGCCGAAGACGCAGGCAGAAACAAGGAATTTCGTGAAAAATTTGACTTTGCGACGGCAAGAGCCGTTTCCAACCTCAGAGACCTGAGCGAATACTGCTTACCGTTTGTCAAAATCGGCGGATACTTTGTCCCGATGAAAAGCGCAAAGACAGATGAGGAAACAGCGGGAGCGAAAAAGGCAATCTCAGTGCTCGGCGGAAAGATATCGGACATAAAGAGCTTTGAGCTTGACGGAGCAGGGCAGAGAACCGTACTTTTAATAAAAAAGATTTCGCAGACTCCGACAAATTACCCTCGTCCTTCGGCAAAAATGGCGAAATTTCCTATTAATTAATGTTGAATAAAAAGAAAACGGCTTGTTTTTTGCGATGAAAAGCAGTGGACAAGCCGCTTTTTTTGTGATAAATTGAATTCAGCGGAAAGGAGAAGCCGCTAAAGAAAATGTGAAGAAAAGGTGAGTCACTTGATTAACAAGTGTGTTAAATCCAAGTCCGCAGGTCAGATTTTGCTGATTGACACGGACAGGATTATCCCGAACAAGAATCAGCCTCGTGAAAACTTCCCCGAAGAAGACCTCGAGCTTTTATCAGGGAGTATAAGACGCAACGGAATCATTCAGCCGCTCACCGTGCGCAAAAGAGGCGAAATCTATGAGCTTGTTGCCGGTGAAAGAAGGCTTCGCGCGGCAAAAAAAGCAAACCTCAGAAGCGTACCCTGCATTATAATGGATATCGACGAGCAAAGCTCTGCCGTTATTTCTTTATTAGAAAACATACAGCGCAGTCAGCTCAACTTTCTCGAAGAAGCAAAAGCCATACAGACGCTCTCCAAATATTACGGTATGCGGCAGGAGGAGATAGCTTCATCTCTCGGAATGAGTCAGTCAAATGTCTCAAATCTTATGCGGATATTGAAACTTTCGTCCGAGGCGCTCAGACTTCTGTCCGAAAACGGAATGACACAGCGTCACGCAAGAGCTTTGTTGAAGCTTGATGAAGAGAGGCAGACAGAAGCGGCAAAAACAGTGTGTGATAAAAAGCTGAATGTCAGTCAGACAGAAAGCCTTGTTGAAAAAATGCTAAGACAGCAGGAGGAAAACAAGCCCCGCAGAATAAGGAAAATCTTTTTCAACGATGTGAAAATTTTCATAAACACTATAAATCACGCTGTCGAGACAATGCAAAGCGCCGGAATAGAAGCCTATGTCAACAGAACAGAGAGTGACGAGGGCTACACGATAACGGTCACTGTGCCACGGGCGAAAAAGGTTATTTAACAGTTATTTTTCCTAAAACGCAAATTGCGTTTGATCATATCTTTCTCTTTCACACCCCACAAACGAAAAAACTGCCTGAAAAGGCAGTTTTTTCGTTCTTCAAATACAAAATACAATTATAGAACTCAGTACAAATAGGGTCTTTTGCTTGCTTTTGAGGGCTATAAAACTAAGAGGCAGACTGTTAAACCGTGTCGGTAGAGCACTCCTGCCCGAGCCACATTTTTTCATATTTTACACCCGAGATTTTTTCGAGCATTTTCTTTTCTTCATCAGTGACAACGGCTTTTCCGTTTTCTTTCTTTTCAGCTATTTTGGCTCTGATAAAATCAAGCTGTTCCTTTTTGAGATTATATGTCAGAATAGCAATAAAAGCAAGGGTGAGAAAACAGACGGGTATAAGTGTGAACGAAATCGAGACGCCGAAAACCGCTCTTTCGGACTGCTGTGAAGCGTCAAGCTGTGTGTTGTAGTCAAAGAAGCCTAAAAGCTTGCCGATACCGAAAGCGGCGAAGCCCGAAACGAACTTTTTGATAAAGGTTGAAAATGTTGCGATAACGCCCTCCCGTCTTTCGCCCGTTATCATTTCGTCAACGTCGGTGACGTCGGGGAAGATGTTCGACTGAACGCTCGCCATACCCGCAAGACCGAGACCGTAAAGAAACTCGACAATAAAAATCAAAGCGTTCGAAGCTGAATTTCTGAACGTCCACGCGCATAAAAGAGCGGAGATTGCAACGGGCACAAGCACCTTAGCCGGGAGCTGTTTGTTTTTCTTAATAGACAGCATATACGCAGGGAAGAAGCCGAGCGCTTCACCGATACCCGAAACCATTGTCAGCATTGAATAGTCGCTCTCCTGATGAAGCACCGTCTCAAGAAAGTAGTAGAAGCACTGTGAGACAAAGGCTGACGAAAACAGTATAATAAAACCGAAAAGAAAGTATTTTCTGAACACTCTGTTCCGGATTACATTTGCATACTGCATGACAAAGGCTCTCGGGCTGAATTTTTCGTTTATCTGATTTTCAGAGCTTTCCTCTTTTGTCCCTTTATATGTCAGCAGAAGCGGCAGGCTCGTCCACAGTGACAGAACGACCGCCATTATCATAAACCGTGAGCGGTATTCGCTTGAAAACTTAGGCGTAACCATAATGCCGTTTATACCGCCGAGTATCATTGCGGCGATAAAGAAGGACGAATAGCTTGCCACGGCGTCCATTATAGTCTTGACGGCGTTGAACTGCGTTCGAAGATTATAGCCCGGAGCTATCTGAGGCAGCATGGCTGTGTGGGGAACAGAGATAAAGGTTGTGACCGTCTTATAGAACATATAGGCGAAAACATACCACCACATGGTTTTATTGCTGTCCCCTGCGGCTGAAATGCCGAAAGAGTTCCACATGAGAAAATAGGCGATAATCGCAGGGATAACGCCCCACTTGAGATAGGGTCTGTGCCGACCGTCTTTATGCTTCGTTCTGTCGGTTATTATGCCCATTATAGGGTCGGTCACGGCGTCGCAGATACACGAAAACAGCGCAACCGTTCCGTATTGCTCGGTTGACAGCCCCTCAACCTTAGTCAGAAACGGCAGAAGATAACAGCCCAATACATAAGGACCGCCGCCTGTGAAGAAGATTGCAGAGTTATAGGCTATCATGGGTTTAAGCTTAGTGCCCGGCTCGACGCCGATGAGCTTTTTCACCTTGTCAAGAAATGCGCTTTGAGTCGTTTCTGTCATATAATCAGCCCTCCTGCGCTTTGACAATTATTCATTGATAAGATATCCGCAGATAAAATCTGTTTTATCGGGCATGAGCTCTCCCCTCGAAGAATATTCAACGGGGTAGCTTCTGCCGTTTGAGCGGTTATACACTCTTATTTTGCCGTCAATATATTTCACCGCTACGGTATGCAGTCCGTTAAACGGCTTTTTCGGGTTCCAGAACGAGAGAACGGCGACGTCATAATGCGGGAGCATATCAAAAAACTTATTATAGCTGACCGTATATTTATACGGAATATTTCTCGTTTTATAAAATGAGCCTAAAAGATAGGGCACCGAACCTAAAAGCCCCGAAAGTGACTGACATTTCGGATACATCTCAAGGCATACCTCTGATAAATCGGAGCGGCGGTTCGTCAGAACCATGCTGTTATGAAGAGCTATCATTTCACAGCCGTTATAGGACGTGTTGAAAAAGCCGTATTTCATACGGGCAACCTTTCCGCAGCCCTGACCGTTAATCACTTTGTCGTTTTCAAGACCGACCTTTTTGTTGTGTCTGTAATTTGACTTCTCAAGCATATTAACACCCCTGAAAGGAATATGAATACATTATAGGACAATGTGAAAATTCCGTCAACCTTTTTGTGAAAACGATATATTGAAAAAGGCGGCGCGGTGTGATATACTATGAAAAAATATTGAAGGGAGCAGAAAAATGCTTGAATCAGTTTATAAATTCGACTGGAATGTTTTTCAGTTCATCGAAGCGCATATCTGGAATCCGGTTCTTGATGTGATTCTCAAGATTATCACCACCACCGGCAAGTGGGGCGCAATTTTTATGGTTATAGCCGTCGGTCTTTTCGTCTATGGCTTCTTCACGAAAAAAGATAAGCCCAAGCAGGCGGCAATGGCTGTCGCATTCTCGATAGTTATTATGGAGGTTGTGAGCAATCTCATTGTCAAGAGGGCATTCGCAAGACCCAGACCCTTTAATTTTGACTGGTCGCAGTATGCGTGGGCAGGGCAATTCAATTTCCCCGAGATAGTGTCTCGCCCCGATAGTTTTTCTTTCCCCTCGGGTCACGCAACCTCGGCTTTCGCCGGTGCATTTGCGCTCAACCGCTACGACAAAAAGTGGGGCGCCGCCGCTTACGTTTTCGCTGTAGTTATGGCATTCTCGAGAGTGTATCTCCATGTTCACTACTGCACCGATGTTTTAGCCGGTGCGCTGTTCGGTCTGCTTTACGGTCTTATAGGTTATCTTATTGTCAAATACACATATAAGTTCTTTGACGAAAAGATTTTCAGACCGATAGAAAAGCTGTTTAAGATAAGCTGATAAAAAACGAGAATAAAAAGATGCTCCGCCGGGAAACCGGCGGAGTAAATTTTTATGAGCTATCGGGCAAAGGGCGAGATAATTAAACGCCCGACAGATTAACAGAATAATATTATAAATCATTAGAATTTATATTTTTTCAATGCTTTGCGAAAAGCCGCGACTATTATCAATTATTCATTATTCATCAGCAAAGCGGCTTCTGAAATAAAAAGGGCTCTGAACTCAAATGCGGTTCAGAGCTTATTTTCTCTCTTTTTTCTTAGTTTTTCTTTGGAAAAGCCGCAAGAGAAAAGTGAAGAGTTAAGAGTGAAAAAGTAAAAATCCCGTTCGCATTTTGCGAACGGGATTTTTGGAGCTACTAACCGAAATCGAACCGGTGACCTCATCCTTACCAAGGATGCCCCGGTCTTCAAGCAGACCGTTTGGGTGCTACTTCTCTTGAATACAATACTTTCAGGTGTGCTATCTTTTCTTTTGGTTTTATCCAACTGCATTCTTTTTCCAAAAGGTAGTATAACACTTGATTTGTTCACGAAACAAGATGTTTGAAGTTAATTGAACATAAATTAAGGGAACGGTTTTGAACCGTTCCCGTTGTTGTTATTTGATTGTAATTGAATACTGATAGGGGCAAAGTGAAATGGGATCATCCTCAAATGCACGATTTTTTGACAGTTCAGCATTGTCGAACATATCATAGAAGCCGAATCTGAATTCAATTGCTTCGTTGCTGTTTGCAAGCTTATTGGGGATACCTGCATAGAGAATAAATGAATATTCTGTGAGAGGAGGAACATTTGATTCTGTTTCACCGTTTGCTGTGTAGATATCACAATCATTAGCGCTTGCTTCATATTTGTAGCCGTCAATATCGAATTCACCAATGAAAAAGTCATAAACGGGTAATTCGGTTTTTGCTAAATTCTTAATTTTGCCTTTAAGACAGATAAACTGCTTGCCTTCTTCGGGTGAAGGACCAAAGTTTCTTGTAATTTTAATTGAAGAACTTGTATCAGTAATTGACATACGGATGTCTTCTTTGATGTAACTTTCCTCGAAAGTAATTTCAACAAAATCAAGTGCAATTTTTTCACCGAAAGCAACCTTTGTTGCTTTGCTTTCGGTAGCTGTGGTTGTTTCGGTAGCTGTGGTTGTTTCGGGAGCGGCAGTTGTTTCAGGTGTGTTTGCTGCTTCGGGAGCTTTTGTTGTGTCTGTATCTGAGCTGTTGCCTCCGCAGGCGCAAAGTGCAAAGCACATCATAGCGGCTAATAATAATGCTATAATTCTTTTCATTTTAAAAATCCTTTCTTGTTTTCTTCTCGTGTGAACAGTTTTTTCTCCCTACCCTCCTTAACAACAAAAAAGTGTGCGCAAACCGAAATCTGCGCACACGAAAAACACAAACTTCGATTAGCTACCACACTATAATTTCATATCCGATAAAAGGGTATAGAAATATAGAAGTTCGCGTTTTTACCAAGGATAAAAACACCAACCCTTATATCGGAACAAAATATTAAATTATAGTGTGGTAACTTCATTATAACAAATATAAAAATTGTTTTCAAGTAGTATTAAAAAAATCAGCCTTTTATTCAATAATATATTAAATCACGGGCTTATCCGTCAAAAACAATTCGAATAAGCCCGTGAAAATTAATATGAGCTGTCGGGCAACAGAAAAGATAATTAAATACCCGACCGCTTAGTATATATCTTGTTTATTTCTTCACAACCGTAAAATTCGCCGAAGCTGTCATTTCGGTTCCTTCCGTGTGGTTAGACCATACATAATATGTAAGCACTAATCTATACTCACCCTCATCAAGAAGATGACCGAAAACATTCATAAGGTTTATTTCAACCGTTTCTTTTTGCGTCGGATAAATTCTCGAGGGACTGTCTAAAGCAATATAGTCAGGCGAGCGGTCAATCTTAACCCATTCCGAGCCCTCTTTCTTTTCGATGATATAATCAAGCTCCGTGACATGAACTGCTCTGTTGGTTGAGTTCTTGTATTCAAAGCATATCACCGTTGACTCGGTTGTAACCTCGTCTTTGACTGACAGATAAAAATTGTTTTCGTGCACAGGGGCAAAGAATAAAATAATAAACATTACCCGAGCTATGAGTCTGTTAATAACACCGTTCATAATTGTTGTTCTCCTTTAAATTTCAATTTTTTTCATTAAACATCTTTCTTTTAAATATTGTTTCGCTCTGAAAATTTTTGTTATCTTTAATTTCTCACCGCCCTATGCTTTTTTGTCGGAAATAAAGGCTTTCATATATATACGTCAAAAATCTTAAAATCTTACAAAAAATTTCTGAATTTTTCAGAAAGGACAATACACACCAAAAGGATATTTCCGATTGCGAAACAATTATAGCATAGATAATTCGAAAAAAGCAAGACTTTTAGAAAATTTTAATGTTAATGCTTTGCATGCAAAGCCACCACTATAATCAATTATTCATTATTCATCAGCGAAGCGACTTCATTATTCATTAAGAAAAGTCGCAGATGAAATGAATAATGAATTATGAATAATGAAAAATGAATAATACAAAAAGAAAAGCCACACTTGCGTGCGACTTTTCTTTTTGGAGCTACTAACCGGAATCGAACCGGTGACCTCATCCTTACCAAGGATGCGCTCTACCGACTGAGCCATAGCAGCATTTTATAATGCTTTGATATTATACCCGCAAATCAAAACTATGTCAAGTCTTATTTTATAAAAATCATTTATAAGAAAGTGACGGCGTTTTTTACGCCGTCAGCTTCTGTTCAGATTGTGACTTACATACAGCCGCAGCCGCATGAGGAACCGCCTGTCTGGTTGTGGTTACAACAGAAAAGGTTGCCGTTGCCCTCGTTAATAAGAATGAGAACGAGGAGAATGATTATCCATGTGCAGCAATTGCCTCCGAATAAACCGTTACACATCTGCAAGACCTCCTTTCGTCTGTTCTCATAAACATATTATGCTTTCTTATTTTTTGTGTGAGTGGTCTGAATAAGAGGCTGAAATGAAACGCAGAATATATATGCAAAATCGGATAAAGAAGGTTTGAGATATGAAAAAAATATATTCTTTTGACGGCAAAAAAAGAATTATCGACAATTTCGATACCGACCCCTCGCCTCTTCATCTTGGGCAGAAATTCAATGCATACGGCGATGATGACGCACCGGCGCAGGAAATTGACGCCGAGGAAGAAAAACAGATTGAAAATTGATTTTTTTTGATGTATAATATAATGAAAACTATAAAGAAAAGGAAATGACGAAAAATGCTTTGTGAAAACTGCTCGGGCAGAGAGGCGACAACCCACATCAAAAAAGTCGAAAACGGTCACACCACTCAGATGCATCTTTGCAGCGAATGTGCAAAAAGTCTGGGCTACGGCGATTTGCTGGGCGATTTCGGCTTCAGTCTTCGCGACCTCTTTTCAAACCTCTTCGGCGACAGTGCGCTGATGCTCGGCGATAAAACCGAAAGGTGCGAAAAATGCGGCAGCTCATTTAACGATATTGTCAAATCGGGCTATGTCGGCTGCAGTGAGTGCTACCGAAAGTTTTATGATAAGCTTCTGCCGTCGATTCAGCGTATTCACGGCAAGGCTCTTCATAACGGCAAAAAGCCAGTGAATATAGTTGACAGCAGTGAGCGACCGACAAAGGAGTCGCTTATTGAAAGACTTTCAAAACAGATGGAAGAAGCCGTTCAAAGCCAGAATTTTGAAGAGGCGGCCGCCCTGCGTGACAAGATAAACAGCTTGAGGGAGGGTGACTGAAATGGAAAAATGGTATAGAATTAAGGGTGAAGAAAGCGACGTTGTTCAGAGCACGAGAATCCGCCTTGCCAGAAACCTTGAGGAGTATCCGTTCCCGGTGAAGCTCAGCTTTTCGGAGATGGAAGAGGTCGGCAAAACGGTCAGAGACATTGTGCTTTCAAATAACGAGTATGCGCTTAGCTTCATTGACATGAGCACGCTCAGCGAAACACAGGCTGTGTCGCTTGCGGAAAGATTTTTAATCAGTCCCGAATTTGCTTCGGACACAAGAGGCAGAGGGCTTCTTTTAAGCGAGGATGAGAAAATCAGCGTAATGCTCTGTGAGGAGGACCATGTCAGAATTCAGGTTATTTCTTCGGGACTTGACCTTGAAAACACCTTCGAAATAGCAAGCAACATAGATAACGTGATTGACGAGGGTGCGGGGTATGCGTTTGACGAGAGGATAGGCTATCTGACTCAGTGCCCGACAAATCTCGGCACGGGAATGAGAGCTTCGCTTATTATGCATCTGCCGGCTCTTTCCATTACGGGGAGTATGACGAGACTTTCCTCGACCGTTTCAAAGCTCGGTCTGACGCTGAGAAACTTCTACACGGACGGCATTAATCCCGTGGGCAACGTCTATCAGCTTTCAAATCAGGTCACTCTCGGTATAAGTGAAGACGCCGCCCTCAAAAACTTAAAGTCAATCGCCTCACAGATAATAACTCAGGAGAGACAGGCAAGAGAATCGGTTATTACCGATGACAGATATATAGATAAAATCTACCGCGCATACGGTCTTATGAGCTCTGCCTATATGATGAGCTGCCGTGAGTTCATGGAGCTTGCGTCATATGTCAGGCTCGGTGCCGCCTGCGGACTTATAAATGCGGATATTCTTAAACTTGACGAGCTGATGATTGACGTTCAGCCCGCAACGATGAACGCTTCACACGACACGGCTTTCACCGTCGCTCAGAGAGATAAACAGCGGGCGGCGGAAATCAAGGAGAAAATCTGCACTCAATAAAAGAATATAAAGGAAGATAAAAGCAATCGGAATTTTTTCGGTTGCTTTTTCTTTTCGGAGGGAAAATATGTATAAATTCACGAGCTTTTCCGATAAGGCAAACAGAGCTTTAAACAGCGCAATAGAAACAGCCGAAAACCTCGGTCACACCTATGTCGGCACAGAACATATTCTTTCGGGCATATTAAAAGAGGATAACTCCGTCGTTTCGTCCGTACTCGTGTCGAAAAGGGTGACGGCGCAGAGGGTCGATCAGGTCATAAGACGCACCGTCGGCGTCGGAATACCGACATCGCTTTCACCCGAGGATTTTACGCCCAGATGCAAGCGTATAATAGAACGTGCGCTTTCTCTTGCAAGGGAAAATTCGGCTTCATCTGTCGGCTGTGAGCACATTCTGCTCGCCGTGACGGGTGAAAACGATTGCAGTGCAAGCTATATTCTGTCTGAACTCGGGGTGTCGCCCGGCGAAATAGTCGGTGAGCTGTCGGCAAGAAACAAGCCGGTCTATCCTCAGAAGACGCCCCGCCGCACTTCGCAAAAGTCGCTGACCCCTAATCTTGACCGCTACGGTCAGGATATGACTGCCGCCGCTCTGGAATCGGGCATTGACCCCGTTATCGGCAGAGAGCAGGAGATAAACAGAGTTATTCAGATTCTCACAAGAAGAACGAAAAACAATCCTTGTCTTATCGGTGAACCGGGCGTCGGAAAAACTGCGGTTGCGGAGGGTCTGGCGCAGAAAATAAGCGACGGCGACGTGCCCGAGCTGCTTCGGGATAAAAGGGTGGTTTCACTCGACCTTACCGGCATGGTCGCAGGCACGAAATATCGGGGCGATTTTGAAGAGAGAATAAAAACCGTTATCGGCGAAGTGATAAAAGCGAAAAATGTCATATTGTTTATCGACGAGCTTCACACTCTTATCGGCGCAGGAAGTGCCGAGGGCGCAGTCGACGCGGCGAATATTCTGAAACCGTCTCTCGCAAGAAGAGAACTTCAGGTTATCGGCGCAACAACGATTGAGGAATACCGCCGTCATATAGAAAAGGATTCCGCTCTCGAGAGAAGGTTTCAGCCCATAAAGGTCGAAGAGCCTTCACCTCAGGAGGCGCTTGAAATTCTTCACGGCGTCAAGGATAAATACGAAGCTCATCACAAGGTGACTATAACCGATGAAGCGATAAACGCCGCCGTCAATATGTCCGTGAGATATATATCGGATCGCTTTCTGCCCGACAAGGCGATAGATCTGATTGATGAAGCCTGTTCCAAAGTCAAGCTCATGGCTTTCACTCCGCCGAGCGAAATTAAAGAGATAGAAAACGAAATAAAGGCGCTTTCAAAGCAGAAATACGACTGCGTAACAGCTCAGGATTTTGAAAAGGCGGCTTCGCTTCGGGACACCGAAAAAAAGCTGCTTATGAAGCTCAGCGAAGAACGGGCAAGATGGCGTGACGGCGCAGTGAATATTCAGTCTCAGATAGGCGAAAAAGAGATAGCGCAGATTGTTTCCGAATGGACGGGTATTCCCGTCAGTGAGCTGACAGAAGAAGAGACAAAGAGGCTTTTGCGCCTTGAAGACGAGCTTCATAAATATGTTATCGGTCAGGATAAAGCCGTCAGTGCGGTCGCTAAGGCTATAAGAAGAGGAAGAAGCGGCTTGAAAGACCCGAAAAGACCGCTCGGCACCTTTCTGTTTCTCGGCCCGACGGGCGTCGGAAAAACGGAGCTTTGCAAGGCTCTGGGCAGATCGGTTTTCGGCGACGAAAACGCTATGATACGCTTTGACATGAGCGAATATATGGAAAAGCAAAGCACATCAAAGCTTATCGGCTCGCCGCCGGGCTATGTCGGCTTTGAACAGGGAGGACAGCTCACCGAAAAAGTCAGAAGAAAGCCCTACAGCGTTATTCTCTTTGACGAGATAGAAAAAGCGCATTATGATGTTTTCAATATGCTTCTTCAGATTCTCGACGACGGCATTCTCACCGACTCTCAGGGGCGCAGGGTTGACTTTCGCAACAGCGTTATTATCATGACGTCAAATATCGGCGCAAAGATAATTGCGGGCAACACCAATGTCGTCGGCTTTTCCGCCGATTCTCAGCAAAATGAAGGGCGCATCGAAAACGCCATAAAGTCTCAGCTTAAAAACACCTTCCGCCCTGAATTTCTCAACCGTATTGACGAAATGATTATTTTCAGAAAACTTTCACTTAAAGATGTGACCGAAATAGCCCGAAAAATGCTTTCAGAGCTTTCGCAGAGGCTTGAAAATCTCGGCATCACGCTTGAATTTTCAGAAAAAACGGCTGAAAAAACAGCCGAAAAGGGTTTTGATGAAGTCTATGGCGCAAGACCTGTCAGAAGAGAAATTCAATCGAATATTGAAGATAAGCTGTCCGAAATGCTTCTTGACGGAAAAATAAAAAAAGGCGGGAAATATGTTTGCGATTATGACGGGAAAAGCATTACGGTCAGGGAGACGGTTAAAGAAAACGCAGAGAGACAATAAAATATATATGACACGGCATATTTTACTGTCGTGTTTTTCTTTTTGCTTATGAACGGTCGGCAAATAAGCGAATAAATAAAAAAATATATAAATGTACCGAATTTTATTGACTTTAAGTTATACTTTTGTTACAATTTAACCATCTACAAGTGTCAGCGGCATTGTAACTATGGGTGAATGACCGCTCACACCAAAAAAAGGGAGGAAAACACCATGACAGATGCAAAAACCTTAGCGTATATCAACCTTTTCGGTATTTTAGGCGCTTTGGAAAACCTTTGCGAACTCGATGAGGGAGCACAGGAGTTACTCAAGGGCAAAAAGCCCATCTCAATCGGCATTGAAGTTAAGGGCGGTCCCAGCGCAACCCTTTATTTCAAGAACAGCCGCTGCAGAATGGAAGAGGGCGTCGGCAAATGCGACGTAAAGCTTCCCTTCTCATCATGTGAAAAATTCAACGGTCTTATTGACGGAACCGTTACACCGATCCCCTCAAAAGGCTTCCTTCACATCGGCTTCCTTCTCAAGCAGTTCACGGGTCTTACCGATATACTCACAAAGTATCTTAAGCCTTCGGATGAAGACCTCGAGGACGAAGTTTTCTTCGAGAAGAGCACAAAGCTGATGTTCTATCTCATTATGGTCGCTCTTTCACAGATCGGTAACCACGATGAAATAGGCAAGTTCAGCGCATCGGCTATACCCGACGGTATAGTCGAAATGGGCATTAAGGGCTCGGTCGGCGCAACAATCCGTGTCAAGGATCATCACCTCGTCACTATAAAGCAGAGACCCGAAAAGTTCCGCGCTCAGATGGAATTCGGTTCAATCAAGCTCGCAAGAGACCTCTTTGACGGCAAGGTCAACTCACTTGCCTGCATAGGAACCGGCGATATCGAAATTCACGGCATGAGCAACATGATGGACAATGTCAACAGAATTCTTGACAGAGTCGGTCTCTATCTCGCTTAAGGAGGAAACAGAAATGGCATCAAAGATTATCACAAAGCATGAGAAGAGCACAGAGCTCTTCAAAAAGGCAACAAAAATAATACCCTCAGGTATTTACGGCCACCTCGGTCCTGCAGAAGGTCAGTTTATTCCCGTTTCAGACTGGCCCCTCTTCCTCGATCACGCAAAGGGCTCATATATGTGGGACGTTGACGGCAACAAATATATCGACTATATGTGCGCTTACGGTCCTAATGTTCTGGGCTACTGCGACGATGACGTTGACGCGGCGGCTATGGAGCAGATAAAGCTCGGCAACTGCACAACAACACCGTCAACAAAGATGATTGACTTCGCCGACCTTCTTGTTGACACGGTCAACACAGCGGACTGGGCATTCTTCGCAAAGAACGGTAACGACGCAACACAGGGCGCTATGATGTGTGCCCGTGCATACACGCACAGAAAGAAGATTCTCTTCTTCAAGGGCTATTATCACGGCGTTTCACCATGGCAGGGCAAAAAGGACTACCCCGGTATTCTTGAAGAGGACTGCTGCAACAACATAATTCTCCCCTGGAACGATATTCCCGCTCTTGAGCAGGCTATCGAAGACAACAAGGGTGAAATTGCGGCTCTTATCGCTCAGCCTTATGACCACGGCAACTTCTATGACAACTCATTCCCCGAAAAGGGCTTCTGGCAGAAGGTCAGAGAAATCTGCACAAAGAACGATATCGTTCTCATTATTGATGACGTCCGTGCAGGCTTCCGTCTTGACCTTGCCGGTTCAGACCATTATTTCGGCTTCGAAGCTGACCTTATCTGCTTCTGTAAGGCTCTTGCAAACGGCTACAATGTTTCTGCTGTATGCGGCAAGCAGTTCCTTCAGAGCGCAATGAGCTCGCTTTCATACACAGGTTCATACTGGATGAGCGCAGTTCCCTTCGCCGCAGGTATCGCCTGTATCGAGAAGATGAAGAAGCTCGACACACCTAAGATGTTCTTTGAAAAGGGCACGGCTCTCACACAGGGTCTTGTTGCCGCAGCTAAAGAGAACGGCTTCAACCTTATCGCTTCGGGCGCACCCGCACTCTTCTATCTCAGAATAGCCGATGACGATTCACTCATTCTTCATCAGGAGTGGGTTCAGGAAATGATGAAGAGAGGCATCTTCCTTGCTTCACATCACAACCACTTCATTAACGCTTCGCTTTCAGACGCTGACATCAAGCATACCATTGACGTATCAAAGGACGCTTTCAAGGCTCTCAAGGCAAGACACCCCGAGCTCGGTTAATTATCAGATTTATAGTATGCGGTGCGGTTAAGTTGTGCCGCATACATAATAGAAAACTATAATCTTTATTAGGAGGAAATAACATTATGCCACTTTCAAAGCAGGAATGGCTTGCTCTTGAGAAAAAGGCTCATGAGCTGCGCAAGCTCTGCATTCAGACAACCTTCTGGGCAGGCAGCGGTCACATAGGCGGCGGTTTATCCGTCATGGATCTTCTCACGGTTCTCTATTACAAGTATCTCAACATCAAGGTTGAAGATCCCCAGTGGGAGGACAGAGACAGATTTATTCTTTCAAAGGGTCATGCGGCTATCGCATACGCACCCGTTCTCTGTGACAAGGGCTTCAATGACCCCGAAATGCTCAAAACCTTCAACCTCTCAGGTTCAAAGATGGGTATGCATCTTGACTCAAACAAGGTTGTCGGCGTTGACGCTTCAACAGGTTCGCTCGGTCACGGCGCATCAATCGCCGCAGGCACTGCTCTCGCAGCAAGAATTCTCGGCAAGGACTACCTTACATACATCGTAACCGGCGACGGCGAACTCGGTGAAGGCTCCAACTGGGAAGGCTTTATGACAATGAACCACTATGAGCTTTCAAACTGCGTCGTCTTCATTGACAGAAACCACTGCATGATTGACGGTCCCACAGAAGAAGTTATGAAGCTCGAGCCCCTCGCTGACAAGATGACAGCTTTCGGCTTCAACACAAAGGTTATCAACGGTAACCACATCGACGAGCTTTGCGACGCTATCGACGAAGCTATCGCCCGTTCAAAGGAAAAGTGCGCACCGACATGTATCATCATGGATACTGCAAAGGGCGCAGGTATCAAGGATATCGCAGGCGACTATCACTGCCACTACATGGCACTTGACGACGCCGCATTTGAAAAGTATAACAAGCAGCTCGATGAAGATTATGCAGAGAGAGTTGCCCGTGCAGAAAAGGAGGGCAAATAATAATGGCAGGCGGATTTGTTTATAACGCAATAGACCAGACCGAGGTTGCAACAGCCGAAATTTACGGTAAGGCTATTTCCGATATTATGATGAAAGACCCCAAGGTTGTCGCTATTACGGCTGACCTTGCGAAATCAACAAAGCTCGGTGACGTTCTTAAAGTTTGCCCCGAGAGAGTCATAAACGTCGGTATCGCTGAACAGGATATGTTCGGTGTCGCCGCAGGTATGGCAAGAGCAGGTATCACACCTTTCCTTTCAGGCTTCTCAGCTTTCACATCAATGAGAGCTTGTGACCAGCTCCACACAGACATCTGCTATCAGAATGTCAACGCAAAAATCATTGCTACTCACGCAGGTACATCCTTCGGTCAGGCAGGTTCAACACATCACGCTATTGTTGACCTTGCTATCACAAGAGCAATGCCCAACCTCACCGTTATCGTTCCCGCCGACGGCTTCGAGACAGCTAATGCAGTCAACGCCGCATACGAGAACTTCGGTCCCTACTATATAAGAATTAACCGTGGTTTCGACCGTGTTCTCTATGATTCAATGGATTACGGCTTCGAGGTCGGCAAGGCTGTTGAGGTTCACCCCGGCACAGATATCACCGTTATCGCTTGCGGCTCATGCGTTTTCCAGGCGAGAGAAGCGGCTAAGTTCCTTGAGAACTCTGACGGTCTTTCAGTCCGTGTTCTCAACATGCACACAATAAAGCCCATTGACAAGGAAGCTATCATCAAGGCTGTTCTTGACACAAGAAGAATTATAACAGTTGAAGACCACAGCACTGTCGGCGGTCTTGGCTCAGCAGTCGCAGAAGTCGTTGTTGAAGCAGGTAAGGGCTGTGCTTTCAAGAAGCTCGGTCACCCCGACAAGTTTGCGCCCATAGGTCTTCATGAGGATATTATGGCTGAGGTCGGTATCGACTCAAACGGCATTATCAACGCTGTCCGTGAGGTTATGAAGGCTGACTTCGAAGAAGACGACAACTGGGACGACGAATTCTGATAAGGAAGGAGAGCACACAAATGGCAGTATCACAGGAAGAATTATATTCCAACAAAATATTTTTGAATGCCGCTCTTCCGCTTATCAAGGTTATCGCCACAGATGACCCTGCGCTCAGAAAAAAGTTTGAACACGCTCACGCTATTATTCAGATCAGCGCACTCTACCCCGACTGTGAAGAGGGTAAGGTCGGTATGCACCTCGTCGTCAACAACGGCGAATGGCTCGTTCACCCCTGCCTTGACACAACAAAGGGTCACGCTGAAATAGAGTTCAAGTCCATTGAGGCGATGAACCTCTTCTTCAAGGGCGATATGGGCGGCGCAATAAAGCTCGGCGGTATTCCTAAGATCAGACCCGGCAAGGCTCCCGGCGCTTTCGTGGCTTTTGTTCTCACACTTCTCAAAATGGCAAATGTTCTCGGCGCAACAGAGGCTCCCGAAGACGAAGAGACAAAGCAGCTTATGGTCAAGTGTATGTTCTATCTTCTCACAAGCGGCATAAGCCAGCTTAACAAGATGGGTCACCCCGAAATCCACGAGTGGACTTCAAAGTCACCCGACCGTGTTTATGCTCTCGCAGTTGACGGTCACCCCGAGGTTTCGGCATATATCAGAATAAAGGCGGGCAAGTCAAGAGCCGGCAGAGGCGAATACAAGAGAGCAATGCCTTTCTTCACACTTCGCTTTGACTCGTTTGACAGTGCGCTCGGTATTCTTTTAGGCACACTTGATATGCTTGACGCGACAAAGACAGGCAAGCTCATCATGGACGGCGGTCCTGAGTTCGGCGCACAGTTCGGCGGCTTCCTTCTCACTATCGGCGCTTTGGCTAAGTAAGAGAAATTAAGGCTTAATAATTCAAAAGCTGTTACATTCGGCGTTTTCTTCGCCCGAATGTAACAGCTTTTTTGATGATGCGCCCGACATGGGCAACCACTCGACGGAGAGAAGCCAGCAGGGGCCGCAGTGTCGAAGGAACAGTCAATCACTATAGAAGCGGGCAATCAGAAGTTGTGATAAGATATAAAGAATGTTAACAGATATCAATGGAGCCGTAATAAATACTTATCGAAACCCATTACGCAGAGGGCAAATATAAAATATATGTAAAAATTCACAAAAATTTGATTTTTCGGCTAAAAAATTTGAATATTTACTTGAAATTGTCAATAAAACAATATATAATTGTTTGTGTATAACAATAGTTTAGTGTCGCTTTTATGCAGCTAACTAACTATTTCACTTGAAAGGAGCAAAAGCATGAAAAAAGAACTAAAAAAGTCACTGTCGATATTGTTGACGATTGTTATGATTGTTTCAATGATACCGACGGCAATATTTACCGCAGGCGCAGCGGTAAGTAAAACCCTTACAAAAGTGGAGCACGGTCTTATCAAGGGCGGAAGTTCTTCAAGACTTAACGGCAACATTTTTAACATTGTTAACGACGGCGAAGCCGATAATACCTCTGCCGGTATTATTAAGTTTGACATTTCGGAATTTGCCAGCGTAACAAGTGCCACGCTCAACGCTCTTGTCAGCAACACACCTGCTGAAAAGCGTAAGACAGCGTACTATTATTCGTACAGTGTCGATTCCATTTATCTCGGCAATGCCGAACATCAGGTTTCAGGTAGCTTCGGCGGCTGGTACACAGGCAGAAACACCCTTTTAAAGCTGCTTGGCATTTCCGGCACTTTCACTGATGGAGAGGGTGGATATAATGCACCGAACTTTATTAATGAAATTGACGGAACCGATACAGACTCACATCAGTTTGATATCACTTCTATTGTAAGAAATGCTATTTCAAACGGCAATCAGTATGTCTATATCATTGTTATCAAAAATGAATCCGGCGCTACCGGCAGCAACGGCGGATGGACTGACACAACTGTTGATGCATCTCTTCAAACAATTACTATAGTCGGTGAAAAGAAAACCGTCGATGAAGCAATCACCAGTTTTTCTTACAGTAGCCCCATTACCAGCAATAAAGGTTCATGGCAGGTAAACAACAGTACCCCTCTTGTTTTCCCGGACACAATTACAGCTGTCGGTCCGACGACCTATACTATTTTCCAGAATATTCTTTATGCCGGTGACGCTAACCATGACGTTGCTTCGGTTTCAGGAAGTAGCTGTCAAGGCTGGATGAGACATCAGCCTCTTGTTATGCTTTATGACGGCGTTACAGCTCCCCGCGCACCAATAATGGTGGTTTATGGAACAAGTTCGAAATATAATAGATTTTTATATGCTTTAGTTCTCAGCGACAATGATTCAAATTCCCTGAAGCTCACAGATCATTGGCATGGTTCAAGAGACAACTCTTACGGTAATAACTTTGACTGGCTTGCTGCTATGAACCGCAGCGGCAATACAGACATGCTTATTCCGCGTTCTCTTTCTGAATCGAGTGTTCAGCAAAATTGGCGTATAGGTAAAAGTAGTACGTTTGACAGTTGGAAAACCACACCGGGTCTTGCCAATATGTTCCAGTTTGAAGGTTCATTCGCTTCAGGCGTATATACGAAAACGATAACGCCTACTGTCACAGCTTATGTCGGTTCAGATGAAACAGTCAAGACAACAGATATTGTTCACACACTTACATCTGACACTCCTGTTTATGTAGTAAACTACAAGGCAGTTCTTGACGCTATCAATGACGCAAAAACGCTCATAAACAACGGCGCTCTTTCCACAAATGAAATCTGGAAATACACAGACGATTCCGTCGCAGCAGTCAGAACGGCTATGAGTGCTCTCATAGATTTTGATCCCGGTTCTTACAGCTTTGCCGATTCTTCACTTGCAACCAATGTTGCGGCACTCGGTAACGGTATAAAAACTGTTTGTGACAACTACTATACCGCTAAAAAGAATCTTACAAAAAAACAGTTTACTCTCACCTATAGTTTTGCAGACGGAACGACAAAGGTTGCCACAATCAGTGCCGGTGATCCAGTAGGATTTCTTCCTTCAAATTCATCGGCAAGCTATAATAACGATAAAGCAACACACAACACCTATAAGTGGCCTGACACTCTTCCGGATAATACAACGGCATTTAACTACAATACAATTATCCGTGAAAGTGTAACGGTTACGGAAGAGTTAAAAGCAGTAGTAAATTGTAGCTTCTCAAAAACAGAATCAACAGCGGCTACCTGCACGGAAAACGGCAGCGAAACTTACACCTGCTCTGTCTGTAACGGCAGCTATACAGAAACATTCACCGCTTTAGGCCACAGCTACACAAGCACTCTCCACAGTCTTGACAACGGTACTCACAACTGGCTTTGCGCAAACGGCTGCGGAACTTACGGCACACCGCAAGGCGGCACGGGTGCAACTGTCGATTGTTCATTGACATATACAAACACAAGTGACACCGAACACACAAAATCCTGCTCCGACTGCGGATACAGCGCAACAGAAAACCACATATGGGTAGAAGATGCAGAAAATTCAACAGATCCTAAGGGCTGTGAGGAAGCCGGAAAAACCGTATTCAATTGTATCTGCGGCGCAACAAAGGAAGAAATTATTCCGGCTGACCCGCATGAAGAAGTCTCACTTGGTGACGGCTATGCGGCAACCTGCACAACGCCGGGTAAGACGGATAGTTATTACTGTATCAATTGCGGTGAAATCACCCGTGAGCAGGAGGAAATACCTGCAACAGGGCATCAGAGCATAACTAAGGTTGAAGCGGTCACACCGACCTGCACGACAGCGGGCAACATTGAATATTATGTATGCGGTGACTGCGACACATATTTCTCAGACGCAAGCGCAACAAGTGAAATAACCGACAAAAACAGCGTTGTTATCGCCGCAAACGGTCACGACTGGAACGACGGTGAAATAACAACTCCCGCTAATTGTGTTGATACGGGCGTTAAGACATATACATGTAATGTCTGCGGCGACACACGCACCGAGGTTATTGCTGTTGACTCAACAAATCACAAAACAGTTGTCACCGACGTAGAGGTCGCTCCGACCTGCACGGCTACAGGTCTCACCGAAGGCTCCCACTGTTCAGCTTGCGGCACGGTTATCGTCGAGCAGACAGTAATCAATGCTCTCGGTCACGCATGGGGCGCATGGACATATGACAACGCAAACAAAACACACACCCGCGTCTGCACAAGACTGGGCTGTTCAGAGTCACAAAGCGGTAAGTGCTCTTTCACAAGCGAAGTTAAGAAGAACGCTACCTGCTTAAACGCAGGCACTACGCTTTACACCTGTAGTGTTTGCTCCGGCACATATACAGAAGAGATTCCTCAGCTTGATCATGATTATTCCGGTCCCACAAAATCAAACGGAGACGGAACTCACTCATATCTTTGTAAGAACGGCTGTGCACAATACGGCGGCACCGAAGCCTGCTCGGGCGGCACAGCGACATGTATCGCTAAAGCAACCTGCGAAGTATGCGGTTATGGATACGGCGAATTCGCAGAACATGCATGGGATAGCGGAACAGTTAAAACTCCCGCAACATGCACAGCTGACGGCACTATGCTCTTCACATGTACTGTAAGCGGCTGTGATGCTACCAAAGAAGAGCCCATAAGCGCAAGCGGTCACACCGAAGAAATCATTCCCGCTGTTGACGCTACCTGCACAGACACAGGTCTCACAGAAGGTAAGAAGTGCTCAGTCTGCGGCGAAATCCTTGTTGCTCAGACTGTTACCGAAGAACTCGGTCACAGCTTCACAAATTATGTTTCTAACAATGACGCTACCTGCACAGCTGACGGTACTAAGACTGCTAAGTGCGATCGCTGTGATGTAACTGATACAATCGCTGATGTAGGTTCAAAACTTGACCATACACCGGCAGAAGCAGTTAAAGAAAACGAAGTTGCCGCTACATGTACAGCCGGCGGTTCATACGACGAAGTTGTTTACTGCTCAGTTTGTGACACAGAACTCAGCAGAGAAGCTAAGACAACCGACGCACTCGGTCACAGCTTCACAAATTATGTTTCCGACAACAACGCTACTTGTACAGCTGACGGAACAAAGACAGCTAAGTGCGATCGTTGTGATGTAACTGATACTATCACAGATGTTGGTTCTATGCTTGACCACACACCGGCAGAAGCAGTTAAAGAAAACGAAGTTGCCGCTACATGTACAACCGGCGGTTCATACGATGAAGTTGTTTACTGCTCAGTTTGTGACACAGAACTCAGCAGAGAAGCTAAGACAACCGACGCACTCGGTCACAGCTTCACAAATTATGTTTCTAACAATGACG
>JBJEOI010000003.1:0-72343 GCA_051880635.1 Acutalibacteraceae bacterium | reverse complement strand
ATATGTATAAGATGTCTTTGAGAGCTTAACTGATGAAGCCTTATAAATCTTTGTTGATTTTGAAACATTACCGCATACCTTGCAGGCGGTGACAGTTTTGCCGTCTTTTGAAGTTGTGGCTTTGGTAGTGGTGGTTTTGTAGGTGTGGCCTGTTGCCGGAATGGTTTTTGTATAGCTTTCGCCACAACTGCAAGTATATGTTTTCACACCCTTTGCGGTGCAGGTTGCGGCTTTGGTTATTTTTGAAGTGTAGGAATGGGTGTGAGTATCGTCTAAGTTAACAAACTTAAAACCATTATCTATCGCATATCTTTCGGCTTCTGTATCCTTGTATCCATAAATGGTAAAATTTTCAACTTTTAAGTACTCGTGATTTTCGCAATAATATCCCAAAGCCCAATCATCAATGTCCGTTACATTACTCGGGATTATTATGCTTATTAAGTCTGTGCAAGCAATGAATGCACTGCAGCCAATACTATTTACATTCCTGCCTATAGTAACTCTAGTTAATCCTCTGCAACTACTAAACGCCCACTCACCAATACGAGTCACACTGTCGGGGATTGTTAAAGTTGTTAAACTTGTACAACCGAGGAATGTATAATCGCCAATTCTCGTTACACTATTCGGTATCGTTATTTTAGTTAAGCCGGAGCAATCAAGGAACGCAAAATCACCAATATTTGTTATGCTGTCCGGTATATCTATACTTGTTAAGCCTGCACATCCAAGAAACGCATAATCACCAATATCCGTTATACTGTTCGGTATAGATATGCTTTTTAAGCCGGTGCATCGGAAGAACACATCTTCGCCAATTCTCGTTACGCTGTCAGGTATCGTTACGCTTGTCAATCCAGTGCAATAATAAAACGCAGCATAACCTATGCTTGTTACACTGTCCGGGATAGTATAAGCACCTGCTTTACCGGCAGGATATTTAAGCAATTCTGTTTGGTCTTTATTAAACAATACGCCGTTTAAGCTCGAATAATTGGAGTTATTTTCATCGACTGTTATGCTTGTCAGGCCAGCGCAACCTCTAAACGCATCATCACCTATGCTTGTTACTCCGTTTCCGATTGTTACGCTTGTTAAGCCGGTGCAATCTTCAAACGCATAATCATCTATACTTGTTACCGGATACCCGCCAAGTTTGTCAGGTATCACAAGTTTGCCGCTGATTGAATCATCACAACTGATTATTGTTGCTTCACCGTCTTCAACTTCATATTCCAAGTATCCCTCGGTTGCTGCACTTGCCTTCATAGAAAGTACTTCTGAGAACTTCGGCAGCTCAAGCCCGACAAGACCGCTCAGCGGCACAGAAGTCAATGCCATGACAATAACCAATGCGCAAGCCAAAGTTCGTTTAAAAAATTGATGCTTTTTCATAACTATTCCCCCGTTCTGAAATTTTTCTTTAAGTTAATTTAATCACATATCCAAGCAAAGATCAATACTTTATTTAAAATATAACCGCCTGTTTGTATTAATCAGAAAGATAAGCTCAGCGCAAAACCGCCGGGTTTCCCCGGCGGCACGCATACGTATTATATATAAAATAAATACCTTACTGCGCTTCTAAAAATGCCAAAAAATAACGAAAAACAGTCAGAAGCCTGTTAATGGCAACTGACTGTTTTTCTTTCATAGATGAAACCTTATTGCGACAACGTTTTTAAACACAATGCCACGAAAAAGTTTCGTCTTATTTCGGTTTGGTGGAGCCGGCGGTAATCGAAACCGCGTCCGAAAATCCGTCCTCACAGCTTTCTACGAGTGTAGTTTATCTTTTGGGATTCCCCCGACGGAGCGCCGGTAAACAGGCTTTCCGCTTCGGTATCTCCTTATTCATGAAAAGAGCCGGAGACCTCTCCTCTCACGTTCACTGCTAATCGACGCCTTTACCCGAGCCGCAGTACTCTCAGGCAAGACGGGCCGCTATCAAGCAGCCTTTAATACTGTTGTATTGTCGTTTAATTTTAAGTTTGCGGATTTTAAAGCGGTTCCGCACCGCTACTCGCTTACTGAGTCTCAGAATCCCCGTCGAAATCCTTTCGGCCCCATGTATATTTTACCTGCACAGTGCAATGATTTTCGCCCTGACTGCACTGCGCAGAATTTTTAACTTATTTATCGGTATATTTTTACTTTATTTCAATAACGACCTCTGTGCCGTCCTCTGCTGTCACATTCAGAAGTTCTCTGTCTCAACCGCAGGTTGTTATCTTTGTTTTATGCATTACGGGAAGCCAGACTGCGCTCAATGTCACGCCTTGCGTCCTTTTTGGCGGCGGCTTCTCTCTTGTCATAGTTCTTTTTGCCCTTGCACAGCCCGACCTCGAGCTTTGCCCTGCCCTTGTTGAAATAAACAGTCAGCGGAACGAGCGTCAGACCTTCTTGCTTGACCTTGCCGAAAAGCTTGTTTATTTCACGCTTATGCATAAGCAGTCTCTTCTTTCGCAGGGGGTCTCTGTTGAAAATATTGCCCTGTTCGTAGGGGCTGATATGCATACCGCAAGCAAAAATCTCACCTTTGTCAATCGAGCACCATGAGTCCTTTAAATTCACTCTGCCCTGTCGTATGCTCTTGACCTCCGTGCCGTAAAGCTCAATGCCCGCTTCATAGGTTTCAAGAACAAAATAGTCGTGAGCGGCTTTTTTATTCTGAGCCACGACCTGTATTTCATCTGTGTTTCTGACCAAAGCGCTCACGCCCTTTCTTTAAATCTGCTGTCTGCCCTCAAGTGCCTTTGCGAGGGTTACCTCGTCGGCATATTCAAGGTCTGCGCCGACAGGCACGCCGTAGGCTAGCCTTGTGACATGTATGCCCATAGGCTTTATATATCTTGAAATAAGCATAGCTGTCGCTTCACCCTCAACGGTGGGGTTTGTCGCCATAATTATTTCTTTGACGCTGTTATCGCCGAGCCTTGACAGAAGCTCCTTAAAGGTTATATCCTCAGGACCGACGCCGTTCATCGGCGAAATAACGCCGTGAAGAACATGATAAAGCCCGTCATATTCGTGCGTGCGCTCAAAAGCCATGACGTCACGGGGGTCTTCAACAACGCAGATTGTGCTTTTGTCTCTTGCGTCGTTTGAGCAGACAGAGCATATCTCGTCTTCGGTGAGGTTACAGCAGACACTGCATCGGTGAATTTTTTCACGCGCGTCAAGAATAGAGCTTGCTAAGTTCTCGGCTTCAGCCTGTTTCATTGAAAGAACATGAAAAGCCATTCTCTGCGCACTTTTGTGACCTACGCCGGGCATTTTCTCAAACTGCTCAATGAGCTTCGACAGCGCACCGACATTATACCCCGCCATATCAGAAAAGACCGGGGAGCCCCAGACCCGAGGTAAGACCGGCAAGACCGCCCTGTGCCTGCTCCATCTTCTGATTCATAGCGTCGCTTGCCTTTTTAATAGCTTCGTTGACAGCGGCAATGATAAGGTCAGAGAGCATTTCGACATCCTCGGGGTCAACGACGTCGGGGCTGATGTTTATAGCCTTGACTTCGTGCGCACCGTTGACAACAGCTTCGACCGCTCCGCCGCCGACTGAAGCCGTATACTCTGTTGCTTCGACCTCTGCCTGTGCGTTCTGCATGTCAGCCTGAGCCTGCTGAATCATTTTCATCATATCGCCGCGGTTCTGACCGCCTGCATTCGGGATTCTTGCTTTCATAAAGTATTGTCTCCTTTACTCGTTAATATCAACTTTTATATCTGCTTTACGCATTTTTTCCATAAGATTTGAGAGAGGGTCTGTGCTCTCCTCCTGTTTGGCGGCGTTTTCCCTGTGCTTGAAAATGCCGAGACGGTATTTCTTCCCCGTCACCGCCATGACGGCTTTTTTGACGTCGGCGGCGTTCGTGCCTTGTCTTATAAGCTGAGAAAATGTCGGATACATACAGTCAACCAGAACAAAGTCGTCACGGATATATGCCGTCGAATCGGAGAGAACGCCCCAGAGCGGCATGTTCGTCTTTCTTATCTCGCTCACGACCTCGGGCCACTGCATGAACTGTCTGCTTTCGCCCTGCTCCTCAGCGTCTTCATCGGGCTGAGAATTTGAGTTATTCACGGGGGTGTTATTTTCGGTCGCCTCTTCGGTATGCGTCGGCGTTTCCTTTTCCGTCTGAACGGGGTTTTCGTTAGTCGTTCCCGCAGCCGCCTGTTTTGGTGCTTGCTTCTCGTCAGAGCCCTGATAAGAAACTGCCGCACCCGATTTTAAAGCGTTTTCAAGAGCCGCTATCCTGTTCAAAAGCGCCTGAGCGCTTGTGTCAAGAGACGGTGTGGAAAGTTTAATCACCGCCATCTCCATTTCGGTTCTTTTGTTGACGCCTTTTTTCATGTTTGAAAGCGTGTTCTGAAGAAGATCTATCGTATATATGATTTTTTCTAGTGTAAATTTCTTGCTCTGCTCAAGGGTCTGAGAAAACTCCTCCTTTGTGCAGACAAGAACATTTTCTGCGCTCTTAACCGTCTTGACAATCATCAGCGAACGGTAATGATTGATAAGCTCACTGCACAGTCTCTCCATATCGCAGGAGGAATTGTGAAGCTCGTCGAGAATTGCCATAGCCTCTGAGCAGTCCTCACCGCAAAGTGCGTCGGCAAGCTCAAAAAGATACCCCTTGCCCGTCAGACCTGCAACCCGGCTGACAACCTCGCTTGTGACTCTTTCCCCCGTGCCGAAGCACTGGTCAAGAAGAGAAAGCGCATCACGCATACCGCCGTCGGAAATTCTGGCAATAAGAAAGGCGGCGTCCTCGTCAAGCTCGGTGTTTTCCTGAAAAGCTACATACATCATTCTTTCAACCATATCCTCCGAGGGGATACGTCTGAAGTCAAAACGCTGACAGCGTGAAAGAATTGTTGCCGGCAATTTATGAACCTCTGTTGTGGCAAGAATGAATTTGACATGCTCGGGCGGTTCTTCAAGGGTTTTCAGAAGAGCATTGAACGCTCCCGCCGACAGCATATGCACCTCGTCAATAATATAGACTCTGTATTTACACGAGGCGGGCGAAAAGTTTGCCTCCTGCCTTATATCTCTGATGTTATCGACACCGTTGTTGCTGGCGGCGTCGATTTCAATGACGTCCATTATTGCGCCGCTCTCAATACCCCGGCAGACCTCACACTCACCGCACGGGTCGCCGTCAACGGGGTGAAGGCAGTTGACCGCTTTGGCAAGTATTTTAGCGCAGGTCGTTTTGCCCGTTCCTCTCGAGCCGGTGAAAAGGTAAGCGTGGGAATGGCGTGAATTTTTTATTTCATTTTTCAGCGTCGAGGTGATATGAGGCTGACCGACAACATCTGAAAAAACCTTTGGTCTCCATTTTCTGTAAAGAACCTGATACATATAACCACTCCCTTGCTCAAATAGAAAATTAGCAGTAAGACAATTATACCTCGGTCACACGGCGCACAGGCTTACTGCGGCACACGGTCGTTCTGCTTAATGCTGCTCGGTTCCCCGCCTGACATGGTTCACAGCTTTCCGTCGCACAGGGTCAATGCGCCGCGTGACCCGGATATATTTATCTCACTGCAATTCAGCTTAGCTATTATAATATATATTTGTTTTAAAATCAACCGTTTGGCAGAAATTTTTATTTCTCTTTTCGTCACTGACACCTTAAAAAATAAAATTTAAGCAAATTTAATGTGAACTATTTATTCTTTTGTATTGAAAAAAACACATTTAGATGATATTATTATGGTGTCATATAATAAACTCATTATGGGTTTCTGCCCGAAAAGAGAGAAAAATCAAGTCTCATTAATAACAGGAGGTTTTAATATGAGAAAGAATTTCAGAAAAGTATTATCATTACTTCTCGCTTTTGTAATGACATTCGGTTTTGCGCCTGCTGTCTTTGCTCAGAGCGAAGAAGAACCGGCTATCCCCGAGCCCGTCTATGGCACAGAGGGTGATTTTGACTATGCCGTAATAACCACCGAAGACGGCGAGGTTTATGCCGAGCTCGTCAGATATAACGGCAGTGCTTCCTCTGTCACTATACCGGCTTCTTTTGGCGGAGCGGACCTCAGGGTCATAGGTCACGAGGCTTTCTATTCAACTCAGATTGAATCAGTCACTATCCCCAACGGCGTTGAGGAAATTGACAGCCGTGCGTTCAGTAACTGCGTTCTTCTTGATAACATAATTTTCCCTGACTCGATAAAGGTGATAGGCGACTATGCTTTTGCCGGCTGTTATAACGCGGTAAAGGCAAAGAATCCCGACACAGGGCTTATTGAAACGGTCGATGAAACAGGTCTTACCTTCTGTCATCTCCCCGCTTCTCTTGAAACTATCGGCGACTTTGCGTTCTACGGCTGTGAGCTCTTCACAGGTAACGGAACAATCGCTTCAAATGTTGAGGGTGCGGCTGACGTTCCCGCTCTTCTTCTCCCCGTAACGGTCAAAGAAATCGGCTCAGACGCTTTTTCACAGTGCCGCAGCCTTGTAAATGTTGTTATCCCCGAAGGCGTCACCGACATCAAGAACGGCACCTTCACCGACTGCGCAGGTCTTGAAAGACTTGAAATTCCCTCAACCGTCACTCATATCGGTCCCGCACTGAACGGAGCTTTCACAGGTCATAACAGACTCAGCGAATATGAGCCGACTCTTTATATTCGTTCTCCTCACTGTGTTATTGAAGATTCTCCCAACATGGATCCCCACGTTGTTGTCTATGGCGCTCTTCACTCAACGGTTCAGGCTTTTGTTGACAAGATAAACGCCGAGCGTGAAGACAATTTCTACAAGGATTACAGCGATCTCACCGGTATTGAGGGTGATATCGAATATATGCAGTTTATCGCTATTGAAGTTCCGGGTCACGACTTTGAGGGCACCATCACGGTTCCCACATGTACTCTCAGAGGCTTCACAACATATATCTGTAAGCAGTGTAAAGCGGCGGGTTATTATGATGACCCCGACCTTGCCGATACATATGTTCCCCATGTATGCGAATACGCTCTGCCCCTCGGTCACGCATACGGCGAATGGAGCGAGGCTCTTGCACCGGGCTGTGAGACAATAGGTTCAAAATACAGAATCTGTCACAGAGAGCTCACAGACACGGCGGGTAATGTTCTCTATGATGAAAACGGCAACGCCCTTCTTTGCGGCTACAGAGATAACAGACAGGTTCCCGCCACGGGTCACTCATTTATCAATAAAGACACCACAACCTGCACCTCAGGCGGCAAGTCGTGGAAAGAATGTCTCAACTGCGGTTTAAAGAGAGATATCCAGCCTCATATGGCATACGGTCATAACTTTGACTATGAAAATCCTGCTGTAGTTTATAAGGAGCTTGTCCCCTGTGAGGGCGAAGGCACCCCGACCGTTGATGGCGAATACCTGTATAAGTGCACAAGATGTGATCTTACAAAAAGAGCCGTCAAAGCGGCTCACCCCGATGAGAACAACGACTTCTACTGTGATGTATGCGGTGCATATGTCGGCACATCGGACGCTTCAACCGATAAGGACTGCAAGTGCGACTGCCATGTTCAGGTCGGCTTAATAGCGTGGTTCTATAAAATCAAGCTCTTCTTCTGGAAGCTCTTCGGTGTAAGCAGAATCTGTGACTGCGGCGCAATGCACTACTAATAACACATAATATGACGGCGGTATGCAAAAACGCATACCGCCTGTTTTTGTTGTCAATTCATGATTGTAGGTGGACTTCGTCCACACCTATTATAATCATGTAATATTATTCGCTACATATCAACTCTGAACGCTTTGGCGCAGTGGGGGTCTACCGTGACGGTAATTTTTCCGCCCTGTGTTTTTATGCTCTCACCCGACCACATTTCATAAGCGTATGCTTTGTCTGTCTCAAACGACATTTCCTTTGCCGTCTCTTCAAAATTAAAAAGTGCATAATATTCACAATTACTACCCATAGCTTTAATCAGTGCGCCCTCTTCGTCACGCCATAGCTCCCGAGTATCGTATGAGGTCTGATCCATTTCAATGATGTCTTTGTTTGTCAGAAGTCTTAGGGTGAAGTCATCGTTATACTGCATAGCTGAGCCGATGAAAAGCGGAGATGTGAAAATCGACCACAATGTCAGCATAGTTATCTGCTCATTTTCACTGAAGCGGGTCTGTCTGCCGCCGTCTGAACACAGACAGAGCTTTCCGACAGGGAGCATATCACAGTCAGGGTACGCCCCTCTCTTTTTATACGGCAGCCAGCTTTTACACAGCTCGAACATATGAAGAAGTCTGTCCCAGCCGTCCCAGAAGTCTCCGCTTATACGCCACATATCTGCGTACCTGTTCAGATGCTCATGCTCGCTGACAGGCGCAGGACCGGGCGACAGGCTCAGAACCATATCTCTGCCGCAGTTTTCAATAGCTTTTCTTATCATTTCAATCTCTGCCCTTGCCGAATACGGGTCATGCGGCTTGAACTCGGTGTTAGCGATATCATCGCATTTTATAAAGTCAACGCCCCATGAGGCATATAGCTCAAAAATCGAGTTATAGTATTCCTGCGCACCCCTGATATTTGCGTCAACGCCGTACATATCCGTGTTCCATGAGCAGACGGAAAACGGCTGAGCAATATCCCTTGCCGTCACGCCGCCGCACATGATTTTTGTGTTCATGTGAACAGCCTGACGGGGAATACCTCTCATAATATGTATGCCGAACTTCAGACCCATAGCGTGTATTCTGTCGGCAATTGGCTTAAAGCCCTTTCCGCCCTTAGATGACGGAAATCTGTTTTCGGCAGGTATAAGCCGTGAATATTCATCCATGCACAGCTCGGTGAATTTGTTGTAGGCATGGCTTTTCGCTTTCGGCTCATACCACTGTATATCGCATACAACATATTCGTAGCCGTATTCTTTAAGGTTGTCACGCATATATTCGGCGTTTATCAAAAGCTGTTCTTCATTCACCGCCGCACCGTAGCAGTCCCAGCTATTCCACCCCATAGGGGGTGAGCTTAAAGGTTTCTTCATAAATTGCACCTCCGTTTTTCTCATAATATCATATCTGTCTGATTATTTCAATTGAATATGTCTCAAAATTGTGGTATAATATTTTTGATAAAACCCGAAAGAGGAACCTAAAGCATGGATAAACAAAAGAGAATTGAAGAGCTTGTGAAAATACTGAATGAAGCGTCACTTGCTTATTATAACGATAAAGACGAGATAATGTCTAACTTTGAGTGGGACTCCCTTTTTGACGAGCTGTCTGCGCTTGAAGAAGAGACGGGCTATATCCTCCCCGACAGCCCGACGCAGAAAACGGGAGCGGAGGAAAATATCGGCGAGGGCAACCGTGAAGCGCACGAATTCCCCGCCCTTTCGCTCAAAAAAAGTAAAAATGTGTCTGACCTTCAGAAATGGGCAGGCGAGAGAAAAACATGGCTTTCATGGAAGCTTGACGGGCTGACCCTTGTCGCCACCTATGACGGCGGGGTGCTTTCAAAGCTAATGACAAGGGGCAACGGCTCAGTGGGCACAAATATCACATACCTTGCGCCTTATATCAAGGGACTGCCTGAAAAAATAAGCGAGACGGGTCACTTCGTTGTCAGGGGCGAAGCGACTATATCATACACCGATTTTGAAACGCTCAACGAGCTTATTGAAAACGATGACGAGAGATACGCAAACCCCCGCAATCTTGTTTCGGGCACAATGGCGCTCGATAAGACGAGAGCCGCCGAGGTTTCGGAAAGAAAAGTTTGGTTCAATGCGTTCACTCTTGTTTTCACCGAGAAGAATATCCGCTCATGGGGAGAAAGAATGTCTCTTCTTGAAAAGCTGGGCTTCAACACTGTTGAAAGAGAAGAAACAAGCGCCGAAAAACTTGAGCACACCATTGACAAATGGACAGAAAAGGTCAAATCGGGCAAAATGGATATCCCCGTTGACGGGCTTGTTATAACATATGACGATACAGAGTATGCGCAGGAAGGTTCTGTCACGGGTCACCACGCCACAAATGCGGGCATGGCATTCAAGTGGCAGGACACGCAGGCTGAAACCACGCTCGACCATATTGAATGGAGCTGTGCCGCTTCAACGATTTCACCTGTCGCCGTCTTTGACCCCGTTCACCTTGAGGGCACACAGGTAAAGCGTGCGCTTTTGTGCAACATCAGCGAAATGAGGCGACTGGGTATAGGCGCAGACAGAAAAACAAAACTGACGGTTATCAAGGCTAATATGATAATCCCCAAGGTTGTCGCCGCCGACTCAGGCTCGACGACATTTGAAATACCCGATAAATGCCCTGTCTGCGGCGCTCCGACAAAGATATGCTTCGGCTCGGCGACAGGCGCAGAAACGCTTCACTGCACAAATCCCGACTGCACGGCAAAGCACATAAAAAAATATGCCCGTTTCGTCAGCAAATCGGGCATGGATATTGACGGACTGTCAATAGAAACCATTGTCAAATTCATCAACGCAGGCTTTATCTCAGACTTTGCCGACATCTACAGAATAGCCGAGCATAAGGATAATATAATAGGTATGGAGGGCTTCGGTGAAAAGTCGTTCAATAACCTTATTGCCTCTGTTGAAAAGAGCAGAAGCGTCAGCCCCGTGAACTTTATTTTTGCCCTCTCGATACCCATGATAGGTCTTGACGCGGCAAAGCGTATGATTAAAGCTCTCGGCACAGAAGGATTTTTTCAGAGACTATATGACGGCTCGGCGTTTGACGATATAGACGGAATAGGTCTGGAAAAATCGTCGTCAATTACGTTCTGGTATGCGCAGGAGAAGAATAAAGCTCTGCTTTCAAAGCTCCTTACCGAAGTCAGCGTTGAAAAAACAGAAGCCGCCGCTTCTTCGGGCGGAAAATGCGAGGGTCTTGTTTTTGTTATCACGGGCGACGTTCATATATATAAAAACAGAGACGAATTCAAGGCATACGTTGAAGCTCAGGGCGGCAAGGTAACAGGCTCCGTTTCGGGCAAAACAAACTACCTTGTCAATAATGATATCGAGTCGGCTTCTTCAAAAAACAAAAAAGCGAAGAGTCTCGGTGTTGAAATAATCAGCGAAGAAAAATTTATAGAAATGTTCGGGTGAAAAAACATATATTTTTAATGTATTTTTATTGACATGTAAATTCATCTGTGATAAAATTTTCAAAATGAATCTTTAAGACGATACTGTGATATCGGCAAGATAGTGATTTTCCTGCGGCAGAATAATTCTGTCTTTATGAAGCTATGCACTTACCTTGCCTGTCACGGCAAGGTTTTTTGTTTGAAAGGGGTTATTCGCAATGGAAAATAAAACAAAACTCAGTGTGATAAAGCTCAGCTCATACCCCGATTTTTCACCCGTTGTTGATATGGGTCTGATTGACTGTTCTTCAGATAATGAATATATTGTTTTTCCCGGTTTCTGTGATGTGCATGTGCATTTTCGTGAACCGGGTTTTTCTTATAAGGAGACGATATTGTCAGGCTCAAAAGCCGCCGCTCACGGGGGCTATACAGCCGTATGCACAATGCCTAACCTTAATCCGGTGCCCGACAGCGCAGATAATCTCGAAAAACAACTTTCAATTATTGAGAAAGACGCAGTCATTGACGTCTATCCCTACGGCTCTGTCACAAAGGGGCAGAAAGGCGAAGAGACAGCCAGCCTTGAAGAAATGAGCGAAAAATGTATTGCTTTCTCCGACGACGGAAAAGGCGTTCAGGATGAAGCAATAATGAGAGAAGCTATGCTCATAGCCAAAAAAACAGGTAAAATCATCGCCGCCCACTGTGAGGATAACTCTCTTCTCTTCGGCGGCTATATTCACGACGGACAATACGCCAAAGCGCACGGTCACAGAGGGATATGCAGTGAAAGCGAGTGGAAGCCGATTGAGCGTGACATAAAACTTGCCAAAGAGACGGGCTGTGCCTATCATGTGTGCCACATCTCCTGCAAGGAAAGCGTTGACCTCATAAGACAGGCGAAAAAAGACGGCGTCAACATCTCCTGCGAGACCGCTCCTCACTATCTCATTCTTGACGACAGCGATTTAATGGAGGACGGGCGCTTCAAGATGAATCCGCCGCTTCGAAGCAGAGAGGATAAAGAAGCTCTCCTTGAGGGTATAAAGGACGGCACAATAGATATGATAGCCACCGACCACGCCCCGCACTCGGCTGAGGAAAAATCAAGGGGTCTCGAAAAGAGCGCATTCGGCATTGTCGGCATTGAAACGGCTTTTCAGCTTCTTTACACCCACCTTGTCAAAAAGAATGTAATAACGCTTGAAAAGCTCGTTGAGCTTATGGCGGTGAACCCGAGAAAAAGATTCGGTATCCCGTTTGATAACAGCTACACCGTCTGGAATCTCGGCGAAAAGGTTAGAATAAACGCCGACGACTTTCTCTCAAAAGGAAAATCGACGCCGTTTTCAGACAGTGAAGTTTTCGGCAGATGTGTTCTCACAGTCTGCAAAGGCAAAATCGCATACAAAAAATAATTTTTTGGGGGTATTAATAATATGGCAAAAAGAACAGATGTTAAAAAGGTACTCATTATAGGCTCAGGTCCTATCGTCATAGGTCAGGCGGCTGAGTTCGACTACGCGGGCACGCAGGCTTGCCTTGCTCTCAAGGAGGAGGGCTATGAGGTTATCCTCTGCAACTCAAACCCCGCTACCATTATGACGGACACACAGATTGCCGACAAGGTATATATGGAGCCGCTGACGCTTGAATATGTGGCTAAAATTCTCAGATATGAAAGACCCGACGCCATAGTGCCCGGTATCGGCGGTCAGACAGGTCTCAACCTTGCCATGCAGCTTGAAAAGAAAGGCGTTCTGAGAGAATGCGGCGTTGAGCTTCTCGGCACCTCGAGCGAGAGTATTGAAAAAGCCGAGGACAGAGAAATGTTCAAAGAGATGTGCGAAAGCATAGGCGAGCCTGTCATTCCCTCCGAGATAACTTACAGCATTGAAGAAGCTAAAGAGGCGGCGAAAAGAATAGGCTACCCTGTTGTTCTCAGACCCGCTTTCACCCTCGGCGGAACAGGCGGCGGCTTCGCTTATAATGAAGAAGAGCTTATTGAGATAGGTCTTAATGCTTTTAAACTTTCACCCGTTCATCAGGTGCTTATCGAAAAGAGCGTTAAAGGCTATAAAGAAATCGAATTTGAGGTCATGCGTGACTCAAACGACACCGCAATAACAATCTGCGGTATGGAGAATATTGACCCCGTCGGCGTTCACACGGGCGACAGCGTCGTCGTTGCTCCTATTCTCTCTCTTAATGACCACGACCTTAAAATGCTCAATGACAGCGCAATAAAAATAATCAGAGAGCTTAAAATTGAGGGCGGCTGTAATGTTCAGTTTGCTCTTAACCCCAACTCAAGCGAATACTTCCTTATCGAGGTCAACCCGAGAGTTTCCCGTTCATCGGCTCTTGCTTCAAAGGCAAGCGGCTACCCCATAGCGAGAGTAACGGCAAAAATTGCTCTGGGTATGTCACTTGAAGAAATCCCCGTTGCGGGCGGCACGGCGGCAACAGAGCCGAGCCTTGACTATATAGTAGCAAAGTTCCCCCGTTTCCCGTTTGACAAGTTCGCTCAGGCGCCGAACACTCTCGGCACGCAGATGAAAGCAACGGGCGAGGTCATGGGCATAGGCTCAACGCTTGAAGAGTGCTGTTTAAAGTCGGTGCGCTCACTTGAAACAGGCGTGTGCCACTTCTATATGGCAAAATTCGACTCTATGTCAAACGAAGAGCTTTTAAGCTACATTTCAGAATTTAAAGCGGATAACATCTATGCCGTTTTTGAGCTTATCAGAAGAGGTGAAAGCCTTGAAAAGCTTCATGAGGTCACAATGATAACGCCCCTCTTCCTTGAGTCTTTCAAAAAGATAGTTGACACGGAAAAGAAGCTCAAAGAAAATATCGGCTCGGTTGAGGCTCTCAGAGAAGCTAAAATCATGGGCTTTTCGGATAAATATATCTCACAGCTCTGGAATATTCCCGAGACGGATATCTATTTCAGAAGAAAAGAAAACGGTATCACGCCCGTGTTCAAAATGGTTGACACTCTCCACACGGGCAAGTATATAGCGTATCTCTATTCAACATATAATAACCTTGCCGATAAAAACTGCGTGAACGAATCCCGTCTGACGGACAAGAATAAGATGATAGTTCTCGGCGCAGGTCCTATCCGTATCGGTCAGGGCGTTGAATTTGACTATTCAACTGTTCACGCCGTTCAGACGATAAAAAGAGCAGGCTATGAAGCCATTATTATCAATAACAACCCCGAAACGGTTTCAACCGACTATACAACAGCCGACAAGCTCTATTTCGAGCCGCTCACACCCGAAGACGTTATGGCTATTATCGACTTTGAACAGCCCGAGGGCGTTATCGCTTCCCTTGGCGGTCAGACAGCGATAAATCTCGCTCAGCCGCTTATGGACAGAGGCGTAAAGATAGTCGGCACGGACTGTGAAGCTATTGAAAAGGCAGAAAACAGAGACAGCTTTGAGAAAATACTCAAGGAGCTTAACATTCCCCAGCCTAAGGGACAGGCTGTCACAAGGATTGAAGACGGTGTAAGAGCCGCCGCAGAGATAGGCTACCCTGTTCTTGTCAGACCCTCGTTTGTTCTCGGCGGCAGAGCTATGCAGATTGTCGCTAACGAAGAACAGCTTCGCCACTATCTCAAAACAGCCGTTGAGATTGACGCAGACAAGCCCGTTCTTGTTGATAAATACATTCAGGGCAAGGAAGTCGAGGTTGACGCAATATGCGACGGCAGAGATGTTTTCGTGCCGGGTATAATGGAGCTTGTTGAAAGAACAGGTATTCACTCGGGCGACTCAATAAGCGTTTATCCGACATTCTCAATATCGGACAAGGTCAAGGGCACAATTCTCAGCTACGCAAAGAAGCTCGGACTCGGTATCGGCATTGTCGGTCTCTATAACATTCAGTTCATCGTTGACGAAAAAGAAGACGTATATATCATCGAAGTAAACCCCCGTTCATCAAGAACCGTTCCGTTCCTCTCGAAAGCAACCGGCTATTCACTTGCCGATATTGCCACAGAAGCTATCCTCGGCAGAAGCCTTAAAGAGCAGGGCATCTTCGACCTTTACCCAGCTGAGAAGAAACGTTATTATGTAAAGGTTCCCGTTTTCTCCTTCAATAAGATTAAAGGTCTTGACGCATACCTCTCACCCGAAATGAAATCAACGGGTGAAGCAATAGGCTACGACGACAAGCTGAACCGTGCTCTCTATAAGGCTCTTCAGGCTTCGGGCACACATCTTCAGAACTACGGCACTGTTTTTGCCACAATCGCCGATAAGGATAAGGACGAGGCTCTCGAGCTTATCAGAAGATTCTATAACCTCGGCTTCAATATCGAAGCAACTCAGGGCACTGCCGACTTTTTGAAAAAGAACGGTATCCGCACGCACGTTCTCAAAAAAATCAGTGAAGACGCCGACGAGATACCCGACGCAATCAGAAGAGGTCACATGGCTTATGTCATAAACACCCGTGACATCGGCTCAACCTCGGGCGCAAGCGACGGGCAGGAGATAAGACGGCTCTCGACAGAAAACAATGTCACAATCTTCACTTCTCTCGACACCGTCAAGGTTCTTCTTGATGTTCTTGAAGAGACAACACTCACAATCTCAACAATAGATTCATGAGGTGAAAAATGAAACAGGGTTATTTTGAAATAATCACAAACGAAAAAATCGCAAAGAGCGTCTTTAAGATGACTCTTTGCGGCGACACCGAGGGAATACGCCCGGGTCAGTTTGTCAACATAAAGCTCGACGGCTTTTATCTTCGCCGCCCGATTTCCGTCTGCGACTGTGAAAAAAACAAGCTGACAATCATTTATAAGGTTGTCGGCGGCGGAACAGAGCTTATGAGCGGTATGCTTAAGGGTGAAAAGCTCGACGTTCTGACAAACTTGGGCAACGGCTATGACACCTCGCTTTCGGGTGACTGCCCCGTTCTTCTCGGCGGCGGCGTAGGCGTTCCCCCGCTGTATATGCTCGCAAAAGCTCTCGTTGCCGAAAACAAAAAAGTCAGGGTAGTCCTCGGCTTCAACACAAAGGACGAGGTTTTCTATGAAGACGAATTCAAGGCGCTCGGGTGTGAAACTTCAGTCACAACAGCCGACGGAAGCTACGGCATAAAAGGCTTCGTCACCGACGCACTGCCCGAAAGCTACTCATATTTCTACACCTGCGGTCCCGAGCCTATGCTTAAAGCGGTTTATAAGAAAACCACGACAAGCGGTCAGTTGAGCTTTGAAGAGAGAATGGGCTGCGGCTTCGGCGCATGCATGGGCTGCAGCTGTAAAACGCTGACAGGCAATAAGCGAATATGTAAGGAAGGTCCTGTTATGAAAAAGGAGGAGATATTATGGGAAGACTGAGTGTAAACCTTTGCGGCATTGAGCTTTCAAATCCCGTTATCCCCGCTTCGGGCACCTTCGGCTTCGGTTATGAGTTCGCCGAGCTTTACGATATAAACATACTCGGAACATTTTCGTTCAAGGGCACGACAAAAGAGCCGAGATTCGGCAATCCCACCCCGAGAATAGCCGAGTGCACGGCAGGCATGATAAACGCCGTCGGGCTTCAGAACCCGGGTGTTGAAAAGGTTATTTCTCAGGAGCTACCGAGGCTTAAAAAATGCTTTGACAAAAAAGTCATGGCTAATATCAGCGGCTTCTCGCTTGACGAATACGCTTTCACAAGTGCTCTTCTTGACAAAGAAGAACAGGTCGGCTGGCTTGAGATAAATGTCAGCTGCCCCAATGTTCACGGCGGCGGAATGGCTTTCGGCACAAGTGCGGAAAATGCCGCTGAGGTTGTCAGAGAGGTTAAGAAGGTCACGAAAAAGCCGGTTATCATTAAGCTCTCACCAAATGTCACCGATATCGTTTCAATCGCCAAAAAGTGTGAAGAAGCGGGCGCAGACGGCATAAGCCTTATTAATACGCTTTTAGGTATGAGAATTGACCTTAAAACCAAAAAGCCCGTTATCGCAAACACTATGGGCGGCTTCTCGGGTCCTGCCATTTTCCCTATTGCGCTGAGAATGGTTTATCAGGTCGCTCACGCTGTCGATATCCCCGTTATAGGTATGGGCGGCGTTTCAAAGGCAGAGGATGTTATCGAAATGATGCTCGCCGGCGCTGTAGCCGTTGAGGTCGGAGCGGCAAATTTAGTTGACCCTTACGCTTGCAAAAAAATCATTGAAGCACTCCCTGGTGTAATGGATAAATACGGTATTAATAACCTGGGGTGAAAAGTACAATCCGAACCCAGCCTTAAAGCAAGAATTTTTCGCGCTTTTCGGCGTTTCGGTCTCGCAAGGCGTTAGCCTTGCTTCACCCTCAGCCACCAAAAATCATCAAAAAATTATTTGCTTTAAGGTCGAAGATTTTTTATCGAGAAGATTTTTGACCTTTCAAGGCACAAAACGCAGTCAATCCTGTCGGATTGACGAGTATTTTAACGAAGAAAGGGCGGAAATATTCCGATAAAAAACTGAGTTCGGATTATACTTTTCACCCTGATATAATAGGAGGAATAAAGTAATGGGCAGAGATGTAATTATCGCCTGCGATTTTTCGTCAAAGGAAAAGACTTTCGAATTTCTCGACAGGTTCACAGGCAAAAAGCCGTTTGTTAAAATAGGTATGGAGCTTTTCTACTCAGAGGGCGCAGAGATTGTCAGAGAAATAAAGAGAAGAGGTCACAAGATTTTTCTTGACCTTAAGCTTCACGATATTCCGAACACGGTCAAAAAGTCAATGGCAGTTTTATCGGCTCTCGACGTTGATATCTGCAATCTTCACGCAAGCGGCACTTCGGCAATGATGAAAGCGGCTTTAGAGGGTCTGACAAGAGAAGACGGCACAAGACCGCTTCTTATCGCTGTCACACAGCTCACCTCGACCGATCAGGAGGCTCTCGAAAAAGACCTGCTCATCAAAGAGCCAATTGACGAGGTCGTTATGCACTACGCCAAAACGGCTATGCTCTCGGGGCTTGACGGAGTTGTCTGCTCACCCCTTGAAGCTCAGAAGGTTCATGAGGTATGCGGCAAAAACTTTCTCACCGTCACACCGGGCGTAAGATTTTCAGACGGTGATGTCGGCGACCAGAAGAGAGTAATGACGCCCGCCGACGCAAAGAAGGTCGGCTCGGACTATATCGTTGTCGGCAGACCTATCACCGCCGCCGAAGACCCCGTCACCGCATACGAAAGATGCGTCAGAGAATTTGTTGATTAAGATAAAAGTATAATCAAAGGAGGCAAAAAAATGGAAAAACTGATAGCAAAAGACCTGCTTAAAATCAAGGCGGTTTTCTTCCGCCCCGAAGAACCGTTCACATGGGCGAGCGGAATAAAAAGCCCCGTTTATTGTGACAACAGACTCACACTCACCGCCCCCGAGGTCAGAACAGATGTTGAAAACGGGCTGGCTGAGCTTATTAAGACAAATTACCCCGACGCCGAGGTTCTCATGGGCACTTCAACGGCGGGTATCGCTCACGCCGCAATAACGGCTCACATTCTCGGCATGCCTATGGGCTATGTCCGCTCAGGTAAGAAGGATCACGGTAGGCAGAATCAGATTGAGGGCAGACTCGAAAAGGGTCAGAAGGTCGTTGTCGTCGAGGACCTCATTTCAACGGGCGGCAGCGTTTTAGAGGTTGTCGAGGTTCTTCGTGAAGCCGGCGCCGAGGTTCTCGGCATCGTTTCAATCTTCACTTACGGTATGAAAAAAGGGCTTGAAAGACTTTCAGCCGCTAATGTCAAAAACATTTCACTGACAAACTTTGATGTTATCGCCGCTGTTGCGGCGCAGGAGGGCTACATCAAAAGTGAGGATATAGCAAAGCTTATCGCTTTCAGAAACAATCCCTCCGATGAGAGCTGGATAACTGCGGAGGCATAATAATGAGAAGTTTGATTGATATTCTCGACCTCTCCACAAAGGAGCTTGACTCACTTATAAAAACCGCCTGCGATATTGCAGATAACGGCGAAAAATACAGTGACAAGTGTCGGGGCAAAAAGCTCGCTACCTTGTTTTTTGAACCGTCAACAAGAACAAGAATGAGCTTTGAAGCGGCTATGTATGAGCTTGGCGGCAGTGTCATTTCCGTCACCGACGGCGACGACTCCTCGGCTTCAAAGGGCGAAAGCATTGCCGACACGGCGAAAACGGTCAGTTGCTACGTTGACATTATCGCCATGCGCCACCCCAAAGAGGGTGCGCCCTATGTTGCGGCAAGAAATGCAAGTATTCCTGTTATAAATGCGGGCGACGGCGGTCACAATCACCCGACACAGACGCTCGCCGACCTTCTCACAATCTATCGTGAAAAGGGCGGTTTTGACAACCTGACAATAGGTCTTTGCGGCGACCTGAAATACGGCAGAACGGTCCACTCCCTTATAAGCGCAATGTCAAGATACAATAACGTCAGACTTGTTCTCATTTCGCCTCAGGAGCTTTGCATACCCGACTATGTCAAGACGGATGTAATTGAGAAAAACGGTATGGCATACGAAGAAACGGCTTCTCTTGAAGAGGCAATGCCAAAGCTCGACGTTCTCTATATGACAAGAATACAGCGTGAACGCTTTGACAGCATGGAGGAATACGAACGCCTTAAAGACAGCTATATTCTCACCCCCGAAAAGCTCGGAAACGCAAAGGAGGATATGAGTATTCTTCACCCCCTGCCGAGAGTCAACGAGATAAGCGTCAAAATTGACAAGGATAAGAGAGCCTGCTATTTCAAACAGGTCTTGAACGGCAAGTATATGAGAATGGCTCTTATTCTGAAGCTGCTCAGCGAAAATGACGCCGAAAACTCTCTCCCCGACGGTGCGTTAATTAATGAGATAAAATGCACTAATCCCCGCTGTATCACCTCCTGCGAACAGGAGCTTGACCATATTTTCGTCCCCACCGAGGAAGAAAACGTATGCAAGTGTATTTATTGTGAAAGCAAGATTGTGAAGGCATAAAAAACAGCATAACTAAAAGCCGGCGAAGTCGTCGGCTTTTTTGTTATGTCCGTTGCTTGTTTGGGGTATGCGTTGCGAGCGGTTTGCTAAATACATTTTTTCTTTCGGCAAAAATCTTTGCAAGATCTTATGTTTTTTGATATATATTCTTAATATTTTCGATGTATATATATGTTATAAATTTTATTTTTGTTGTAAAGAACATATACGATGTGATGAGAACTTTAAGAAAACGGAAAAAGCAGTTAAAATCTGTTACTGACAAATTCAGCTTAAACGCCTATAAGGAGGAAAAAAATGAAAAAAGAAAATGCATCTTTAAAGTATAAAATTCTGATTGTTTCTTTATCAATTATTACTATTACTTTCGCTATCTGGAATATAGCTTGGTTTTCATTTGTTAGAATTGTTTATCAGCCGTTTATAGATGCGGTAGGCGGTTATAACGAAAACGGAGTATGCACTACGGTTTCATCTGATAATTACAGATACACGGTGTTTAAGCCGAGTTATCTCAGCTTTACAAGCAATCTTTCCATACATGAAAATATTCCGTTAAATGAAGAAAGCAATTCGTGTAAATGCAGTCTCATCATATGGCCTAAGCCCTTTGGTTCTTATCAGTTTGGGGTGTCTCTGAGTTTACCTGAAAAAGCTGATAATGATGACAATGCATTTTCTTTTCAATCCTACGGCTATATGTTAGATGAAAATATGAAGCCTATAGAGAGCCTGAACAGTGAAGAAAAAGCGATACTTGAAGATAATAAAGAAATAATTTCACTCCTGTATGAAAAGGCTCATAATATGTGGGGAATCGGTGACTGAAATGAACTATATCAAGTCCTTGAAATTTATAATTATATCAATAGCTTTATCTCTTTGCGTAATGCTTCAGGGAGAAATATTTCAGCTTTATATTCAGCAGTTTGACAGCGGCTTGCTTCACACAACCTTTGTTTTGCCCAAAGACGGTGACGCCGAACAAATGAACAGTGATTTGAAAAATTCCGCCGAAAAGCATAATCTTCTTATCTTTAAGGTTGAAAAAGAAACAATCAGCACGCTTGAATGTCGGATTGATGTTTTTGCCGAAGAAGAAGTGCAAAAATATTTATACAAAAACTTTTATGTTAAAAACGGATGCTTTAAAAGTGCTTTGTCGGGAAAAGCGGATATGAAAATGCATGATTTTCTTGAAGCCCCCGCTTCTGCCTTCGGTGAAGAATACACACTTATCGGCAGTGAGGAAGACGCCTTAAATTTTAAACTGGAGCTTATGGAAAAATACCCGGGCGCTCTCCCTAAAGTCAGCGGAGTGAACGAAAAAAAAGAACTAACTCAAATGTACTGTGCGGCGTGGGCTATGCTGATTTTGCTGTGCTGTCTGATTACAATATATGAATGTGCCTATCAGAAGAAAGAAGTTTTTGTTCGCATGACTCTCGGCGAAAATACAAACAGGCGTATTTTAAAAAGCATTTTCACCGACTCGGTGTTTATTGTCGGTTTGTTTATTGTTTTAAGCCTTATAAGCTATCTGATAACAAAAACACGGTTCTTGTCAGGTGTTTCATGGAGTGCCTGCGCAGTTCTGGTTATTTCAAATAGTTTAGCTTATATAAGGCTTCGCCCTAAAGGGGTGAAATCTTTAACCGGATATGAGAAGTCGTCACAAAAATTACTTTCTGCTAATTATTTTCTCAAGTCCGTATGCGTTGTTTTAACCTGTCTGTTTATTTCAAGCAATATTGCATGTATCAGCGAATGTATAAACTATTATCGTCAAAAAGACTTTTTTAATGAATACAGCGACTATTACAGCTATAACCATTTTTCGCTAAGCGGCGATAATGAAATTGATTCTTATGAAATCGAGCAGAAATTATATAACGAATTTCGTGACGATATGAAGATTTTTTTCTTGTGCAACTGGATGAATATCGGTAGCAAAAAGATTGCTTCGGCTAATATTAACACAAAAGAATATCTCTCAAGTAAAATAAAAGATTTCGATAAGCTTGATTTTTCAAAAAGTGCCTATATTCTCATTCGTAAGGGCGAGAAAGTTGATGAGGAAGCTTTGAAAGATAAAATACTGTTTGATGTCGATGAAGATGACTTTGAGATTTTTTATTATGAAGCCGATTGTGAAATTGTTGTCAGAACGCTCGATTCAGACCCAAACACCACTTATGAAAAAAATCCTGTTATATTCTTTTATAACGCTGACATCGAACAGCCCGAACTGTTTTTGTGTATGTTAAAAACGGACAAAGCCAAGCTGGAAAAATTCTCGGAAGAGAATGATTTAACATATTCAGAAACTAATGTTTTGGACTATTTCAATCATAGGTTACTGTCCTTTAAAAGACTTTTATATCTCAATTCTGTTTTATCTGCGATAATGATTTTTATAGAACTTCTTGTCACGGTTACGGTCATAAGAATGGAATATTCCGTTAACGCTGTTGCTCTTGCACTTAAAAAGGTTTTCGGCTATTCAAATATAAATAGATTTTCTTCATTATATATAATATCCGTTCTGTTGTGGGTGTTTAGCACGGCTATATCTCTTTTGCTTTCATATCTATTGCATTTCGGGAACTATATATATATTATGGGGGGGGCCTTGCTTGTTCTTATTTTCGACTTAGTGATAATTTCCCTAAACATTAAAAACTACGACCGAAAGAATATACAAAAAATACTTAAAGGGGGAGCATTATGATAGAAATCAGAAACCTGAATAAATCCTTCGGCGAGCATAAAGTCTTAGATAACTTTTCGCTCACAATAAACGACGGCGAGTTAATTATCATCTCAGGTTCAAGCGGAGCGGGCAAAACCACTTTGCTGAATATTATCGGCTTTTTGGAGCCGTTTGACAGCGGAAGCGTCACGGTTGACGGATATGAACTTTCAAAAAGAAAGAATCAGCAAGAATACTTAATGAATAAAGTCGGATTTTTGTTTCAGAATTTTGCTCTTATTGAAAGCAAAACAGTCAGGCAGAATTTAGAGATTGTCAAACCCGATGCCCGCTCAGAATACAGTATTGAAAAAGCCTTAGATTGCGTCGGTTTGTCGGATAAAATTGGTAATAAAATTTATACTTTATCGGGCGGTGAACAGCAGCGCATAGCCCTTGCCCGCTTATTTTTGAAAAAGTGCGATATTGTTCTTGCCGACGAGCCTACCGGTTCATTGGATAAGCATAATGCAGAGATTGTTTTAAATCTTCTTAAAGATTTGAACAGACAGGGCAAAACGGTTATTATCGTCACCCATGACGAGAGCATAAAGACGTCATTAGGGGCAAGAATAGTGAGTTTATGAGTGTATGCCGCTCTGCTAAGTACATTTTTCTTCTTTAAAATTCTTGTTTACAAATAAACTATTCATATGCTATAATAAAATTAACGGAGGGTGATTTTATGAAAAAGAAAACAAGGAGCATATTAATAGCGGTAACGGTAATTTGCGTGGCTGTTATAGGCGCTTTAACTATTCGCGGAATAAGTGACAAGCCGCCCGAGACTGAACCATCCGAAAACGCACCGTCGAAAATTGTGTATAATGACGACACGCCGGATTTCACTTTTAAGGCGAAAAAAGAAACAGAGTTTTCATCAAGAGAAGATGTGTATAAGGAGCATTTAAGGCTGAATCGGGAGTTTGAAGAATTTATCACTAAATACGAAAATTCATGGTCTGATTCAAAGTCAGATAAAAACTATGATATTTACGGGGAATATCTTCATCCGTTATACAATCTTCTTGAGGATAAATTCAGCGAGAAATCCGACAGCGATATTCTGTCCGAAAAAAAGTATTTAATTACGTCAAAGCTGAGCGACCTGTCCGACTCATATGTTTTCGCTCAGGAAAGTGCGGATTCGTGCTCCGATAAAACCGAAAAAGAAAGCTACAGAAGCCTTGCCGACGAAAACGAACGCCGATATCTTGAAGCAAAAGCATATTATAAAGAATATGATGATGGCAAGCGAACCATTGACGATGTTTTAAGCTATTTGGGAATAGCTTATGACGAAACCGAAAACCCGAGATACATTCCCCCCGAGTATTATTATAATTAAATATACTTCTCCCCAAAGCCGCTCACGAAAGGCAATTTCGTGAGCGGCTTTTGTCAAATTATACAAAAACGTCAGAAAAATACCGATTATTTGCATAAATCTTGAAAAGCACGAATAATTTTACAAAAACCGTTGACAAATATGCATATTGAATGTATAATTTATGCATAAAAATACAAAAAGGAAATGAAAGAAATGAACAAATCAGATATCAAAAAAGTCGTACTCGCTTATTCAGGCGGTCTTGACACATCAATCATAATCCCCTGGCTTAAAGAAAACTACAACAACTGCGAGGTTATCGCCGTTTCGGGCAACGTCGGTCAGGCTGACGAGCTTGAGGGTCTTGAAGAAAAAGCAATAAAGACGGGCGCAAGCAAACTTTATGTTTTAGACCTCACAGACGAATATGTTGACGACTATATCATTCCCACAATGAAAGCCGGCGCAGTTTATGAAGAGTACCTTCTCGGCACTTCGCACGCCCGTCCCTGTATCGCAAAAGGGCTTGTCGAAATAGCCATTAAGGAGGGCGCCGACGCTATCTGTCACGGCTGCACAGGCAAGGGCAACGATCAGGTTCGTTTTGAGCTCGCTATAAAGCATTTTGCTCCGAACATGCCGATAATAGCCCCCTGGCGTGAGTGGAACATCAAGTCCCGTGAAGAAGAAATAGACTACGCAGAGGCTCACAACATTCCGCTCAAGATAAACCGTGAGACAAATTATTCAAAGGATAAGAACCTCTGGCATCTTTCACATGAGGGTCTTGACCTTGAAGACACAGGCAATGAGCCGATGTATGAAAAAGAGGGCTTTCTCGAAATGGGTGTTTCACCCGTTCAGGCGCCCGATAAGCCCGAATATATAACTCTCAAGTTCGAGCAGGGCATACCTAAAGAACTTAACGGCGAAAAGATGAGCGCAAAGAATATCATTCTTGCCCTCAACGAAATCGGTGGAAAGAACGGTATCGGCATTATCGACATCGTTGAAAACCGCCTTGTCGGTATGAAGTGCCGAGGCGTATATGAAACACCGGGCGGAACAATTCTCTATAAAGCGCATGAATATCTTGAGAGCGTATGCCTTGACAAGCTCACTCTTCACGAGAAGCAGAGAATGTCAATCACTTTCGCTGAGCTTGTTTATAACGGTCAGTGGTTCACCCCCCTGCGTGAGGCTCTCTCGGCCTTTGTTGACAAAACGCAGGAGAAGGTCACGGGAGAAGTCAAGCTCAAGCTCTATAAAGGCAACATTATCAAAGCGGGCGTTTGGAGCGAATATTCACTCTACAGCGAAGAGATAGCAACCTTCGGCGAAAGCGACTACGACCAGACAGACGCAAAGGGCTTCATCAATCTTTACGGTCTGCCTATCAAGGTTCAGGCTATGGTTGACGGAAAAAAATAATCTGACACCCGAAGAGCTTGCAGGGCTTATCTGTCTTTCGGTCTTAGCGGGCTTTTCAGCAACACTGAGGGAAAGAAATTTCCCTCTTTTTGATTAGTTTGAACAGGAGAAAAAATCATGGCAAAAATGTGGGCGGGCAGAACAAGCGCAATAACAGAAAAAATAGCGGATGATTTCAATTCGTCAATCCGCTTTGACAGCAGAATGTATAAAGAAGATATAACGGGCAGTATGGCTCACGCCGCAATGCTTTCGGCGCAGGGTATCATCACCGGAGAAGAAAGCGACAGCATTATTGACGGTCTTCAGACGATTCTTGACGATATAGAGAGCGGAGCGCTCCAAATTGACTTTGAAGCTGAAGATATTCATATGTTTGTCGAGCAGGTTCTCACTCAGAGAATCGGCGAAGCGGGCAAGAAGCTTCACACCGCAAGAAGCCGAAACGATCAGGTTGCGCTTGACACAAGGCTTTATCTCAGAAAAGAGACTGACGAAATCACTGAAAAGGTCAGAAAGCTCGTTGAAGTCATAGTTCAGAAAGCCGATGAAAACAAGGCGGTCATTCTGCCGGGCTACACGCATCTTCAGAGGGCACAGCCCATCACCTTCGGTCATCATCTCATGGCGTATGCGATGATGTTTCTGCGCGACCTTGACCGTCTGAAGGACTCACGAAAAAGGCTCAACGTGTCGCCGATAGGCTCCTGCGCCTTGGCGGGCACGACATATAACACCGACAGATATTTCGAGGCCCGGAAGCTGGGCTTTGACGACATCTGTATGAACTCAATCGACGGTGTTTCGGACAGGGATTTCTGCGCCGAGCTTATAAGCTGTATTTCTCTTATAATGATGCATCTTTCACGCTTCTCGGAGGAAATTATTCTGTGGTCAAGCTGGGAGTTCCGGTTTGTTGAGATTTCGGACAGCTACACCACAGGCTCGTCGATAATGCCGCAGAAAAAGAACCCCGACATGGCTGAGCTTGTCAGGGGCAAAACAGGCAGAGTTTACGGCGACCTTATGGCGACGCTCACAATGCTCAAGGGCTTACCTCTTGCTTATAACAAGGATATGCAGGAGGATAAGGAGAGCGTGTTTGACGCCTGCGACACGGTTAAAATGTGCCTTGACGTTTTCACGGGTATGCTCTCGACTGTGTCTGTTTGCGCAGACAATATGAAAAAGGCGGCGCAGAAAGGCTTCATCAACGCAACCGACCTTGCCGACTATCTTGTCAGAAAGGGTCTGCCTTTCAGAAGCGCATACAAAATTTCGGGCGGCATTGTCGCCGACTGTATAAAGAGCGGCGAGATTTTAGAGACGCTCCCGATTGAAAAATATAAGGAATATTCAGAGCTTATCGAAGAAGACGTCTATAACGAAATAAGCCTTGAAGCCTGCGTTGAAAAAAGAATCAGCGTCGGCGGAACCTGCGTTGATTCCGTTATAAAACAAATTGAATTTGTCAGGTCGAAATTATGATTATATCAAAAAAGCTCCCGAGCGTTTCGGGAGTTTTTGTATTATTCACAAACTGTTTTCGACATATCGGATATTTTATCCGTCTGCCGAAGTTTTATTTCATAACATATTTCTGTTGTACCGAGCGAGGGGGTCGTTATATCTGTCGTGTGAAAGCCCTTTGCCTGATAAAAGCCTCTGGCTCTTTCGTTCTTCTCAAACACCCACAGCATCGCTTTTTCATAGCCTGCGGCTTTCATATCGGATAAAACTATGTCGAGCATCTGACCGCCGTAGCCCTTACCCCAACCGTCTTTAAGACTGTGAATACATATAAGCTCCGCATAGCCCGTGAACCTTTCGTCTCTTGCCTTGTCCCACCATGCTATACAGTGAGGCTTTGAGCCGACCGAAAGAATATAGCCGCTGCCGATATTTTTCTCGATAAGCTCCTTATACATAGCCTTTGACTTCTCTTTGTCGGTACACTTTTTGAGCGTCTCGGGGGATATAATATCCTTAAAAGCGGCTTTCCAGCTCTCGGTCTGAATAAAGGCGAGGGTTTCTTCGTCTCCCCGTCTGACCTTTCTGACAGAACAATTCATAGCTATCCTTTCTTTATCTCTTCAATCGCTTCACGAATTTTTTCATTCACAAAATCGACCTCTTCGCCGAACTCCTGAGCCGACACTCTCAGAACGCCCGCTCTGACGGCTGAAAGCTGAATAAGCCTGTCCGAGGTGACAACACGCACCCTGTCGTTTCTGCCTATTTCCGATATGAGCCTGCTGATATAAACGTCGGCGAGCTCGTTTTCTTTTGTGTAGGCAACATGAATATTGTTATAGTCAAACTGTTTCCCGTTATTACCCGAGACACGGTATGCGTCAAAGACAAGAACAACATTGTTCTTTGTGAAAGAAGCGAAATTGCTGAGAATATCCATAAGTGACTTTCGTGCGTCCTCAAGGCTGTGGCTTGCCGTTTCCTTTAAGTCCTCCCACGAGAAAATGACGTTATAGCCGTCAACAATGATATACTGTTCTCTTTCGACCAAAATGACGGGGTCGGGCGCTTTCTGAACCTTTTTGGGCTGAACGGGTCTATATAGCTTTGTTTCGTTTTTGCCGAAGAGCTTCTCCATTATTTTTTCAAGCTCTTTATCGTCAATGTGAAGATTTCTTTTGTTGACCTGAGGAACATAGTCTGCGCCGACCTTGAGGCAGCTTTCAAGGTGCATATATTCGGGCACCTTATCCCATCTGACAACAAAGCCCGCTCCATGAGCGCAGAAAACAGAATCGGGTGTGTTTTCAACATCGCCCTCGGGTATATATTTCATCTCTGAAAGCACCTCGTCGGTGTTGTGGCACTCGTCATAACCTGCGTTTTCACAGATAAGTCTGCCCCTGCCGCCCGTGTAAGAGGCAACCTCCGAGGCATAACCGTTTATCGTGATAACGGGAATTTTTCCTTTAAGTATAGCTGTTTCACCCGAATTTTCCGGCGCAGAGAAATCACCCGAGCGCATACGGATATCGTTTATCGCTCTGCCGAGCTGGTCGAACGGCACCTCAAGCCTGAAATTGCAATAAGGCTCGAGAAGTTTTGATTTTGCGTTCATCAGTCCCTGACGAACAGCCCGATAGGTCGCCTGTCTGAAATCGCCGCCCTCCGTGTGCTTCAGATGCGCCCTGCCGGCGGCAAGTGTGATTTTCATATCCGTTATCGGCGAGCCCGAAAGAACGCCGAGATGTTCTTTTTCTCTTAAATGCATCAATATGAGCCTCTGCCAGTTTCGGTCAAGGCTGTTTTCACTGCATGAAGATGAAAATTCAAGCCCTCTCCCCCTCGGGAGCGGCTCCATGATAAGATGAACCTCTGCGTAGTGCCGAAGCGGCTCATAATGACCGACGCCCTCAACTCTGTTTTCAATCGTCTCTTTATAGAGAACCCTGCCCGAGTCAATCAGAACCTCAACGCCGAAGCGGTCAAGAATGAGACTTTTCAATATTTCAGCCTGAACCTCACCCATCAGACCGACATGAATTTCCTGCAAAAACGAATTCCATGTAATATGGAGCATCGGGTCCTCTTCTTCAAGAAGCCTCAGCTTCGGGAGCATAACTTTAGCGTCACACCCCTCGGGCAGAACTATTCTGTAGTTCATGACAGGCTCTAAGTATGGGCTTTCGCTCGAGGCTTCATAGCCCAGCCCCTGACCGTTCTCTGTGCAGGAAAGACCCGTTACCGCACAGATTTCACCTGCGCATACCTCATCGGCAGACGAAAACCTTTCACCCGAATAAATGCGTATCTGATTGATTTTCTCTTCTGCTTCGCCTGTGTCAACCGTCTCTCTGACCCTGAGTTTTCCGCCCGTAATCTTTAAGTGCGTCAGGCGGTTGCCCTGCTTGTCATGGCTTATCTTAAAAACCTTTGCGCCGAATATCTCAGGGTAACAAATCTCGGTTATATAATCGTCAAGAGCGCTGAGAAACTCCTTGACGCCCTCGTTTTTAAGCCCCGAACCGAAAAAGCACGGGAAAACCTTCCTGCTTCTTATTAGTATAGCGGTGTCGCTCTTCTGGACTTTTCCGCTTTCAAGATACTTTTCGAGCGTATCCTCCGAGCATACCGCAAGCTTTTCATAAAAATCATCGCTCGTGTCATCGGAAAAGTCAATACACGACATGTCAAGCTCAGACTGAAGCTCGGTCATAATATCCTCTTTGCTTTTTCGGGCAAAGTCCATTTTCGTGACAAAAATGAATGTCGGGATATTATAAAGCTCTAAAAGTCTCCACAGCGTTCGAGTGTGAGACTGAACGCCGTCAAGTCCGCTGATAACCAGAACGGCATAGTCGAGCACCTGTAAAATACGCTCAGTCTCAGACGAAAAGTCCACGTGACCCGGTGTGTCAAGAAGCGTTATATCACATTTTTCAGTCTGAAACACTGCACTGCTGGCGAAAATGGTTATTCCCCGTTCTTTTTCAAGATAGTGTGTGTCAAGCAGTGTGTCGCCCTTGTCAACCCTGCCCTTTGAGCGCAGTTTGCCCGTCTGATACATTATTGCTTCCGCAAGTGTCGTCTTGCCTGCGTCAACATGGGCGAGAATCCCGATAACCGATTTTTTCATAATTACCTCTCTTAAAAGAGACTTATAAGTTCATCTGTTTCTTCTTTCGTTGTTCTCCATGAGGTGCAAAGGCGAATTGCTGTCTTTTCGTCTTTCTTTTCCCATATATCATAGCCGATTTTTCCGTCGAGCTTTTTAAGCTCTTCGTCACTGAGCACAACAAACTGCTGATTTGTCGGGCTGTCACAGAGAAATTCAATATTCTTTTCTTTCAGAGCGTTTTTCAGCCTCATAGCGCACTCAACGGCATTTTTCCCGAGCTTATTATAAAGTCCGTTAGTGAAAAGCACGTCAAACTGAAGCCCGAGAATATAGCCTTTCGCTAAAAGACCGCCCATTCTTTTTCTGTGTGTGAAGAAAAGGGGCGCTTTTTCTCTGAATATCAGAGCTTCGCCGAGCATTGCCCCGCATTTTGTGCCGCCGATATAAAAGGCGTCGCAGAGCTTTCCCAGGTCTTTAAGCGTAACATCTGTTTTTTCACTCTCAAGCGCATACGCAAGACGTGCGCCGTCAAGGTATAGATAAAGTTTATACTCATCGCATACCTTTCTGATTTCTTCAAGCTCTGCTTTGCTGTAAATTCCGCCGTATTCGGTCGGGTGTGAAATATAGACGGCTCCAGGCTGAACCATATGGGGATATGTTGCGTCACTGTAAAAGTTTCTGAGCCACTCTTTAAGTGCGATAATATCAATCTTTCCCATTTCGCCGTTTCTGACGGGTAGAACCTTGTGCGAAGTCCCCTCTATCGCCCCCGATTCATGAACATTGATATGACCCGTTTCTGCGCAGATTACGCCCTGACAGGGCCTGAGAAAATATGAGAGGGCGGCGGCGTTTGTCTGTGTTCCGCCGGCGAGAAAATATATGTCTGCGTTTTCATTGCCGACAGCCTTTTTGAGCTTTTCTTTCGCTCTGCCCGAATATTCGTCAAAGCCGTAAGTCTTTTGCGCTTCTGCGTTTGCCTTAGAAATCTCAAGAAGAATTTCTTCGGCACAGCCGCAGTTATAATCACATGAAAAATCAAGCATAATTATAGTCCCTTTTTCACTGCTGAGCAGGTTTTTTCATAGTCAGAGCAATTCTGCCCCTCTGCGTGTCAATGCTCTTGATCCATACGGTTATAACATCGCCGACAGTCAGCACCTCGCTCGGGTGCTTTAGTCTGCGGTTACTGATTTCCGAGATATGCACAAGACCGTCCTGATGAACGCCTATATCAACGAATGCTCCGAAGTCGATAACGTTTCTGACCGTGCCTTTCATCTCCATACCGGCGACGAGATCCTCCATACTCATGACATCTGTTCTGAGCAGCGGCGGCGGCAGTTCGTCACGGATATCTCTGCCCGGCTTCATAAGCTCCTTTATTATATCATTAAGCGTCGGAACGCCTATGCCTAACCGCTCAGCGAGATTTTCTGCGCCGAGCTCTTCTGCCTTTTTGTCAATGCCGTCAACGCTATTTTTCCTGACGTCATCGAGCGAATATCCGCAGATTTCAAGAAGCTCCTTAGCCGCCTTGTAGCTTTCGGGGTGAACGCCCGTGTTATCGAGAATGTTTTTGCTTTCGGGTATTCTCATAAATCCGGCGCACTGCTCAAAGGCTTTTGCGCCGAGCTTAGGCACTTTCTTTATTTCGCTTCTTGACGAGAAAGCTCCGTTCTCTTCTCTGTAGAGCGCAATATTTTTGGCGACCGTAGTGTTTATACCCGAAACTATCTGTAAAAGAGAGGGTGACGCTGTATTGAGGTCAACGCCGACGCTGTTGACGCAGTCCTCGACCACGCCGTCAAGAGCGGCTTCAAGCTCTTTTTTCGGCATATCGTGCTGATACTGCCCGACGCCTATGGCTTTGGGCTCAATTTTGACAAGCTCCGCAAGGGGGTCCTGTAAGCGTCTGGCTATTGAGACAGCCGAGCGAAGCGAAACATCAAACTGGGGAAACTCCTCTGCGGCAAGCTTTGAAGCGGAATAAACCGAAGCGCCCGCCTCGCTGACGACCATGTATGAAACCTTGCGGTTGACGGTTTTTATCAGGTCGGCGGCGAAAATTTCAGTTTCTTTTGAAGCCGTACCGTTGCCGATGGCGATAATATCAACATTATATTTCTCAATAAAGTGTCTGATTAAGTCCTGAGCCTGTCTCTTCTGCATTTCAGAGTGTGTGACATAGATAACGCCCGTGTCAAGAACCTTGCCGGTCTCATCAACGACGGCGACCTTACAGCCCGTTCTGTAGCCGGGGTCAAGACCTATTGCGACTTTTCCCTTAACGGGGGGCTGAAGAAGGAGCGGGCGAAGGTTATTTGAAAAGTTCTTTATGCCCTGTTTAGCCGCCTTTTCGGTGAGCCCCGCTCTGATTTCTCTTTCAACCGAGGGGTAAATCAGTCGGTTGTATGCGTCTGAGCAAACCTCCTGAAGAACGCTGAGACAGGGGCTGTCATTATTTTTTATGGCGACAGAGTGAAGAACATTCATCGCTTTCACCGTGTCAAGCTCAACAGAAACCTTTAAGAAGCCCTCTCTTTCGCCTCTGTCGATAGCAAGTATGCGGTACTCGGCTATAGTTTTAACTGCGTCTGTGAAATCATAGTACATTTCATAGACGCTCTTTTCCTCGGGATTGCTCGCCTTGACATTGACTGTTCCGACAACGGAGAAAAGGTTTTTCAGTCTTCTTCTGATATTTGCGTCGTCGGATAAATCCTCGGCGATAATATCCATTGCGCCCTGCAAAGCGTCTTCGGGGGTCGGGACTTCGTTTTCCTCACTGACAAAATCCTTTGCCATTTCAATAGGAAGCGGACAGTCTGTCTCCTGAGCGAATATTTTCTGAGCAAGCGGCTCTAAGCCCCTTGAACGGGCAACGGAGGCTCTTGTTTTTCTCTTAGGCTTATAGGGGCGATAGATATCCTCAACCTCGGCAAGAGTTGAAGCGCTTGAAAGAGCGGCGGCGATTTCGTCGGTCATCTTTTCCTGAGCTTCAATAAGTGAAATGACCTCTTCTTTTCTTTTTTCAAGATTTCTGAGATATTCAAGTCTGTCGTTTATTTCTCTGAGTATCTGGTCGTCAAGCGTTCCGTGAGCTTCTTTTCTGTATCGGGCAATAAAGGGGATTGTGTTACCCTCGTCAATAAGCGCAGCGGTATTTTCTATCTGCCATAATTTAAGGTGAAATTCTTCGGCAAGTTTTTCGTTGATGTTCATTGTTTTACCTCTTGTGTTTTTTATATTTTATATGGGGTTATTTCTTAATTTTATCCCAGTAACCTTTTATTCCCTGCTCGAACTTATTTTCGCCCGGGGTATAATACTTCTTATTCTTCAGAATATCAGGCATATACTGCTGACTGACCCAATGATTTTCATAATCGTGCGGATATTTATAGAACTGCCCTTTGACCTCTCTGTCCTCACCGTCAAAATGCTTGTTCTGTAAATTTCTCGGTACGGGTCCGGCAAGACCTCTTCGGATATCCGCCGCCGCTTCGTCATACGCAAGATATGCCGAATTTGACTTGGGACTGCCGCAGACTAAAACAACTGCGTCGGCAAGTGGAATCCTCGCTTCGGGCAGACCGAGCATCAGTGCGGAATCGACCGCCGCCTTGACAATCGGTATTATCTGAGGATAAGCAAGCCCTACGTCTTCACAGGCGCAGACAAGTAACCGCCTTGTTGCGCTGGGCAGGTCGCCGACCTCAAGAAGCCGGGCAAGATAATGCAGTGCGGCGTCAGCGTCAGACCCGCGCATACTCTTCTGAAAGGCCGAGAGCAGGTCATAGTGATAATCGCCGTCACGGTCATATTTCATATTGCTTTTCTGTGTCAGCTGAGAAACCGTTTCAAGCGTTATTTTTCTCTTGCCGTCAACACTTTTTGACGACATGGCGCAAAGCTCAACGGCGTTGACAGCCTTTCTCACATCTCCGCCGCAGCCCGATGAAATAAAGTCCGTAACCCCGTCTTCAATCTCAAATTCTTCCCCGTACTGCTCCGAGAGAATAGAAAAAGCCCTCTGCACTGCCTTTGCGATTTCTTCCTTTTCCACGGTCTTGAACTCAAACACCGTGCTTCGTGAAAGAATAGCGTTGTGAATGTAGAAATAAGGATTTTCCGTAGTCGAAGCAATAAGCGTGATATCGCCGTTTTCTATGTATTCAAGAAGCGTCTGCTGCTGTTTTTTGGTGAAATACTGAATTTCATCAAGATACAAAAGCACGCCGTTCGGCGCCTCGAGCGTGTGAAGCTCAGAAACAATTTCTTTTATCTGAGCCGTTGACGCCTGAGTAGCGTTGAGCCTGTGCAGTTTCTTGTTCGTTCTGCCGGCTATAATCGCCGCAAGCGTTGTCTTACCCACGCCCGACGGACCGTAAAAAATCAAATTCGGAATATTGCCGCCCTCAATGATATTCCTGAGCGGTTTATTCTCACCTAAAAGGTGCTTCTGACCGACAATATCATCAAGAGACTTTGGTCTTATTCTGTCTGCAAGAGGTGATGTCATTTTTCTTCCCCTTATTTTTTATTCATTTCTTTTATTAAGCCGAGAAGCTCTGACGGCTTACTGATAAATGTATCCGCGCCGAATGGGAGCATTTCTTCTTTCTTTCTAAAGCCCCAGAGAACATTTATACATTTCATTTGTGCGTTCTGCGCCGTCTGAAAGTCAACCTCGCTGTCGCCGACATAAACGCAGTTTTCTGTTTCTGAGCCGAGAGCTTTTACACATTTAAAGACATTTATCGGGTTTGGCTTTCTGTCGTCTTCGCCCTGCGCCCCCTGAGCGAACCCAATAAGTCCGCCGAAGGTCTTTTCACAAAGCCCCTTGACCGCTTCATCAAGTTTATTAGAGACAACTCCCGTTTTAATGCCCTGTCGTTTTGCTTCTTCCAGAAGGGACATTATTCCCTCATAAGGCGCAGTCTTGTTCTCCATATTTTTCAGATAGTGCTCACGGAAAACCGAAAACACTCTCTTTGTCATTTCTTCGCTTGTTCCCTCGGGAACGCTTCTCTTTATCAGCATTGTCACTCCGTTGCCAACAAAGCGTCTTATCTCCTCCCTGCTTCTCTCTTTTAAAGAATAAGCGGAAAGAGCGAAGTTTACGCTGTCCATAAGGTCGTCGAGTGTGTTAAGAAGAGTTCCGTCAAGGTCAAAAATTATTGTATCAATCATTTTAAAAAAACATCCTCACAAGTAAAGACACTGTAGCCTGCATTATAAGATAAGCCGCCGCCGGAGCAAAAAATGTTACCCCGCCTTTTCTAAGAATAAGCAGATATTTCTGCTCATTCACGCCCTGAGCCTCTTCTTTTGCCGCTTCGATATCTTTGAGAAACTTCTTTTTATAAAGCATATCGGCAAAGAGAGCGCAGGCTATATAAACAGCGGTCGTAGCCCCGATATAACCGTATATTGCAGGGCCGTTCTTCTGAGCAAACGCATACATCTTATTAACAAGCGCCTGCATTTCTTCTTCGGAGGGCTGATTTTCTGCCGCCCTCATGTCGTTAATTTCATTCACAATCTCGGTGTAGGAATCCATTATATCCGAAAGCGGAGAATAGAACACCATAGTAATACAAAGCGTGAGCGAGAGAAAAACGATACCCGCCTTATAGAGCTTTCTGAAGAAAAACCACAACGGACCGAAAAACAGTGCGGCAAAATTAAAGGTCACCTTTTTGCCGTGTTCGAACTTCTTGAACTTTTTATAATACGACGGAACAGATGCTCTGACGTATGCGGCGAAGTCTTTTGTTTCGACGCCGAGAACCTCAGGCTCATAAGCCGCCGAATTGAAGATAAACGCCTGACCGACAGGCTGACCGTCTGTCCGTGCGCCCTGTTCAAAGGGGTTGAATTTATCACCCTCATCTTTCGGCTCTTCATAGTCAACCTTAAACGGCGGTTTATAAGAATATTCGTCGCTGTTTTCGCTAAAAGCGTTTTTCTGACCCTGTTCATCTGTTTCAGGCGGGAAAATACTTCTGCCGAACATTTCAAAGGGCTGTGAACAATTCTCACACTCCTTTGCGTCAACGGGGTTTTCGTGACCGCAGAACGGACACGGTCTTTTTCTGACGCTCTTTATCTCTTCGTTTTTTTCTTCTGAGGAGTGCTTGGGCTTCCATTCAAAGCCCTCTTCATGAAGATGCTCATTGACGCATTTGTGTTCTTTGAGCCAACATTCTCTGTGCTGAGGTGTGCCGCATTCGGGGCAGGTAACTATATCGTCGCCCTCAGAAAATTTTCTGCCGCAACCGTTACAGATTTCATTATTATAATTCATTTCTCTTGCGCCTTCCTTATAATTATAGTATATCAGTATAGTATTGTAACCGATTTTTGTCATAATTGCAAGCAGTTATTCACATCATGTATGCAAAAACGGCGCCCGCAAAGGACGCCGTAACTCATTTTATTCTGTTTTACGCTCTTTTTTTATATATACCGAAATATGAAATAATCCCCGTCAGAACAGGCATAGCAAAATTCAGCACGCATACCAGAGCAGTTATGACCGCTTCGCTTAAGGCGGGGAAAAGCTCTTCTGCGTTTTCAAAAATGCCGGTAAAGGAACAGGCAGTCGGGAACATTATATATATACCTATCATATCAATAATATTTGTTTCTGACTCATAGAAAAGTCCGACCAGACACGCTGCGCCGTAAAGAACCGGCGAAATCAAAACGCAGATAAGAAGTGTTTTGAATAATACTCCAAGTTCATACCTTGCGCAGACAAACGCCGCAACGACCAAAACCACACAGACCCATATCGGCGAAAGAATTGCCGCTATCCCCATATTCAGAAACTCGGTGACATCGCCCATTGCGATATAACCCGAAAGAACAATCTGAACAGCCGCCGTCAGCCCTGCCGTAATGATACCTGAAAATATCTGCAAGGGCTTATTGTCGCTTAACATTTTTTCACCTCCTTCACCGAAAAGTTTTTTCTTTTCTTTATTTGAGCTCATGTTATCAAATAAAACGAAAAAGGTCAATAAAAATGTATAATCAGCCTGTGCTATAATTTGTTGCGCCTTACGGTATAAGGCTTCACGGGGCTGAACATATAAAAAACTGTCGCCGTCAAAAATGACAGCGGAAAAAGTAAGAAATGCGGGTAATATCATATATTGTCCCAAAGATCAATTTTCTTAGTGCGTCACGGGCTTGTCCGCTGAAATGTAATTCGGGCAAGCCCGTGAAAAAAAGGATGGGAGCTGTCGATTTGATTTGGCGTTATGCCTGTTTGAAACATTTTCTAAAAAGCGACTGCCGCATACGAAAAAGTTTCTCTTACCGCCGAAATAACTATAGCACAAACAATTCAAAAAATGTGAGTTTTTGTCTAAGCGGTCGATTTTTTGTCTGAACGGTAGTTTTAAGGCTGAAAAACACAACATTTTTCAATAATAGAAGTTTATCTTCTCGACGGCATCGTTTTTTATCCCCCATATATATAAATGTCTGAAAATTGCGTTTTGTTACAGATTTTTTCAAAATTTTCGGGAAATTGTCGAAAAATTTATAAATGCCATGAAGCGTAACGGTTCTTTTTTGTTTCGACAGTCGAGCAGACGCCTGACAGCGACTGCTCAAAGCTTTCTTTTTTAACTTTTTGCCCAACCATTGACAAAGAGCCATAAAAATTTACTGCGGAGCGTAAACAACACTCCGCAGTAAATTTTTATGTATTGCGTCATTTAAGCTGTGATTACGGCTCCTGATGATAGTGACTGAGGAAGTCGCCCAGGTCACGCATAGCCTGCGCCATTTCGTTGGGCTCGGGCAGCATAACAATTCTGAAGTGGTCGGGTGTGTTCCAGTCAAAGCCCGAACCGGGAACAATGAAGATATGCTTCTCATGGAGGAAGTCAAAAGCAAACTTCTTGTCGTTTGTGATGTTGAATTTCTTTACGTCAAGCTTCGGGAAGACATAGAATGCGCCGTGGTTTTTAACGCAGGTGAGACCGTCAATCTTTTCTATCTCACGCATTGTCGCTTCTCTCTGTTCATAGAGTCTGCCGCCGGGGACAAGCATTGCCTGTGTGCTTGCGTTGTCTTCGAGAGCGGCGGGGATAACAAGCTGTGTGAGCGTGTTTGAGCAAAGACGCATAGCTGCCATCTGGAAAATGCCTTCAACATAGTCGTCAGCCTTACCCTTGTATCCGCTTATGCACATCCAGCCGCAGCGGAAGCCGCAGATGATGTGTGACTTTGAAAGACCGTTTGTCGTGATAACCATTCTGTCGGGCGCAAGAGCGGCTGTTGAATAGTGCTCAACGCCGTCCATAACAAGACGGTCATAGATTTCGTCTGAGAAAATGATGAGGTCGTTTTCTCTTGCCACCTGAATAATATCCTCAAGAACCTCCTTGGGATAGACAGCGCCTGTGGGGTTGTTGGGGTTGATGATAACGATAGCTCTTGTCTTTGAAGTGACCTTCTTCTTCATATCCTCAAGGTCGGGGTACCAGTCATTCTGCTCGTCGCAGGTGTAGAAGACGGGCTTGCCGCCGGCGATATAGACTGAATTTGACCAGAGTGAATAGCTCGGTGAGGGCATGAGAACCTCGTCGCCCTTGTTGAGAAGAGCAAGAAGACACATTAAAACAAGCTCGCTGACGCCGTTGCCGATATAGATATCGTCAGGGGTGATATCCTGAACACCCTTTGACTTGTGATAATTGCAGATAGCTTCTCTTGCCGCGGGCATACCCTTGAGGTCGCAGTAAGCAACCGCCTTGTCAACATTTTCAAGAAGTGCATTTCTGACCGAATCGGGCATTCCGAAACCGAAGGTTGCGGGGTTGCCGGTGTTAAGACGGAGAACCTTTATGCCTTCTCTTCCCATTCGCTGACTCTCAAGATAAAGAGGACCTCTTATATCCGAGTGGACGGGCATTAAGTTTTCAGATCTGTTTACTAACATGATTTTCGCTCCTTTTACTTTTTATATTTTCAGGATTTTTATAGCCTGTTTAAGGACATCAATGGGTTCCTGCGTGACAGGAATTTTAACGGAGATATATGTTCTGACCGAGGCGTTGACGCTGACCCTGCCTTTGAGGACAAGCGACAGCCTGCCGACCTTTTTCATATCGACTGCGTCGCAGTAGAGAAGAAGAGCTCCGTTTCTCTGACAGATTTCATATATTCCGAGGCTTATTGCGCTGTTTCTGAGAAGACATATGTCTATAAGACCCTGAACAGCCGCCGGCGGTTCGCCGAAGCGGTCGCACAGCTCGTCGATAACATCGCTTGCGTCGTCCTCCGATTCAATGTCGGCTATACGCTTATACATATAAAGCCGGCTCTTTATTGCGCTTATATATTCTTCGGGTATGAAAGCGTCTATCTGCAAATCGACAAGACACTCTTTTTCTTTTTTCTTTGATTCGGGAATAATATTGCCCTTTTCTTCTTCGACAGCCATCGAAAGAAGCTGCAAATACATATCATAGCCGACAGAAGCAAGATGACCGTGCTGTTGAGCGCCGAGAACGTTGCCTGCGCCTCTTATTTCAAGGTCACGCATGGCAATCTGAAAGCCTGAGCCGAACTGAGTGTATTCTCTTATGGCAGTCAGACGCCTTGTCGCCTCTTCGCTCAGCTCCTTGTTCGGTTTGAATGTGAAGTATGCGAATGCTCTTCTTGCCGACCGACCGACACGCCCTCTTATCTGGTGAAGCTGGGCAAGACCGAGCCTGTCAGCGTCCTCGATGATAAGCGTATTTGCGTTAGGGACATCAACTCCCGTTTCAATAATTGTCGTGCATACCAGAACGTCGATTTCGCCCTCGAGAAGTCTTCGCCACACCTCGCTGAGCTCGTCTTCGCTCATCTTGCCGTGACCGACGCCTATTCTTATATCGGGCAGAAGCTCTTTAATTTTAAGTGCCGTTCTTTCAATATCGTAAACACGGTTGTGGAGATAATAGACCTGACCGCCTCGCCTGACTTCTCTTTCAATCGCCTGAGAGAGAACCCCCATATCGTGTTCAATGACATAGGTCTGAACAGGGTGTCTGTCCTGAGGCGGCTCTTCGAGAATTGACATATCACGAATACCGCTCATTGCCATATTCAGAGTTCTCGGGATAGGCGTCGCCGAAAGCGTCAGAACGTCAACAGTCGGAAATCTTTCTTTCAGCTTCTCTTTCTGCGCAACGCCGAAGCGCTGTTCTTCGTCAACGACAAGAAGCCCCAAATCCTTGAACTCAACGCTTTTTGCTATAATGCTGTGAGTGCCGACGACAATATCTATAAAGCCTCGCTTGAGGTCTTTTTTTATTTTTGCCCGCTCTGTCTGTGTTCTGAAGCGTGAGAGCATTTCTATCTCAACGGGGAAGCCGTCAAAACGCTTCATTATGGTCTGATAATGCTGAAACGCAAGAATGGTGGTCGGGCAGAGGATAGCGCACTGCTTTCCGTCGGCGATACATTTGAAAACCGCGCGCAGGGCAACCTCAGTCTTGCCGAAGCCGACGTCGCCGCAGAGAAGTCTGTCCATAGGGCAGGGCTTTTCCATATCCTGTTTTATTTCGTTTATCGCCGTGAGCTGGTCTTCGGTTTCATCAAATTCAAAGCGTCTTTCAAAGTCGCTCTGCATATCCGTATCGGGCGAAAAAGGATAGCCCTGTGAATTCATTCTTGTGGCGTATAGCTTTGTCAGCTGAGCCGCCATATCCCTGACTGCGCCCTTGACTTTTTTCTTCGTTTTCTGCCAGTCGTCCGAGCCCAGGCGGTTTATTTTCACCTTTGTGTTGTCACCGCCGCCGGGGGTGATATATTTCGCCACCATGTCAAGCTGGGTGACGGGTATCATCAGAACGTCCTGCTTTGCGTAGCGGATTTTGATATAGTCCTTCGTGACGCCGCCTATCTGCAATTTATGTATTCCGTCAAAAATACCGATACCGTGAGTGGCGTGAACGATATAGTCGCCCTTGTGAAGCTCTTCAAGAGAATGTATGCTCTTGCCCTGCTTTATAGCCGCTTTCCGCTTTCTTGATGAGGTTGACGAAAAGCTCTTTACAAATGAGAAAAGTATGAATTTTATGTCGGTGTATTCAAAGCCTGCGCACGCACTGCCGGGCAGAACGCATACGTGTTTTTTCGGAAACTCTGCGGGCGGGAGAGCGAAATACATTGCCTTGACATCATTTGTTTCAAGGTCGTAGCAAAGCTCTTTTGCGGCCTTTTCCGTGCCTGCCAGAACAACGCAGGTGTAGTCCCTTTTCAAAGGCACTTTAAGGTCTTCAAGCAGGGAAGAAAGCGTTCCGTCCCACGCCGCATTCTGCTGAGCCCGTATCGAGACAAGCTCCCTGACAGGCGTGTCAAAGCTGCCTCTCGACAGATTGTCAAGATAGACTGCGCCCATCTCTTCATACTGCCTGACGATGTCTTTGAAAGAGAGAATATATTCGTCAAGACCCTTACATATTGTACCGTCTTCGATAAACAGCTTCAGGTCTTCGCTGAACTGCTTTGTGTAATCGGCGGCTTTGCTTTTGCAGGAAAAGCTTTCACTGACAAAAAGCAGGTCGGCGAAAACATAGTCAAAAATGGTTTCGGGTTTTTCGTATGCAAGAGAAAGATATTTGTCATATGACGACAGCGCAACACCGCCGCCGATACGGTCAATATCAGCCTCAAGATGCTTTTTTATGTTTACACTGCCCTTGCCCTTGACGGTTTCGGCAAAAGCGGAAATTTTGTCTTTCAGCTCCTCCTGTGAAGAAAAGAGGATTTCCGTCGCAGGAATGATTTCGGCTTCTTTGACAATATCCGTTCTTCTCTGAGACTCAATGTCAAAGAGCGTCATTGAGTCAATTGCGTCGCCCCAGAACTCAACTCTTATGGGCTGAGGAGAATATGAGGGGAAAAAGTCAACTATTCCGCCCCGGACAGCGAACTGACCAACGCCGTCAACCTGTTCACAGCGTATATAGCCTGCGTCAAGAAGCGCACGGACTGTTTTTTCAAGACCGGGTTCAGTGTTTTCTTTTAAAAGAACCGAACGCTCGGCGAGAATATCCTGAGGGACAGTGAGCTGCATAGCCGCCTGTATTGAGCAGACAATGTAGTTATATTCGCCCCTTATTATCTTCGTCAGAACGCCGAGCCGCTTCTGCTCAAATTCTCTTGACTGACCCTCGGTTGTTATAAAGCTGAAATCCCTTGCAGGGTAAAGATATGCGCCTGAGGAAAAGACGTTGAGGTCTGAGCAGAGCTTTGTCGCCTGACCTTCGTCGGGGCAGATTATCAAAGCCTTTTTCTGAGCTTCTTCACATATGGCGGAAACAAAGTGCGCCTTGTGAACGTTGCCGAGACCGAGAACGCCCATAGGCAGGCGACCCTTAGAGACGGCAGATATTATTTTATTGTATTCTGCGCTCTCTGAGAGCACCTTTGAGTAACAGGACATTGTTTTTCTCCGTTTTATGAGTTGTGTCTGCTCATAGCTCCCTCTATATCGCCGTCAACCATGAGCGAAACAGCGTCGCACGCACCGTCCACAGCGGTTCTGAGCAATTTTCCCTCTTCTTTTGTGAACTGTGAGAGAACCCAGTCGGCTAAATCATAGTCGGGGTGAGGTTTTGCACCGACGCCGATTTTGATTCTCGGGAAATTATCTGATGAAAGTCTTGATATAATGCTTTTTATGCCGTTGTGACCGCCCGCCGAGCCGCTTCTGCGTATGCGCATTTTGCCGACATCGAGACTTATATCGTCAAAAACGACAATAATCTTTTCGGGGGGGATTTTATAGAAGTCGGCGGCTTCTTTCACAGCGTCGCCGCTTAAATTCATCATCGTCTGAGGCTTCATGACGAGACAGCGGTGAGAGTTTATTTTTACGTCGCCGATTAGTGCCTTGAACTTTAAGCGATTAACCGAAAAATTATACTTGTCGCAAAGAATGTCAACAAACAGAAAGCCTGCGTTATGGCGGGTGAATTCATATTTTTTCCCGGGGTTACCCAGACCTACTATCATATATTCATAAGTTTTTGATGAAAAATTATCCTTACGGGTGAAAAGCATTTTATATTCCTTTCTTTGAAAGCTTATTTATCCGTTTTGAGCCTCCAGCCCTCTTTGTTCACCTGTCTTGCTCTTGCGATAGCGAGAGCGCTTTCGGGCACATTGTCGGTTATCGTCGAGCCCGCCGCAGTGTATGCGCCGCTGCCGACCGTGACGGGGGCAACAAGATTTGTGTTACAGCCGATAAACGCATTGTCGCCTACCTTACAGCGGTTCTTTGTTTTACCGTTATAGTTGACGGTGACACAGCCGCAGCCGAAGTTGACATTCTTGCCGACGTCACTGTCGCCGACATAGGTCAGGTGAGAAACACTTGTGTCGTCGTCAATATTTGAGTTTTTGGCTTCAACAAAGTTACCAAGGTGAACACGGTCTTTTATATGGGTATTGGGTCTTATGTGTGTGAACGGACCAAAGTCACAGAAACTGCCTATTTCGGACTGATAGCCCTGAACGGCGTTAAGAAGTGTGCTTTCGCCGACCTTCATATCAAAAAGAAGAGTATTCGGACCGAGAACACAGTTCTTTCCGACAGAAGTATTGCCCAGAAGTATTGTGCCTGTGAGAATTAACGTTCCCTCTTTGACGCATACGCTGTCACCGATTATAACGCCGTCGGCGCAGGGGATATCGACACCGCTTTTTCTGAGCTTTTCTATATTCCTTTGTCTTTTTTCTTCATTCAAAGTTCTCAATTCATTAAGCGCAAGCTCATTCATAGTTTTCTCTCCTTATCAGTACTACCCTTTATTATGCCACTTTTTCGCGGTTCTTTCAATATATAAAAGAAAAGTTTTTAAGTTTTATCGTCTGCAAAAAACGATAAAAAAACAGCCCCGTATTAAACGGAGCTGTACCCTTATAAATATCAGTATGCGATTGTGTAATCGTCTATAAAGGTCATACCGACCTGAGCGTCAAGAGTCATAAGAACCTTTGCCGTTACCTGCATTATGATGGGCAGTGTGTAGGTAGCCGCAACCATGTTGCCTGTTGCTTTTTCAACCTTACACTCTATCGTTGCGTCATAATATTTGCAGGAGAAGTTCTGAACAACGCTTGCGGCGTTATAAACCTCTTCGGGTTTGATTATATTGAATGCGTTGGCACAGCCTGAACCTGTGGGGTCGGTGCACTCTTTGAACTTAAGAGTGATATTATAATATGTGCCGTCGTCCGTGCAGGTTGCCTCGGCAACATCGGCTTCTGTTGCGTTGCTGACGAAGGTCTGTGTCTTAACGGGATAGTTTGCGATAATATCTTCCTTTGTGCTCCAGACAAGCGGAGTTTCGTCCTTCTTGAGGAAGGTGCTCATAAGTTTCTCGCCTACAGCCTGAAGAGCTGAGGGAACTACAAGATGCTCGTTATCGGCGCGAAGATCTTCCCAGTTTCTGGTGACAGATGTTGCGTTTGTCTTGATTTTGTTAGCGCTCTCGTTGAAATAAGCGATAATCTCAGCGGGAGTTGAGGGTGCGCCTTTTTCAGCGCCGCTGTTCTCTGTGGGAGCTTCTGTTACGGGCGCTTCAGAAGAGGGTGCGTCGCTCGTGCCCTCCGAGGGTGCGGGAGTGCTTTCCGAGGGTGCAGGTGTGCTCTCCGAAGGTGCGGGCGTGGTGTTTTCTGTCGGCGCAGGAGCCGGCTGAGACTGAGAGACAGTCTGATTGCCGTTAGCTGTTGCCTCATTTATCTTCTGGGCGAGAGCGTCGCTCTGAAGCAGACCGTCGACTTTTGAATATGTACCGCTTAAAAATCCGACGCTGAAGACAATTACACCCGCAAGGGTGAAAGCAAGAGCCTTCTTTGTCACATGATTCATTCCTGAAAACCATTCAGTTAAGAAATTCATAATAATCCTCCTAAAGCAATGCGCAAAAACGCACTTTATTGGTGACATTATAGTACATATTTAGCTGTATATCAAGCGGTTTTTATAAATTTTTTGTTTCTGACGGTTTTTTTTCACATCTTTCTATTGACTTTTTCTCTTTTTTCGTTCATCATAGCACTACTGTTTATATCAGAAAGGTAATAATAATGAAAAAATTCAATAAAACAGAACCGCTGAGCAAGGCAACTCTGATTACCTGGTGGACGTGCAGAGCCCTGCTTCTTCTCTGGGGTATAGCGGGGCTTCTCTACGGCTACCCCGTTCAGTTTGTTCAGTCAATATTTGCCGTTATTTTCACCCATCTCTGGGACATGTGGCAGCTCTGGGGCGGAAAGTCGTTTATCACAAGAGTGCCGCCCTATCTTCAGACGGAGCTGAATGTTTTCGCCGCTTTCGGCTGTGTTGTCGGCACATCAATCAACAATTACACCGATTTTGAGGGAATAGATATCCCCGAGCATTTTTTTGCGGGTTTTCTCGCCTGCACCTTCGGCTTTATTCTTTGCGACATGATGCAGGGTGAGAAGAGAAAGATAAAGCCCGCCGTTCAGGCTCTTTTCGCTTTCGCCTTCGGCGTCGCCATGATGGTCGGCTGGGAGTTTTATGAGTTCACTATGGACAGACTCTACGGCTTCAATATGCAGCACTCGGTGATTTTCACCAAAGACGGGCTTGTTGACACTATGGTTGACCTTATCTTAGGCTCTGCCGGCTCACTTCTTGCGATGTTCCTTGAAGCTTTCAGGCGAACAGGGCGATACGGCAGTAACAAGAAAGCAAAGAGAGAAGAATATCTTCGCTCAAAGGCTGAGGCAAAGCTCGAAAAAGAAAGACTTTATGAGGAAAAAATGAAACGTTTTTCGTCATATGAATAAAGATTAACGAATTGTTAACAACCGCATAACCGTTTCGTTAAATAAGAGATTGACAAAAATTTCAAATTGCTCTATAATTATGCTTAGTAAAGGGAGCATCCCTAATAAATACAGGAGGATTTTTGATATGAAAACATACAAAGATGAAGAATATCAGGAGGCCTATACTCTCCTCAATCTGCTTCAGGATCTCTTCAACAGAATCAATATTCTTATTGAATACATCACAACAGTATTCTTCCCCAACTTCCCCAAGGACTGATAAATGAGGGAATATGACGAAGCGGGCGGTCACGATTGACAAACAGCCCGAAACACGGCTTCGTCATAAATGCTTTTTACAGAACAACACCCCGGCTTACGAAAGTAGCCGGGGTGTCTGTGTTAAGTTTAATTATTATTTTCCGAAAACCGCTTTGACGTGCGCACCCTTGAAAATGAAGATTTCTCTCATAATAATCATCCACACGAAAGCTATTGTTCCGCCGACGAGAACGTCTGAGAAAAAGTGAGCGCCGACGACAATTCTGCTTATCGCAACGGTTGCGGTGAACACAACGGGGCATACCCAAAGAAGAGCTTTGACCCATTTCTTATTGACGCCGAGAGCGGGAATGAGCATTATAAGATAATATGACCCGCCCGCCGCACAGGTGTGACCCGACGGGAACGACTTGAAAATGTCGGTTGAGCCGAATTCAGCGAGCCTTGAAGCGTGGTCGGGGTAGAGCTCTTTCCATTTTGCGCCGTTTATTTCAAACCAATTTGCGAAAGCCGAGAAGCCGTGAATTTCATTGTCGGGGTCGAGGTTCATCGCTCTGTAACGGATTCTGCCCACAGGCTTCTTGATAAGCTCAACTGTCAGAGAAGCCAGAGCGGCGGCTAAAATAGCGGCGAAAGCAAACTTCACAAGCTTTTCTATTGACTCATCAGAGAAATTATTGACCGCCATAAGCTCGAAGAACGCAAGAAGCACCGATATAAACAGCTCAACGCCGATGAGATAGCCTGCTCCGGTGTATGCGCTCGGGTCGTCTGTCATAAACAGATGCTTGAGAATATATGACATAACGTCGCTCATAAGAACATAGTTTGCAATAACCGAAGCGACAAAAAGACCGAAAGCGAGCAGATGTTTAAGTATTTTGCCCTCTTTGTTCTTTCTTTCAACGGCCCAGAATAAAATTTCAAAGGCGAAAGCGAATACAAAATAGACCGGAGTGCTGCCGACAGCTTCAAATAAGGCGCCGAAGGTCTGATTTGTTATGTATGTGTGGTCGGCAAGAGCCGTTTTTGTGAGAATGTGGCTCACCTGAAGGTCGGTGAATGTGGCTGTGGTGAGCAGAGCGGCAAAAACCGCAATGAAAAGCACCACGGAAATTATAGTTTTCTTTCTGGTCATAATAAAGTTCTCCTTTAGCATTTGGTAATAATAATTTATCATAAAAGTATACCGTTTGCAACGGGTAAATTAAATAATATTTATTCAAAAAGATTAAAACTTCAGCCGATACACTTGAAAATCGGCGCAGAAAAATGTATTATATATTAGATATTTAGTAAGGAGGAAACGCTATGAAGTTTTCAAGAAAATTAATCTCCGTTCTTCTTGCAATAATTATGGTGCTCTCAATAATACCGGCATCTGTTTTTGCAACAGGCGGAGAGGAAAAGGGCACGCTTAAATTTGCCACAATGTCAGACATTCATCTTTTCCCTCAGACGCTTACCCCGCAGAGAGAGGATTTTGCAACTGACGAAGAATACGAGGCTGCCCGCGCAAAATGGCTAAGAGCCTGCGGAATGGACTCAAAGGAATATGACGAGAGTGAAGATATTCTCGACACTGCGCTTGAGACTTTCAAAATAAGAGCGCAGAGAGACGGTATCAAATATCTTCTTCTTCCCGGCGACCTTTCAAGATACAGCGAATATGAGGCTCACACCACTCTCGCAGAGAGAATGAACCGGTTTGAAGAGGAGACGGGCATACAGGTTATCGCAATTAACGGCAACCACGATATAAATGTCAGCTCCGCCGCTTCTTTCAGAACAGGTGAAAAAGAAGAGGCAAGAGCTATCACGGCTCAGGAGTTCTATGAGGTGTACGCCAACCTCGGCTATGACCTTGCAACCGATTTCTACGGCATAAAGAACGGCAAGGTTCAGCCTGTCGCAAATGCGCTCTCGTATGCCGTTGAGCTTGACGAAAACACACAGCTTATTGTTGTTGACTCGGGCAAGTATTCATTCGGCGAAAAAGAAAAGGGCAAGACGGACGGCGCCGTCAGCGACGAATGTCTCAAATGGATATGCGACAAGGCTGACGAGGGCACGGCAAAGGGCATGACAAACCTTGTCATGATTCATCACAGTATGGCTGCTCATATGGAATGCGAGCCTTCGGTCACCTTTGCGTTTGTTCTTGACGATTATCTTCGTGTCGCCGAAACATTCGCCGATCATAATATTCACTATACCTTCACAGGTCATCTTCATCAGACCGATATCGCTACTGTTATCAATGACAACGGCAAGGTTCTCTACGACTGTGAATCAGGTTCACTTACGTCATATCCGAATACATACCGTGAATTTGTTCTCACAAACTACACCGACGGCACGGCAAAGATTGACTATGACAATGTCAGCTTTGACGCAGAAAAAGCCTATACACATAATGGCGTGACATATACTCATCAGGAATTTCTTCAGAAGTCTTTCGGCATGTGCTACGGCGGAGCTTTCAGTCAGGACGGCTCAGCTTCGGCATCGGGCTTCGCAGAGGGTCTTATAATGGGCTACGCCGGCGGAATTTTCACCGGTATGGCTGAGCAGGGAGTTCTCAATTATATCAGGGATTCTTTCGGCTTTGACCTTCAGCAGTTTCTTGTTGACTTTTTGAAGCCTTATATCGGTAACGGTATAAAGCTCGGTAGTAATAGCTGGCTTTCAGCCGATAATATCATGTGGTTTGTTGAAGATCTCTGCGATCAGGTGACAGAGCTTTATCTCAAAAACCCGCAGAATCTTCTTGACGAGCTTCTCCCCGCAATTCAGAAAATTGTTGACCTTAAAATGAGCGACGAAGAAATGAGCGACAGAGTCAAGGCTGACACAGGTCTTAAAGGGCATGACGGCTACGGCACTCTTGAAGATGTTATTTTCTCGGCTGTCTATTATTTCTACACCGGTAACGAGCCTGCTTTCGGTGAAGATAAGCTCATAGCCGACGCATGCAAAACACTTGAAAACGGTGTAACAGACTGCGGTCTTTTTGACACCATTCTCGATGTTGTCTTTAACGATATACTCAATGACGCAATTCTCGGAAAGCTCGAAATAAGAGCCGACAAGTTCTTTAACTCGGATTACTACAGCCAGAAAGCGGCAGAGGGTCTCAATTATCTTCTTAAATATTTCCTCAGAAACGACTTTACATATCTCAACCTTGTGAACACAATATTCGGTCTCGGAGTTCTCCCGTGGGACAGCCTCTATGATGTTCTCGACAAGCTCGCTATTCAGGAATTCTGGACAGACAGTCAGGATGAGTCAATAGGCGTTACGCTCGCATGGTTCATCAAGGATTTCGCAACCGACGAAGAGCCTCAGCTCAGAGGTGACTACGGCGTCTCCTACGCAAACACGGATTTAGCCGTGCCTGTCACAACGGCTAATTACAGAAAGCCGACAATGATAAGCGCAACAATCGGTGATGACGCCGAAACCTCGGCAAACATCGGCTGGTTCTCAAAATACACCCTCACAAAGGGCGATATTATCGTTAAAGACGGCGATAAAGTGGTATTCAGCACCGTCACCGGCGAAAATGAAATAAGTGCGCAGATAAAGGATGAACTTGTTGAAAGATATTTCCCCGGTATTGACCTTGGTATTACAGGCTTCTTCAAGTATTATTTCAATCTCAACAGACACACCGTCAAGCTCACAGGTCTTGAACCCGGCACAACCTACACCTATTATGTCGGTAACGCCGATAAGGGCTGGTGGAGCGACGCAAGAACATTCACAACATCATCGGGCAGAGACGAAGATAATCTGACCTTCTTCCATATGTCAGACCCGCAGTCTCAGAGCGAGGCTCAGTACACAAGATCATGGGCGAACACGGTCAAGACGGCATTTTCACTTTACCCCGACGCAAAATTCATAGCCGCAACGGGCGACCTTGTCGATAACGGTATGAACACAAAGATGTGGCAGTGGATGCTTGACACAGCCTGCTCGACGGGCGAAAAGGATCTCGGTGATACCTTCCTTATGCCGGCGACAGGCAATCATGAGGGCTTTGACGATTATTCAACGGTTTCAAACTTCGCTCTCCCGAATGTTCCCGAGCAGGACACCGCGTCAGGTGTTTATTATTCATATGACTATAATAATCTTCATGTTGCGGTTCTCAACACAAACGACCTCGGCTCGGACGACGCTCTTTCAGACGAGCAGATAGAGTGGCTCAAGAAAGATATGACGAACACCGACGCCGAGTGGAAGATTGTAATGTTTCACAAGGCGCTCTATTCAAACGGCTCTCATTATGACGATGACGACGTATGCGCAATGCGTGAACAGCTCGGCTCTCTTCTCCCCGAGCTTGGCATTGACCTTGTTCTTCAGGGGCACGACCATGTTTATCTCAGAACGGCTTCGCTTGTCGGCAATGTAAAGACGAATGACGAGATAACATATCTCTCATTTAACGACAAGGCTTATAAGACAGTTGTTGAGCCTCTCGGCACAGTCTATGAGATAAGCGGCTGCTCAGGCGTTAAGATTTACAGAACAAAGTCTGTTTCGGAGACTGACGAGCTCTTCCCCAGAGCGGATAAGATTGTTGACGCCGACAGACAGATGTTCTCAGCTATTCAGATAAGAGACGGTATCCTCTACTTCGACGCATATCTGGTTTCAGAGGACGGATCAACTCAGAATGTTGACTCCTTCGCTATTTCACACGACAGAACTCAGGGCGAGGTTCTCCCCGAAGAGGAATGGCCCGCAGAAGATGGCGAAGAAAAAGGCTCAGGTATATGGGCTTTCTTAACAAAGGTTCTGAACGTTTTAACTAAACTCATTAAAATTATTTCAGGCTTCTTCGGTCTTTACGGCGAAGAAATAAAGAACGCAATCAGCTAAAATGCTAAACATATTTAAAGGTTCCGGACGAAAAATCCGGAACCTTTTTAATAATATCTCAGTTTTCTGTGAACACATTCAATCCCCTTTGGGGTGATGTCAATGGTGGCGTAGCTCCCGTCGGCGAGCGAGCCGGGGTTCAGAAAGGTGATACCGTTATATATTTCAAGATGTGCAATGTGGGTGTGACCGAAAAGGGCGATATCCGCATTTTTTTCTTTTGCGGCGAAATACAGAGAGGTCAGACCGCTCTTGACATAATAAGGGTGGCCGTGAGTGGCAAAAATGCGTCTGCCCTCACAGATGAAAAGCTGTGACGACGGGTTCATTGAACAAAAGTCACAGTTGCCGCTTATCTGAATAACCGTTTTGTTCGGGTATGCCCACAGGTGAGGCTCCATATCTCTTTCACCGTCGCCGAGATGAACTATATATTCAGCAGTATTTTCCTGCTCTATCGCATACGAAACATTACGGGCGTTCCCGTGAGAATCGGACATAACGAGTATTCTCATTCATTTTTCCTCCCTCATATGAATATACTATACTATATTATTATATCATATGAAAGCAGGGATTTCAATGAATGATGAAAGAATAAACAAGCTCATGGAAAACATAAAGAGCGACCCTTCCCCGTCGGGAAAAGCGGTCAATGATTTCATTGAAAAAAATCTCACCGAGTCACAGGCTAACGCTATTCAGAATGTTCTGAAAAATCCGGGGCTGATTAAAAGCATATTAGACAGTCCTCAGGCTAAGCAAATTCTTGAACGCCTCGGAAAGAAAGGGGAGGAATAAGCCTTGGATATCAGCGAAATTCTGGGGAGTCTTTCGCAGGAGGATATAAAAAATCTTCAGGATATAGCTTCTTCGGTTATGGGCGGCGCAGGCACTCAGGAGAAAAAAGAGGAGAAAAGGGAGGAGACCTCCTCAGGCGGTCAGAACCCGTTTTCGGGTTTAGACCTTAACGCATTTTCAAATATTGTTTCGATGATGTCAAAGTTTAGCAGCGGCGACGACCCGAGATGCAGACTGATAATGTCGTTAAAGCCGTTGCTTTCCCCCGAAAGGCAGAAGCGCGCCGATGACGCAATAAAAATTCTGAAAATGATTTCTCTTGTGCCTGTGCTGAGAGATTCGGGTCTACTGAAAGGGGTGCTGTGATGGCAAACGAATATTCATACAACGAGCTTATGCAAATGCAGGATAAGGCGATAGAACGGGTTCGCATGATGCAGGAGAGAGCGAGAAAAACTATGGAGGAAAATCCTATTGAGCCTCTTCATATGGAGAACCGGCAGGAAGAGCAGAAAGAAGCCGAAGAAGTGAAGGCCGAGCCTGTTTCTGCACCGCCGAAAGCACAAAATCAGTCTCACGGCGGCGGTATACTGTCGGGGCTTAACCTCAATATGGATAAGGATAAAGCGATGGTGCTGCCGCTTCTGCTGCTTCTTATGAACGAGGGCGCAGACAGCCTGTTGCTGCTTGCGCTTATGTACATAATGGCATAGAAAAGTTACTGTTACAGTAGCAAAAAATCCCTGCGAATTTTTCGTTCGCAGGGAATACTTTTAATCTGAAACAGAGGTATCTGAGCCGCTTTCTTCCGAGGAGGGTTCTGTCGCAGGGGTGAAAGAAGCGTTTGCAACTGTTTTGAAGTTTTCGGCGAATGTTTCTTTTGCATAAGTGACGTTAAATCCGCCGTAATAAGAATTGAGCGAATGTGAAACCACATCTTCGTCGGTGAGGTTCTCGGCGAGGAGAACGCTGAAATTCGTGAAGCCGCTCTCATAATATGTGACAATGGGGATTGTCTTAGCGCTTTTGACTATCGTTTCACCTGTTTCGCCGTTCTTTTCAAAAACGACATCGGCTATGCCGCCGAGCATGTTTTCTTTCTTCTCTTCGGCTGAAACGAAGTTGCCCAGTGAGTAATAAACAACTGCGCTTGTTCCGTCGTCTCTTGTGATGCGTTCAACAGGCTGAATGTTGCTGACGCCATAGCCGATAATTAAATCTGCGCCGAACGAAACAAGGTAGTCAACCGTCTGTTTCTGAGACTGAGAGACCTCGCCCGAGACATTGCCGAAATACATTGAAACCACGACAGCGTCAGCCTGATCCTCAGCGTTCTGTATCATATCTTTCATTATATTATAAGCCTCAGCCTGTGTACGGCTTTTGTCCCCGAGGTTTATAACATTTATTTCTGACTCTGAGCCGAGAGAAGACTGAACGGTGTCGGTGAAGCCTAGGAACGCTGTTTTTATTCCGTTGACTTCCTTGATTTTGACGGTATTTTTGTCCGTCTCATTTCTGTAAAGACCCGTTACAAGTGCGCCGCTTTTTGTAGCCCAGTAGTCGAGAGTGTCGGTTGCGCCCTGAACATCCTTATCAAAGACGTTCTTATTTGCGTGGTTAATGACATTGAAGCCGAGGTCATATATTGCGTCGCCGACAGCAGTGGGTGAGCAGAAGCTCGGGTAGCTCGAGACGTCAATATTGTCCGAAAGCACGGTTGACTGGTTTATCATAGCAACGTCAGCCTGTGAGACGATGCTTTTCACCTCTTCATATATCGGAGCAAAGTCATAGTCCTTACCGCTCTGTGAGCCGAGCGAAGCGGCGAATGAATAAATGCTTCTGTAAATCATGTTGTTGCCGGCGCACATAAGTCTCGCCGAGGTGTTCTGCACCGGTTCGGAGGTATCGTCCGTCTTTTCCTGATAAAGGAAGTTATTGACATTTTCTTTCACCGTGTCACGAAAATCGGGCTTAACACTGCTTGCAACAAGGAACGCACTGCATACCGACACAAACAGCGTCAGAGCGCAAATGACGGCGACCACAGGCGCATACACTTTATTATTATCTTTATTATTCTTTTTCATTTCAGTTACCTTTTATCAGAAATCCATCTTGCTTTCAATATAGCTCTTGACTTCACTTACAGGGATACGAACCTGCTCCATTGTGTCTCTGTCACGCACGGTTACGCAGTTGTCGGCAGGGGTGTTCTCGTCGCCGACCGTCTCAAAGTCAACGGTAATACAGAACGGGGTTCCGATTTCATCCTGACGGCGGTAACGCTTGCCAATGGAGCCTGCGTCGTCATAGTCAACCATGAAGGATTTTGAAAGCTCATTATATATCTGCGTCGCCTTGTCGCCGAGCTTCTTTGAAAGAGGCAGAACGGCCGCCTTATAAGGAGCAAGCGCAGGGTGGAAGTGCATGACAACTCTTGTGTCGTTCTTTTCGGCGTCAACAACCTCTTCGTCGTATGCCTCAGTGAGGATTGCAAGGAAGAGTCTTTCAACGCCGAGCGACGGCTCGATAACATAGGGCACATATCTTTCGTTTGTCGTCGGGTCGAAATAGTCAAGGCTCTTGCCCGATGTGTTAATGTGCTGTGTGAGGTCATAGTCCGTTCTGTCGGCTACGCCCCAAAGCTCGCCCCAGCCGAACGGGAAGAGATATTCAAAGTCTGTCGTAGCCTTTGAATAGAAGCAAAGCTCGTCCTTATCATGGTCACGAAGACGGAGATTTTCTTCCTTGACGCCGAGAGAATAGAGCCAGTCACGGCAGAAGCCTCTCCAGTAGTCAAACCACTCAAGGTCTGTGCCGGGCTTGCAGAAAAATTCAAGCTCCATCTGCTCAAATTCACGGACACGGAAAATAAAGTTGCCCGGTGTTATCTCGTTACGGAAGGATTTGCCTATCTGAGCAACGCCGAAAGGAATTTTTCTTCTTGTTGTTCTCTGAATATTTGCGAAATTGACGAAAATACCCTGAGCTGTTTCGGGTCTGAGATAAAGCTCAGCCTTGCTGTCCTCGGTGACGCCCTGAAATGTCTTGAACATAAGATTGAACTGACGAATGTCGGTGAAGTTATGCTTGCCACATTCGGGGCAGGGTATGTTCTTCTCGTTTATGTAGTTCATCATAGCCTCGTTTGACCAGCCGGCGACATTTGTGCCGTCGAAGTCCTCAATGAGGTTATCGGCTCTGTGACGGGTCTTACATTCACGGCAGTCCATGAGGGGGTCTGAGAAGCCGCCGAGGTGACCTGAGGCGACCCATGTCTGAGGGTTCATGAGGATAGCCGAGTCGAGACCGACGTTATAGGGGTTCTCCTGAATAAACTTTTTTCTCCAGGCATTTTTGATATTTGTTTTAAGCTCGACGCCGAGAGGACCGTAGTCCCATGTGTTTGCAAGACCGCCGTAGATTTCACTGCCCGCATACACGAAGCCTCTGCCCTTACAGAGGGCGACAAGCTTGTCCATTGATTTTTCAGTGTTTAACATAGTTATCAAAACCTTTCATAAAAAGATAGTTTACAAATAATGCATAAAACTTCAGCATAATTATAAAGGCAATGGCTAAAAATGTCAAGGTGTTTATATATATAACTATGTATGCCATTGATTGCAATATAAATAGAATAGCGTTGCATAAAAATCAGCGGCAAGAAGATTTACAGTTTAAAATAATCTTATATCTACCCTCATAATTTCCGCTTGAAATCAAACTCCTCGCATACCGCACAAAAAGGCCCCCACTTTCGTGAGAGCCTTCTATGTTATTTACTTATATTATCAAATTACACGAGCTCGATGATGCACATCTCTGCTGCGTCGCCTCTTCTGGGGCCTGTCTTGATAATACGGCAGTAACCGCCGTTAACATCCTTATACTTGGGAGCGATCTCGTTGAATAATTTTGTAACGACATCTTCCTTAGTAACATATGCTAAAACCTGACGTCTGTTGTGAAGTGTGTTTTCCTTGCCGAGAGTAATCATTTTCTCAGCCATTGCACGTACTTCCTTAGCTCTGGTAACAGTGGTTTCTATTTTGCCGTTCTCGAAAAGATAAGTAACCATACCTCTGAGCATCGCCTTGCGATGATCGCTCGTTCTGCCGAGCTTTCTGGTTCCTGGCATCTAAATTCACTCCTTTACCGTTAGGTATAAATGTGTGGTTTATTCGTCTTCACTACGAAGAGAGAGTCCGAATGAGTGAAGCTTTGCGACAACTTCGTCAAGAGACTTCTTGCCGAGGTTTCGAACCTTCATCATGTCTTCTTCTGTCTTTGTAATCAAGTCTTCGACCGTGTTTACACCGGCTCTCTTTAAGCAGTTGAATGAACGCACGGACAGGTCAAGTTCCTCAATAGTCATCTCGAGGACTTTTTTGCTGTCGTCATCGCCCTTGTCAACAATTATCTCTGTCTTATAAGCCTCGTCTGAGAGACCGCTGAAGAGACTGAGATGTTCATTGAGAAACTTGGCGCCAAGCGCAACAGCTTCCGTAACGGAAATTGTCTTGTTGGTCCAGACTTCAAGCGTGAGCTTGTCATAGTCGGTGATCTGTTCAACTCTTGTGTTCTCAACTGTGTAGTTTACCTTTAACACGGGTGTATAAATTGAGTCAATAGCTATAACTCCGATGGGAGGATTGAGAATCTGCTTGTTTCTTTCAGCCGAAACATAGCCTCTGCCCTTGTCAACAGTGAGTTCCATGTTGATGTGAGCGCCCTCATCGAGTGTGCAGATATGAAGCTCGGGGTTGAGAATCTCAACTTCTGAATCGTGTGAGATGTCGCCCGCTGTGACTTCGCCTGCGCCGTTTGCCTCTATATATACTGTTTTGGGATCTTCGCCGTGGATTTTGAGTATTACGCTCTTGAGATTAAGAACGATTTCTGTTACATCTTCCTTTACACCCGGAATAGTTGAAAACTCATGAAGAACACCGTCAATCTTGACTGATGTGATAGCATAGCCGGGTAATGATGACAGGAGAACCCTGCGCATACTGTTACCTATTGTTGTGCCGTATCCTCTTTCAAGAGGTTCAACAACTATCTTTCCATAAGTACCGTCTGATGAAAGGTCAACGGTTTCAACTTTCGGTGATTTGATAATAATCATTCAAAACCCTCCTTTATATATTCAGGTTAAAATAACCCTTAGTGAAATTTTTGCTTTCCCCTGAACGGGACAACTCTGACTGCTGCGCATATATAAAAAGCAAAGTGCGCAACAGACAAGGCATCCTATTACTTTGAGTAGAATTCGACGATGAGGTGTTCTTCTACGGGAGCAGCAATCTGTTCACGTGTCGGGAGCGCTACTACCTTAGCCTCTGATGTCTCACGGTTAAGATCGAGCCATTCGGGAACGGGACGGCCGCCGTTAGCTTCGATAACAGCCTTGAATTTATCGCTGTCACGGCTGCTTGCCTTAACAGATACTACGTCGCCGGCTTTGAGAAGGTAGCTCGGAATGTCAACCTTGTTGCCGTTGACACGGAAATGAGCGTGAACAACAAGCTGTCTTGCTTCTGCTCTTGAGCTTGCCCAGCCTAATGTATAGACAACATTGTCTAAACGGCTTTCGCAGATCTGAAGAAGGTTTTCACCTGTAACGCCTGCTTTGCGCTCAGCCATTAAGAAATATTTATGGAACTGTCCTTCCTGAATACCGTAGTAACGTCTAGCCTGCTGCTTTGCACGTAACTGTAAACCGTATTCAGAATTCTTCTTGCGGCTCTGGCCATGCTGTCCGGGGGCATAAGCTCTGCGATCAATAGCACACTTGTTTGTGTAGCATCTCTCGCCCTTTAAGAAGAGCTTCTTGCCTTCACGGCGGCATAACTTACATACCGCACCGGTATATCTTGCCATGTGATGTTACCTCCTATTCGGTTATACACGTCTTCTTTTCGGCGGACGGCAGCCGTTGTGAGGAATGGGAGTAACGTCTTTGATAAGAGTTACGTCCAGACCTGCTGTCTGTAAAGCTCTGATTGCAGCTTCACGGCCTGCGCCGGGGCCTTTAACATATACTTCAACAGTCTTCATGCCATGGTCGATAGCAGCCTTTGCTGCTGTCTCTGCTGCTGTCTGAGCAGCATACGGTGTCGATTTTCTTGAGCCTCTGAAGCCCATTTCACCGGCACTTGCCCATGATACAGCGTTACCCTGTGTGTCTGTGATGGTAACGATTGTATTGTTGAAGGTGGATTGGATATGGGCCGCTCCTCGTTCAATATTCTTCTTTTCACGACGGCGGCGAATGGTGGTCTTTTTACCAGCCTGTTTTGCCATAATAGCATCCTCCTAACTTACTTCTTCTTGTTTGCTATCGTCTTCTTCTTACCCTTACGTGTACGAGCGTTTGTCTTTGAGCGCTGACCTCTTACAGGCAAGCCCTTTCTGTGACGAACACCGCGATAGCAACCGATTTCGATAAGTCTCTTAATATCAAATGCTGTTTCTCTTCTGAGATCACCTTCAACTGTTACGTTGTGGTCGATATACTCACGAAGCTTTGAAACATCGTCTTCGGATAAATCCTTAACTCTTGTGTCGGGATTGATACCTGTTGCCTTAATGATATCGTCTGCAGTTTTACGACCAATACCGTAGATATAAGTAAGAGCAATTTCAATTCTCTTTTCTCTAGGTAAGTCAACACCTGAAATACGAGCCATTTGTCAGTTGCACCTCCAAATTTGGTTTAACGCCGGGATTAACCCTGACGCTGCTTGTGCTTGGGATTCTCACAGATAACCATGACTTTTCCCTTGCGCTTGATGATCTTGCACTTCTCGCAAATTTTCTTTACAGAAGGTCTGACTTTCATTTTAGTTACCTCCTAAAATCTTATAAGCTTGGCTTATAGTGCTAAATTGTTAATTACTTTGATCGCCATGTAATGCGACCGCGGCTGAAGTCATACGGTGACATTTCAACCTTGACCTTATCGCCGACAAGAATTCGAATGTAGTTCATTCTGAGCTTGCCTGAAATTGAAGCAAGGATTTTGTGACCGTTTTCAAGCTCAACCTGAAACGTTGCGTTGGGGAGAGCTTCTGTTACTATACCTTCAACCTCAATCATATCCTGTTTTGACATGACTTAGCCTCCTGATTTTGTTGTCGCTTTTAAGCGTTTAATCTTTTTGGTTTGAGTCCTTCCTGTCAGCGGAAGTCGCCTTAATGTGATTTCGGTTTAGCTTCCGTCACACATCAGAGCAGCCTAAGCCGCTTCTCACAGCTGTGTCACCTTTATCGTGACAAAGCCGAAAACGGCATTACCTTGTAATAACCCGGGTCTTAATCCGCAATGGTGAGGATTCTCGGACCCTCCTTTGTTATTGCAACGGTGTGTTCAAAATGTGCGGACAAAAGTCCGTCTTTTGTTTTGACCGTCCAGCCGTCAGGTAATTTTCTGACGTCTGCACTGCCCTGATTAATCATCGGCTCAATGGCCAATGTCATGCCGGGTAACAGGCGTATGCCTCTGCCCGGGGTGCCGTAATTTGGCACCGCAGGATCCTCATGGAGAGCCTTGCCGACGCCGTGACCGGTGTATTCCCTGACCACGCCGTAGCCCCGCTCTTCGCAATAGCGCTGAACAGTTGAACCTATATCGCCGATTTTGCTGCCTACGACACATTTTTTGATAGCCTCATAGAGACTCTCTCTTGTTGTGTCTATCAGCCGCTTTGCCTCGTCGGAAATATCTCCGACGGCAAAAGTGGCAGCATTGTCGCCGTTATAGCCCTCTATTTTTGCTCCTAAGTCGATGCTGACGATATCGCCCGCACGAAGGATGCGCTTTTTGCTGGGTATTCCATGAATAACCTCATCATTTATGGAAATACATGCAGTAGCGGGAAAACCGTACAGGTTAAGAAAGTTGGGTTCGGCACCCTGACTTTTAATATACTTGTATGCGATTTGGTCAATCTCCTCGGTTGAAACGCCCGGTTCGACTGCCTCTCCCGCCGCTTTTAATGCTCCTGCCGAAATACGACAGGCTTCTCTCATCAGAGAAAGCTCTCTCGTGGTTTTGAGCACTACCATGTTTATTCCTCCAATGCCTTGAAGGTTAAAGCGGTTGTGTCTTTAACCTCTTCCTGACCGATTACCAAGCGAAGCTTTCCTTTCTTCTCATAGTAATCTTTAAGGGGCTCTGTCTGCTCATGGAAAACCTTGAGCCTTTCAAGAACCGTTTCAGGATAATCGTCCTTGCGCTGAACAAGCTCGCCGCCGCACGCATCGCATACGCCCTCAGTCTGAGGCTTTTTGTAAAGCATGTGGTAGGAGTTGCCGCATGAAGCGCAAACACGTCTGCCGCTCATTCTCTTAACGATGTCCTCGTCCTTGACCTCAATGCTGATTACTTTGTCAATGTTAATGCCCATTTCATCAAGGGCCTCAGCCTGAGGGATTGTTCTGGGGAAGCCGTCGAGAATAAAACCGTTTTTGCAGTCATCTTTTGCAAGGCGCTCCTTGACGATGCCGATAACGACTTCATCAGGAACAAGCGCGCCTTTGTCAATATAGCTTTTAGCCTTCAGACCCATTTCTGAGCCGTTTTTTAAGGCTTCACGGATAATGTTACCCGTGGATATGGCAGGTATGGAATACTTTTTGCAGATATTTTCCGCCTGTGTACCCTTACCTGCGCCGGGGGCACCCAAAAGAATAAGATTCATAATCTCGTTCTCCTTTTCGATTAATCAAGGAAGCCCTTGTAGTGTCTCATCATCATCATGCTCTCAAGCTGCTTGACTGTTTCAAGAGCAACACCGACAATAATGATTATTGAAGTACCGCCCAGTGAAACCGACATGCTGTAGTTTTCGGGTAAAACCATAGCTGTGAAGAGCTGGAAGAGAATGGGGAGAAGAGCTACGACGCTGATAAGAAGAGCTCCTAACAGAACTATTCTTGACAGTATCTTTGTGATGTAATCTGAGGTGGGTTTGCCCGGTCTGATACCGGGAATCATACCGCTGTTCTTGCGGATGTTGTTTGCCATTTCGATGGGATCATACTGAATGCTTGCGTAGAAGTAAGCAAAGAAGAGTATGAGAACGAAATACATAATAGCGTATGCCCAGTGTTCGGATGAGAAAATTCCGAAGAACTTATCCCAGAAGCCGCCCTTTGTTATCTTGTTGACAAGGAACATCTGGACTGTCGAGGGAATTGAAAGAATTGATGAAGCGAAGATGATGGGGAGAACGCCGCACATATTGACCTTGATGGGGATATGTGTGCTCTGACCGCCGTACATCTTTCTGCCGACAACTCTCTTGGCATACTGAACCGGAATTCTTCTTTCGGCATTGTCCATCCAGACGATATAAGCTATCATGCCGAGAAGACCGATGATAAGAACGGGTGTGAGCGCATAGTATGCGGGAACAGTCTTACCTGACATGAAGTACTGATAGATGTTCACGCACATGGTCGGAACACGGGCTACAATACCTGCGAAGAGGATGATTGAAATACCGTTGCCGATACCGTGTTCATTGACCTGCTCGCCAAGCCACATGATAAGAGTTGAACCTGCTGTCAAGCAGAAAACAATTACCATACCGACGAATACTGCCGGGAAGCCTGTGAGCATTGCGCCGTCTTTGCCTGCAACAACTGCATTCTGTGAACGAAGGTAGATGTAGTAAGCGACCGACTGCATAGCAGCAAGACCGACCGTTGTGTAACGGGTGATCTTTGAAATCTTCTTTCTGCCTTCTTCGCCGTCCTTTGAGAGCTTCTCAAGGTAGGGAATAGCAACTGTTAAAAGCTGAATAATAATTGATGCGTTAATATAGGGCGAAATCGAAAGAGCGAAAATCGTACCCATATTGAAAGCATTACCTGTCATCATATTAAGGTACTGAATGAAAGTGCCTGAATATAATTCCGAGGTGTTCTGTATTCCGCCCGCTACGATGAACGGAACAGGAATTGCCGCACCGATTCTGAATATAAGAATGATGAACGCTGTGAAAAGAATCTTCTTTCGAAGATCGGCTACTTTCCAGGCGTTGATGAAGGTCTTAATCATAGATTATACCTCCTCTGCTTTTCCGCCGGCTGCCTCAATCTTTTCCTTAGCTGATGCAGAAAAAGCGTTAGCCTTAACTGTTAAGCTCTTTGTTATTTCACCGTTTCCTAAAACTTTAACACCGCCTGCGAGGACCTTCTTGACAAGTCCTGTGCTGACGAGATCTTCGATAGTGACTGTTGCTCCGTTTTCGAAAGCAGCGTCAATAGCGCTGACATTGACGGTTGCAACCTCCTGTCTGAAGATATTGTTGAAGCCTCTCTTCGGGAGTCTTCTCTGTAACGGCATCTGTCCGCCTTCAAAGCCCGGACGCATGCCTCTGCCTGCACGGGCCTTCTGACCCTTGTGACCTTTGCCGGCAGTTTTGCCCTGACCGGAACCTGCGCCTCTGCCAATTCTCTTACGATCCTTAGTGGAGCCTGCTGCAGGTGAGAGTTCGTGCAATTTCATAAGCTTCGCACCTCCTTATTTAAGCTTCTGTGACCTCAACAAGGTGGCTGATCTTTTTAATCTTGCCCTTTGTTGCATCATTGTCGGGCTGTGTAGCCTCGTCACCTATTTTGTGAAGACCAAGTGAATAGGCGGTAGCAATCTGATCTTTTCTGCAGCCGATAAGGCTTCTGACAAGTTTAACCTTTACCATAATCTGCCGCCCTCCTTAACCTAAGATTTCTTTAGCTGTCTTTCCTCTGATAGCAGCAACCTCTTCAAGATTGCGGAGCTTTGAAAGACCGTCAAATGTTGCTCTGACAACATTGCAGGGGTTATTTGAACGCATAGCCTTTGTTCTGATGTCCTTGATACCTGCTGTTTCAACAACAGCACGGACAGCTCCGCCTGCGATAACACCGGTACCGGGAGCAGCGGGCTTCATGAGAACTACGCCTGCGCCGAACTTACCGATAATCTCGTGGGGGATTGTTGAACCCTTGAGAGCAACCTGAATAAGGTTCTTCTTTGCGGCGTCGATACCCTTACGGATAGCGTCGGGAACTTCACCCGATTTACCCATACCGAAGCCGATAACGCCGTTGCCGTCACCAACAACTACAAGTGCGGAGAACTTAGAAATTCGACCACCCTTAACAGTCTTTGATACACGGTTAATAGCGACAACGCGCTCTGTCAGCTCATAAGCTGATGCATCAATTTTAGCCATAATTTCTTTCCTCCTATTAGAACTTGAGTCCACCCTCACGAGCGCCTTCAGCGAGTTCCTGAACACGACCGTGATAGATGTAACCGCCTCTGTCGAAGACGCACTCTTCAATGCCCTTCTCTGAAGCTCTCTTAGCAATCAGCTCGCCAACCTTGTGAGCTGCTGTTTTATTTCCACCGTATTCCTCGAAATCCTTCTCAGTAGTTGAAGCGGATACAAGAGTAACACCCTTGACATCGTCTATTAACTGAGCGTAGATATGGCTGAGGGAACGATATACATTAAGGCGGGGACATGCTGCTGTGCCGCTGATCTTGCCGCGGACTCTCTTATGACGCTTCTGTCTTGCCTTATTGCTGTCTTGTCTGCTGACCATTTATGTTTCACTCCTTTAATAAACTTATTTACCGCCCTTACCGGCTTTACCTTCCTTGCGGCGGATATATTCGTCAACATACTTGATACCTTTGCCCTTGTAGGGTTCGGGGGGACGCTTTTCGCGAACGTTTGCTGCGAACTGACCGACCTTCTGCTTGTCAGGACCGGAAATAACGATTTTGTTGGGAGCCGGAACGTCGATAGTGATACCGTCGATTTCATCAATTTCAACCTTGTGTGAGTAACCGATTGTGAGAACGAGAGTCTTGCCGTTCTTCTCTGCACGGTAACCGATACCGTTGATTTCAAGCTCCTTCTTATAGCCGTTTGAAACGCCTTCTACCATATTAGCAACGAGTGAACGTGTCAGACCGTGAAGTGATCTGTGCTCCTTATCGTCGCTGGGACGGGTAACATGGATTTCGTTACCTTCCATTGATAATGCCATATCGCTGTGCACTGTTCTTGTAAGAGTACCCTTGGGTCCTTTTACTTCGATATCATTGCCGTTGATTTTAACTTCAACGCCTGCAGGAACAACTATCGGCATTCTACCTATACGTGACATACCTTAGTTCCTCCTTACCAGATAAATGCAAGGACTTCGCCGCCAACGTTGAGTTTGCGGGCTTCCTTGTCAGTCATAACACCCTTAGGTGTTGAAACGATAACAGTGCCGAGACCCTTCATAACCTTGGGCATATCAGCGCAGTTTGAATAGATTCTGAGACCGGGCTTAGAAACTCTTCTTAAACCTGTGATAACCTGGCTCTTATTGGGGCCGTACTTTAACTGAATTTCGATCATACCCTGCTTACCGTCTTCTTCAACGGTGAAGCTCTTGATATATCCTTCATCAACAAGAATCTGAGCAATTGCCTTCTTCATGTTGGATGCAGGAACTTTAACTGAGTCGTGTTTTGCTGAGTTAGCGTTACGGATTCTCGTAAGCATATCAGCGATAGAATCGGTAATTTGCATTCCGTCAACCTCCTTTATGCAATTGCTTTACCAGCTTGCTTTTTTAACGCCGGGAATCTGACCTGCGTGTGCGAGCTCTCTGAAGCAGATACGGCATACGCCATATTTTCTAAGGTATGCGTGAGGTCTGCCGCAGATCTTACATCTGTTGTGCTGTCTTGTCGAATACTTAGCCGGACGGGCAGCCTTTACTTTCATTGATGTTTTTGCCACGATAAACCCCTCCTTACTTTGAGAACGGAGCGCCCATGAGTGTGAGCAGCTCTTTTGCTTCTTCGTCTGTGTTGGCTGTGGTGACGAAGCAGATGTCCATACCACGAACCTTGTCTATCTTATCATATTCGATTTCAGGGAAAATAAGCTGTTCCTTAATACCGACTGAGTAGTTGCCTCTGCCGTCGAAGGAGTTGGGGTTAATTCCTCTGAAGTCTCTTACTCGGGGGAGAGCGAGGTTGAAGAATCTGTCAACAAACTCATACATCTTCTCGCCTCTGAGAGTAACTTTTGCACCGATGACCATACCTTCACGGAGCTTGAAGTTAGCAACTGACTTCTTTGCCTTGCAAAGAACGGGCTGCTGACCTGTGATAGTTCTGATGTCTGTGACGATAGCGTCCATCATCTTTGAGTTGTCTCTTGCTTCGCCGCAAGCTACGTTGATAACTATCTTCTCAAGCTTCGGGATTTGCATGACACTCTTATAGCCGAACTTCTTCATCAATGCGGGTGCAACCTCATTGACATAGGCTTCTTTTAATCTTGCTGCCATTAGTCATGTTCCTCCCTTATTCAAACTTAGCGTCGCACTTTTTGCAGACACGCATTTTCTTACCTGACTTCTCGTCGATAGTGTGACCGACTCTGGTCGGCTTGCCGCACTTGGGGCATACAACCTGAACCTTGTCAGCGTAGAGTGCGCTTTCTGCGCTGAGAATACCGCCGGGTTCACCCATCTTTCTGGGCTTGACGTGCTTCTTAACTACATTGATACCTTCAACGATTACCTTACCCTCTGAGGGGCTGACCTGAAGAACCTTGCCTCTTGCACCACGGTCTTTACCGTTGATGACTACGACCTGGTCGCCGGTCTTTACATGAACCTTATTCATATCAGGCACCTCCTATTAGAGTACTTCCGGAGCAAGTGAGAGAATCTTGAGATAATCCTTATCACGAAGCTCTCTTGCTACGGGTCCAAAGATACGAGTACCCTTGGGGTTCTTATCTTCCTTGATGATAACTGCTGCATTCTCGTCGAAACGGATGTAGGTACCGTCTTCACGGCGAAGACCCTTTACGCTTCTGACTACTACAGCACGAACTACATCGCCTTTTTTTACAACGCCGCCGGGTGCTGCCTTCTTGACAGAAGCAACAATGACGTCGCCGATATTAGCATATTTTCTGCCTGAGCCTCCGAGAACACGAATGCACATAAGCTCTTTTGCGCCTGTGTTGTCGGCAACCTTCAGGAGAGTCTGTTGCTGTACCATTGATATTGTCCTCCTTTAATTAGCTGCACCAATTACTTGGCTTTCTCTATGATTTCAACGACACGCCATCTCTTATCCTTGGAGATCGGGCGTGTTTCCATAACGAGAACCTTGTCGCCTATGCCACATTCGTTGTTTTCGTCATGCGCCTTGATTTTGACTGTGCGGTTGACAATCTTCTTGTAAAGAGGATGTCTTACCTTATCCTTGATTGAAACGACAACTGTCTTGTCCATTTTGTCGCTGGATACGATACCGACCTGAGTCTTTCTGAGGTTTCTTTCCATAATTCAATGACCTCCCTTTCTTAAGAATTAGCGCCGTGTAATTCGATATCACGCTGAACTGTCTTAATTCTGGCGATATCTTTCTTAACAGCGTTTATTCTCATGGGGTTGTCAAGCTGATTAACAACCTGCTGGAAGCGAAGCTTAAAGAGCTCATCTTTAAGCTCTGCGAGTTTAGCGTCCATCTCTTTGGCGGACAGTTTTCTTATTTCACTTGCTTTCATTACTGTTCACCATCCTGTTCTTCCTTATTCTTTGCAACGAACTTGCACTTAATGGGGAGCTTGTTTGCTGCAAGACGCATAGCTTCACGGGCAGTCTCTTCGGGAACGCCGGCTATTTCAAACATAACTCTGCCGGGCTTGACTACCGCTACCCAGTATTCGGGTGAGCCTTTACCTGAACCCATTCGGGTTTCAGCGGGCTTCTGTGTTATCGGCTTATCAGGGAAGATCTTTATCCAAACCTGACCGCCACGCTTAATATAACGGGTCATAGCAATACGGGCTGCTTCGATCTGTCTTGACGTGATCCATGAAGGTTCAAGAGCGACAAGACCGAAATCGCCGTATGTGACCTGATTTCCTTTGTGTGCAGCGCCCTTGAGACGGCCTCTCTGCACCTTTCTGCGCTTTACGCGCTTAGGCATTAACATCAGTTTGCGCTCCTTTCTTTACGGGGTCTGCGGCGTCTGTCGCCTCTGGGCTTTCTGTCGCCGCGGTTGTTGTTTGCAGCATGAAGAACCTCTCCTGTGTAAACCCATACCTTGATACCTAAACGACCGTAGGTTGTCTTTGCCTCAGCAAAGCCGTAGTCGATGTCGGCGCGGATGGTCTGAAGAGGAATTGTGCCTTCCTTATATGTCTCTGAACGAGCGATTTCAGCGCCGCCTACACGACCTGAAACCTGAATCTTGATACCCTTTGCACCAAGCTTCATTGTTCTGCCGATAGCCTGCTTGAGGGCACGGCGGTATGAAACACGTCTTTCAAGCTGACCTGCAATGTTCTCAGCGATGAGCTGTGCGTTAACGTCAGGGAGCTTAACCTCGATGATGTTAAGTGAAACTGTCTTGCCGAGCTTCTTCTCAAGTGTAGCCTTGAGCTTCTCGATTTCGCTGCCGCCACGGCCGATTACCATACCGGGCTTAGCAACATGAATGTTGATTCGAACACGCTTAGCGTCACGCTCGATTTCAACCTTGGGAACACCTGCGGGTGCAAGTGTTGAAAGGAGGTATTCACGGATTTCGTAGTCTTCTACGAGGGTTGCGCCGAAGTCGCCCTTCTTTGCATACCAACGTGACTCCCAGTCCTTAATTACGCCGATTCTTAAACCGGTAGGATTAACTTTCTGTCCCATTGTTACTACCTCCTTCTCTTATTCTGCTTCCTTGAGGACAAGGGTGATGTGAGAAGTCTTCTTTAAGATTCTGTTTGCACGACCCTGTGCTCTCGGTCTGATTCTTTTAAGGGTGGGACCCTGGTTTACGAAGCACTCGGCAACGTATAACTTTGTGACGTCCATATCCTTGTTTTCTGCATTTGCCATAGCTGATTTAAGCAGCTTTGAAACAACCTCGCACGCAGCCTTCGGTGTGTACTTGAGGATTGCCATAGCTTTATCAGCGGGCTGATTACGGATAAGGTCGAGAACTATCTTAACCTTACGAGGTGCTATACGCACAAAAGTAACTTTAGCAGTTGCTTCCATTATAATACACTCCTTTCGACTTACTTACCGTTGTTTGAGGTCTTTGAACCTGCGTGACCTCTGAAGGTACGTGTAGGTGCAAATTCGCCGAGCTTATGACCGACCATATCCTCTGTGACATAAACGGGAACATGCTTTCTGCCGTCGTGAACAGCGAAGGTGTGACCGATGAATTCAGGGTATATTGTCGAGCTGCGGCTCCATGTTTTAAGAACGATTTTCTCGCCCTTTTCGTTCATTTTAATGACTCTTTCGAGAAGTTTTTCCTGCACGAAAGGTCCTTTTTTAGTACTTCTGCTCATTATTCATAGCTCCTTTCTCGACTTACTTGTCGTTACGACGCTTAACAATAAGCTTATCTGAACGGTTCTTCTTAGCACGTGTCTTATAACCGAGAGCGGGCTTGCCCCAAGGTGTTACAGGACCCGGACGACCGATGGGTGACTTACCTTCACCACCGCCGTGGGGGTGATCACAGGGGTTCATAACTGAACCACGGACTGTGGGTCTGATACCCATATGACGTGTGCGGCCTGCCTTACCTATCTTAACGTTCTCATGGTCTGTGTTGCCGACAACACCTACTGTTGCCATGCAGATAACAGGAACCTTGCGAAGCTCTGATGAGGGAAGTCTGAGAAGTGCGTATGCACCTTCTTTAGCCATAAGCTGTGCTGAGTTACCGGCTGATCTTGCAAGCTGACCGCCTCTGCCCGGATAAAGCTCAACGTTGTGAACTATTGTACCAACGGGAATGTTGGTGAGGGGAAGTGCGTTACCGACCTTGATATCAGCGTCGGGACCTGCTTCGATTGTGTCGCCTACTTTAAGTCCGTCCGGAGCGAGGATATATCTCTTCTCGCCGTCTTCATACTGTACGAGACAGATGTGTGCTGAACGGTTGGGGTCGTATTCAAGTGTGAGAACCTCAGCCTTAACGCCGAACTTATCTCTCTTGAAATCGATTATACGGTACTTTCTGCGGTTTCCGCCGCCCTTGTGACGAACCGTAATTCTGCCGTAGCTGTTTCTGCCCGATGTTTTGTTCATCGGCTCGAGTAAGCTTCTCTCAGGCTTAACCTTTGAGAGTTCTGAATAATCAGTTACAGACATATTACGTGTACCGTTTGTCATGGGCTTGTAAAATCTGATTGACATTTTATTCACTCTCCTTAAAACGGCTTCGCGAAGGATGTCAAACCTTCATACATCGCCGCCGGATTTTTTTGAACGCATACATTATATATAATAGTATGCGGATTTTTGGTTTGATTAGAGTAAACCGTCGAAGAACTCGATTGTCTTTGAGTCTTCAGTGAGTGTTACAATAGCCTTCTTCCATGAGGGTGTGTAACCTTCAAAACGACCGTATCTTCTCATCTGACCGCGGCAGTTCATTGTGTTGACCTTGAGAACCTTAACGCCGAAGAGCTTTTCAACCGCTTCAGCTATCTCAGCCTTGCCTGCCTTCTTAGCTACTTCGAAGGTGTACTTCTTCATAGCTGTGCCCATCATGCTTTCTTCTGTGATGATCGGGCGGAGGATAATGTCTTCTGCAAACTTAGCCATTATGCATATACCTCCTCAATCTTTGCTACAGCATCCTTAAGAACTACGATTGTGTCGCAGTTAAGAATGTCATAAACGTTAAGTGTGCTGACGAGTGTAGTCTTAACACCGGCAATATTTCTTGCGCTTCTGTAAACTACATCGTTCTTTTCGGGAAGCACGATAAGAACCTTCTTGCCTGTTTCGAGAGCTGAAAGAACCTTAACAACTTCCTTTGTCTTGATTTCGCTGAGAGCGAGATTGTCGAGAACAACCAGCTCTTCAGCCGCAACCTTTGAAGAAAGAGCCGACTTCATAGCGAGTCTTCTGACCTTCTTGTTGATTGAGCCGCCGTATGTTCTCGGCTTGGGACCGTGAGCGATACCGCCGTGTGTGTAGTGAGGAGCTCTTGTTGAACCCTGTCTTGCACGACCTGTACCCTTCTGTCTGAACGGCTTGATACCGCCGCCGCTTACTTCTGAGCGTGTCAGGGTTGACTGTGTGCCCTGGCGCTGATTTGCTAAGTAGTTAACAACTACGAGGTGCATTGCTGATACGTTCGGCTCGATACCGAAAATGTTTTCGCTTAATTCTAAGTCGGAAACCTTCTTACCTGCAACGTCGAATACTGAAATGCTAGGCATTTAGAACAACTCCTTTCTTACGCTTTTACGCTGTCAACAACAACGACTATGCCCTTCTTGGGACCGGGGATAGCGCCCTTGATAGCGATGAGATTGTTTTCTGCATCAACCTTGACAACTTCCAAATTCTGAACTGTAACTCTTTCGCTGCCTAAGTGACCTGCAAGCTTCTTGCCCTTGAAAACTCTTGAGGGGTCTGAGCAAGCACCGAGTGAACCTGCGTGTCTTGCAACGGGACCTGTACCGTGGGTTTCCTTGAGTCTGCCGAAGTTCCATCTCTTGATAGCACCGGCTGTACCCTTACCCTTGCTTGTGCCGACTACGTCAACCTTGTCGCCTGCTGCGAACACGTCTGCCTTGAGAATGTCGCCGACATTCAATGCACTGATGTCATCAAAGCGGAACTCTCTGAGAGCCTTCTTGGGAGCAACGCCTGCCTTGTCGAAGTGACCCTTCATAGGCTTGTTTACTCTTGCGATTTTCTTGTCGTCGAAACCGAGCTGAACAGCTTCATAGCCGTCGTTTTCAGCTGTCTTCTTCTGAACGACTGCGCACGGACCGAGCTCAACAACTGTTACGGGAACAACGTTTCCCTTATCGTTGAAGACCTGAGTCATGCCGACTTTTCTTCCGATAAGTCCTTTTTTCATTTAGTTTTACCTCCTTAGGTTATTGGTCGGCTTTGCCGACGTGACCGAAACCGTGTTGATTTTAAGAAATCAGTGAATTATAAGGATTTGATTTCAACTGCAACACTGGCCGGAAGCTCAAGACTTGTCAGAGCCTCAACCGTTTTGGGTGTGGGTCTGATTATGTCGATAAGCCTTTTGTGTGTTCTCTGCTCAAACTGTTCTCTTGAGTCCTTATACTTGTGAACAGCGCGCAGAATTGTGACGATCTCTTTTTCTGTCGGAAGGGGAATAGGACCTGAAACCGAAGCGCCTGTGCGCTTAGCTGTTTCAACGATCATTTCAGCCGCCTTATCGACAAGGTTGTGATCATAACCCTTGAGTCTGATACGGATTTTTTCGTTAACTGCCATTTTTGTACGCCTCCTTAGAATTGGCGGGCAATGCAAATTCAACACATAGCCGGGTGTTTCCACCCTCTCCATTTAAAAACCCGAAACTTATTTCGGGGGAAATGCGCTGAAAACGCAGATTCACACACAGCTGTTACTTAAAGCGAGGCGCCGTATGCATACGCAGACTGACGCACCTGCACCTTAACGCAAGCGTAACACCTTGTGGTGTAATATGATTTCGCCCGGTTTTGAATCGGACATACTCCGTGGAAATTCCCCACCTCTCGGGTGGCCACCTCCCACATCATCGCATATCTACTTGTGGTAAAAAGGGCATAATGGCATAGTACGCCCTTTCACACGCTCGTATATAATAACACTTATCCTGGTGTTTGTCAACAATTTTGTGCAACTTTTTTTAACTTTTTCCTAGGTTTTTTTGCCCCCGAAAAGCTATAAAAATCAAGGCTTTTCAAGATATTGTGTCTGACCTGTGCCCCGACCACAAGAGGGTTTTTCTTTGTGCATTTTGACGAGTGTCTGAAGCTAAGAGGAGAGGTGCAAAAACAATAAAAGAAAGGCGCAGACGCACGGGCTGAGATAGAGCAAAGGTGAAAAAATTGGAAAGGAATGTATATTGCCCTCTCCGAAGATTTCTTCGAAATCTTCACCTCTCCCTCCGGGCACTCCCTTGAAAGGCAGACATTTTCCTTGGCTCTCACTCTGGGAGAGCTGTCGAGCGTAGCGAGACTGAGAGGGTTAAAACGAATCTGTCAGATAGGGTATTATCAGGCTCCTTCTCTGAGGGAGCTGTCAGCGTAGCTGACTGAGGGAGTAACATATCTTCCCTTTCCAACTCTTTCGCCGTTGCTCTATCCCAACATTTTTTACACAGAAAAAACTTTCAATCTGACTTTTCTTTCTGCTCGCCGCAGAGGCGTTTCTTTCTCTACAGCAAGAAAGAAACCAAAGTGCCGGTCAGGAGGAACGAGGACGGGGCGCAATCAAACAGGGAGAAAACGGTTTAAAGCGGATACAATCGTC
>JBJEOI010000002.1:0-24948 GCA_051880635.1 Acutalibacteraceae bacterium | reverse complement strand
AAATTGCTATATCTACACCCGTGTTTCAACATCAATGCAGGTTGACGGCTACAGCCTTGACGCACAGAGAGAAAAGCTCCGCAAATATGCCGAGTATCAGGAAATGCATATTGCAGGTGAATACAGCGATGAAGGTAAATCAGGTAAAAATATCGGAGGCAGACCTGATTTTCAAAGGATGCTTGATGATATTGCAAACGGTAAGGACAGTATTGATTATGTGTTAGTTTTCAAGCTATCTCGTTTTGGCAGAAACGCCGCTGATGTACTTTCATCTTTGCAGATTATGCAGGACTATGGTGCTAATCTTATTTGTGTTGAGGACGGTATAGACAGTTCAAAGGACAGCGGTAAACTGATGATTTCCGTGTTGTCTGCCGTTGCGGAAATTGAACGTGAAAACATTCTTGTTCAGACAATGGAGGGCAGAAAGCAAAAGGCAAGAGAGGGTAAATGGAACGGAGGCTTTGCACCTTACGGATATTATCTTGAAAAAGGTGAATTGAAAATTGCTGAGGATGAAGCTGAAACTATACGCATTATATTTGATAAATATATAAATACAAATATGGGTGCAAACGGTATTGCTAAATATCTCAATCAACACGGTATTGCCAAAAAGCCGAGACAGAACGGAACATTAGATACCTTTTCTGCACATTTTATAAAGTTGGTTATACAAAACCCTGTCTATTGCGGAAAGATAGCTTTTGGCAGGCGTAAGACAGAAAAGATTAATGGTACCCGAAATGAATATCATATAGTTAAGCAAGATCAATATCCTATTTATGACGGTATTCACGAAGCTATAGTATCTGTTGAAGATTGGGAGCTTGCTCAACAGAAGCGTAAAAAGTTAGGTGTTAAAAGGGAGAAGATTTATAATCTTGAACACGAGCATTTATTATCAGGGTTGCTTCGCTGTCCTGTTTGCGGTGCGGCAATGTACGGCAATATTAACCGCAAGAAAAAGCCTGACGGTACAATCTACAAAGACCACTTTTATTATGCTTGTAAGCATCGAATGAAGGTTGACGGACACAAATGCGATTATCACAGACAATGGAATCAGACTGTTGTTAACGGTGCAGTTGAAGAAGTGATTGAAAGGCTTGTATCTAATCCTGAGTTTGAAAAAGCCTTGTGCGAAAAGATAAACACAAGAGTAAGTACAAAAGGCCTTGAAGAAGAGCTTGCAGTGTTCAAAAAGCAATTAAATCAGCTTGTTATGGCAAAAAGAAAACTTGCATCACAAATTGATACTCTTGATGTTACGGACAGACATTACGATAAAAAGTATCAGGATATGCAAAATAGACTTTATGACTTCTATGATGAGATAGAGGTTGTAGAAGAACAAATAACAGAATTGCAGTCCCGTATAGCAAATATAAAAGAAGAAAAAATATCAGGTGAAAATGTCTATCTTTTTCTGCATTATTATGGTACAATGTACAAAGAGTTTACTGATACTGAGAAAAAGAAGTTTCTTAACACCTTTATTGAAAGCGTTGAGATATTCAAAGAAGAACAGCCCGACGGCAGATTGCTCAAATGTATCAACTTCAAATTCCCCGTCTTTTATGACGGGGATAAGAATGTGACACATATCTGTTGGGACAGTGAAACAACAGTCGAGTGCGTGGTGCTTTTGACTAAAGCACATAATTGGTCTTAGGAGAAAGAGCAATGAATAAACAACCTTGTTCTGAACATCAGAAAATATATGAAGAATTTGTAAGAGATATACGGCATGACGAAAGGTATCCGTTTATAAGAAACATTAGTGATTATAAAGGTGAATCGATAATAAAATTATGTCCATCTCAGCATCAGTTTGTTACACCTTATCAGCAGAAAAAGATTACCGAAAGCTTCATTGATTTTCTTACGAAAGAATCATTTCCCATTGTTGAAATGCAGGTGTGTACGATTGCAAACCAAAAAGTATTTGATGCAATATGTAATCAGAAAAATTTGAAATCGTTAAGAATAAAGTGTTTCAAAGGAAAGGATATTTCAAACATTACCAAACTGACAAAGTTGAAGAAATTGTTTATTGAGAGTGGATCTGGAATAGAAGATATTTCTCCTTTGGCTGAAATGATGCAACTTGAAGTGTTGATATTAGGAGAAACTAAGAAAATATATGACTATTCATGCCTGAGTAAATTGAGAAATTTGAAAGTGTTGGGGGTTTGCCGGTATCAAACAAGTTATAATGGGACTAAATTAAAAATGAAATCTGATCTGTTTATAATGGGTATGCCTAATTTAGAATGGGTAGATTTAACTGATTGCATAATAGGATAGTTCAAACTATTTAATATTGTGTAATCTTAGATATGTTTTGACATGCTAATTACATTGTAACTCAGCATTTTAGTAGGCTTGACATACCAATTTTAGGGCGAAAATAGGTGTTCCGCCATTTCCTTTTACAATAGGAACTGAATAGGGCACTTCGTTGGAGAACCGACCCATGTCTAAACGGTTGTACTGCTGTCAAGGACAGCGAAATGAAAGAACTTGCCGAATATTTCGGTGTCAATTACAGAAAAGATTTTCTCAATATCTGATATGCATTTTTCTACTTTGAGTGCACTTTTTTAGCAGGAGCCGCCCGGAAAAAACGGGCGGCTCTCGCTGTAAAATTTGTGTGAAATAGAAATAATATCTGTGATTAGAAATTCCAAAATTACATAAAACGAATTATTCATAACCACATATTATGGGTCGTCATCAGCTTATACGCTTAGGATGGACGCAGTTTGTGTTCTCACACAAGTCCGTAAATATACGTGTACCAATTATCATCAATTTTAGTTTTATATGATGAAAATGGGTATTCAGTAAATATGTAACCGTAATCCATATTCAGTTCTGAGCGAAACATAAAATCTATGCCTAACGGATAAAATGAACTGCTTGTTTCTCTACAGATTGATATAGAGCGAGTATCTTCGGGAGCTATACCCGACATTATTTTCAAACAGCTCGAAAGTAAATCCCTCTCAGAATCAGAAAAAACATTTTTTGCATCAACAGAATGTCCTGAACCGCTATCATCATATACAACAACATCAGCAATTGTCTGCTTATCTAAATCATAAGACACCATTGTGTCAGCTTCTTGAGATAACATCAAATCCGCTGTACGTGTAAATATATCTTTGTTATCTTTAAACAAATCTCCAAGAATATTGAACGTTTTGTTTAAGTCATCAATTTCACCGTTCGTTGTTATAATTTCCTTGTTTTCAATAGTTGCACTTGAAAAATCAACTTTTGCTTTTTCACATCCGGAAAACAGAACAGCAAAAATAGTTACTAAGGCGATAAGAGAAAATGCTTTATTAATTTTATAGATCATATCATTCACCACTTCAAAAGGGGAGCACCTATTTACTTTGCCTTATTGATTTTGTAGTAAATAGTAATTACACCCGAGCCGTCGCGGACAAGCTCTTTGTTGTCTTCCGAGAAAGTGATTATTGCCTTGGCTGTTCCTGCTTTTACGTTGTTCTTATAGGTTACGGTGTAATCAAGACCGGGCTGCATACCGTCAATAGTGATGTTCGGCGTCTTCGGTTTTCCGTCATAGGTGTAGGAATATCCGTCCATTCTTATTGAGTCGTCTATTACAACAACGCTGCGGTCGAGTTTCTGATATGTATAAGTGGTAGTGCTTTTTGAATCGAGATGCTCATCTGTAGTTTTGATCAGATTTCCGTGTTTATCGTATGCGAAAGTATATGTATAATTCACGGATAAAGAGTTGGGACCTAATTTTATTGAGCAAGCAATTTTTGTTATTCTGTTGTTCTTATCGAAGGTCTTTGTCTCAGTAACGATCATTTTTTCGCCGAACATATCATCGCTGCAAACGGATTTTATGCAGTTACCGTTTTTGTCATAGGTATATGCTTCACTGGAAACTCTTGAGGTCTCACCGCCGCTGTTGCTTCTTGTTTCGGATTTAATAAGTCTGCCTTTTTTGTCGTATGCATTGGTTGTTGTGGTAGTTTTCTTGTAACCGTCGGAATCTGTTGATTTCTCAACTGATTTAATCAGATTATAGTTCTTGTCATATGTGTTTGTGACATATGTTGTATCTGTGAAGTCAGGGTAAACAGAAGTTGTTTTTTCGGTGAGAATATTGCCCTTTTTGTCATATGTATATCTGCTTGTGATTTTTGCCGTGTCATCTTCTGCTTCTCGCTCATATACCGTTTTTGAAACATTGCCGTTTTTGTCATAGGTGTATGCTGTTGTGCAGGTCATATCAAGCTCAGAGTCGAAATAGACAAACTTTATCAGCCTGCCGCTTTTGTCGTAGGTATAAGTGCTTGATTCAACGCTCTTTTGACCCATATCATAAACAGTGTTGACTTTTGAAGTTAACTGACCTTTTGAATTATATTTGTATTCGGTGACATCCTTATTCAGACCGACAGCGTCTGATGTGATGCTTTCTTTTGTTATTCTGTTTTTGCTGTCATAGGTGCGAACAGTGGTGCTTATACCGGCGGGAATAATACCTATTTTCGAGCTCTGTCTTTCTTTTGTGACATTACCCTTATCATCATAAGTGTATGTTGTTGTTTCGGTTAATTTGCTCAAACCGCTGCCAAGAGTATAGGTTTTCTTTGTGACCCTGCCTGAAGAATTATAAGTGTAGGTGGTTGTTTCTGTTCCGTCTTCTGATTTTGTGACCTCTTTTGTGCATACATAGCTTGTTTTGAAGTCAGCCGCATTGTACTTTGGCTCGAAAAGCACATCATAATATAATGATAAGCGCACATCACCTGCAAATGCCTGTGTCGGCGCAAGAACGCCGAACATCATCATAACCGATAATAAAATGATTAAAGATTTTTTGAGTTTTTTCATAATTTCCTCCAAATTAAAAAATTTTTAAAAACACTGTTATGTTTTCAATTTTCATATTATGAATTATATGATGTGTTGTCAATACTTATTGTATAGCTATAATATTTTTTAATAAAACTGCAAAATTTCCATTCAAGATAATATATCAAAAAGAAAATCTGTCGCTTAAAAGAATAAACTTTATCTTTCAGAAAGGTGTAATGATTAAAATATCAGCTTAAAACATCTTTCTTTTTCTGTGCTGTTATGCTACAATGTAAATAATAATTATATATGATATAGAATGAACTATAGACATAGCTATCGGAGGTCAGATAATGGATTTCTTAAAAATTGCACACGAAAGATTTTCTGTGTTAGAATATTCGGAGCGTATTGTCGAGCAGGAGAAAATCAATAAAATAATTGAAGCGGGGCTCGCAGCGCCTACGGCGTGCAATTTTCAGCCGCAGCGGATACTTATTATAGATAACGATGAGGGCAGGCAAAAGCTTAATCGTGTTGCTGCGAGTAAGTATTACATTCCGGCTGCATTTCTTGTCTGCTATAACAAACAAGAGTGCTGGACAAGACCTATGGACGGCAAAAGCAGTGGCGATATTGACGCAAGCATTGTGACAACGCATATGATGCTTGAAGCAACGCAGTTAGGGCTTGGTTCTATCTGGGTTATGTATTGGGACCCTGAGAAAATGAAAGCTGAGTTTGAAATAGATGACACGCTTGAACCTGTCGCCTTGCTGATAGTGGGCTATAAATCAGAAAAAGCTACACCGAGAGCGGGTCACTTAAAAAGTAAATCAAAGGAAGATATACTTATAAAGTAATGAGGTAAAAAAATGTCACACAAACAATATGAAGCGGTAGTTTTTGATATGGACGGTGTTATTTTCGATTCAGAAAGAGTGATAATGAATTGCTGGATTGAAATTGCCGAAAAAGACGGGATAAATAATATCGAAGAGCATTATCATAAATGCACCGGTGCAACAGTCGAAAAGGGCAGAGAAATATTGAAAAAGGCATACGGCGAAAACTTCCCTTATGATGAATATATCGAAAGGGTATATAGCCTCTACCGTGAAAGGTACAGCGGCGGAAGACTGCCCATGAAACCGGGCGTTACAGAGCTTCTGTCATTTTTGAAGAAAGAGAATAAAAAGATAGCCTTAGCTTCATCGACAAACAGCGAAATGGTGCTTTCTCAGCTCAGAGACGCAAACATAATCCGGTTTTTCGACGAAATAGTCTGCGGCGATATGGTGGAAAGAAGCAAGCCTGCTCCCGACATTTTTCTTGCCGCTTGCGAGAAAATAGGGGTGAAGCCTCATAATGCGTATGCCGTTGAAGATTCATATAACGGAATAAAAGCCGCATACGCAGGAGAACTGAGAGCGATAATGGTGCCTGACTTAATGCCCGCAAATGACGAAATGAGAGAAAAAACCGAAGTTATTCTTGAGAGTCTTTTTGATGTTATAAGCTATCTGAAAGGGAAAATATGAAACGAACCTTTGTTACGGTTATGCCGAACCATATCGGCGCATTTTTGAAAGCCAGCCGTTGCTTTTCAGATCTCGGCGTGAATATAACAAGAGTCAGCTATAATAAAGCCGTTGACTCCCATTGTCTTTTTATTGACGCAGAGGGCACTGAGGAAAAACTTAATGAGGCGCAGAGTCTTCTTAACGAAATCGGTTATCTTCAGAACACATACAGCGAAAAGAGCGTTATTCTTATTGAGTTTAAGCTGAGGGATATACCCGGCAGCGTTACGCCGCTTTTAGAGCTTATCGCTTTGTTTGATCTGAATATTTCATATATCAGTTCACAGGAAAACGGCACGGACTATCAGCTTTTCAAAATGGGGCTTATAACCGATGAACCCGAAAAAATAAAAGAGTTTATGAGTGAAGCGGCGAAGCTCTGCGGCGTTAGGGTGATTGAATATAATCACGCCGATAAGGTCTATGACAACAGCATTTTTTATAACAGCTTTGTTTCAGAGCTTTCCGCTCTTATGAAACTGACGAAGAAGAGCGAAGAAAAACTGCTCATCAATGTCAACCTTGCCATGCAGGAGCTTGACGAATCGGGGGTTTCGCCCTACAGAACCTTTGACAGCATAAGCAGATTTGCCTATCTTCTGGCAAAGGCAAAGGGCGACGGATTTTCGCCGAGAATTTCAAAAAGCAGAGTTACCGAAAGCACAGAAATCATTCTGATTGAGCCGCCGTGCGGCAGTAACACCGCAATAATTAAGAGCCGTGACGATTATCTTTTCATTGACACGGGGTATGCGTGCTATAAAGCCGAAATGTATGATATTCTCAGAAAACTTATACCCGACTTTGACAGCATTGAAAAGAAGGCTTTTATCACTCACGCCGATGTTGACCACTGCGGGCTTTTGCCCGACTTTGATAAGGTGTATGCGTCTAAAAAAAGCGCAGAGTGTCTCAGACTTGAATACGAAAACAGTGACGGCTTCAGAGAGCGCAACCGCATACATAAGCCATATATCACAATTTGTAAGGAGCTGACGATGTACAGACCTACGCCGAGTGATAAGGTGTCGATAGTCGGCGGCGAAACCGATAACAGCTCGTGTCTTTCGCCTATAGGGACATTTTCTTTCGGCGAACTTAATTTTGACGCATACGAGGGCGCAGGCGGTCACCTTAAAGGTGAAACCGTTCTTATTGACTATGAGCACCGCATTGTTTTCAGCGGAGATATTCTTATAAACACAAAGAATATGACCTCGGAGCAGGCGGAATATAACCGATATGCGCCTATTCTTATGACGTCGGTTGACACAGACCCTAAGCTGTGCGCCGAAGAAAGAAAAGCTCTTTATGACAAACTGACCTATGGCGAATGGCATATTTTCGGCGGTCACGGAGCCGAAAAAATATATTTTAAGGAAAAAGAAGAGGTATTAAAATGAATATTATTCCCATGAAAAAAGAACACGCAGACGAAGTTATCGCAATGATGAACGTCTTTTATCATTCGCCTGCGGTTTATACCGACGGCTCGGATGAAATCTATCGGGCGGATGTTGAGAACTGCATAAACGACAGCCCCTATCTTGAGGGCTATGTTTTTGAAGAGGACGGGACTATTCTCGGCTATTCAATGATTGCCAAGAGCTTTTCCACCGAATTCGGAAAGCCGTGCATATGGATTGAGGATATCTATTTAAAGCCCGATTACCGTGACAGGGGAATAGGCAGTAAGTTTATTTCGTTTGTTTCGGAAAAATACAGTGACGCAATACTCAGGCTTGAGGTTGAAGAAGAAAACGAAAGAGCCGTTCATGTTTATCAAAAAAGCGGCTTTACAAAACTACCCTATGTTGAAATGAAGAAGTGAGTCATACTTTTTGGCTTTTTATGACAAAATTATACCCCGAAGAAAATCCTCGGAAATTCTTCGGGGTGTTTATTTTAGTAACTATAGAATAATAGTTTTTTCAGATACATACAGGTATAATTTATCAATACCCGAAGTCTGTTTTGCTCCATTCAATAAGCGTATTATAATAAAGGTCGGAGGAAGCTGTGTCTTCACCTAAAACACCGTGATTTGCCCCTTCGAAAGTGATAAACTTACAGAAAGCGCCTACGCTGTTCATCTTTTCTGAAAGTATCTGTGCATTGGAATAAGGAACAATATCGTCGGCAGTGCCGTGACAAAGTATTGTTTTAGGAACATCTGCGCTGACATAAGAAACGGGCGAGGCCTTCAGAAGCTCCTGAGCATAGCTTTCATAATTTTCTGCCGTGACGCCGCTGACGCCTGCAAGACTGCCCAGAAGAGGAGCGATTGCTTCGTTTTTATAGAAGTTCGGGTCGGTGAGATCAGTCGGACCGGCAAGGCTCGAAACATAAGAAACCGGTATAGGATATAAACCGACGTTTTTAAATGCATAAAGAAGCGAAAGATGCGCGCCGGCTGAATAGCCTATCAAGCCACAGCATTTTATTGTGTATCCGTTTTCTTCGGCTTTCTGCCTGATTAAAGAAAGTGCCGACTGAATATCGTCAAGCATTTCGACATATGTCGCTTTTTCGCCGAGCATACGGTAATTCAGTGAAGCTGTTGCATAGCCGAAGTCTCTCGTAACGCCCTTTGCGGTTTCGGTCAGTTCTTTTTTATCTCCGCTCTGCCATGCGCCGCCGTGAATATATACGATAAGACCGACGTTTTTGTCATCTCTTTCGGGCAGATAAAGGTCGAGCTTCTGACTCTCTGAGACTGAGCCGTAAGCAAGGTTTTTATATTCGGTGACTCCGGGCGTTTTGGGTGTCAGCCCTAAAAGATTCATGAAAAAAGCAATAATTGACATGAAAAAAGCGATAATTTTCTGCATTGACAAAACCTCCTTAATTTAAGGCAGACAAAATATTTTTCATCTGCTTCTGATTACAATTTATCACACCGAATAAGGGTTGTCAATAAGTTTGTTCATCTTTAGGCAATAAATAATATGTAATATTTTAATCTTTCTCATAACGCTGTGAATTAACAAATTAGTAGTTGCAATTAAGTTCTTATTCTGTTAAAATAAAAACGATATCGGGCTTTTCCGATTGAAAATATGTTAAATTATCGGAGGTAATTTATGGGTCGCTTAGACGGAAAAACAGCAATTATTACCGGGGGGAATTCCGGTGTAGGCAAGGCAACTGCTCTTCTTCTTGCAAAAGAGGGTGCAAATGTTGTTATTAGCGCAAGACGTGCAGAGCCTCTTGAAGAGGTCGCTTCTCAGATAAGAGAAAACGGTGGCAAGGTTCTCCCTGTTGTCACTGATATTTCAAAGGTTGAAGATGTTAAAAATCTCGTGAAAAAGGCAATAGAAGAATTCGGAAAGATTGACGTTCTTGTCAATAATGCAGGTATTCTTGAAAAGGGACTTCGCCCCATTGACAGAGTTCTTGATGAAGACATTGACAGAATTATCGCCACAAACACAAAGGGCACAATGTATTGTATGCGTGAGGTCAGCGCCGAAATGGCGAAAACAGGCAAGGGTTCTATCGTGAATGTTGCCTCTGTTGCGGGTCTTATGGGCTGTGGCGGTGCGGCTTATGTTTCATCAAAGGCGGCTGTTATCGGTCTTACCCGTCACACAGCCATGCGCTTTGCAGGTACCGGAATACGCTGTAACGCTATCTGCCCGGGTACTATAGTTACACCTATGGTTATGGGCTCAAAGGCCGAGGAGCTCGACCCCGATATGATGGGTCAGATGGCAAAGCACGGCGACCTTAAGGTTCAGCCCTGTATGCCGGAGGATGTAGCGAATATCATTCTTTTCTTCGCAAGCGACGAGTCAAGAGCGATAACAGGTCAGTCGATTGAATCCGACTTCGGAGCTATGCTCTGATTTTAAACCTTAAATATTTAAAGCCGAAGTCTATGAGTTTCAGACTTCGGCTTTTCTGATAATTCATTCGGCTAAAAACTCAAGCGCATCCTTTGCTGTTCTTTCACCCTCGTCATAGACAAAAATATGACCGGAATTTTCGTAGGTTATCAGTTTAGCATTCGGGCATACCTCTTTAAATCTCTCGCTCTGATAATAGGGCATTGTTCTGTCATCGGTTCCCCAGATACAAAGAACGGGTATTCCTTCTTCGGCAACTGCCTTATAGCCGAGAATTGTTTTGTCGGTTTTCAGAATCGTGTTGCGAAGCGACGAAAGAGTGCATCTTAAAAAGCCTTTATAAATAATTGCGTCGGCAAAGGACCTTTCATAATAATCCTTTTCTTCGCTCGGTGAATAATGCATTTCACCTGCGCAGGATTTCAGCAGGGTCTTGCTACCGATAAGATTAAAAATAAAAGTGCCGATAACGGGAATATTGCTCAGCTTCATATAGAAAGGCGGCTTAAAGCTGTCCATTCCTGCGGGTGCGAGTAAAACGAGCTTTTTCACATGACCGGGATAAATTCTGCAAAAGGCTGTTGTCACCGAACCTCCCATTGAAGTGCCGAAAAGATAAAACTTTTCGTCGCCTAAAAGCTCATTCGTCAGCTCATAAAGCTGCTGAGCGAAAAGCTCGGGGGTGTAATCCTCTTTAACTCTTTCGGAATAACCCCGACCGAGAAGGTCATAGCGCAGAACACGGTATCCGGCTTTCACAAATGCGTCAAAAAGCTTGTCATAGATGTAATACGGTGTTGCGTAGCCGTGAACAAGAACTATGGGCTCGCCGTCACCCTTGATTTCATAATGTGTGTTTCCGCTTTTAAGCGAAATAAAGCTACCGGGGATTTTCTTGCGTTCTTCATCATTAAGCTCGAGCGTTTCCGCTTTTTTAGCAAGTGATTTGTATTCGGATTTTTCCATTATCATATTCTCCTTTTTAATTTCATTTTTGCGGTATTCAATAGATGCTTTCTTATCTTATATAATAGCATATTCTTTTGCTTCAGACAATATTTTTTCTGCTTATTTGCTAATTTTGATTTTGTTTACGCCCGCTTCTTTTCTTGACATATACGCCGAGAATTGATAGAATAGTAAATCATTTACTACAGCTTTGATATTCTTCTCATCCTACGGAGGTTTCAGGTATGCTTAAACAGTTTCTTGAAGTCGGTCAGATAGTCTCGACACACGGCGTAAAAGGAGAGGTTCGTGTGAACCCTTGGTGCGATTCGCCCGAGTTTCTCAAAAAGTTCAAAACACTCTATTTTGATAAAAACGGAGAAAAAAGCGTTAAGGTTCAGTCCCGTGTTCACGGTAATGTGGTACTTATGAAAATAGAGGGCGTTGACACCGTTGAAGACGCCGCTAAACTTCGTAATAAGGTTTTATTCATGAACAGAAAAGACGCTCACCTTGATAAGAACAGCCATTTCATTCAGGACCTTCTTGACTGCCGTGTTCTCGACGCCGATAGCGCTCAGGAATACGGAATAATCACAGATGTCAGTCAGACGGGCGCAAACGATGTGTGGCATATCACAAAAGACGGCAGGGAATATCTTATCCCGGCTATACCCGATGTTGTTATAAGTACAGATGTTGAGAAAGGCGAAATTCTCATAAGACCGCTGAAAGGAATATTTGACGATGAGGATTGATATTCTTACTCTGTTCCCCGAAATGTGTGAAAGTGTTCTCTCCGAAAGTATTATCGGCAGGGCAAGAGAAAAAGGCGTTGTCGAAATAGTGTGCACCGACATAAGAGATTTTGCCAATAATAAGCATAATCATGTTGACGACGCACCCTACGGCGGCGGAATGGGTATGCTGATGCAGACGGAGCCTATCTATCAGTGCTATAAGTCGCTTTGTGATAAAGCGGGGGAAAAAATACACCTTATATATATGTCGCCTCAGGGGAAAACGCTCACACAGAACCGTGTCCGTGAGCTTGCGAAGATGGACAGAATAGCTATTTTATGCGGTCACTATGAGGGCGTTGACGAAAGACTTATTGAAGAAATTGTTGACGAGGAAATTTCAATAGGGGACTATGTTCTGACAGGCGGCGAGCTTCCTGCGCTTATTTTATCAGACAGTATTTCACGAATGATACCCGGAGTGCTTAAAAATGACGAGGCATTTACACTTGAAAGTCACTTTGATTCTCTTCTTGAATACCCACAATATACAAGACCCTATGAGTGGCACGGGAGGCAGGTTCCCGATATACTGTTATCGGGGCACCACGCAAATATAGAAAAGTGGCGCAGAGAAAAAAGCCTTGAGAGAACATATTTAAGAAGACCCGATATGCTTTCTAAGGCAAAGCTCACAAAAGAAGATATTTTATACCTCAAAGAGCTTAAAAAACGGATAAAAGAACAAAAAGAGGGTAATAATCAACAATAAAAGAAAAAATATTGTAGCAATTTTGCACAAAGTTTTATTTCATTTTTTAAATAGTTTTATTGCTACAACCAAAGTTGTGATAAAAAGCGAAATTCGTCGATTAAACCATTGACGAAGAAAACTTTTGTGATATAATATAGCCAATGTTTAAAAGCGTTTTCTTTTTCTGAAGGCTTTAAGACGTATTTAATTTTTACAACATATATTTATAATGGGAGTAATCACTATGTACGAAAAAGATGTAACAGTTCAGAATCAGGTTGGACTTCATGCTCGCCCCGCAACTTTCTTTATTCAGAAAGCTAACGAGTTCAAGTCATCAATTTGGGTTGAAAACGAAGAAAGAAGAGTCAATGCCAAGAGCCTTTTAGGTGTTCTCTCATTAGGTATTATGGGTGGCACACAGATCCGTATAAAGGCAAGCGGCTCAGACGAAGAACAGGCTGTTGAAGAGCTTGTCAAGCTTGTTGAATCGGGCTTTGCCGAGTAATAATTCGGTTTTCGACACACCGCTTTAAGTGGTGTGTCTTCTTTTTGTTTAAGGGCGGTTTTAAACGCTCAAAAAGGGGAGGGGTACGTTGATGAAAACACTGGTTGTTGCTTCAACAAAGGCAGAAAAGCGTCTGAAGCTGAGCAATCTTTTGAAAGCCGTGAACCGTTTTTCTTTTGTCAGCGCCTCATCGCTTGCTGAAATTGCGTCAATCGTCTCACTGCAAAAAGAAGGCGTGATAGTTGTCGCTTCAATGAATATCCCCGCGCTCTCCGAGCTTGACAGAATGCTCCCGACAGGGTGGGACATTGTTGCGATTTTCCCGTCGGGTATGCCCAGTCCGTTTTATTCGTCGAGCCTTACGGTTCTCCACACGCCTGTCAGTAAAATCGAATTTTCCGAAATAATTGACACACTTATGTCTGAATCGGTTTTTAAAAAGACCGAATACGGCGAGGATAAGGACGAGATTATTCTCAGGGCAAAGAAAAAAATAATGCAAGAAAAAAACGCCGATGAAAACTCGGCGCACAGATATCTACAGAAAAAGAGTATGGAAAGCGGAAAATCGCTTTTTGAAACGGCGAAAAAAATACTCAGTCAGTAAAAATGAGGCTGTTCCCACCGAACAGCCCCGATTTTTTAACATAAACCGATATATGAAGCGACAGCGCCGAGATTTAATGATAAATTGTCGTATTCGTAGTAATATTCAAAGTCTTCAAAAGGAATTTCTTCTATTCCTTCCATAAATGACGGGTCCGAAACGACGAAAAAGGTGAAAGCGAAGAATGCAGCTACAGCCAGAACAACAATGACGATGCCGATAATATCAAATATCCAGGCGAGTTTATTGTATGTTTTGATTTTTTCGGCTTTCTGCTGAGCGGTTGCATAGTCGCCCCGAGCTACCGCCGAGTCATAGTCGCCGTAAGCGACAAGAGCAAGTACAGCGAAAATTAAACCTAATAAACCGCCGCAGAGAACACCGACAATAAGAGCGGCTATAACCTTGCCTTTAGAGACGGGAGGCTTTGCTATAGGCGAATAAAATGAATCCGAGGGCGCAGCGTAACCGCTTTGCTGATTATAACCCTGCTGACCGTAGGTCGGGTTAAAACCGTTCTGCTGATATGCTCCCTGATTTGCGCCGGTCTGATAATTTTGCTGATAATTGTTGTTTTGCGGGGGAGACTGCGTATTTTGCGAAGCCGAAAAGTCAGACTCAGAAAACGAAGCTGTGCTCTCTGCCGAAAAGTCAGAAGCGCTGCTGTCGAGCATTGTTCCGCATGAAGTGCAATAAACGCTCAGGTCGTTGTTTTCGCTGCCGCAATTTTTACATTTTTTCATAAATTAACTCCTTTTATTCTTATTGTGAAAAACTCACAAATAAATTATAACATATTATTTTTCATTTTTCAACAAAAAACGCATACCGATTTATGGTATGCGCAAAAAAGTTTAAAGCATAGAGATTAAGCAAGCAACGCTGCTGTAGGCAAGGTCAAATTCATCGAGCATTTCGCCGCCGAGAACAGTCATAAAACCGAGGGCGAAGAAAGCGATAAAAGCGATTACCGCCAAAGCGGAGCAGACAATGCCGATAATGTTGAAAATCCAGGCTATTTTGTTATACATCTTAATTTTTTCGCATTTGTCACGAGCCGTCAGCATATCCGAGTGAATAATCGCCGTGTCGTAGTCGCCGTAGGCAACAAACGCAAGAATGGCAAAAATCATACCGACAATACCGCCGAAGAAGATACTGACAACGAGAGCGGCAGTGACCTTACCTTTTGTCACAGACGGAGTGGGGGCGGGCTGATATCTGTCGTATGCGCTTTGACCGTACCCTGCACTTTGATAGGAATACTGACGGTATTCGCCATGCGCATACGTATTATTATTGTCTGCGCCGGAAAATCCGTTTGCATTAGCTTCTTCTCCCGCTGTTTCTGTTTTAAATCTGCTTCCGCATTTTGAGCAGAAAACAGCGTCGTCACTGTTTTCGAAATTGCAGTTTTTACATATTTTCATTTTTTACACCTCTTCTTTGACCTTTAAAGGTCATTTTAATAAATTATATCACAGATATTTTCTGAATGCAATTGAAAAAAGGTGAAAAAGGTTATATAATAACTTAGTATCATGTTAGCTGAAAGGAATTAGAAAATGAAAAACACCTATGAAACCCCGCTTAACTCAAGATATGCAAGCAAAGAGATGCAGTATATCTTTTCGCCCGATTTCAAGTTCAAAACATGGAGAAGACTCTGGATTGCTCTGGCTGAGAGTGAAAAGGAGCTCGGTCTGAATATCACCGATGAGCAGATAGCTCAGCTCAAAGCTCACGCCGAAGATATTAACTACGAGGTCGCCGAAAAGCGTGAAAAGGAATGTCGTCATGACGTTATGTCTCATGTTTATGCATACGGTGTTCAGTGCCCCGACGCTAAACCTATCATTCATCTGGGCGCAACAAGCTGTTATGTCGGCGACAACACAGATGTTATCACTATGAACGAGGCTCTTCTTCTCATCAGAAAGAAGCTTATAAACCTTATGAGCCTTCTTTCAAAATTCGCTATGGAAAACAAGGACTTGCCCTGTCTTGCCTTTACCCATTTTCAGCCCGCTCAGCCCACAACCCTCGGCAAGAGAGCTACTCTCTGGCTTCAGGATATTCTCATGGACTATGAACAGCTTTCATTCCAGCTTTCACAGATGAAGCCGCTCGGCTCAAAGGGCACAACAGGCACACAAGCAAGCTTCATGGAGCTTTTTGACGGCGACAACGAAAAGTGCAAGCTCCTTGACAAGAAAATTGCCGAGAAAATCGGTTTCACAGAGTGCTTCCCCGTGTCGGGTCAGACATATTCAAGAAAACTTGACTCTCAGGTTCTCTTTGTTTTAAGCGGTATCGCTCAGTCGGCGGCAAAGTTTTCAAACGACCTTCGTCTTTTACAGAATCTTAAAGAGGTTGAAGAACCCTTCGGCAAACAGCAGATAGGCTCTTCGGCAATGGCTTATAAGAGAAACCCGATGAGAAGCGAAAGAATTGCTTCACTTGCCCGTTATGTCATGGCTGACACAATCAATCCTCAGATTACAGCCGCTACACAGTGGTTCGAGAGAACTCTTGACGACAGCGCAAATAAGAGAATTGCCGTCGCCGAAGCCTTCCTCGCCACCGACGCAATACTTGAGCTTTACATAAATGTTGTTGACGGTCTTGTGGTTTATCCTAAGATGATAGAAAGTCATCTTATGTCGGAGCTTCCGTTCATGGCGACAGAAAATATTCTTATGGAGGCTGTCAAGAGAGGCGGCGACAGACAGGCTCTTCACGAGAAAATCCGTGTTCACTCAATGGAAGCAGGGCGCATGGTCAAGGTTGAGGGTAAGCCCAACGACCTTATTGACAGAATTGCTTCAGACGATGCTTTCCCGATGACAAAAGAAGAAATCATGGAAACGATGAAGCCCGAAAACTTCGTCGGCAGAGCTCCCTCACAGACAGAAGAGTTTATTAACGGCTATATTAAGCCTATACTTGAAGAAAACAGTGACTTGCTCGGCATTGAAGTCACCGTTAATGTTTAATTAAGTTTTGTATGCGCTGCCGTATTTAGCCTTTATATCTGAATACGGCAGTCTCATGTTTTCCTTTTCATGTACTTTACTTTTTTCTTATAAGCGTGTATAATACTTCTTCGGGGTGAAACAATGGATATTCATGAGCTTGAAAAACGTATAATGCGTCTGCAAAGCAGGGGAATAGTCACAAAATTCACCTCTTCACAGATAATCTGCGCTTTTGATGAAAATGAAAAAAAGCGTGAAGTGATTGAAAAGAAGCTCGCCCAAATTGAAAAGCTTAATGATGAAGACCCTGAGTTTTTCAATAAACTCAATCAGCTTATAAATGAAATGATATATTGATATCTGCCCGTAGCTCAGCCGGATAGAGCGTCAGACTCCGACTCTGAAGGCCGCTGGTTCGAATCCAGTCGGGCAGGCCAAAAAGAAAAGTCGCACGAAAGTGAGGCTTTTCTTTTTGTATTATTCATTTTTAAATATTCATAATTCATTATTCATTTCATCTGCGACTTTTCTTAATGAAGAATGAAGCCGCTTCGCTGATGAATAATGAATAATTTATTTTAAAGCACTGCCTTTTCAAGCAAAGCATTGATAATATCAGAATAAAATGCGAGAAAGCTGATTTTCTTTTTTGACCCACTATTTATATTATATCTGATAAAATCTTGCATTATTCGAATTATTATGATATACTAATTCCGAAAAAAAATCATGCTTTGAAAAGCAAAAGGAGAGGATAAAGAAAGAATTCTTGATAGGATAGTTAGCTATAAAACAAAACGGTATTTATAATTATAAAAAAAGGAACTTATTATACAGTTATGAGAGGTGAATGAAATGAAAAAACGTTTAATAATTCTGACCTCATTGATTGCAGTTCTGCTGTTATCATTTTTGATATTTATGAAATCAGACAGTGTATTAAAAAAACAAGATAAATCTTTCACAAAGGAGAAAATAGAATTTGTTTGCGATAAACCGGAATTGCAAATCTATGACCCGTCTGATTTTGACTCACACAAATTCAATGAAGGGCAACACTATTACTCAGTAAAAATCAATATAACCAATAATAGCTCAAGGAGCTTGAGATTTTTGCAGGGTGAACAAGAAAAAATGCAAATCGACGGTTTGGAATACAGCTTTGATACACCGCCGTATCCTTTTGATATAATACCGGGGGAAACATATGAAAATGCAGTATATTTGGAATTTGTTTACCCTGAAAGTATGACCGATGAAGAGGCTTACAGTGTAATAACATCAAATTCATGGGCTGTATCGCTAACCGTTTGGGATAAAGAAAATGATTCGCTGATTGGAACTTTTTCTTGGCAAATAAAGTTATAAATGTTTGAAGTTTATTTCAGAACTTTTCACGGGCTTGCCGAATGTTTTTCACCGACAAGCCCGTGACTTATTATATTAACGATAAATAATATCTCTCGTCAGCTTGATATGCTTTTTCTGAAACAAATTATACGGTTTGCTTCTTCAAAACCCATTGAAAGGTGAAAACTCAGACTTTCGGTGTTAAAAGTTTCGCAGTCGCTTGCAAATTCCGAGCAGTTCTTTTGTATAGCCCATTTTTCACAAGCCGAAAGAAGCTCTTTAGCATAGCCTTTTCGCCTGTGTTCCTCGTCAACGAATATCCCCTCAAGATAACCTACAGGAGATGTTTCTGTGCCCTCAACATAGTCGTGGCGAAGCGAACACTGAGCGAACCCGACAGGCTTTTCATTGTCATATTTAATAAAGCAGACACCTTCGTCACTTTTTATAACACTTTCAAAATCTTCTTTCAGTTCATTCAGTGAACTGCTGTCCCACATTTTTATTGCGAGCCTTGCAAGAATATCGGCGTCTGATAATAAAGCTCTTTTTATCATAACTTTCCCTCTGTGCGGATTTTGAACTGTATAATTTGAACATCAGATTTGAACGAAAAATACGTATTATTTTGTCGATTCAACCAGCTCTTTATACGCATACATGAGAGTTGAAGCCGTGTTTTCGCCGATTGAGACGGTGAGACACCATGAGTCGTTTTCGAGAGAACCTGTTTCGGGGTTATAGGGGAAGCCGACAACAGAATAGGTTTCATCGGGGCAGATATAGCCTGCGGCGTCGTTCATGAGGTCAAAGAGAATAACATTTTCACCGTATTCCTCACGAAGAGATTTATAGTCTGAATTTCTCAGCCCGTAGCCGCCCACATAAAGCTCCGAATACATCTCACCGGGCGAAAGAAATGCTTTGAGCACAGAGCCGAATTCCATATAGCCTATTTCGGTGAGAGTGTAATAAACGCCGCTTTCGCTGTCATATGAAATATAGTTTGAAGCAAGACCGAGCTTTATGAGAATAAGCGCAGTCGAGTTATCCGTAACAAGTCTGACCTGACGGTGTCTGACATTGAGAACAGCTTCAACAGGCTGCTCCTCATTGACAGCAAGACCCTCATACCAAACCGTGTAGTCCTCATTTCCCGAATATTCGTGAACGCCCAGCTTGTCGCCGAGCTCGTCGTTGAGCCTGACTCTTTCGTCATAAGTCATCGAAGCCGAAAGGCATATGTATGCAAATTCATAGCCGACTCTTATTGCGCTTTCATGGTTGTCGGCAAGCTCTAAGCCGTCGTTTGACGGTATTCTCAAAGCGGAATTTGTGCCGACATTGCCCTGAATGAAAATGAAGTTTGCGCCGGCCGCATTAATGAGCTTTTCCATATAATAAACGAAGTCGGCTGAAAGACGGGTATCTGTCTCGGCGTCATAGCTTGTTATCTCGGGGTGAGCGCCGAAAGAAGCTATAAGAGTCGGTCTTGAGCCGTCGAGGGGGTCAAACATGAGCTTATGTATGTTGCCGTCATGCTCGGGTGAAACCGTTCTTGTTCTGAAATAGCCGTCAAGCTCGATATTTGTATAGGTGAGCTTACCGTCTTTCATGTCGGCGTATGCGTCGAGAACGCTCTGCTTTGTCCGCTCTATGATAGTGTTTAGATAATCCTCATTGACGCCGTGAGATATTTCGGTTAAGCCAGTGTAGTGAGAAAGGGCGTTGTTTCCGACAGTGAGAAGAGGGGAGTTCCAGACGCCCTGAGAGTCAATGCTCATATGTGAGTGTATAGCCGAAACATTGAGAGAAACGACGTTGTGCTGTCTTGAAAAATCCGAGAGTGCTTCTCTGATTTTTAATACGTCAGTGTTTGAAAGACCAATGCAGTCAACAGAAGAAATGACGGTGAGACCTCTGCCCGTGCAGTCGTCAAGAATGATTGTTCTGACCTTTAAATCCTCCTTGTTGCCGTCGTCGTCGGTGTATGTATCCGTCGAGTAGCCCCAGGGAGCATAGCTTCCTCTTGCGTATTTATATTTCACGCCGAAGTCGTCAGGCAGAATTGAGCGCTGACCGTAGCCGACACGCCATATATACTTGTCGGAATAATTCGAAATAAATTCTTCGTTGCCCTTATAAAAAGCGTCAAAAACCTCAGTGACAGAAGCGTCTTTGACAAAAGACATTTTCGGGAGGATTTTTGCTAAAGCGCCGAGAAGAAAATCGTTGACGATAAAATTCATCAGCTTTGAAAGAAATGTTCCTGCTTTATCCATGCTCTCGTCGCTGAGCTTAACGCTCTCGGTCTGAGGCAGAGAGGGTGTCTGAGCCGACGCAACGGGCGAAAAGACCGAAAACATCATGCAGAAGCAAAGAAAAACGGAAGTCAGCTTGAAAATTTTTGTTCTCATAATAATTTCTCCTATAAATTTTCATATTTCCGAATAAATAATACCACATAAATACATATTTGTGTTAAAAAATTTCTAACTTTATTTTATTTAATAGTTTTGTTATACACAAGTTTAAAAATATGATATAATAAACGGGAAAAATTTTCCGAAAGGATTGATTTTTATGAGACTTCTTAAAGCGGAAGAAATGAGGGCTGTCGAGCAGCACGCTGCCCGTTACGGCTTCAGCTTTCAGCGTATGATGGAAAACGCAGGTGCGGCATGCGCAAGAAATGTCAGAACCATATGTGAAAAGAAACTTGATAACAAGAGAAACGTCTGCGTCGTATGCGGCAAAGGGAACAACGGCGGAGACGGTTTCGTTATAGCCAGAAAGCTCAGCGAAAACGGCTATAACACAACCTTGGTTCTCGCCGAGGGGTACCCGAAGACAGTTGAAGCGACTGAAAACTATAAAATTACTGTCGAGCTCGGTATTCCCGCAATATGGTATGATTCCGATAAAGCGAGAACGGTTCAGTCTCTCAAATCGGCGGACGTCATAGTTGACTGCGTTTACGGCTTCGGCTTTTACGGCGAAATAAAAGAAGAAATGAAGCTTCTTTTTGAAGAAATCAACAGCTCACCCGCTCATGTTATCTCGGTTGATATCCCGAGCGGCGCATACTGTGACAGCGGCTTTTGCGCTGACGGAGCGATTAAAGCCGACTATACCATAGCGGTTTCAGCCTTAAAGCCCGCCCATATAATCTATCCTGCTGCTCAGCTTTGCGGAGATATAATCGTTGTGAATATCGGGATTCCCGAAGACAGCTTCAAATCTGTCAATAATTCGCTTTTCACTTTAAGTCAGAGAGAAATAAAGGCCTTTTTCCCGAAAAGAGAAATGACGGGTCATAAGGGTACTTTCGGCAGAGCGCTTCTTATCTGCGGCTCCCGAAATATGATAGGCGCCGCCGAGCTCTCGGCTAAAGCCGCCCTCAGAAGCGGCGTGGGTCTTGTCAAGGTCGCTTTCCCCGAGTGTATGTATATACCTATGGCGACAAAAATGACAGAAGCGTTGATGCTCCCGCTTGAAGCTAACGCAGAGGGGACACTGAGCGCAAATGCTCTGCCCGAAATTCTTAAAGAAACGGAAAATTGCGACGCCGTTCTTATCGGCTGCGGTCTTGGCGTTAATGAAGATACAATTAAGATTGTGTCAGAGGTAATAGCTAACGCAAAATGCCCCGTTATAATTGACGCCGATGGTATAAATGCGGTCGCTTCCGACATAAATATGTTAAGGAAGGCAGCCGTTCCCGTGATACTCACTCCTCATCCGGCTGAAATGTCACGCCTTATAGGGGTTTCTGTCTCTAACATTCAGTCAGACAGAATTGCGGTTGCGAAGAATTTTGCCGAAAGCTATCTTGCCACACTTGTTCTCAAAGGCTCAAATACGCTCGTTGCCGGCGAAAACGGGCACGGCGTTTATGTCAATTCAACGGGTAACACGGGTCTTTCAAAGGGCGGCAGCGGCGACCTGCTTGCGGGTCTTCTGACAGGCTTTGTCGCTCAGGGCATTGAGCCTGACAAGGCGGCTCAGGCGGCTGTTTATATTCACGGCTATCTGGGCGAAACCGTCAGTGAAAAAAGCAGTGTCAGAGGTATGCTGCCCGGTGATATGCTTGAGGCTCTTCCTTCGGTTATGGCTGACTTCTCAGAATAAGGGCTTAAAGACGGATTTTGCCGTCACTTGCGCCTATCGGAGAAGGTGTTTCTGATGAAAAAATTTTTAGTATCGGCAATGGTTTTAATCCTTTCGGTACTCTTTTGTTCATGCGGCATTCCTGCTCAGAAGCAGGAATGCTTTTGTATTCCCGAAAGCTTTATAAGTGATGTATTTATCACAAAAAACGGCATTGAGTATCAGGGAAAGCTCGAAAAACAGGGCGGAAAATATACTCTCACCGTCACTTCGCCCGAGGATATAAGCGGTCTTACGGTCGTCTTTGAAGACGGAGAGCTTGAAGTCAATTACGGTGAGGGAGAAATGACAATGCCCGCTGACGAGGACTTTTTCTTAACGGAAATTGTTGAATTTATCGAGTCAAGCAGTCCCGACACGGGGGTAGAATGTGAAAAAAGCGACACCGCATACATAATAAAACATGGGGGCTGGGAAATTCATTTTCCGCTTGATTAACAATTTTTTATCTTTGACATACACTGAAAACGAGGTGTTGTTATGGATAATATGGAAAAACTTATCGAAAAATACAAAAGGGATATGATTAATCTCTCAAGGCGTAATGTTTTCGGCGACGAATACATACCCCGTCAGGAGGAAGCCGAAGAAATAAAGCCAGTTGCGGCTGTCTCGGAGCCTATGCCCCAAAAAATGCAAACGGATACCCCTGCGGCAGTCAAAGAGCCCGACAAAGAAGAGCATTTCGGTTCGCTCAAGGTCATTGTTTTCGCCGGCAACGAGGCTTTCCCCGTAGAGACGGCGAGGGTCGAAGTCTTTGACAAAAACGGCAATGAGCTTTATTCTCTTCTGACAAATTCCGGCGGTATAGCCGAGGGCATGGTTTTACCTGCCCCGAATAAATCAGAAAGTGAAGCCCCGGGCGGCGGAGACGGATTTTCAACCTACAGCGTCAGGGTTTCTCACCCCGATTACGGCACTCAGGTGTTTGACGGCGTTCAGGTGTTTGACGGAATAGAGAGTATTCAGCCTGTGTTTTTTCAGGTCGATAACTCATTCTTTAAAAGGAAAGGGGAATAATCATGCCTGACGAAACTCTTGTTACAGTGCCCGAATATATCACCGTTCACCTCGGGAAACCTAATGAACCGGCAGAAAACGTAACCGTGCCGTTTACCGAATATATAAAAAATGTCGCTTCAAGCGAAATATATCCCACATGGCCCGAAAGCGCAATAAGAGCGAATATCTATGCCCAGATTTCGCTTGCGCTGAACAGAATTTTTACCGAATACTATCCCTCAAGGGGTTATGATTTTGACATCACAAATTCTACTCAGTTTGATCAGGCGTTTGTCTATGGCAGGGATATATTCTCAAACATCTCCGAAATAGTTGACGAGATATTCAACGACTATGTTGTCAAGCAGGGCAGAGTTGAGCCTTATTACACCGAGTATTGCGACGGCTATAGGGTTCAGTGCAAGGGTCTTTCACAGTGGGGCACGGTTGACCTTGCGAATAAAGGCTATACTCCTTATGAAATACTTCAGTATTATTACGGCGACGACATAAATATTTCAGAGGCGAATGTCGGAGGGGTCACCGAGTCTTACCCGGGCACTCCTCTGAGGCTCGGCTCAGTCGGCGAAGAGGTCAGAATAATTCAGATGAACCTTAACCGAATACGCAGAAACTATCCGCTTATTCCGAAAATAGCTTCGGTCAACGGGATTTACGGCGCAGACACCGAAGAAGCGGTGAAGGTCTTTCAGAGTATATTTGACCTCACCCCTGACGGTGTTGTGGGAAAGGCGACATGGTATCAGATAAAGCGTATCTATTTTGCCGTCAAAAGGCTTACCGAGCTTTTCAGCGAGGGTATTTCGGTCGAAGACGCCCGCCGCCGTTTCCCCTATGTTATTCAGAAGGGCGACACCGGCATACCTGTTGAAACGGTTCAGCTTTATCTGCTTATTCTGAGCTATTTTATACCTCAGATTCCGCCTGTCAAGGTTGACGGAATTTTCGGCGACGAAACATATAATGCCGTTACCGCCTTTCAGAGGTATGCGGGTCTGACGAGCGACGGAATAGTCGGCAGAAACACATGGAACGCCGTTATAAATGAGTTTGATAATATTGCCTACAATTTACAAAGCGACTACGATATTTTGTCAACCATTCCCGCACCGGGTTATATTCTCACAACGGGGAGCAGGGGCGATACCGTCAGAGCCATGCAGGAGTATATAAATGTTATCGCTAAAAGCAACCCTGAAGTCCCGACTGTCACGGTTGACGGGATTTACGGAGACGAAACGGCAAATGCAGTCAGGGTAATTCAAAGGCTTAACGGAATAGAACAGACCGGCGAAATCGGTCCGGTGACATGGAACGCAATAGTCAGTATGTATGTTTCGTAAGAAAGCACGGCTTCGTTTTGCCGTACCGTGCAAAAAACAAAATATCGGCTTTTAACTTAAAATATTATCATGCATATTTTCACTCTTTTCACAAAAAATAATCGTAGGGTGAAAAGTATAATCCGAACCCAGCCTTAAAGCAAGAATTTTTCGTGCTTTTCGGCGTTTCGGTCTTGCAAGGCGTCAGCCTTGCTTCACCCTCAGCCACCAAAAATCATCAAAAAATTATTTGCTTTAAG
>JBJEOI010000001.1:0-25627 GCA_051880635.1 Acutalibacteraceae bacterium | reverse complement strand
GAAACGCCGAAAAGCACGAAAAATTCTTGCTTTAAGGCTGGTTCGGATTATACTTCTCACCCTATTCGAAAAAGTCGTCAACATCGGTTTCCCTGAACGGTCTGAGCGTCAGCCTTTCTGTTTTCAGCGTAACCTGAGATACATCTATCGGTTTATTCATTTTTACCACTCCTCATATCCATATCTCTGCGAAGAGAAAAAACACAGCCGCAGTAGTCCTGCCTATAAAGCCCGAATTCTTTTGAAAGAACAATGCTTCTCTGATAGCCGCCCTTTTTCTTAAAGTCGGACGGCAGGTGCTTTATTCCGTATTCTTCGCCCGCTTTTTCGCCTATCTCATTGAGAACCTCTGCGTTTTTTAAGGGGCTTATCGTCAGCGTTGTTGTGAAATAGTCGAAGCCTTTTTCTTTTGCGTATGCGGCGGCTTTTTTAAGTCTCAGCTCAAAGCACTTTCGGCATCTTTCGCCGCCCTCACGGCAATCTTCAAGGCCTTTGACGGCAGTGTAAAACTCCGACGGGTTGAAATCGCACTGAACAAAATTAATTTCATTTTTTGCTTTGAGGGCTGAAATAAGTCTTTTTTCTTCCCCCGCGCGTTTTTCGAATTCCTCTTCGGGGTAGATATTCGGATTATAGAACAGAACGGTAATGCTAAAAAACTGCGACAGATATTCAAGGCAATAACTTGAACACGGCGCACAGCAGGCGTGAAGGAGCAGACGGGGAGTAGTCCCGTCTTTTTCATTTTCATATATTATCTTTTCAAGCTCCTTTTGATAATTTCGGCTGTTCATAATAATAACCACCTCAGAAAAAAGCCTGCCGCATAGTGCGACAGGCAAATGTGTTAAATTAATTCACTCGCATACAAATCAGTATGTAATGTCGAAGGTCTCAACCATTTCGCCTTTAAGACCAAGCGTGATTGTGAGACCGAGAAGAGAGCCTGCACCAGTACCCTCCATAGGAAGTGTGTAGTCATAGCGGGTAACTCTGCCCTCACCGTCAACGGTGACGTTGAGTGTAGCACCGGGGTATGACATATCAGCCGATGTAATCTTAGCCGGTGAAATGTCAAGAGTCGCAAGGTTAAGCGGTGAAAGACATGATTCGTGATGAACCGGATTAACTGTGTTTGTGCCGTCGAAGGTTGACTTCTCAGAGACAAGAACAATTGTCATCTTATAACCGTCGCCGTCAGGAGTAGCTGTTGCGCTTGTAACGCCCTCAGCCTTGAGAGCAACATCTCTGCCGCCCGGAGCGATTATATCGGAAGCTGTTGTGCCGTTCTCGTTTGCGCCGTTTGTGAGTGTGTAGGTTTCGTCAATGGGCTTGACAAGACCTGAAAGAATTTTGTTGACAGCGCCCTTGAGTCTGTCGGCAGAAAGCTCTGTGACTTCGATATTTGTGTTGTTTGTCTTGTGGATTGTAGCGTTCTGAGTCTTCTTCGCAGCATTTATAACTTCGTTATACTTTGCTACTATCTCATCTGTTGATGAGGGAATGCCTGTTGAAGCGGCGGGCTCATCAGCGGGCTTGTCATTATTATCTTCTGACGGAGTGGGTTTGTCTGTGTTGTCGTCTGACGGAGCAGGTGTTTCTGTCGGATTCTCGTTTTCTGTCGGAGCAGGTACTTCTGTGGTATTCTCTGACGGAGCAGGAGCCGGCTGTGTTGTTGTCGGAGCAAAGGGTGTTGTGTTTGTGTTAACTGTTGCGCCGGTGCCGGTGCCTTCAACCTTAAGGTTGACTGTGATACCCTTCTGTGAACCTAAGCCGTAGCCGATGCCGAACAATATTGCTGCTACAACAACGACAGCAATAACTCTGAGTGCGTTTTTCATGGTCGGGGACCCCTTTCAATGTTTTCTTTTCGCCGACCTCATTATTTTCAGTCGACATTTTTTTGTTTTTCAATATCTCTCTTTTTGTGAGAGACACTTATAGTATAAAGTTACAACAAACTTGACAAAAAGTCAAGTCTTTTTTACAAATGAATGTTATTAATATGAAATTTATTCTTTCGCCTTAGCCGAATTGCGGATAATGTACTTATAAAAATCAACCGCCGGCGCCAAAGCGTCGATATCAACATTTTCGTTTTCGGCGTGTATTGACTCTCTCTGGGCGTTTGAAATATGAACAGGCGCAAGTCTGAGAACATTGTCACAGATACACTCATAAAACTTAGCGTCGGTGCCGCCGGTCATAACATAGGGAACAACCCCAATGCCGGGGAAGACATTTTCGGCGGCCTCTTCAACAAGATGAAAAGCGTTTGAGGTGTAGCTTATGGGAACCGACGGGTCTTTTGCCGTAATAACCTCGAGGTCTATGTCATATTTTTTTGCTTTTTCTCTGAGAATTTCAATACCCGGCTGTGTGGGCTGATGATTAATAAAACGCAGATTAGCCGTGACATAGCTTTCAAGAGGGAGAACATTATAGCCCTCCGAGCCTTTGCCCTTTGTGAAAGCCATTGTCGTTTTGATCATTGCGCCGCCTGTGGGGCTGATAACGCCGATAAGCCTTGTCAGAAGAGGCTTGAAGAGCCACATATTGGCAAAAATTATTCTGTAAGCAAACGGCATATTAGGCGCAAGTCTTTTAAACATCTCTAAAGTAGTGTCGTTGAACTTCGGGTAGAACGGGTCGTGCTTTTCCATATCGTTTATGAAAGCGGCAAGTCTTGCCCAGGGTGAATTTTTCGGCGGTATGCTTGCATGACCGCCGTGACCTTTTGCAACAAAACGGACATCACAATATCCCTTTTCAACTACGCCGACCATAGCGTAAAGCCCGTTCACTCCGCCTATAGGCTCATCAAGAACAACGCCGCCCTCGTCAAGAACAAGCGAAAGATTGACATTATGCTCTTTAAGCCATTCAACGGTCTTCGGGGCTCCGTCACCGCTTATTTCCTCCGTGCAGCTTCCGGCAAGGTAGATATCGGTCTCGGGCACATAGCCCTCTTTCAGAAGCTCCTGGGCCGCCTGAAGAAACGCAAAGCCGCTGCTCTTTGTGTCAACCGTACCTCTGCCCCAAAGCTGCTTTCCGACTATCTCGCCGCCGAACGGGTCATGCTCCCAGTCTCCCTCTGCGCTGACAACATCCTGATGGCTCATAAGAAGAACCGCACTGTCGGAGCTTTTACCTTTCCATCGGGCAATAAGACTGCCGTCAATGTCGATAACCTCAAGCTCGGAGAACACAAGAGGGAAAAGCTCTCTGAGCTTGTCGTGATAGCGATAAAACTTCGACTTATCGAAATTATCTCTGTCTGATATTGTCTCGACCTTTATCATCTGACTGAGAGTTTTGGCGTAACTCATAGAGCGGTCGGGGTCAACCTCGGGCATTTTTGCGCTCTTTGCCGGAGTCGGCTTGAGCTTAGACGCGCGTATAACCGTAACTGCGGCAAGCAGTAAGATTAAAGCGAGAATTGCAAGGAGAATTATTGTTACCGTCTTCATGTTAAAACTTCTTTCTTTTTAGGTTGATAAGCTATTGAATTATAGCATATGTTCGGGATTTTGTTAAGATGTTTTGCTAAAAATTATCTTAAATTGCTTCTGCCGTTGATTAAAAAAGAAAAATATAGTATAATAAGAATAACATCATTTTGAGGTGAAAGATATGGAAACTTTAAAACTTGGCTTAAAGCTTATCTTAATCCCATTGGCGGCTTTGGGCGTGATGTTCTGTTTGAGCTCTTATTCGGGGAGTGAAACCTGGTTCTATACGGTAATGTGCCTGATATATTTTGTGCTTCCGGTTTATGTGCTTGCCGTCATTATCGGGCTCACGGTTAAACACTTTAAAGATAAGAAATAAGGCTGAAATCACAGAAGGCTCGCGGCGCATACGGCAAAGGCGCACTGTGATTCACTGATAATATAACACTATACCGATTGACAAATCGAAAAATCGGTATTATTATATATGAAACAAAAAAAGACAGGGAGGCATATAATACTATGTATATATATAAAACAAAGGGTACATGTTCAAGAGCTATCGAGGTTGAACTTGACGGCGACATCGTTAAGAGCGTAAGGTTTGACGGCGGCTGTAACGGCAACACAAAAGGCGTCGCAAAGCTCGTTGAGGGGAAAACCGTTGACGAGGTTTATAACGCTCTTTCGGGCATACGCTGCGGCTTTAAGACCACTTCGTGCCCCGACCAGCTGGCTCAAGCGGTTGTTGCGGCAAGAGACGCTCAGAAATAATCTGCCTTTTTTCAGTCGGATAATCGGAATTTTACCCCGGGCACAGCGTCCGGGGATTTTTCAGACCGAAAACGCATAATTTAATTGTTTTTCAGGTTGCAAATTTCTGAAAAGTAGTATATAATTCTTCCTGTATTTAATGGGGTGATAGTATGAAGGAAATTATTGATTTTTTACATAACTCAACCGTTTTCACCGTTATTTTCAGACTGCTTCTGTCAACCGTTCTGGGCGGCATTATCGGTTTTGAGCGAGGCAAGCACGGTCGTGCGGCGGGCTTCAGAACGCACATAATTCTGTGCGTCGGCGCGGCTCTGACCTCCTTGGTCGGCGTTTATTGCTATAGGGAGCTCGGTTTTGAGTCTGACCCGATGCGTATTGCGGCTCAGGTCGTTTCAGGTATCGGTTTTCTCGGCGCGGGAGCAATAATTCTCAAAAACAAAACCACAATAACGGGTCTGACCACCGCCGCCGGTATGTGGACAACGGCAGTTATCGGTATTGCTACCGGCGCAGGCTTTTACTCGGGCGCAATAACGGGCGCGGTTCTTTTATTCTGCACGACGACGTTTTTCACGATGTTTGAAAAGGCGAGAAAATCCATTGTCAATGTTTACGCCGAGATAGCGGACGCAAACAAAACAAACGGAGTTATTGACGAGCTTTACAATGTATGCGACGGTATATCCGATATTCAGGTTCAATATCCTAAAGCGAAAATAGAAGGCGCCGTAGCCCTTGTCATTGTCATTGATAAGGAACATTCCGATTCCGTTGACGTGCTCAAGAGAATTCAGGCTATTGACGGGGTAATTTTCGCTGTCTATCAGTGAAAGAAAATCACAGATAAAATTACAAAAGCGGCTGTCGCATTAAGATGCAGAAAGCCGCTTTTTTAGTTTGCTTTATTTATTTTTAAATTCGGCGAGATTTTCCATACAGATTTTTCTTTCGCCGTTCTCAATCTCCTTAATCATTTGCGTCAGCTTGTCGTTTATCGGCGTAGGAACGCCGTTTTCTCTGCCGTACTGCGAAATAAGACCGTTCATAATATCAATTTCTGTTTTCTGACCCGCTTCGAGAGATTGGAGCGTCGAGGGTCTGACATCTTTATACTTAGCCTTGCTGACCATTTTGACAACCATTGTGCAGATAAAGTTATAGACGGCGTTATCCATGAGCATTAACATTCTGTATTCAAGAAGTTTGCCGTATTTCGGCACTTTCATTCCCATCTTTTTCGCCGTGCGCATAGCTTCTCTTGTTATCTCAAGAAACACATTGCAGGCTGTGCGGTCGTCAACAAGCTGACCTAAAGGCTTGCCCGTGATACCGGCAAGCGAATTAATGCAGGAGTTGATGATAAGTTTTGAATAAAGTCTGCCCTCAATATTATCATCAATTTTTGTGGGGAGACATGTGCTGAGAAGCTCTTTCAGATATTCAAGTTTTTCGGGCTTTCTTGCGCCGAGCATACCTATATAGAACTCGCCCAGACTTGTCATTTCGACTGCGTTCACACCGAGCTTCGTTGCGCCGAAGCCTATCATAATTCCGACCGCTCTGTCTTCACCGACTATGTCGGCAAGCTGTCTGACGAGAATACCGTTCTGCATACAGACAACAAGAGCGTCTTTTTTGAGGTGAGGTAACATTCTTTCGGCGATATCAGGCATCTGCTGATATTTTGTGGCAATAATACAGATGTCATATTCGCCTTCAAGAGAAGCTACACCGTTATAGGTGTTCATTTTCACCTTATGGTCGCCCTTTGCGCCCGTCAGTGTGAAGCCCTCTTCACGGAGCATTTCTGCCTTTTCTTCACTGTTGACAACAACATCAATTTTATAGCCGCCCTCATAAGCTAATGTAGCGACTGTGCCGCCGATGCAGCCCATACCGATAAGAACTGTTCTCATAATACTTGCCTCCTGTTCTTTTGATATATGATATAATTTTTATATAACTTTTGTCAAGCCGCCGATTAATTTAATCCCATAAAAACAAAAGACCGCGCAAGGCGGTCATATGCCGTGAAAATTATTCACCCTCTGTAATAAGCATGCTCTTGATGTAGTTGTAAAGCTTGTCAAAGAGAGCAACTATTTCTGCCCAGTATTCCTTTACGAGTGCGAGAAAATCCATTGTTAATTCCTCCTATTACATCAAAATGTTTTGGCTTCATATATTTAAAACCACGTTTATGTTACTACAAAATTAACGAAAAGTCAATATTTAACAGTCCGTTAATTAAAAATAGGACTAATCATAACTTTTTGGGTGAATAACTGATTTGAATTAGTCATTTTTGCTTATTTTCATGCAAAATTTGCTAAACCGTAATTTTATACCCGTCAAAAATTTATAAACAAATTGTTTATATTTTGTTCATTCAGAAAAAGTAATTCTGAAAGATGAGCAACAAAAGCGGAAAAATATCTACAAAAAGCAAAAATAAACCGTCGTATTTTCTCACGCGGGGGCGATTTTTAAAAATAAATTTTAAATTTTTGTTGACAAAATTAAATTCATGTGTTAGAATACGAGTGTATAAAAGACTACATGTAAGAAAGGAGAGACTTGCTATGACATTTGGTGAATTTATTGAAATGCTGAAGCTTATTTTTGAGGCTATCGTAGCTTTCTTCTCAAAGAAGGGTGACGACGGAGAGGGAACCGACAAGTAATCATTATCAAAGCAGACGCTTTATGGCAATAACATAACCACACAACCGCCGAAAAGGCGGTTGTGCTTTTTTAAATTTTTAATATTTTTTCTGTGTAAGTATTCACATAGACAAAAAATTGTGATAGAATAACTTGAATTAACAAACGGAAAGGTTATCATTATGGAGATCGAAGCTGTTGAACGAAAGAAAAAAATACTTAGCTGTATTCAGCCCTCGGGCATACCCACGCTGGGAAATTATCTCGGTGCGCTTAAAAACTGGAAGAAGCTTGCCGATGAATTTGACGGCGCTTTTGCCGTAGCCGACCTTCACGCCATAACCGTCCGTCAGGAGCCCGCCAAACTGAGAAAACAGACAAGTGAGGTGCTTGCGCTTCTTCTCGCTATTGGTCTTGACCCTGAAAAAAGCATCATTTTTGTTCAGAGTCATGTGCCTCAGCATTCGCAGCTTGCCTGGGTCCTCAACTGCTACACTCAGTTCGGCGAAATGAGCCGTATGACTCAGTTCAAGGACAAATCAATTTCTCACGCAGATAACGTCAATGTCGGTCTTTTCTCATATCCGGTTCTTATGGCGGCTGACATTCTTCTTTATCAGGCCGACCTTGTTCCCGTCGGAGCAGACCAGAAACAGCACCTTGAAATTGCAAGGGATATCGCCGGTCGCTTCAACGGAATATACGGCAACGTGTTCACCATACCCGACGCATACATCGGCAAAAACGGCGCAAGAGTTATGTCTTTGACCGAGCCCACCAAGAAGATGAGCAAGTCGGACCCGAACCCCAAGGGCTTTATTTCGGTTTTCGACACACCCGATGTTATAATGAAGAAATTCAAATCCGCCGTCACCGACAGCGAAGCCTGCGTTAAGTATGCCGAAGGCAAGGACGGTATCAACAACCTTATCGGCATTTATTCGTGCTGCACGGGCAAAACCTTTGAAGAGATTGAAAAAGAGTTTGACGGCAAGGGCTACGGCGATTTTAAGGTCGCTGTTGCAGAGGCCGTTATCGAGGAGCTTCGCCCCGTTCAGGCAGAATATAACCGCATTATAGACGATAAGGCATACCTCAAGCAGGTTGCCGCAATGGGAGCCGAAAAAGCCGGCAGAATAGCCGACAGAACCTATCAGAAGGTCATGAAAAAGGTCGGTTTCCTCCTCCCCTAAAAAATAACGCATACCTAATATGTAAATAGGTATGCGTGTATATGCCTCCTTAGTTCAATGGATAGAATAAGCCCCTCCTAAGGGCTAGATGTGAGTTCGATCCTCGCAGGGGGTGCCAAACGAAAATCCGTTCTCTCTTGAGGACGGATTTTCGTTATTATTCATTTTTCATTAAAGAGATCGGATTTTCGAATGAATAATGAAGTCGCCTCCGGCTGATGAATAGTGAATAATAGCGTTTTGCGGGCGTAATTTTACTCAATAAACACCTTTCAAAAGTGCCGCAAAAAACGGGGCTGATTTCGTATTTTTCCCCTTATCAATTTCTGCTGCTTTTATAGGCGGTTGTTATGATGTTAACGCCGTAATTTTTCGTCATTTCAGATCCGGTCTTTCTCGAATGAAAACACAATATGAGATGTAATATATCTACTGCATCTTGCCACAGAACCATTGCTTCAACATGAATTCAATGGTTATTTTTTAGCATGACAAGCGCATCAAAAAACCGCCTTTCGCCTGCATGACGAAAAACGGTTTATCAGTATGAAGATTTAGATTTATAAGATAGACCGAGTCGGTGAAACCCCGGTCGGCTCAGAATCAGCCGCCTGCCGCAGGGGACAGCAGCCAGATTTCTTCGTTTCCGCTGAGCTTCATTTTCTTTTTCATACAGCGTTCTCCGTCAACATAGACGATAGCGTCGCCGAACGAAAGAGACTCATGCGGCGTCAGAGCGACGCTTCTTTCGTCACCGCTGTGTTCTTTTTTCAGGTCGTCTTCATAACGCTGTTTCATAATTTCTGAGATGTTTTCAAACACCCCGGCAACCGTTGCGGCCTCTGTTTCAAGATAAGGCAAGCCGATTGTCGCTCTTAAAACACCGAAAATTTTAACCTTTACCATAAGGATAAACCTCCTTGACACAGTCGGGAATACGCACACCGACCTTTTTCAGCGTCTTCATCGTCGGTGCGCCGTCTTTCCAGCCGCGCATTATGTAATAACTCTTTTTCATTTTATCAAGCGGAACTTTTGTCCTCTTGTCCCCCGGCACCTGCTCTTCGTCGGTCAGACGCTTTGGGAGTATGTCGGTATCCTCCCCGACGGGAAGCCCGAGAATTATATTTGCAAGTCTTTCGGTGTTATAGCCGAGCTCGCCGTTTCTGAGAAAATCGCCGATTTTAAAGTGAGCGCCTGTTGCGGCATTATAAACTCTCGGATACTGAACGAGCGGAATATTAAGATGTAAAATCTTAGGAAACCTTGAAGCGATTAAAATGATCGGCGTCGAATATTTCAGCACGGTCTGAACCGCTCTTGTCAAAAGGCTCGTCGGCTTCGCAACAAGAAAATACGGTAAAATCGCATATGAGGTGAACACACAGAAGCCTGCCGCCGAAGCGCCCTCCATAACGTTCTGGAAGGTTACGACAAGACCCGCCTTGCCCTTAGGTGTGTATGCGTCAATGTTAAGTCCGAGACCCTCAAGAACAACAAGATAGCCGGCATTAAGGTGACAGCCGCCTCTGTTTGAGGTGGCGTAGCCCAGACCGTGACCGACAGCGCCTCTTGGCTCATAGGCCGCAAGCTCAAGCCCTTTTGCGTTGATGGCAAATTCCTTGCCGCCGAACTTTTCACTCATTCTTTTCGTGCCGTTTGCAAGCTCGTCGCCTATTCCACGCCTAAAAGCGATATCCTCAAAGACCTGACTTAAATTGTCGGTTTCACCGAAGCTCAGACCGCAGTCCCACATACCCTTTTCATTAAGCTCCATCGCAAACGCTACCGAACCCGCAGCGGAGATAGTGTCAATGCCGAGCTCGTCAAGCTCATAGTTCCATTTGATTATTTTTTCAAGGTCGTCGTTTAAAAGGTTAGGACCTAAAAGACCGAGGGTTTCAAGCTCGGGTCCCTTGATATTCTTTCCGTTATAGTCAACCCGTCTTTCGCACTTCATCGGGCACGAGTGACAGCCGGCGTTTTTGATAAGATGCTTTTCGGCAAGCTCTTCGCCCGATACCTTTTCAAAATTGTCGAAGCGTCCGTCGCTGAAGTTCTTCGTTGCTAAGATTCTGTGCGCCTGCATGGGTGCAACAAGACCCGCCGTGCCGAGCTTTGCAAGCTGTGCGCCGGTGATAGGGTGCTTTAACAGCATTTTACGCCACTGAGCGTTGATTTTGTCAAGACGTTCCTTGTTATAGATAGAAACCTGCTTGTTTCCGCCTGCGGTGACGATTTTGATGTTCTTGTCGCCGAAAACCGCACCGACTCCGCCTCGCCCTGCTGTTCTTTCACCGCTGAAAACGCAGGCATAAAGCACCTTGTTTTCACCCGCCGGACCGATAACGAGCTTGCCCGTTGAGGGGGGCAGACCCTTTTGCGCCTCTGTGGTGTGAAGACCTTTTTTCTCGGGGACTTCATGGAAGGTAATCTTATCCTCCCACACCTCAATCCATGTCAGCTGCTGCGCCTTGCCTGTGATAATCATTGCGTCATAGCCGGCTTTTTTCAGAAACAGTCCGAAGCTGCCGCCGCAGTTTGACGAGGTCAGAATACCCGTAAGCGGTGAGACGGTCGAAATATTGAAGCGTGACGAGGACGGAGAGTCACAGCCCGTTAAAGGTCCTGTTGTGATAACGAGCCAGTTATCCTCGTCAAAGGCTTTCATACCGGGTCTGATATGGTTTAAAAGAATGTCGCCTGCCATAATCTTTCCGCCGACGGTGCGAAGTCTGTCCTCGTCCGTCCACGGAAATTCGCTTGTTGTTTTTTTGCTCAGGTCAACGAACAGAACGTGACCCATGTAGCCTTGAAGTTCAGACATAACCCCTGTTACGCAGTAAAACTGCGCCTTTCCTTTCATTTATTTACAAAATTCACAGTCAGCCGACGCTTTGACGAAAAGCGTGTCAAAACGGTCGCTGTCATACACATAAAGTTTTCCGCTCATGCTTTCGTCGCCCGACGAAAGATACTTTATCGCCGCCGAAGCCTCAAGCGAGCCTATCAGTCCGGCGGTACTGCTGACCGAAACGGCTTTTGCGTTTTTCGAAATCATTCCCGCGCAGAAAAGACACGGCGTCTTTTCGGGAATACAAAAATACATTCTGCCGTAAAAACCGCTGATTCCGCCGTCAATGATGGGAATACTGTTTTTCATACAAAAGGCGTTCACAACTTTCCTTGTTTCATTATTGTCAACGGCAAGAATAATGAGGTCACAGCATACGGCAAAATCAAGATCGCTTTCGTCACATATCTTCTTTTCCACCGCCTTAATTTCGGTTTTCGGAGCATATAACGAAAGTTTTTTCATAAGTGTCTGACATTTGCTTTTTCCTATATCGGAAAAATTATACATAAACTGTCGATTGAGATTGCTTTCTTCGACGCAGTCAAAGTCGCAAAGAAAAATTTTTCCTGCCCCCGCTCCTGCAAGGTGAACGGACACATTACAGCCCAGACCGCCGCAGCCGACGATGCATACGCTTTTTTGGCTGATATCAGAACTCAGCAGCTTAGATTCCTCTCTCATTTTTCCCCCGACCTTATTCGATTTTCCTTGACACATACTTTTAAGTCAATTATAATAAAAGCGTATACAAAAGTCAAATGTCTGTATATAGCTCAGTAATTGCCGCCGCATGAAAGCGTTTTTCCCGAAAGGGTCTCAATGGAGTGCGGTAAAACGGGCAAAATGACTTCGAGAGATTCTTTAACAGCCTTCGGGCTTCCGGGAAGATTGACAATAAGCGTGCTTTTCCGAATCCCGCTGACTGCTCTGGAGAGCATTGCCATAGGCGTAATTTCAAGGCTTTTTTGCCTTATGGCTTCACTTATGCCGGGCGTCTGCTTTTCAATGACGGCAAGAGTCGCTTCGGGAGTAACGTCTCTCGGGGAAAAGCCCGTGCCGCCGGTTGTTAAAACAACATCAACTTTATCGCTGTCGCACATTTTAACGATTGCCTCTGAAATCAGGTCAATTTCGTCAGGCACGACCGTATAAGCCGCAGTTTCTCCCAGCGGCAGAACAATCTGCTGAATAAGTTTTCCGCTTTTGTCCTCACATTCGCCCCGTGAGCATCTGTCGCTGACGCAGATTACGCCGAATTTCATTTTAACGACCTCCCGTTTGATTATGAGTTAAATATATCACACTCCTAGCGGTATTACAATAAATATCAGGAAGTTTGCGAAGCAATTCGCATGTAATATTCATTTTACCGACCCCGTTTATCTAAACGTATTTCGCATGAAAAACGGGGCAAAACCGAAAAACACTGCCTTTAAGGCACCGGTTTAAGGGCAAAAGAGGGAAACCTCTTTGCCTTCCGTGATTGAAAAGGAGAATGAATGATGAAAAAACTTCTCTCACTTCTTCTCGCCTTGGTTATGGTGCTCTCGTTTGCCGCCTGCGGCGGTACCGGCGACGCTGACACAACAACCGAAGCGGGCGCAAACACCACAGAGGCTGTCGAAAAAGAAAACATGACCATCAGAATGTCAACGACAACCTCCGTTAATGACTCGGGGCTTCTGCCTTATCTTCTCCCTGTTTTCGAAAAAGCAACCGGCTACAAGGTTGAAGTGCAGTCGGCGGGAACAGGCGCGGCAATTCAGAAGGCTGTTGACGGCAACGCCGACCTTATTCTCGTTCACGCAAAGGCTTCCGAAGAAACCTTTATCAGCGACGGCTACGGCGTTGAAAGACTCCCGTTCATGTATAACTACTTTGTCGTTGTCGGTCCTGAGGACGACCCTGCCGCAATTAAAGACAGTGAAAGCGCCGCCGATGCATTCAAGAAGATTGCCGACGCACAAGCTAAGTTTATCTCAAGAGGCGACGAGAGCGGCACGCATAAGGCAGAGCTGAAAATCTGGGGCGAAAATGTTCCCGACGCCGAAAAAGACACATGGTATATAAGCGCCGGTCAGGGTATGGGCGCCTGTCTCACTATGGCGAGCGAGCAGGGAGCATACTGTCTGACAGACAAGGCGACTTTCCTTTCCATGCAGGACACGCTTGACCTCGACATTATTCTCTCTGAGAGCGAGGACATGAAAAACACCTATTCGCTTATAGAATGTAACAGTGAAAAGCTCGACGGTATTAACACTAAGGGCGCAAAGGCTCTTATTGAATGGATGATGGGCGATGAAGCAAGCGAGCTTATAGCCGAATACGGCAAAGAGCAGTACGGTCAGCCGCTTTTCTTCCTGATTGAAGATTAAAATTGAATAGTATTACTGAGGCCTTTGAAATGCTTCGCAGTATGGACAGGGAGCTTTTGCAGATACTTGCCATAACGCTTCGGATGTCCTTTTTCAGCACGCTGATTTCGTGTGTTACCGGTATGCCGCTCGGTGTGCTGATTGAAAGCGGGCGCTTCAAGGGCAGAAGATTTATCAAAAAAGGCTTACATACACTGATGGGTCTGCCTCCTGTGGTGGCAGGCCTTGTGGTGTATATGCTCTTCACAAAATACGGTCCGTTCGGTCGGCTCGGACTTCTTTTCACGGTCGAAGTCATGGTGATAGCGCAGTGTATGCTGATTATTCCAATCGTGTCAAGCCTGACCTGCTCCGTGGTTTCAACAAACCTCAGCCCTGTCATACAAACCGCAAAGGGGCTCGACCTGACAAAACGAAAGACGCTCAGCCTGCTGCTTAACGAAAATAAATACGCTCTTTTAAGCGTTGTGCTGACCGCCTTTTCAAGGTCTATAGCCGAGGTCGGCGCCGTCAGCCTTGTCGGCGGCAATATTCAATGGAAAACCCGTGTCATGACAACAGCTATCATGCTTGAAACCAACAAGGGCAATTTCAGCTTTGCGCTTGCGCTGGGCTGTGTGCTTTTATTGATTTCGCTGATTGTCAATATCCTTGCCGGAGTTCTGACGAGGGGAGAAAAAACCGAAAGCTGAGAGGAGGACTTAAAATGCCTGTTATATCTGATTTTAAAAAAAGCTACGGCGAAAAAACCGTACTTTTGATAGACAGCCTGAAAATCAAAAAAGGCGAAACGCTTGCCGTGACAGGTCCGAACGGCAGCGGAAAAAGCTCGCTTCTGAAAATCCTCGCAGGGCTTATCAGCGCCGACAGCGGAGCGTCAGACGGTTTCGGTAAGGTGCTGTATATGCCGCAGTCAAGCTATGCTTTTTCAATGAGCGTCGAGAAAAATGTTATGTATGCAATAAGCGGCGACGGCAAAGCAGAACGGGCTGAAAAAATCCTTGAGCTTCTGGGGCTTTACGATTTAAGAGAAAGAAACGCCAAAAAACTCTCGGGCGGCGAAACACAGCGGCTTGCTCTTGCGCGTCTTCTTGTCTGCGAATGTGACACCCTGCTTCTTGACGAGCCGTCGGGAGCTGTAGATATTGACGGCACGGATACCGTATGGCGTGCGATTGAAGAATATAAAAAAGAAACCGGTTGTACCGTAATTTTTTCAACCCACTCCCCTTTTGAAGCGAAAAAACACGCCGACAGAATTATTCTGCTTCACAACGGCGAAATCATTGAAGACGCTTCATCTGCCGACTTTTTCAAAACGCAAAAAAGCGAGTGGGGCAAAAAATTTATCGCTCAATTCTCGGTAAACTCCGATTAGGCGGAAAGGATAAGCTATGCTGAACGTCATCTCAACAGAAAAAGCAATTGAAACCGTGCAAAACAGTGTGCAAGCGGATTTTGTCGCACCTGAAACCATACCACTTTCTGCCTGTCTCAGCAGAAAAACTGCAAAGGATATTATATCGGGTGAGTTTATTCCTCCGTTTTCCCGCTCAACCGTTGACGGCTTTGCGGTCTCGGCTTCGGACACCTACGGCTCGTCGGAAAGCATACCTGCGATGCTGACGCTCAAGGGTGAAATTCTGATGGGCGAAAACGCCGATACAAAAATCGAAAAAGGCGAATGTATGAAAATTTCCACAGGCGGCATGCTCCCAAAAGGAGCAGACTCGATTGTGATGCTCGAGCACACCCAGACCGATTTTGACGGACTTTGTCTTGTTTTCAAAGCAGTCGGACCCTTTGAAAATGTGACAAAAAAAGGCGACGACATAACGCCCGAAAAAACGGTCATAAAAAAAGGCACGGTTCTGTCGTCTAAGCATATCGGGATTTTATCCTCGCTCGGAATTACCGAAATCGAGTGTGTCAGAAAGCCCGTTGTCTCTGTTATTTCAACGGGCGACGAGCTGATACCGATAACCGAAAAACCGACGGGCGGAAAAATTCGCAACATAAATTCCGCCATGCTGTCGGCTCTTCTGACGGAAAACGGCTGTGATGTCATTGATTTCGGAATAATCAAGGACAGCAAAAAACTGCTTGAAGAAGCTTTGAAAAAGGCCGCAAATCAAAGTGATGTCGTTTTAATTTCGGGCGGTTCTTCCGCAGGGGCAAGAGACCTCACCGCCGAAATTATAAATGAAAACGGCAGCCTCTTTTTTCACGGAATTTCGATGAAGCCGGGGAAGCCGACTATCTTCGGCAATTGCTTTAAAAAGCCTGTTTTCGGACTTCCCGGTCACCCGACGGCGGCTTATTTTGTGTCGGTCAGAATAGTAATTCCCCTTTTAGAAAAGCTCGGTGCCGTCACTAAGGGCACAAAGACAAAAACGGCCGTTTTGTCCTGCAATCTCCCGTCAAATCACGGCAGAGAAGAAATTGTCTGCGTCAGACTTGAAAACGGAAAAGCAAACCCGATTTTCGGAAAGTCGGGAATAGTCTCCCTTTTATCCGAAAGCGACGGCTATGTAATTATCGGGCGCAACTGTGAGGGACTGAAAACAGGCGAAGCAGTCAAGGTCAGACTGTTTTAGAAGAAATACAGGGTAACTGAAATGAAACAAAATTATCTTAACAACATACCGATTGAAGAAGCGCTGAGCATTTATCTCGGCGAAGTCAAAACAGCGGTCGGAGAAAGAAAAACCGAAACTGTGAAAACAAACAAAGCGTTCGGTCGGGTGCTTTCAAAAGCCGTATATGCCGTTATTTGCTCTCCGCATTACAACGCAAGCGCTATGGACGGAATTGCCGTCAAGGCCGTCGATACAGAAAGTGCTTTCGAAAACGAGCCTCTTTTTCTGCCTGACGGTAGCTTTGCCGTTGTTGACACGGGAGACGCTGTCCCCGACGGATACGACGCTGTTATCATGGTGGAGGATATCACCGAAAAGGACGGCGGCGTTTTGATTTATTCCTCCGCCCACCCCTGGCAGAACATCAGGCAGATAGGCGAAGATATCTGTATGGGCGATATGCTTGCACCCTCTTTTACGGTTTTGACCCCTCAGCTTTGCGGTGCGCTTCTTGCCGGCGGCGTCACCGAGGTCGAATGTATCAAAAAACCGATTTTCGGCATCATTCCGACAGGTGACGAAATCGTGAGCCCGACTTCAAACCCGAAAAAAGGCGAAATCATTGAGTTTAACTCCGTTATTTTTTCAGGTATGCTCGGCGAAATCGGTGCAGACAGCAAAATATATGATATCATTCCCGACAAGAAGGAGCTTTTAACAGCCGCAATAAAAAAAGCCGCCGAGGAATGTGATGCGGTTTTGGTGCTTGCAGGCTCTTCCGCAGGGCGTGACGACTATACAAGCGAAATAATCGAGTCTTTAGGTAAGGTTTTCGTTCACGGAATAGCCGCAAAGCCCGGAAAGCCCGCCGTACTCGGGCTAATCGGTAATACTCCTGTTGTGGGACTTCCCGGGTACCCCGTTTCGGGAATTGTGGTAATGAATGAGATTGTAACGCCTGTTGCGGACTGTCTTTCGGGTAAAACAACGCCTAAAGCGGCTTCTGTTACCGCTTCTGCGGCAAGAAGCATAGTGTCGTCTCTGAAATACAAAGAGTTCGTCAGGGTAACGGTAGGAAAGAACGAAAACGGATATTTTGCCCAGCCTTTGCCGAGAGCTGCCGGTGTGATTACAAGTTTCACAAAAGCGGACGGCATTTTGGAAGTGCCGCAAAATTCGGAAGGGTACGAAACAGGCGAACAGGTCAAGGTTCGGCTGTTAAGACCTTTGGAGGATATCGAAAATTCGCTTATTGTTACAGGAAGTCATGACCCCCTTATTGACGAAATCGCCGATATTCTGAAAAGAAGCGAAACACCGTTTCGGCTTCGCTCGTCTCATGTCGGCTCGATGGGCGCAGTGACCGCCGTCAGAACGCATACGGCACATTTGGGCGGTATTCATCTTCTTGACACCGAAAGCGGAAAATACAACGAAAGCTACATCAAAAAATTCTTTCCTCAGGGTGGCGCAAGACTTATAAAGGGCGTCGGAAGAATTCAGGGTCTGATGGTAAAGAAAGGAAATCCGCTCAATATAAAAGGCTTTGAAGATATAAGGTCTTGCCGTTATGTCAACCGTCAGAAAGGCTCGGGGACACGTATTCTCTGTGACTGTCTTGTGAAAAAATACGGGCTTGACGAAAGCAAAATTGAGGGCTTTTATACCGAGGAGTTCACGCATACGGCTGTGGCGGCACAGATTGCAAGCGGCAACGCAGATTGCGGCTTAGGGATTTATTTCGCCGCAAAAATGTATGACCTCGATTTTATCGAAATCTGTGTGGAGGAATATGATTTTCTCATCGACGAAAAAGCGTATAACTCAGACGGCGTTCAGGCGTTTCTGGAGGTTCTCAAAAGCGAAAAACTCAAGAAAAGCCTCTCTGATATGGGCGGATATCGGCTTTGAATTCATTCAAAGCCAAGGTAAGAAATAAGAGGGAAAAGTGAAGGAGCGACAACATGGAAGATTTTACTCATCTCAATAAAAGCGGCGAAGCGATAATGGTTGACGTCGGCAAAAAACAGATAACCGAAAGGACGGCAAAAGCCTTTGCGAAAATTAAAATGCAGTCGGAAACTCTTGAAAAACTTCTTTCATCAGAGCTGAAAAAGGGCGACGGACTTGCGGCGGCGAGAATTGCCGGTATCATGGCGGCGAAAAGAACATTCGAGCTTATTCCGCTTTGTCACAACATTCCGATTGAGTCGGTTGAAATTCATTTTGACAACAACGGAAAAGATGAGCTGTATATTTATTCAACCGCAAAATGCAGCTACAAAACAGGGATAGAAATGGAGGCTCTGACTGCCGTCAGCGTAGCGGCTCTGACCGTTTATGATATGTGCAAGGCGATTGACCGCAAAATGAAAATTGAAGACATTCATTTGCTTGAAAAAACGGGTGGAAAGAGCGATTATACATTTTAAGGGGTTATACCATGCTTGATTCTTACGGACGGAACATTGAATATCTCAGGCTGTCGGTCACTAAGCGGTGTCCGCTCAGATGTGTATATTGTAAGGGTGAAGAAGAAAAAATCGAAAACGAGCTTTCGGCTTCACAGATTGAAAAAATTGTCCGTGCCTTTGCTTTATGCGGTATAAAAAAGGTGCGGCTTACGGGCGGAGAGCCCTTGATGCGCAGTGACATTTCAGATATCGCCAAGCGTATTGCTAAAACGGACGGGATAGAAAAACTTGCGATAACCACAAACGGCGTCAGGCTAAAAGAATACGCAAGAGGGCTTAAAGAAAGCGGTGTCAGCGCCGTCAACATAAGCCTTGATACGCTTGACCGAGAAAAATATAAGAAGCTCACCGGCTGTGACTGCTTAGACAGCGTTCTTGAGGGTATAGAAGAAGCTCAGAAGTGCGGCTTTTCTCATATCCGAATAAACAGCGTGCTGATAAGAGGGAAAAACGACAGCGACGCCGAAAGCCTTATCCTGCTTGCAAAAGACAGAAAAATTGACGTGCGTTTCATTGAGCTTATGCCGTTTTCAGACGCAGGCGAAAATGAAAGGCTGATTGTTAAGGGCGAAGAAATTCTCGGGCGTTTCCCTTATCTCAAGCCGGCAGAAAACCGCATACCTTATAGCGGAAAAAGCGTGGCAAGATATTACACCGCTGACGGCTTTGCGGGAAAAATCGGCTTTATCAACCCCATAAGCGAACAGTTTTGCTCCGACTGCAACCGCATACGTGTTTTGAGCGACGGCAAAATAAGACCGTGTCTCGGAAGCGACGCGGAGTTTGACATAAGAGATATTATCGACGACGAGGAAAGGCTCATTGAGGCGGTCGGAAAAGCAATTAAGGCAAAGCCGAAAGGTCACAGCTTTTCATGCGGCTATGCGGGCTTTCACGGACTCGACAAAATAGGAGGATAAAGCTTGTATGAATACAAGCTTTAAGTAAGAGTGAAAAGTGAAGAAGTGAGGTGATTTTGCCTGCGGCAAAATTAATCATAACGGATTCATAAGATTTCCCACCTTATATGAAAGGAATTGTAAACATGGCAAAGGTACTATCGATAAATATCAGCGAAAAAAAAGGCACGCCTAAGACGAAAATCAATCCCGGTGTGCTGATTGAAGATTTTGGCTTTGAGGGCGATGCTCATGCAGGAAAATGGCACCGTCAGGTAAGCCTTCTTGCAAAAGAAAGCATTGAAAAGTCACAGGGTATGCCCACGAACGGGCTTTGTCACGGCGTATTTGCCGAAAACATCACGACCGAGGGCATTGTTCTGCATACGCTCCCCGTCGGGACAAGGCTTCAAGTCGGCGACTGTGTGCTCGAAATCAGTCAGATAGGAAAAGAGTGTCACGACGGCTGTGCTATCAGAAAACTTGTCGGTCAATGCATAATGCCCAAAGAGGGCGTATTTGCCCGAGTAATCAAAGGCGGCAAGGTCTTTGAAGGAGACGAAATCAAAGAGGTTTGATTTTTGTCTGTTCCTTTATAAATTCAACCGTCTTTAGTCACACGCATTTAGCTGAGGAACTGAATTTAACACTGCCGACAACAGCGGAGGATAACGATATTGACATAGAGTATCTGAAGACAAGAGGAATAAAGGAAAATGTCATTTCCTCCTCCATCGAAAAAAGGTATAACAGAACCGTTAAAACTAAGAGAAATCCGCCGTGATTGACAGCGAGAGAAAGCGCTGTTTTGGTACAGGGTTAACATACTATCAATCAACTCCATGTCGATGCTCGGCTAATATCCGGCTAATTTTCGCCCAAAATATTAGCTAAAATCCGAAGTGACCGAGAGTGACCGCAGTAACATAACAACAGCCGCCAAGCCTTGATTTATAAGGGATTGTGAGGCTTTCGGAGTGACGGAAAGGGAACAGAAAACACCCGATCAGGGCGGCTCCTAAGGGTTAGTTGTGGGTTCGATTCCCGCAGGGGGTGCCAGAAGAATGTGCCGTGAAGCCTTATGCCATAAGGTTTCGCGGCTTTTTTCATTTTTCCGGAACACTCCACAAAATCCGAAAACACCCACTCAGCTAATGAAAACAGGCCTCCGGCTAATTTCGTGTTTTGCCCCTTATCAATTTCTGCTGCTTTTATAGGCGGTTGTTATGATGTTAACGCCGTAATTTTTCGTCATTTCAGATCCGGTCTTTCTCGAATGAAAATGCACAATAGACGGTTTATCGGCTTGTCTTCACGTTTTGTGTAAATGCTCCGTGGCATCATAATAGATTAAATGGTGACAGAGTCTGTGAACCGGAAAGCGGCTCACACGTCAATGTCTCACTTTGATGATTGTTATTTGACGTGTTTATACAGAATGTAAAAAATGTCTGTTAATCCAATACAAAAAACAGCCCGGACACAGGTTCAAAAGAACCATGTTCGGGCTGTTACCGATGTTCATGCGAAATGGCATTTTGCCGATTTGCTATCAGACCTGATTAAGATTTCATCGTTTTCACTACTTGTTTTTTATGGGTTCAATATCAGCATCTTGGGGGTTATGAGAATAGATTTTTGAATATATTAATAATCCTTTGGAAGAAAGCTCTGATTTTTGCAATAAAACTGTTGCTGATGATTGTTCGCAATTGTCGCAGTAGTTGTCACCGTTTTTATCAATATGATCTGTTTTGTCTAAAGTTACGTTTTCGATTTCAATGGTGCCGTTTTCATCCATATAGGTTCCTTGACAACCGGGGCACCACCAATGCGCTAAATTGCCCTCATTACTGCACGTGGGTGGTTGCGCAACATGATAACCCAATTCTGTAAAATGAATATTATGGTTTCCCGCCGGCGTTAGAAGTAACTGCCGGACTTACTGACTAAAGCTGACGAGCAAATCCTAAGGACAAAAGTCCCTTGCTTTGCTCGTCTTTCTAACTATTTAATTGTGACGGAATTGCTCAAAACACCCGTGCTGTAAAGAAACAGCATATCCCGTCCGCTGAAATCAATAAACCTTTCTAAGATTTTCGGCGAGATATAACGGATATCCACCAGCGTGATCTCCCGATATCCGGAAATCAGAAGCGGCGCAAGACTGCTTGCAAAGGAGTCACGGAAAATAATCAGCTTTTTATCCGATGCCCCTTTCGGATTTTCGATTTTCAGAAGAGATTTTGCCCCCGACAGATAGACTTCATACAAGTCGTTACCGGCAAGCTTTTCTTTGTTATAAACCGGAATGTTGCTTTCGGTTTCCGCATCGTAGACAAGGCAGTTTTCGGTGGCCTGCGTTTCAAGGCACAATAGCTCGTCCGCCGCCACGGGCAGTGCGGACTGTCCGGCGTAAACACCGCGGAAGGACCCGGAAAGCTTTGTTTTTGTGTACGTTTCGTCAAGCACCGTACCCATTTTATCGGCGAGAAGTCCCGCAACCTCCGTGATGCACTCCTGACGCCAATGAGAATCCGTCCGATAGTAGTCGGACAGCTCCAAAAGACCGGTAATATCAATATATTCCGCCACGTTCATTTCATTTTTTGCAAATGAAATCAGACGGTCATAGTCCATCGAAAGATAGCCGTTTTGTCGGGCAAGAAAATAATTTTTGTCCGGAATCACCGAAAAATAGATTTTGGCGTTCTCGTCAGCATACCAACCGATGATATCGCGGAATCGATCTGTCGCCTTTTTCACCGAATCAAGGCTTTCGGGATAATCAAGCTTTGACAGATGGCCGTCGGCAAGATAAATGCCGTTATTATCTTTTTGCCGAAAAAACTTATAAGCCGTAAGGGCTTTTATTGTACGGAATCCGTCACGAAAGGGAAAGTGATCCGGGCTGTATGCTTCAAAGCCCTCCTGAAAGCTTCCGTTTGCCACGCCCCCAAAACTCAGAACGGGAAATTCAGCGAGCGGCCGCCGTTCACTGACGGACACTTGCTTATCCGGAATCAGCAAGCCGGTAAGCGCAAGACCGAAAATCAGAAAGGAAGCCGCAATCACAACGAAAATATCCTTTTTCTTCATCGCTTTCCCTCCTAAAACCTGAAATACAAAAACGGATTGAACGAGCCGTCAACAAGATACGCCGTACAGACCGTCAGCAGTAAAACGATACCGAGCGGTTCGGCAACCGTGAGAACGGCAGAGCCGGTTTTGGTTCTTTCAAAACGCCGGAAGAGCTTCTGAAACATAGGCGTTGCGCCCAAAACGGCAACAATCAGCACAACGGCGAAGCTTTTAAGCGCATACAGAGCCTCTGACGAAACAACAGGAAGTCCCCCGAACCCGAACATTGCCCCGAGTGCCGAAAAGGCCGATCCGACGCTTTCGGCGTCAAACAAAACGAATCCGATTACAACAAAGAACATGGTATAAACGTGATTGAGGACACGGCTCTTTTTCAGCGGCTTTAAAAGCCAAAGCTTTTCGTTTACAAGCAGTACGGCATACATCAGTCCCCAGAGCACAAAATTCCATGCCGCTCCGTGCCAGATTCCCGTCGCAAACCAGACAACAAAAATGTTGAAAAACCAACGAAGCTTCCCGACCCGGTTTCCGCCGAGCGGAATATACAGATAATCCCGGAACCAGCTTCCGAGCGAAATATGCCATCTGCGCCAGAATTCCGTGATGCTTCCCGAAATATACGGATAATCAAAGTTTTCCGAAAAGCGGAAGCCGAAAATGCGCCCGAGACCGATCGCCATATCGCTGTAACCCGAAAAATCAAAGTAGATCTGAAGCGTACACGCGGCCGCATAAAGCCAGTAGTACAAAACCGACTGTTCCCCGGAACCTTTGAAGCCGGACACCAGCTCAGCAAGGACGTTCGCTATCAGAATCTTCTTTGAAAGACCGACAGTGAACCGTCTTATGCCGTAAGCGGCGTTTTCTATGCTGTGCGTGCGGTTTTCAAGCTGCGGAACAATATCCGAGTAGCGCACAATGGGTCCGGCAATCAACTGAGGAAACATGGCAATATACAGCGCGAGATTCACATAGTTTCTTTGCGCCGGCACATCGCCTCTGTATACGTCGATCGTATAGCTTAGAATCTGAAAGGTGTAAAAGCTGATGCCGATCGGCAACGCAACCTTTAACAGCGGAACGGCCAAACCGGTTATGCTGTTGAAGCTGCCGATAAAAAAGTCAACGTACTTACAGTAACCCAGAAGCAGAAGGCTCACGAAAACAGAGGCGGTCAAAAACACCTTTGACCGCCTGCTTTCACGGGTTCTTTCAATCAGAAGTCCGAAAATATACCCTTGCGTAATCGAAAATAACATCAGAATCAGGTATTTCGGCTCTCCCCAGCCGTAAAACACCAGACTGAACAAAAGCAGAACACCGTTTTTCAACTTTTTCGGTGCGGCAAAATAAAGCGTCGCCGTAAGAGGGAGAAAAGCATATAAAAACGGAATGCTCGAAAACAGCATATTCTGTTACTCCTGCCTGAATTATTCGATCGGAGATTCGCTGATGACCTCGGCCGATGCGTATGCTTCGGTCAGCTTTGCTTTGAACGTATCAATGTTGTCGTTCTTTCCGAAGAAAGCAAGAACAACGTCGTCAACGCTTGCTACGACAAGCTTGTCGGGGAAACCGCACATCCACTGTCTTTTCAGAATGTTGTCCTTGAGCAGTCCGGCAAGAGAAGCAACATCCTCGGCGTTCTTGACTTTGAATGCGCCGCAGGTGAAGGTGTTGGCGTTCATCATGTGAACAAGAGAAGCGGCTGAATCTACCTTTTCTGCCGCTTCGGCGGAAAGACCGAGTGTGGCATCAAGCTCTTCCTTGTTTTCAAGGCTGAAAACGCCGGGTTCGTCCATTTTGCTGTTTTCTTCCGACATATCACCGCCGGCAACCGCAAACTTTTCGTCGTCGCCGTAGCTTGCCCATACGGTCTGAAGAACCGCAAGCGGATCCTTGGACTCAACAGCCGGAGAAGCCGTGGTATCTCCACCGTTTGCCGTTGTTTCATTTCCGCCGTTACCGCAGGCGGCGAGCGCGAGCAGCATTACAGCCGCAAGAAGAAGTGTTACAATTTTTTTCATGACATTTACCTCCGTGTTTTTAGTATTGTCCATTTATTTAAGCTTTCATCATAAGAAAGCATTAAACCTGTTTTGCGACCAAGCATCAGAAAATATTGCTGACCGATATCGGGATTTTCCACCGTCCAGACAAGGTTTGTGTCTCCCGTGAGTGTAAGTGATTTTCTGTGGATGTTCTTCGTATCTGTTACGAGAAATCCGTCAGACGCTTCCACGCTGATTGGTTTATCTGTCCTGACTGCAATCTCAACCGACAGCTCCTGCGGTACAGACCGGTTAAGAGACGACCCGCCCTGCGCATAAGCGACGACAAGCGGTCGCCCAGACGCTGTCTCACCGTTTACGCTGACTTCAATTCTTTTGGAAGAGAAGAAAGCGAACACGGCGCAAAACACAACCGTGATACAAGCGGCGGCGGCAAGAAGCCTTGCGGCAGGACGGCTGAAACTGCCTTTTTTTGAAAATGTATGCGCACCGGCAATCAGACCGTCATCAAGCTCGGTGACGGCTCTTGCCATAACCTCGTTATTCATAGTAGCCCTCCTGTTCAAGATACTGCCGAAGCTTCGTTCTCGTTCTCATCAGCACAGATTTGACCTTGCTGTGACTGAAGCCGAATTTTTCCGCAATCGCCTCAACGCTGTCACAATCAAAATAGCGACAGACAAAAACAGCCCTGACCTCCTCTTTCTGTTCATACAGAAAGTCGCTGATGATCCGTCCCAGTTCTTTTATCTGCATTTCGTCTTCAACATTTACGTTCGACGGGGTACACAGATCGAGTTCATCAAGCGAGGCGGAAAATTCGTTTGCGAGCCGTTTATCCGTATGCTTCGCCTTATACTTGTTAATCGCCAGGTTGCGGGCAATTTTTCCGAGATACGCCGAAAAATGCTTCGGTCTTTCGGGCGGTATAGTGTTCCACAGCTTCAGATAGGTGTCGTTGACATTTTCTTCGCTGTCGGAACGGTTGCCCAGAATATTCTCTGATATTTTCAGACAATAGGCTCCGTATTTTTCCCGTGTCTGCAAAATCGCGTTATCATCGCGATTCCAGTACAGCCCGATAATTGCGCTGTCCTCCATACGCTTCTCCTCTCAAACCGAGCCTCAATAATAAAGACAACTTTTTTGTCGGTTCGGTTGCAAAGATTTTTATATTTTTTTCGCTTAGGGTGAGAAGAATAATCCGAACTCAGTTTTTTATCGGAATATTTCCGCCCTT